>CALWKF010000001.1 GCA_944381215.1 uncultured Clostridia bacterium
AGCTCTTTTCTTTTTTCTAATTTTTGACATAAAAAGCGACAAAAAGACAAAAAATAAACCCGTAAACAAGCCCTAAAAAGTCTTCAAAAAGCGCGATTTTTGTGTAAAATAGTAATTTTTACGAAGCAGACTGGGAATTTACAAAAAAATTTATTTTGCCAGCTTAAAAAGTTTCGATTGTTTGCTAATTTGCTTGCTTTAATTAACGAGATTTTATATAATTGATTATATGCAGAAATTGTTTTTTCTTGTAGGGTAACATTGAATTTTGTAGAAATCTTAGACAAAACAAAAATAGGGGGAAAATATGTCTAAAACAGCAAAAATCGTGATTTCCGTAGTTGTGATTGTTTTGTTAGTCGGGCTGATACTCGGTTTAATTTTTATATTCCAGGATAGCCCAAGGCGCAATACTTCTCTAACCTCTAGGCTCGACACACCAACAAACGTGCGCGTCGACCTCGATAATCGAATATTGTCGTTCGACCCTGTTGAAAATGCGGAAAATTACCAAATTTATGTAAATGGTGGCCAAAATGTGTTTAACAGCAATCAAACACAGGTGGACATCTCGGCGTATATTCGCGATTACGGGCTGTATTCGTTCCAAGTGCGCGCTCTGCACTCGACCCCCGACTACAACTCGTACCTAAGCGATACGGCCTTTGTCGAGTACTCGACTACACTTCTAGCCCCCTCAAATTTATCCCTCGATTCAAACAGTATTTTGTACTGGTCATCGGTTGCAAATGCGGTAAGTTATAATATCATTATCGCATCGGACTTCGACTCAAATGGCGACCCAATTCCACTGACCACCGAGCCTCTAAGATCGGACGCAAACAACTTTGACTTCTCTACAATTTTAAACCAATACCCATATAGTGAACTAAACTTCATTGCCTTTTATGTGCAAGCAACCTCGGTAAATCTAATCACGGGCGAGGAGAATAGATATGTCCACGCGAGTGAGTACAGCGAACCTACCAACTTTTTCAGGTCGACTACCATTCGCGCGCCAGTAATAGAACTTGATCCAGACGCCACAAACTTCGCACAAGGGACCCCGAAAAGTCTTGTGTGGGACATCGACTCCGCAGTTGACGAGTACGAGGTATATATCGACGGAATGCTGGCTACTACGATTTTAACCGAAGGCCTCGCCTCGAATACTCAATACTCCCTCGACCTTAGCACGCTCACTATTAACAGCGTGCCAGTGTCCGACACCTTAGGCTCCCACAGTATCTATATTCGCGCAATTCCTAAGACCAACCCGAATTTTGTGATTGCGAGTCAAGACAGCGAGGTAATCAACTACACGGTTACTCACACCTTATCCACACCCGACGCTAACTCCGTGAGCATTACAAAGGAAGGCAACAACCTGGTCATCCGCTGGGACCCAGTTAGCGACATAAACCCATACGACCCAAACACTCCGTATGTTGCGTCATCATACAACTTAGTTCTGCTCGCAAACAGCAACATCGAAACTGGCGACTTCTTCGACTTCTTGAATGTTACGGGGCTGTTGACTACGATGTACACGATTCCGCTAGATGACCTTGTCGATGTCGGCAGTTCGTTCTGCGTGCGCATCCAGGCCGTCCGCGAGGGGAATCAATACATATACAACAGCGATTACAGCGAAGAGTCCGCGCCATACAACGCGGTCAGCCAAATGCAGACGCCTGCCGATGTGCGCATAATCGACGCGAATGGTGTCTACTCTATGGCGTGGCGCGAGGTGAGTGGGGCACAGGCTGGGTACCTCGTGCGCGTGCATGAGGCCATAATGGTTGGTGGCACTCTGCAACTCGGCAGTATCGTGCTAACCCAAACCGTAACGTCAACCAGCCTACAAATTTCCGACTATATGAACGACCGAAGCCTTTCCCCAGGGCTGTACGCAGTTGACGTAATCACACGCGGGTACTCGGTATACTTTACCGACTCCAACCCTTCTGACCCCGTGTCCTTTGATTACAAGGTTCGCCTCTCGACCCCTGTGATTCAGTCGCCGATTGTGAGAACTAATACGGATGTTCCAAACAAGTTTACATTCACCGTAAACTTTACCTACGTTGAGGGCGCGCAGTATTACAATATCCAAGTGGACAATAACGACGCAGGTGTTATTGCGCAACCCGCCGTGCGTCCCGAGAGCGGATACATAACTGACACCTTGTATGTTACCAACTACATAAACGGCTACAATGTGCCAGGGCAGTATAGGGTAACAGTCCAGGCGATTGTCCGCGACAACGTCGATGACTTAAATTACATAAACAGCGTGCCGTCTGCTGCGGTGTCCGTCGTAAACTCCTACTACCACAGCGCACCCACGAACCTCCTTTACGAACAGACCGGCAACACCGTAGCAATTTCGTGGGACCCTGTGGACACCGTAACCAACTCGGGCGGTACATACAGCGTCGAGATAAATGGCGTGTTAATTCCCGACCTTACGACAACGAACACCTATGTCGCTGACATCAGTGAGTATTTAAGTCTAGGGCAGAATAGCGTGTCCGTCTACTCATCCGCTTCAGGACAGTTGTATATCGAGAGCGAGAGAACTACCGTTAACCTAAACTATTCTTACGTACTCTCTGGTAGCACAGAACTTATCTTTTCCGCAGCACCCGACTCCCGCGAAGTGCAGATTACAATACCTTCGCTAAATAGGTACGTTACGCACTACTACCTCGAATTCAGTACAGGAGAGACTAGGACCGCTGTCAGCATGAATGAGTCGGGCAAGATTACCCCAGGCCTCGACGCAGTTATAAATGTCGATTTTGACTGCCTGCCTCTACACCGCGAAACGACAATTACCGTGTACGCAGGACGAATCGATGCGACCACATACCAGGAAAACCTAACTTCGTGCAACTGGGACACAACGTTTACAAACGCATTGTTTATCGATGCGCCCGCGATTACACTAGACGAGTCCTCATATATTCTAACGCTTACTATAACCGCTGAGTCAATTCCGTACACCCAGGCAATCGAGTGGAGATTGTCAGGCACGACTGGTGTAAACTACACCGCCTACATTACCGACCTAACCAGCACAACGTACACCCTCAACCTAAGACAACTGAACCTTATTAACGACGGCAAGGAACTACTGGTAGGCGACTACAACATCTACGCCGCCGCTATCGCAAGTGCTAATAATATGCGCTCGCCCGATAACTCAAGGTCCTTTAGGATTTCAAATCAACTCGCTACTCCTACAAACTTTATAACCGCCGATGACAACTCGTATCTGCAATGGGACTATGTAGAGGACGCAGTAAGTTATGAGGTAAAAATCGACGGAGTGATATATGATAACTTCGTGTTCGGTGAATATACCGCGGTCGTAGATGGCGAATATAGGCGCGTCGTCCGCATGACTATACCAAGTAACTTCTTTACCGAAGTCAGGTCATACAACTTCGAAATAACCGCTCTTCCTGGCGATAACGCCTTTTATGAGCCTAGTGAGGCAGGACTGTTTGAATGGGAGTTCTCAAACCAAATTCCCAGCCCCATTGTATCCGTGATTCAGCGTAATAACCAAGACTACTTGCAGATTGTCTACAATTCTCTTGTCGCAAATTATGAATTAACTTGCAGTCTGCTCCCAGGCCTAAACACGACAATTCCCGCTAGCAACACCGACGGCTTTGTCTACTACAATATCGAGAACCTCATGACTACGAACTCTGCTCCAGCAGGCGAGTACACATTCGAGATTGTGGCAAACCCGGTCGACACCTCGATTTACACTCCAAGTAGACCTACATCCGTATTATTTACTTGGTACAGAATGTTCGACACTCCGACAATTACCGTTTCACAGGATATGGCCGAGAACGCAGTAGTTATCATGTGGAACCAGATTGTTGCTGAACTTATAGGCGGAGAAACGATTTCGCCTAGTGAGTACGAGGTCGTAGTAACTGGTGTCAACGATAGCCTTATATATGTATCCACGAGCGTATATACTAATAGTTACGCAATCAGCAGTGAAGAACTCTCACGCATGGCTAGTGGCGACTACTTTGTGTCCGTTACAGCAATAGGGAACGGCGCAATGCTCGATAGTTACACAGGCTCAATTCGCTTTATTTACCAAGAGCAACTAAACACCCCAGTAATCGTCTACACGGCAAACTCGGGGCAGTCATACAGCACCCTTGTTGACGACAACCAAGTTTTCATCACTCTACAAAACCCCGACTCACGTGCAAACCAGTTTGAATTGCGTGTTGAACTGCTCGACAGCAACGGCGACATTACAAAAAGCGAGATTTTCGACAGCCTAACCTGGCAAAACAACCAGTACACCTTGTACGGAGATACTCACTTTGCCGACCGTGGTATCTACCAAATTTCGGTCCGTCACGCTAGAAACGACAGGTACGCACCAAGTGCTTGGAGCGACCCGCTGATTCTGTACGTCGCAAAAACCTTTGACGTGGCTAGCAACATCACACTCTCAAATCCGAGTGGCACCGACTTTGTAGTAACATTCGACGAACTCACAATTCCAGGTAGCCTAACCACATTCATTGGCTACACCGCAACTGTCGCTTATAACAACGCAGGTGCTACCGACTCGATAAACTTCCTGTCTACACAGATATCAAATGGCCAGTTTAGTTTCACAGGCGACGAGGACTGGGTAACCGCGTTTACAACTCCAAACTCGCGCTTTACAATCACAATTTCAGCAGTAACCTCGGCAGTAAATTGTTCGCCTAGCAACCTAGGACTCGAGGTGTTCAACTTCGCGCCAAATAGTTCGACAGTATACACCTTTGTCGTAGGCGAGATGAACGCACCTAGTGGCTTTATAATGTCGGCAGACGGCTCAAATATCACGATTTCGTGGGTAGGCGACCAGCGTTACCCCGACAAGACCTATGATTACAACCTCTACGTCGTATCTAGCGACAACACAACCTATTATCTATCGAGCGACGGCTCTTGGGTTGAGAGTCAGCAAGACCTTTCGACCACCACAGAGTCGATTACATTCGCTCTGCCTAGTGACGCAGTCTACGGCATCCACCTCTCTATCATGGCCCGCTCCAATACGGACAAAACGAGCAGTGCTAGAGTAAATGAAACGTTTATCAACACTCGCGACCTCCCCGAAATCACAGGGGTCAGCATCTCGTATAATGAGCAGACTGGATATACTGCCACATGGAATGATGTGTTGCAAAATTCCGCAGTATTCACAGGTGGCGCGTACACCTTCCGCATAAACGGACAAGATATTACTATGAGTGGGGCTAATATCTCGGGCGGTACCGTTAGCGTAACAGTACCGAATGAAATTGTCGAGACCGCAATTTTGGTTAGCCGTACAGCAATTTGGACAGTTGTCGTGTCCGATACTATGTATAATGGCCTTATTGCATATCGCGGACAGACCTTCTCGAACTCGCTAAACCTCCCAGTAATTATTAGTTCCGCACCCGAAAATCTAAGTATCGACGGCACCACGGTTACTTGGGACCCCGTAATGCACGCCACTAGGTATGAAATCTACATTTCGCTCACCGAAAATGGCGAGGTATATAACGGCCTTGTGGACATCACAAACTCCACGACCTATAATATAAATGCTCTTATTGCCGACTTAACGGCAGGGGAGTACTATGTTGTGGTAAGAGTTGCCGAGGACGTAGCGCAAAACGTCTACGTTAGCCCCGATGTGCAGTCTAGTAGTGTAACTTACACCGTACGCACTCAAATTTCGGGCATAACGAACCTAAATGTTACCTCCATGGCAAACGCTGGTGGTGTAACGTATGTAACGACAATTACTTGGTACTACCCTAGCATTACATACCCCGTTCAGCAGGGAGAGGGTACCGAGCCACTTCGCTTTACCGTGTACCTAACCGACAGTGCTGGTAACGTTCAGTACGTGCGCACGAATGTTGCGCCGAATGCAGGCGACGCCTCGACCAGCCAGTTCTACTATGAGTACCGCGGGGAGAGCGGATACCTGTTTACATTTGCATACCTCGATGGCACTCGCGATGACGTGTCGCGCAGTATGACAGCAGGGGACTGTGTAGTCAGCGTAGTTGTATGCGGAAACGATATCTACCTCGACTCAGCACCCGTAAACCGCACCTTCCAAAACAAATTTGCAGTCGCTCAAATTACCGATGACAGCCTGTTTGCCGTGCTTCCCGATGCATTTGTTAGTGAAGGCAGTATCGTAGACCATGAAATTACCGACCCGAGCGCAGATTTGCAGTCTTATGAAAATAGTTTTGGCTTTAATGAAAAGTACCTAATTATTCGAAATGACATGCTCTCATACGCTCAGTACTTCAAGGTTTACATCGCAACCTCGACTAACGAAGATGGCGAGGACGTCTACACCTATGTAGGTACAATCGAAAACCATGCGACAGAACTAACATACGACGCCTTTATCAACACGACCTACAAACTTCGCCTGCCTAACACCGTGGCTGGAATTAATAAGATAAAGCTCATCCCTTACGGCGATGAAAACTACTACTTCTACCTTAGTGGTGGCGCAGAAGTGCCACTTACGGACCCGCTAGCCGAGTCTAGCACTTCGAGCTTCTTCGAGCGCGAACTGTACCTTAGAAACGACGCACCACTGCTAACAGAACTCTCAATTGACGTAGGCTTCTCCGACAGCCCCACAAACCACGATGTAAACAGAGTAAATATAGTGTTTAGAAACGCAGAGCTAGGTGCTACTTATCGTGTAGTCCCGCATTATAAGGACTACTACAACGGCTATACCGACACAGTGGGCGAGGCATTCCTAATCACCCTCGGCACCGACGACTTTGACGGCAACGTGCCCCTAGGACTCGCTGTCTACGACTTTATCAAGCACTATGGCCCGTTCGAATTCTGGTTCGAGGTACAAAACATCACCGATACCGAATTTAGGCTCAACAGCCACACGGCGACCACTCCAAATAGTTTTATATTCACCACAAAACTTATGGAGTTTGCTCCCGAGCGTAACGGCGATTCGAGTGTAAATAGCCTTGTTACCGAGATAACCGCAGATAACGAGGACGATTTTGCTAAAAACGGAAGCCTTACTTGGACACTGCCAACTCATCCGTACAGCATCCGCGTGCAGTATGTGGTGTCCGTGTCCGACCTCAGCCAAGAGTTTGGCGCACTCACTCAGTACCAGCGTCACACCCTAAGCTACACGGCATACTTAAATGTAATTGTATCTAGCGACGGCACAATTACTTACACAATCGACCAAAATGACAGTGGGTACTTCACCCTCGACACCCCGAACAACCGCCTGATTTTCGACATGCGCGGGTACTTTAATAACACCATCCGCGTGGGCGACACTGGGGCATATTACCTGGCTGGAACCTATGAATATATGATTACGGCCACAGCGTTTGACAAAAACGGCCAGACAATTGCTACCCGTATTTACAGCCCGAACTCATATGGTACGCTTGAATCAATGCAACCATACACCTACCGCGACATTCCGTTCCCGTTTGCACCAACTGATGTAGTATTGAATATGGACGGCGTGCTGAGTTGGGGCTTTAACGACACAATTTACGGCAGTAACAGCGTTTCGACCTCGAACTTCAAAATTCTCGTTCGCACTTGGGATGAGGCACACGAAACCTCTACTGACTAC
Organism: uncultured Clostridia bacterium; assembly: GCA_944381215.1. Taxonomy (GTDB): domain Bacteria; phylum Bacillota; class Clostridia; order Christensenellales; family UBA1242; genus UBA7867. The sequence goes on from CALWKF010000001.1 coordinate 7,694, forward strand.
TTTATCGAAGTGTCCAACACCACGACCGCCACAATTCTCGACAGCCTAATCGCAGGTGGTGGTGCTAGAAACGACGTGTACATCTACACCACGAGCCCTATGGAGTACTATCTCGATAGCGAAATGGTTAAGGTAAACACCGACAGCCTGCCTACGAGCACGGGCCTGCCTGAGTTGCAACTCAATTGGTCCGACCACCGTAGCCTTGGCATCACTCTCACTCACGACATCAGCCAGGCAATCTACGATGACATTATAAATAACGACAACGAAATTTGGATAACCGTCAGCCTCTTAAAACTTGCTAACTGGTCAGTGGGCGACCCAACCCCCGCACCTGGCAGGTCGTACGACGATGTCCGCAACTCTGGCGACGCGCTCGCCGAAATCGTGTGGGACCAGCCCGTTGACTCGCAATTTTACAGCTACATCCCATACTACCCAGGCATTACTCAGTACAACTTCGACTTTATTAGCGAATTAGTAGGCCTCGCTGGGGCAGGCGAGATTGTGTCGAGTACGTGGCTGTCTGGTGGCGACTCCTTATCTAGCGGATATTACTATGTTAAGGTTAGCCTATCTACCTCGAGCAGTAGCTATCAAAGTAGCATTATCGAAGGCGAGAAAATGGTCCGCGAAGTATGGCGTAGTAGCACCCAAGATGCCTCAATCGAGGGCCCGCACTTAACCACCAAACTCCAAACCGAGGTCGCAAACCCAGTCAATGGTAACGACAAACTTTGGGGCGAGGACCAGTATAAGAACGCATACCTAACCATTTACGTAAACTCAATTTCACAGGTTATCGACGGCGTAACTTACTACAGACTCCCTGAAACTATCTCCGTTACCGCTAGACTTTACACAAACCCGGGCTACGACATTGAAAACTACTACACTGAAACCTACTCGATTCCCGACCCGACGCTACTAGGCACCGCGGACACATATCTAGACCCCGACAACCCCGATGTGCGAATCACCAGAGTGTATAACAACGGCGTGCTAGATAACACCCGCTTCCAAATCACAATCGACATCCACTTGCTTTTTGACTCGAACATCAGCGCCGGTGTCTACCACATATACTGGGTGCTAAACGGTGACGAGGTGGGCGACAGCAGTTCGACCGCAGACCCATACAGGCTCACTCGCGAGGTCTGCCACTATGTAACAATTCCTAGGCCGATTCTCGACTACCGCCTCGACTACACAGGCACAAATTATAGTAATTACGTGCTGAATTGGACCTTGACGCCTGACCAGTATACCTACCAAATCAGCGACAACTGCGACTATAATGTAAACATTTTCGCCTTTGAACAGACCGAGGACGGCACCTACGCTAGCGACATTTTATATAATAGCCTAACTCCAGAGGAGCAGGCCGAGTTCTACTCCTCGGAAATGCAGGACGTCTACTTTACAAACAATCCAAATGTTACGACAAAACTGCTAAATTACTCAAATATTAGCGAACTAAACGGCAGAGATTGCTACATCCACCTAGCCACCGACAACGGCCTGCACCTAACACCTAATAAGTCCTATAAAATCTACATCTTCTTGTCAAACCCAGGCTGGAATGACTCCATGTCCCTAGAAGAGCTCAACCAGCAGTACTACTTGCCAAGCGATACATCCCTAGGTGTCGAGTACGTCTACAAGCAAGTCTCAGGCCAGCACCAAAACGGTGCAGTAACTGTTTTGCCTAGTGGATACCCGCTCGAAAACACCGAGATAAACGACGGCAAGTACTATAACTTTAGCTCAACACAGCCCGACCAATATAACAACGCGTTCGAGCTCTACATCTACAACACTCAGGACCCTCGTGCAAGTTCAAATACTAACTGGACCGCACTCCAAGAGGCCGAGGGCACATACCTCGCTCACTGGATAATCGGTACCAGGGACAATGTTGCTGGTGTCGATAGCGAGGGAAGAGTGTCGCCACAGAGCCTTTACATCCTCTACGACTACGAGGACAAACTCGTAAACTCAGGCAACTGGGACTACACGCGCTCCATAGGTACACTTGCAGACCGCACAATCAGCTTTGACGACTTGACGCTTACCGAGCTACTTTATAACGACTTAAACCAAAACAACGTGCTCGATAAACGTCTAACTCCTACCACATACTACTGCAAGATTAAAACTTGGATTAATAACAACGAAGTGAACGCAAACGCTCCTACCGATGACGCAACAGGGCTATACTACGAGGACGACGTGATTTACAGCGAAAAGTGGATAAGAAATAATGTCCCGTATGTAAAGAACGCCGACGGCACGATAAACGAGGAAATGGTGGCAAACTTCTACAACTCGCTACAAGAATACCAAATCACCGTGCCATACCTCGACATCAATTCGCTAAACCCGAGCTATTACTTCGTGTTTGAGCATCACATCAAGTACGCAATGCCGTACCTTGCTGATTCGGGTGCCGTAGAAATTCTCAACACCGCCGACAGCTCCGACTACACAGGCTACTCTTCACTCGGCGCAACGGACGGATACATTATTGCCGACTCCGATTACGGATATTACTACCGCATCTGGCTCGAAAACGTCTACACCCTTGACCCGCTGATTCGCGATGACAAGGAAATCTACATGGACATTGGTTATACAAACTATGACGGCACCGACGGCGGTTCTAGTGGTACAGGCAACGCAGGGAACATGTGGACCTGGACCCAGACCCCAGTACGCCTAAAAATTCACTATGTAGATGACCCCGAGGACGAAAACTTCGGGCGCGCCTATGTTGAATTGCGCCACGACAGCCCCGAGAGCTCGCTCGCTCGGCAAATGTTTGACACCTTGGATTCGTATTTACCTAATGTCGTGTCGTTTAACTTTAGAGCGGTTAACTCCGAGGATGTCGCAGAACTCAACGCAGGTGGCGAGAACACCGACAACTTCTTCCTTGTCGCTAACAACCTCCGCCTAGGCGCGTTTGACGGGGTCAGCAGGCAAGGCATGGTTCGCTACTACGAGAACTCGGAGCAGTCGGAGTCAAACGACTACTTAACTATTAGAAAGCAGTACACTCCTGCAAAACTCACTATTATGTTTGACGACATGTCTAATACGCTTCAACCCGACCAGTCCATGCAGAAGACTGAGGAAAATGGCTCCATTATCTACTCAAACCTCATCTCCGACGTCAGCAAGAACTCCTACACAGGCCTCGCCGCTAACCCATACGCATACACAGATAAAAACAGCCTCGACTGGAACAGCGACAACACCGCAGGCCAGTTCTTCGAGTATGGAATGGTAACAACAAACCTCGATACGATTTACGAGATTCGCATACGCTACGGAGACTTGGAGCGACTTGTCCAAATCAAGACTAACGATGTAAATAATACAATTTCGCGCTTTACCCAGGCCGTAAACACCGCAATCAACGGCGGTAGTACAATAGACGAAGTGCGCTTCAATTACTCTAGTTACACTGACATCTATCCGTACAGCGAAACCTGTCTATATGAGGCAATGTACGACCTCATTAACGACTCCGTGTCTGCAGGAAACTACCACGGTGGCAGAATTACCCTCGACATCCGCACAATCGCACCTAGCGACCAAACCGCACTCAACTGGGTGTCGAGTGAGTGGTCGAGCGACGCCCGCGGGACGTTAGGCGTGTACACCCTTGACTTTAATGTTCGGTTAGAGACCGTGAACACGAGATTCACCCAAAGTAACTGCAACTTTACCACGAACTTCAACGGCGAAATCTCATCGTACTACAGCTACAACGGCTACTATTACTACTATCAATCATACATTCCGCTAGAATACCAGAGCATCAGCCGTCCAGCCGACTACTATATCACCCTTACTCGTGATGGCCACGCAACATATAGTATCGATAACGCAGTGGTGAGAAACGCTTGTATAATCAACCCAAGCAACACGAACTCGTGGAACACAAAGAACTTAACCGACATCCTCTCAATCGACTTAATGTCGCCCGAGACTTACTACCCCGCATTGCAGGGGAATAGCAACATCGAGGAGCACAACCAGTGGATGTTGCCGAGAAACTCTAACGATTCGTGGCATATCAACATCATTGCTGCAGTCGACGACTCCATGGAATATGTCGGCCGTGGGTTTAATAGTAAGTCAAGTGGCATGGACTACATGGTAAACCTAAAAATTAAAATGGACATCCAGAGCCTATCTATGTCGCTAGAGCCACTGGTAGAGTGGGGGACAAACACCATGTCCGACCTACAACCCTCTGACTTTGTTACAAACTCCGAAATGTGGTATAACTTCTCAACCAGTGAGGACAAAGCTGGGCAAACCTACAACCTCGCAGCAGGGTATGCAAACATCCGCGTGTGGTACCCGTACGGAAAGAGGTGGATAACGTACAATAATATTTCTATTGACCAAGGTAGCGACACTAGGTACCAGCGTCTATTCTACGACTTGATTAGTAGACTTAGTAGCAACATCAGCATCCGTGGCTCCGACGGCTTTAAACTCCGCGTAACCTTTGGTACCAATGCTGGCGACAACTTCAGTTCCTCATATATCCAAAATAGTGAGGAGTCAAACGAACTATACCTAAACTACTACCGCGAACTTCCTTTTGATACCAGCAATATTAATTTCTACTCGTCAAGTTCGGGTATTAGAATGACTGCCGAGTACTCCTCGGACAACCAGTTCTCGACTTTTGCTGTTACCCTCGACCAGTACGACATGACTAGAAACAATATGCCTACCTCGACTCCGCTAACGACCTCGCGCAGTGGTAGCGGTATCGTAACATACAGTGCTAGCGCGTACTTCGACTACAACAATGCCGACTGCTTTAGCACAAGATCTTATTCCACCTCCGACACAAATAACTGCATAAATAATTGCTATACTAGGTTTACAGGCTACGTCCAGGGCGGAAATAACCGCTTTACCGTAACCCCAATTCATGACGGATACGAGCCTCAGCACAATCTGCTCCCCGTAGGCAGTGTTTACTACTCGCCAGACATTTGGTATTCCGTATCAATGGGGCCTAGTGTCGAGATGAGCACAACCTATTTATCTCACGAGGACTCCGCCGAAATTACCGAGGGTGAATGGGTGTGGGATGACTTTACTGAAAATGCTGGATCGACTTACATTGTCAAAAAGTCTGAAACAAAAGGCACTTGGGGTACAATTGGCTCATTTAGCGCAAAATTTAGTAACATGAATGGTAGTACCGTAAAGGCTGAATGGGAATATGGTTTCGATATGGGCGACTTCACTTACTCATCTTATGCAACCGCTTACCCTGATTCTCCAATGCTTTCCACTTACCAAGCAATGGCAAACACCGCTGACGGAAGTGGTAAAACCGAAAAGCAAAACGGCATCGAAAAACTATCGCTACCAACATACACTAACTGGTTAAATATTACGATAACCATGACTTGTAAGGAGGGCTTCAGTTCTGTATTTAGTAGTGATGGCGTATGGACAGAAACTCTCGAGGTTAGCCCTGGCAGTGGCAGAAATAGTAGAGAATCTAAGAGTGAGATGACCTCGGTTTCTAGAATTACAGCCATTATACCACCAACAATTCGCCCACCAGAAGGCGTTATTACTGGCCCTGAAAACTCAGGATCGACTTCTAGTGGCAATACTTCTGACACTCTTATTCCATTTACTCCTAGGACTATTGAATACACCGATTCAACTGATATTTCTCGAAATGTAACATATAATATGACTTCTGGTAGAATTAGTCAGTGTAGTTTCTGGGAGGGCTTGCTTAACTGGGGTGGCGCAAATCGTGATGCAAGTTCTACTCTCGAGGTTTCACTAACGCTTCCCGAGGGAGCAACTGGCTTTACTCTAAATGGTGATTTTAGTGGTACTATAACCTGTAAAGGTGATGGCATATTAGGTAGTAGTGGTACTAGGACAGCAAATGTCAGTGGGAGTGGAGCTTTTGGTACAAACGCTACATCTATCAGTATGACTGGTACTTATTGGGAAAGCGAGTTTAAAGGTTGTAAAATAGCATTGGATGACGGACTAGAAGGCTGGAGTATTACATCAGCAAGCTACACCCGTGGCTCCTAGATAAAAAAACTATTGAATTATATTAAAACCACCTAATATAATTAAATTACTTTAATCTTTACTATATTGCCTATTTTACATTCTATGTGACTAATCTCTATAAAAAGAGAATATATGAATTTCATATATTCTCTTTTTTGTTTTAATCTACATAATATAGAAACATTATTTATATAAAATAATGGTATTTAAATTTATAAATACTTAAACACTGATATAAATTTTGTCAAATTTTTAAGTTTTTTGTAAAAATGCTTGAAATTTATATTTTTATATGCTATAATGAATCTACAATTTAATATGCCATCATAGTATAAGGGTTAGTACACCAGCCTCTCACGTTGGACATAGGGGTTCGAATCCCCTTGGTGGTACCATAGGAGAAAGTGCTGTTTATATGGCACTTTTTCCATTTTTTATCTTTAATATAGTTGTTTTTCAAAATAGGGGAAGTTATGATAGTTGCTTTTACAGGAATTACGGGAAATATGGGGCAGGCCGTATTAGAGGAAGTCTCAAAAAACCCGAAAATTGATAAATTCGTTTTTCTAGTACTGAATCACGACAGAAGAATTAAAAAATTATTAAGAAAACACAAAGAAATTCGCAGTAAATGCGAGGTAATTTACGGCAGTTTAGCAAACGCGGAGGCTTGCAGAAAACTTGTGAGCCGGGCCGATTATGTCGTAAACATGGCGGCAGTCATCCCACCGCTTTCAGACCAGTGTCCAGAAAAGGCGGTCGAGTGCAATCAAATCGGCGTAAATACTCTAGTTTCAGAAATTGAAAAGCTCGAGCACCAGCCAAAACTAATTCACATTTCCACGGTCGCGCTTTATGGAAATAGAGCAGGCGAGCACCTTTGGGGGAGAGTCGGCGACCCGTTACTTTGTAGCCCGCTAGACATCTATTCCGCCACCAAACTCCGTGGCGAGTGGCGAGTGTTAGAGTCGAGTGTTAAAAATTGGGTAGTGCTCCGCCAAACCGCGATGCTACACAAGCATATGCTCTCGGACAACCTAAACGACGGCTTAATGTTCCACACCTGCTTTAATGCGCCCTTAGAGTGGGTAACCGCGCACGACAGCGGGGTGCTAATCAACAATATTTTATCTTTTGATATAGAGAACGACCTAGGCAATAAATTTTGGCACCACTGCTTTAACATCGGTGGTGGCGAGGTTAACTGCAAGACTGGTTACGACGTCCTAAACGACGGCTTTTCAATCATCGGGGGTGGGGTAAAGGACTTTTTTAAACCCAATAACAACGCGACTCGAAATTTCCACGGCATGTGGTTTTACGACAGTCAAGAATTAAATAATTTATTCCACTTTCAATCGCAGTCGACCGCAGACTTTTGGCGCGAGTTTTTAGAGTCGCACGCCTACTTTAAACTAGGCAAAATCGTCCCCAAAGGCCTGATTCGAAAGTTGGCAATCGAACGCCTGTTTAGCGATAAAAATGCCCCAAAATACTGGGTAAAGCACGACGATAAGGCAAAAATTCAGGCCTTTTTTGGCGGAATTGACAAATTTAACGCAATCGGCACCGACTGGGACACCTTCGACCTCTTAATCGAAAACCGCGAAAAAGGTAAAAATATAGACTACGCAAGCCTAAATAACCGCGAAAATGTAAAACTTATCGACTACGGCTACGATATTTCAAAGCCCGACGCCGACATTACTCTTGAAGACCTGCAAAACGTGGCTAATATGCACGGCGGAACGCTAATAAGTGATGAATTTGACGGCGATTTGTATAAAAAACTTAAGTGGAAAAACTCCGACAACGTAGAGTTTGAGGCGACCCCATACACGATTGTGAGAGCGGGCCACTGGCTAAACAAGCTTTACTTTGAAAACCGCTGGGAGTTCGATAGGCTCTCTAAACTAGACAAAATTTATGCGCAAGTTTGGTACGATTCGCACGACAAAAACGAGGACTACACCTACTACCTCGACGGCAATTACGACGCCCAGATGTTTGAGGGCCCCGAGAAGCCGAAAAATATTCTCATTTGCTACTTTTCGGGCACTGGAAACACAAAGAAAATCGTAAACAAATACGTCGAGGAATTGGCAAGACGCCACCAAAACGTTACAGTATATCGCATTGAGGAGGGTAACTTTGACCTCGATCTAAGTGAGTTTGACATGCTGGGCATCGCATATCCAATTCATGCATTTAACGCGCCCTCGATAATCGTAGACTTTGTTAAGAAACTTAAAAAACAGCCAAAGCACATAAAAACATTTATACTAAAAACCTCGGGCGAGCCCTTGGCATTAAACAACATTTCCTCAACAAAAATCAAAAAATTACTCCGCAGGCGCAACTTTATCCTCACAAATGAATATCATTACGTTATGCCATATAACATAATTTTCAGACACTCAAACAATATGGCGTACAAGATGTGGGAAACCGCTCAAAATCTCGTGCCCGTGCATTGTAGCGAAATTTTAGGCAACCAAAACTCAAAGCTTAGCTCCATTTTCTTTGGTGGCCTACTCGCGTGGGTGTTTAGAATCGAGTACTGGGGCGGGCGGTTTAACGGCAAGCGATACAAGATAAACGAAAACTGTATAAAGTGCCAGAAGTGCGTGCGCGCTTGCCCGACACACAACATAACTATTAAAAACGGCGAAATCGAGTTCGGCGACAAGTGTATCATGTGCATGCGATGCTCCTTTTTTTGCCCCACGAATGCGATAAAAATCGGTTTATTTAACAGTTGGAAGGTCAACGGCGAGTACAATTTCAATGATTATTCCGCAGACGAGGAGCAAACGCACAAAAAGTTCTGCAAAAAGTCGTACGCAAAGTACTTTAATAAGAGCGAGAAAAAGATAGCCGAATACAAGGCAAAAAATAATAGACCATAGCAATTTAACACACAGAATACATAATTTAGTAGTACTATACAATCGACTCCGATTTGTAAAAAAATCTAAATTTAGCGAAAAAGGCGAGTGGGAATATGTTAAAACTTGTTGATATAAAAAAGGCATACGGAGATAAGGACTTTATCGTACCCGCATTGAAGGGCATCAGCCTCGAATTTAGAAAAAGCGAGTTCGTCTCCATTCTAGGTCCCAGTGGGTGCGGAAAAACGACCTTACTTAATATCATCGGCGGACTCGATAAGTACACCAGTGGCGACCTAATAATAAACGGCAGGTCTACAAAGGACTACCAGGACAAGAACTGGGACGCCTACAGGAACCGCACAATAGGCTTTGTTTTCCAGGACTATAACCTTATTCCACACTTAACCGTTGTCGAAAATGTCGAGCTTGCCCTTACTCTCTCGGGTGAGAAAAAGGCAGTTAGACGCGAGCGCGCAGTTAAAGCCCTCGAGCTCGTAGGCCTTAGCGAGCATATAAAGAAGAAACCCAACCAACTCTCGGGCGGGCAGAAGCAACGCGTGGCAATCGCGCGTGCGATTATAAATAACCCCGACGTAATACTAGCCGACGAACCCACAGGCGCACTGGACAGCAAGACTAGCATCCAAATTATGGAAATCTTAAAGGAAATCAGCAAAGACAGGCTCGTCATCATGGTAACTCATAATAACGACCTTGCCGAGCAGTATAGCACCCGAATTATTAGCCTACTTGACGGCGTGGTAACAAATGACACCAACCCCTATACAGAGTCTAATGAGGCGGTAGAGGACAAACTCGCCACCGCTAAAACCAGCATGAGTATATTTACAGCCTTCGGTTTGAGCCTAAAAAATCTGCTAACTAAAAAGACACGCACAATACTTACTGCCCTTGGCTCGAGTATCGGCATAATTGGAATCGCGCTGATTTTGTCATTAAGTAACGGCTTTAATATCTATATAAATAATATGCAACGCGACACCTTGTCCACCTTGCCAATTTCGATTAGTTCGACAGCCCTAGGAGATTTGAGTAACGTTGAGATTGACACCTCTTCGCCTGAAATTTCGGACGATGTGATTATTTCCTATGTGCCCTCGAGCTCGATTATTCACCGCAACAACATAACCGAGGAATATGTAGACTACCTCGAGGCGCGCCCTGATTTGTATAGTTTTATCTCATATAGATACAACATGGACTTCAACATCGCAAAGGAGCAAAACGGCTCTTACTCCTATTTAAGAAATATCAGCATTTTCCAACTCGCAAGTAACGAAACCATGCTAACAAACGAGTACCCGCTCCTCGAAAACTGCGGTAGATACCCCGAGAATGCGAACGAAATCGTGTTGGTTCTCAATAACGACCGCCAAATCAGTGAAACGGTGCTAACTGAACTCGGTCTCAGTAAAGGCACGGGCTCGGGGGAGGCTTACGAGTTTAGCGACTTTGTCGGCAAGACTTTTAAAGTGATTTTAAATAACGAGGCTTACTCAAAGGATCTAGACACTAACATCTACTCTAAAAACACCTTAAACAGCAGTATCTACAACAACGAAAACGCCGTAACACTTGAAATCGTAGGGGTCGTGTATAACAACAGCACCTCGAGCCAGTTCGATATGTCGAGTATTTTAGGCGGTGCTAGCGACTACGAGGGAATAGGGTACACCAGCGCACTTGCCGAATACATCCACACCCAAAACTACGAGTCTAACATAGCAGTCGACCAGCGCGCCGACATGACCACAAACGTGCTAACAGGCGAGAGTTATGGCCCACTTGGCACTCAAACAGCTCTTAGTAACCTGCAAAAGCTCGGCGGTTACGCGCTCCCCACATCGATTTATATCTACGTTAACGACTTCGAGCAAAAGACCGACTTAAAGGCCTACCTGGACGCCTACAACCTAAACCTCAGCACTGAAAATCAAATCGTGTACACAGATTCGAGTGAGATGATTTCGGAAACTTTAAGTACCATGATTGACGCGATTTCGATTGTGCTAATCATCTTTGCAGCCATTAGCCTAGTTGTGTCGAGCATAATGATTGGAATTATTACCTATGTATCTGTAATCGAGCGCACCAAGGAAATCGGCGTGCTCCGCAGTATCGGTGCTAGGAAACGCGACATTTCTAGGGTATTCAATGCCGAGACCTTGCTAATTGGCTTCGGCTCGGGAGTGCTAGGTATACTCATTAGTTTAATCTTGCTAATTCCAATTAACCTAATCGTGTCCGCGCTCGCAATGGGGGTAGACATCAGTGCCGTGCTCAACCCGCTACACGCACTAATTCTAATTGCTTTAAGTACTATTCTAACCGTGATTGCTGGCCTAATTCCCGCTAGCATTGCTAGTAAAAAGCAACCCGTTCTCTGCCTCCGCGCAGAATAAAAAAGTATGCTCTATATTCACCCAATCAGGTGTATTAGGGCACTTTTTTATTAAAAAGGCGCCAAATGTACCAATTTATATTTAGTTACGCCTTTAATTTCAACAAAATCGGCCAAAATTCGACAAAAAATTACAAAAGCATCTTGTAAAAATTTGCAGATTTGCTATAATTCCCAAAAGGAGAAGTTATGGTAACGCATTTTAGGCCGATATTTCTGTGCTTTCTAGGTCTAGCTTTTGGAATTTGCTTAGCCCTAGTTAGCGCGGTTTACAGCATTTGGTTTTTAGTGGCCACTATATGTATTATAGGCATTTTTAGCATACTCTTAGTTATCAGCCGTTTTAAAAAGTCGGCCTTTTTCCGCGTTATCTTTTCAACTAGGTGGTATTTTATAATTATACTGATTGCGTTAATTTTAGGCTCGTGTCTGTATCTTATTACCACCACAAAATACAATCTCGACTTCACGCCCGAGGAGAATAAGTATTACGGGCTCAGTGGCGTGATTGACTCAAATTATATCGAGACCAACAACGGCTTTTACTTCTTTATATCTTCTGCAACAGTCTTAGATGACGGTGAGACCATTCCACTTGAGCGCAATGTCTACGTCTACATAACAAAGGGCGAGGACACCGAGGTAACCGAGGGGCAACTCAACTCCATTCTGGCTGGTAACGAGGTCTTTATCACATCAAGACTTACCGCAACTCCCGTGTTTAGTGAAGACGGCTTCAATTCCTTTGCATACAAAAATAACTTCCAGCACACCGCCTACGCAGTTTTTGATAACATTTTAGTAATGGACGGGAATTTAAGTTTTATGGACGGCGTGCGCGAGCACATCCGCGATTTATACCAGCAATTTATGGACGAACGGTACGCAGGGCTTGCCTTTTCAGTGCTAATCGGTGACAAGGCCGAACTCAATCACGACATCGAGGAAAACTTCCAAATCTCAGGCATCGCGCATGTTGTCGCGGTGAGCGGACTAAATACCGCATTTATTATGCTACTACTTCTGTGGCTCCTAAAATTATTTAAGGCTAACCGCTGGGTAAAAATCGCGGTCGTGGTAGTTGTGTTACTACTGTACGCGTGGCTGTGCGACTTTACACCGAGTATAATTAGAGCAAGTTTGATGTCCGTATTCTTGCTACTCGGGAACCTGTTTGGCAAGCAGTCCGACAAACTCAACAACGTGTCCCTTGCTGGTGTAATAATTTTACTATTTAGGCCACTATATATCCTTGATTTAAGTTTCTTGCTCAGTTTCTTCGGCGTGTTTGGAATTTTTATGCTTTATCCAATTATGCAACGCGCCTTTAAATTCCTCCGCTGGCGACCGCTCGTCGACTCAATCGCGCTTACCGTTTCCGCCACAATCGGCACCGCACCGCTAATTATTAACGCGTTCAATTACTTTTCCCTTATCGGCTTTGTTGCGAACCTAGTGCTCGTTCCACTATTTGGCTACGCCTTTATGCTTTTGTTTATTGTAACAATCTTTGCCCTAATTATTCCCGTGCTAGGCTATTTGCTTGTGCCCATTCAGTACGGCTTTTGGCTGGTGGACAAGGGCGCGTGGCTGTGCGCAAGCGTGCCTTTTGCCTCGGTCTACGTGCCGACAGTGTCCACATTTTATACAATCAGTTACTACCTTGGCATATTTTCTGCCAGCAGATATAATTTAGTTAGTGAGGGTACAAAGGTCGTCTCCACCACAATTTTGTTTGCAATCTACCTCTTCGGCCTGCTTTACGCGATTGTTGCTAGCCTAGCGACATAAAAAAACTTTACAAATTCCTTTTTCCATGGTAAAATTTAATTATGAAGTTCCAAGATTTAAAGAAAAGTTTATCAAACCTTATGCCCGTGTACTATATCTATGGCGACGATGCTTTCCTTAGACAAAAGGCCGTTGAGATGATAGAGGCGCGCGCTGTTAAGTTTAGAGATTTAAATGTCATCCGCTTTGACGACGAAAACACCGATATAAATAATATCGTAATCGCGTGCAGGGCTTTGCCTATGATGGACGAGCACCGCGTTGTCGTTTGCAAGGACCTAAGTGTAAAAAAGCAGGAGGAAATAAAGCCCCTAGTTGACTATACTAAGAGCCCCACATCAACTACAATTTTAATCGTTGTCGACAGCGCGGGGGCGGGGGTGTATAAAAAGTTTATCGAGAACGCCACCAGCGTCGATTGTAGTAAACTCGATGTGAATTTGCTAGGTAGGTTAGTGCTAAACGAACTTACGCACTACGCGTGCAAAATAAACTCGGACGCGCTGTCCACACTGATTGAGTACTGCAACCTCGACTACACCCGCATAAATAACGAAATTATTAAACTCGCCTCACTTGTCGGCAGTGGCGGGACGATTACACTAGATGATGTCGTAAAAAATGTCAGTCGCGAGATAGATTATGATATTTTTGAATTGAGTAACGCCGTGAGTCGTCGCGACGGCAGGACCGCTGTCGCAATTGTAAAAAACCTGCTCGAAAAAAAGGAGTCCCCGCAAAAACTTTTAATGCTGATTCAAAGCAATTTCCGCCGTATGTTTTACGCAATCAACACGAAAGAGAGCACCACGGAAATCGCAAACAAACTAGGGGTAAAGGAGTATGCCGTTCGCAAATCAAAGGAGCAGGCCACGAAGTTCGCGCCCGCAAGGTTAAAAAAGATTTTAGATTTAGGTGCCAGCCTCGACTATCAAATCAAGGCAGGGCAGATGACCGATGAAAACGCGATTTTGTACTTTGTCGCAAATATTTGTGTTTAGTGTGCCTTTTTAAAGTTGGTTAAAATTTCATATTCTATCGTTTTTGTGGCCTCTGCAATCTCAGTAGCAGTGATTTCCAGCCCGCCGTTTTGCCCGAGCACTGTCGCATAATCGTTGACTTTTACGTCGACATTGGATACGTCGATTATTGTCATGTCCATGCAGATATTCGCGCAAATCGGGCAGGGGATTCCGTGCACCAGCATATATCCGCGCTTTGCCCATATTCTCGGCAAGCCTTCGCCGTAACCGATCATCACGGTTGCGGTTTTCATATCTTTGCGCGCTCGATGCTTATTGCCGTAGCCGATGTACTCGCCCTTTTTAATGCTTTTTATCGCGACAATTCGCGCGTTAATATTGAGTATCGGGCGCACCTCGGGGAAGTGGTACCCATACAGCGCAATGCCTACACGCACCATGTCGTAGCACGGTTTTTCGGCATAAAAACTGCTGTTACACAAGTGCCTAGTAATCGACACGGGGCTAAGGTCGCAAAACTGCTGGAAAAGTAAAATCTGGTCGTAATTGCGCTTGCAATACTCATCCCCACTGCCTAAGTGGCTAAAAATTCCAACTAGACTGATATTATCATATTTTTTTAACTCGGCATAAAATTGTGTCAATTCGCTTTTTTTATCGAGCCCGAGTCTGTTCATCCCAGTGTTGACCTTTATGTGTATCTTTGCGTGCTTGTGTACGAGTTTGCAGTAGTCAGCCAGCATTTCTAGGTCCTGTATATTATCAATGCCAAACTCGACCCCCAGGCTGATTGCGGGGAGCAGGTAGTATGTAGAAAATGCACCCAATACTAACACGTTAGTGTTAGGATACCGCTTTTTTATTAGGACCGCCTCGCGATTGTTGGTTACGGCAAAATAGTCGATTTTGTCTACAATCTCATCACAAACCGCCTTGAAGCCATGCCCGTACGCATCGCACTTTACGACCGCACATAACTTTGTCCCCTCAATCATCTTTTGCCTAATTATGTCAACATTCTTGTTTAGCCTTTCTTTATCAATCGTTACCACAATATCTTTCATACAAATTATATATGTTTGTCGCCAACTTTTTGTACAAATTTATTTGCGTATTTTTGAATTTGCTATTATAATAAATAATAAAAATTCAGGCAGGAACAATGGGAATTATGAGTACAAATAGTTTCACCTACGATTACAGCAACCTATTTTGTGAAGATTCGAATGAAAATGGTATAAAAAAAGAAGATGTCCAGCATCTCTCTAAAATAATAGATATCGCCTACGAGCGCGTTTTTAATCAGCCAAATGCCGACACTAAGGCTATATTTGATTGCGTTAACAATGATAATGTAGATGAATATATCAATTTTAGCAACAATGTTAGTAAAAATTTTAAAAATTTTGTAGTTTTGGGAATAGGTGGGTCATCATTAGGTGGCAAGGCAATTTTAAATGCCTTTTTACCAAATTATTTTAACCAACTAAACAATGCACAGCGAAATCATAGGCCAAAGTGCTATGTGATTGACAATATCGATCCCGAAAAGATAAGTGAACTTCTAACCAGCCTAGACTTAGAAAAGACATTTTTTTGCGTCATTAGTAAGAGTGGGAATACTGTCGAAACACTAGCCCAATTTTTCACATTTCAAAAGAAATTAAAAAGCATCGTAGGTGAGCGGTGGAAGCAACATTTTGCCATTATAACTGGGGCTAATAATGGTATTTTATATAAGTACGCAAGCGACTTAGGCCTAAAAACTTATCATGTTCCCGAAAGTTTAGGTGGCAGGTTTTCCGTGTTTTCTGCAGTTGGTTTGTTTCCTGCTGCTGTATTTAATATAGATGTAAAGGCCCTGCTTTTAGGTGCCCGCGAAATGCTAACCATTGCTAAAACCAAGAATGTTTGGCAGAATGCACCACTTTTAAGTGCTGCACTTAATTACTTAAATTATCAGCGCGGAAAAAGCATGTCCGTACTAGTCGTTTACTCGGAAGCATTAAATTTAATAGGCGAGTGGTACTGCCAGTTGTGGGCTGAGAGTTTAGGAAAAGACAACATAGGGCAAACACCTATCAGCGTGCTAGGGACGACTGCACAACACAGCCAGTTCCAGTTGTACCTAGATGGTCCTAATGACAAAATATTTACTTTTCTCGGTGTAAACAAGTTTAGAGCCGATGTGGAGTTGCCAAAGGAAATCAACACTCTTCTGTCTTGCGAAAAAATCAAAAATTATTTAGACTTATTTGAACTTGAAAGAGATGCCTCAGTTGCTGCTTTGACGCTTTCTAATAAGCCAAATGAAAGTATTTTAATTGAAGAAATCGACGAAAAAATATTTGGCAAAATTCTAATGTTTTTTATGTTAAAAACAATTTTCATGGGCGCGATGTTAGATGTAAATCCCTATGGACAACCAGGCGTTGAACGAATAAAACAACAAATAAAGTGCCTTACAAACGACAAAAAACAATCGAAAAATGACAAAATCATAAAAATTTAGTAAAATTTTATTTCAAAACTCTTGATTATAATAATTAAATGTGTTATACTAATCAAGTACATTTTGAAACGGATGATTAGCTCAGTTGGTAGAGCAACTGACTCTTAATCAGTGGGTCTAGGGTTCGAGTCCCTAATCATCCACCAATATGAGAGCGGAGTTTATGCTCCGTTTTTTTGTTACAAGTGTGAAGTCCAAGGGACTCGAACGGGCACGCCCGAAAAAGTCCCCAGTGGGGAGTTTTTAGTGCCCCGGCATGAAAGTGAAACGGCGTGAGTCCCTAATCATCCACCAAAATGAGAATGGAGCGTTTGCTCCGTTTTTTTGTTTAATTTAACACCTTTTATAATTTTACAATTGGGGTTTCTAGTAAAAAAGAGAGCGGTCAAAAGCCCACTCTCCAATCTGCAACGGATTTAGTATTCCAT
Organism: uncultured Clostridia bacterium; assembly: GCA_944381215.1. Classification (GTDB taxonomy): domain Bacteria; phylum Bacillota; class Clostridia; order Christensenellales; family UBA1242; genus UBA7867. The sequence continues at coordinate 24,811 of CALWKF010000001.1, forward strand.
TGTCACTCAATTTCTTGAGTTAATAATATTATACCACAAAGTAGAAAAAAGTCAAAATTTTAATTTATTTATGAAATAATATTTGATTAAGTCTAAACTTATATTTACTTCATTTTAAAATATAGTTTGCAAAAAGTTACATATTTTGCTATAATTATATAAAAGTTGTGGAGGGGGAAATGAAGATAATTTTAAGCAAAAAGGGCCTCGACAGCACTTACGGTGGCTACGCAATAGATTTAGATAGAATGCTAGACAAAATTAATAATAAAATGCTCTACATACCTATGCCAATGCTCGATAATAAAGACGATAAAGGCAGAAAATACAAAGACATTCAATCAAACTACTGTAATGGTAGTACCTTTTTGCAGTTATATAAAGAATTAGTAAACAACGAAGCAAAAATAAAAGTTCGTGGTAAAACTTATGATATTGACGATAAAAACATTTTTTGCCACCCCGACCCATATATCCTCGAGTTGTATAAGCATGAAACTCTCAGCGGTTTTGATAAAAATAAAGAGTTTAATACACATTCAATTACCCAAGGAGTTAGTAGTTTTGGCCAAGCGGGGAAGGCTGTCTCGCATCTAAACAACCAAAAAGTCGGCGAGGGTGACCTGTTTTTGTTTTACTCTTCTTACAAAAGAAATAATAAATACATCCACGCAATTTGGGGGTATTTAGAGGTAGGCAAGGTGATTGAATGTAGCGAACTTAGCGATGATGACAAGAATTTTTGGCTCAATCAATTAGGCGACCAGCCACATAAATCAGTTATCGCGACCCTTTGTGATGACGTTATCTATGTTGCAAAAAGGGGAAATTTGAGTTTTAACCCAAAATTTCCTAGCAACGGGCTGTTTACTTTTAGCGAAAAACTAATTTTAACTGACGAAAACGAAAATGGCCGTACTTTTTGGCGTGTGCCAGACCTTAGCGGTGTAACGCCATCGTGGAACGGCGGAAAGTCTTTTAGCACGAGCGCGACTAAAAAGGGTAAACTTCGCGTGTCGTGTTGTGGCCAAGAGTTCGTAATGAACGACAAAAGAGCGGAAAAATGGGTAAAAAGTTTATTTAATGACAAAAATTTCCAAAATGTCTAAAAAATCACGCAAAAGTGCATATACTTTAAAAATTTTGAAATAATATGTAAAATCGTTAGGAATTTTTAAAATATTATAGTAAAATATGTTGTATAAAGTAACCAAATTGACAAAAAATAGTACATATACGGGAGGTATGTATGGCTGAGAATAATAATGAGAAAAGGTTCGGTGGAGACACACCTAATTCGACATCGCAATCTCAGTTTGGTCCAAATCAGCCAGATTTTCAACAGAGCAACTTGAATACGAATGGAGTTAATCCCGTAAACCAGGCTCAAGTTAATCAACCGCAGGCTACCCAAGCCCCAACTCCAAATGCACCCAAGCGTAATGTCGAAAATCAAAAGACCCTAACAGAAGAGGACCGCGAACGTCTATACGAGTTCAATAAAGACAACTCTGAGATTAAGAAGTTAAAAAAGCGTGTTAAAAAGCCTTCGCTTACCGAAAACGCAAGGCCTTTGTATAAGGTCCGCCGTCTATATAGTGCGCGTATCGCACGTAGGATGTACTTTGAGCAAATGCTCGAAATTGCAAGGCTCCGAGCCCTCGCTGGCGAAAGTGGGAAGAAAGGTGCCGCTCTTATCGGTGCCGCCGCTAAAAAGACTCGAAACCTAGTCGTAACCCTTCTAATCGTGTTCGCAATTCTAGCAGTCATTGGTACGGGTACCTTGGTAACAGTCTTGCTCTTAAACGAGGACCGCGGTAACTTTGAGTTAACTGGCGAGATTCACATCACGGGCGAGGACACGACCCAGCGAATTGACAACTATAGGCTCGGTACCGACATCACGACCCCAATTAGCATAAACAACGAAACTGGCCAAAACATCATGATGAAAATCACCGTTACCATGACCGCAAACGACGCACTGGCCCTTAGCCTTGACGAAGGTATCACAAACGGCCTTGACTATGATGATTTGGTATTTGCCTTTAATCTGTCTAACACAAATGTATGGGTGCAAGAGTATGAATACAACTCGACAACTTATACAAAGACATACGATTTCTACTATGTCGGCCAAGTTTCTAATGGCGGGAATATGAATATTTTCTCAAGTTACAGAATCGACCTTGCTGACCCGACTGAGAGTTACAACCCTTGGGCAAACGGCGTGTACGGCGTAGATCTAACATTCACCGTCGAGGCTCACAGTGCGAAAGGTGTCAGCCCTTCAACCCTTGGCTGGCCTAGCGAGTGGCTACGCGCATACCAAAGCTTGTATAGTTAATATTTATATGAATATAATTATTACTAACTACTAGACTACACAAAATTTTATTTCGTCGAATAAATTTAATTATCTCGTAGGCTTATATAGTTTACGAGATATCTTGTATAAAAGGAGCTTTTATGAATAAAACTAAGTCAATTGCGATAATATTACCTTTTATATTGTGTATGCTCGTTCTGCTAACCCTTCTTGCAGGCTGTTCAGTCAGCACGCCTACGCTCACAGTCGACGGTTACACGGTTTCGTGGAATGCGGTCGACCGCGCCAGTGGGTACGAGGTCAACGTCGATAACGTAACCTTTACCACCACAGATAACGAGGTAAACCTAATCACGTACCTGCAAAAAGGCAATATTGCGAGCGTAAGAGTAAGGGCGATGTCCAATAACTTCTTGTACGGCTCTTCTTCTTACTCAAATTCGATTAGCATAACCGTGAGTGAGCAACGCCTCAGTACGCCGATTAATTTCGTTTTGGCGCAGAACGAGGACGAATTTGTGTTCAGTTGGGACGCAGTTGCAGGTGCACAACATTACTGCTTGCGTATTGTCGACGACTCGAACCAAGCGCAGTACTTTTATACCGACGACACGACCATTGATATTACAAACAAACTCGATAAATATGGCGAGCTTTACGCTACAGTCTTCGCTTATGCGGACAACATCAGCACACTTGCTCCCTCGGAATATTCCGCAACTATCGACTTTGTCAACCCTTCAATGCTTGACATCCCTACAAATGCAAAAATCGTGGCAAGTGGCAGAAATCTAACTTATTCTTGGGACCCTGTCGAGAATGCGGTGGGGTATAACGTTAGTGTCATAAATGGCGATAGTTATTACACGACCAGCACAAGTTACACCTTGCATTCAGCAATTAATTCGGGCGAAGCAGTGTTTGTCTCAGTCCAGGCCGTTAGTGGCGACACAACCCTGCGTCTAAACTCTGCATACTCTGGCGTAAATGCCTACTACCCAGCAGGCTCTGCACAAAGCTACACTGGTAAAAACTTCACTTTTGGCGACGAAACCTTCGACCTAGTTGCAGATAGTTATGACGAACTCGAAACTATTATTCACTTTGGCCTTTTCTATCGTATCGACAATATTAATTATTTCGTAAATTATAGTGGCTTTAATGCAGGCACGTTGTATGTCGAGGGTGATGCCGACCGCGCTATCGAATCCTATGCCGAAATCAAAGCGCTGTCATACAATCGTCCCGCACGTACGATAAACAACTACGGGATGTACAACTTGCAAATTACTAATTACTATAACCCAATTTACCCGACTGGTGTAGCGGAAGGGGATATCTATAACCACCAGAACCAAACCGTAACCCCCAGCTCCTTTACCGACACTCCTCGTGTTAGCGACTACGACGACTTTAAAATCAACGAGCGCACACGTACTATGACTGTTTACACTAGCGACCAACTTTACTACGCAGTAGAATATGGTTGCAAGCCTGTATTCCCCGAGGGCAATTCTCCCGCTGAGCAGGCTTACGACAGAGCCAAGGAAATTTTGCGTGAAATCATCGACGACTCAATGACCGATTACGAAAAAACCCTCGCAATTTACGATTGGATAAGTTTTAATGTCGCTTACGACTACAACCTCCTAGAATTCGTGGATGAAATTAGCATCAGCGAGGCCTACAACTACCGCGACTTCTATGTCGAGGGCGTGCTCTTCGATAACGGGCAGGCTGTCTGCGACGGAATTTCCAAGACTTTCGCACTGCTCGCAAACATTGAGGGTATCGAGTGCTACAAGGTTACTGGCATGACCTCCGGCGGTGGCCACGCTTGGAACAAGGTTAAACTCGACCTAAACGACGACGGCGAGACTGAGTGGTATTGCGTTGACACAACATCTACTTGGGGCGACCTCGTACAAATGGACCGCGAGCAAAATATCTATACCGAGTACCTTGCTCACACCATGTTTTTGGTAACCGACCAGTTTTTAACTAACAACGACCACACCGAGACCAGCCCGCTTACCGATGTTGCCGTTACCGAATGGGACTACTACGAAAACACACTTTACGACGGCGTTAACTCGCTCTATGTAACTAACCTATTTGAAGCTTATTCAGTTGTAGACTATATACTAACCAACAAGCTCGACCACTTCGAGATTAAGGCAGGAGGTATAGGTGTTAGCGCTGTCGAGAGCGAACTTCCCACCCTCAAAAACGATGGCTACGCTATTTTAAGAATGAATAATATATATATTATATATAGGATATAGGGCACAAAATTTGCCTTCAATATGCAAAAATTTAAAAATCTAAATTATCAATATTACATTTGAAAAGGCCCCAAAAAGCCTTTTCTTTTTGTAGTTTTATGGACACACACGGTAGAGTGTCCTAAAATCTAGCAAAAATCGCAAAATTTTTCACTTTTTTAATATTTTTTTCGAAAAAGTAGTTGACGGTTTCGAATTATATTGCTATAATGTCCAAGTATCATCGCTCGAGTGCGAGAGTTGATACGCGGTCAATCGACCGCCAGTGTGATCTTTGACAACTGAATAACTGATTATTGAATTAAGAAATTTTCTTAACACAATATTCTACGAAATAGTGTAATATGTAATTTTTCACAAATACAAAATTATGCTAAGTTTTTTAACAGAACAAATGCTAATGCAATTCCTATATATTATTATAGGGATGCCAGAACGCAAAATAGCAATTCGATGTATACGATCAAGCTACAAAGAGCGTATGGTGGATGCCTTGGCACTAGGCGCCGATGAAGGACGTGACAAGCTGCGATAAGCGACGGGGAGTCGCAAATAGATTTTGATCCGTCGATGTCCGAATGCGGAAACGCAATGCTTTTAATCGAGCATTATCCTGAACAGGAATACATACTGTTAGGAGGGGAACCCAGGGAATTGAAACATCTTAGTACCTGGAGGAAGAGAAAGAAAAATCGATTTCCTAAGTAGTGGTGAGCGAACGGGAATGAGCCCAAACCACAGGTGGTAACACTTGTGGGGTTCGGACTGACATCACGCAAAGAGATTCGTAGTTGAAGTTGGCTGGAAAGCCGTGCAACACAGGGTAATAGCCCCGTAAACGAAACGAATCTTTAGCAGTCAGTATCCAGAGTAACCCAGAGCACGTGAAATTCGGGGTGAAGACAGGAGGACCATCTCCTAAGGCTAAATACGACCTAGTGACCGATAGCGTATAGTACCGTGAGGGAAAGGTGAAAAGTACCCCGGGAGGGGAGTGAAAGAGTACCTGAAACCATATGTTTACAATCAGTAGAAGCACGACTTTTTCCGTGCGACTGCGTAATTTTTGCATACTGGCCGGCGAGTTACGGTATGTAGCAAGGTTAAGTGATTAAGTCATGGAGCCGAAGTGAAAGCGAGCCTGAAATGGGCGATTTAGTTGCATGCCGTAGACCCGAAACCCGTTGACCTATCCATGGTCAGGTTGAAACGAGGGTAACACCTCGCGGAGGACCGAACCAGGGTTCACTTAAACGGACTTGGATGAACTGTGGATAGCGGTGAAATGCCAATCGAAACGGGATATAGCTGGTTCTCCTCGAAATAGCTTTAGGGCTAGCCTCAATTTTAGATTATCGGGGGTAGAGCACTGAATAGGTACGGGTCCTTCGCGGGATACCAAATCTTATCAAACTCCGAATACCGAATAATTATATGATTGGGAGTCAGACTACGGGCGATAAGGTTCGTTGTCGAAAGGGAAAGAGCCCAGACCTACATCTAAGGTCCCAAAGTTAGAGTTAAGTGTAAAAGGATGTCTTATTGCGAAGACAACCAGGATGTTGGCTCAGAAGCAGCCACTCATTCAAAGAATGCGTAATAGCTCACTGGTCAAGTGACAAGGCGCCGAAGATACACGGGGCTAAAACTCTACACCGAAGATTAGGACAATATTTATTTATTGTGGTAGGGGAGCGTCGTGTGTGGGCTGAAGCCATATCGAAAGGGGTGGTGGACCGCACACAAGTGAGAATGCCGGCACGAGTAGCGAGAGCGGAGTGAGAATCTCCGCCGTCGAATGTCCAAGGTTTCCTGGGGAAGGTTCGTCCTCCCAGGGTAAGTCGGGACCTAAGCCGAGAGCGAACGCTGTAGGCGATGGATAACAGGTAGATATTCCTGTACCACCGTATGCCGATTAAGAGTCGATGCAGGGACGCAGAAGGATAGCTAGTCCACGGGGATGGAAATCCGTGGCCAAATCATGAGGCCGACTCGTAGGGAAGTCCGCGAGTCATTAAGGCTAGGTGATGACGGGGAGTGAAATTTAGTAACGAAGCTAGCGAATTCACGCTGACTAGAAAATCTGCTAGATAGGCATAAGGTGCCCGTACCGCAAACCGACACAGGTGGACGATGAGAGAATCATAAGACGGTCGAGTGAACCATTGTTAAGGAACTAGGCAAAATTACCCCGTAACTTCGGGAGAAGGGGAGCCGACCTACGGGTCGGTCGCAGTGAAAAGGCCCAAGCGACTGTTTACCAAAAACACAGCTCTCTGCGAAATCGTAAGATGATGTATAGGGGGTGACGCCTGCCCGGTGCTGGAAGGTTAAGAGGAGGGGTTAGCGCAAGCGAAGCTCTGAATTCAAGCCCCAGTGAACGGCGGCCGTAACTATAACGGTCCTAAGGTAGCGAAATTCCTTGTCGGGTAAGTTCCGACGCGCATGAATGGCGTAACGACTTGGGCGCTGTCTCAACAATGGACTCGGCGAAAATGGAGTATACGTGAAGATGCGTATTACCTGCAACTGGACGAAAAGACCCCGTAGAGCTTTACTGTAGCTTGATATTGGGTTCCGAATACAGATGTACAGGATAGGTGGGAGACTTTGAAGCAGGGGCGTCAGCTTCTGTGGAGTCGCCGTTGGGATACCACTCTTCTGTATTTAGAATTCTAACTCCACGCCGTAATCCGGGTGTGAGGACAGTGTCTGGTGGGCAGTTTGACTGGGGCAGTCGCCTCCTAAAGAGTAATGGAGGCGCCCAAAGGTTCCCTCAGAACGGTTGGAAACCGTTTGTTGAGTGTAAAGGCATAAGGGAGCTTAACTGCAAGACTTACAAGTCGAGCAGATACGAAAGTAGGGCTTAGTGGTCCGGCGGTTGAAAATGGGATTGCCGTCGCTTATCGGATAAAAGTTACCTCGGGGATAACAGGCTGATACCCCCCAAGAGTTCACATCGACGGGGGTGTTTGGCACCTCGATGTCGGCTCGTCACATCCTGGAGCTGTAGCCGGTTCCAAGGGTTGGGCTGTTCGCCCATTAAAGTGGCACGCTAGCTGGGTTCAAAACGCCGTGAGGCAGTTTGGTCTCTATCCGTTGCAGGCGTAGGATATTTGAGAGGAGTCCCCCCTAGTACGAGAGGACCGGGGTGAACGCACCTATTGTGTACCTGTTGTTGTGCCAACAGCATTGCAGGGTAGCGAAGTGCGGACGGGATAAACGCTGAAAGCATCTAAGCGTGAAGCCCCCCTCAAGATAAGATATCCCACAGAGTTAGTCTGGTAAGACCCCTTGTAGATTACGAGGTTGATAGGCTAGAGGTGTAAGTGCAGTAATGCATTTAGCTGACTAGTACTAATTGGTCGAGGGCTTGATCGATTGGGAAAAAATCGAATGATTGTTCCCACACGATTAGCTATTGTTAAAAAATTCTGTGATATTGTGTTGACAAAGTTAAATAAATTTGATATATTAGTTATACAGTTGTGAAGTTCACACTGAGCCATTTCCGGTGATTATAGCGAAGGGGTCCCACCTGTTCTCATTCCGAACACAGCAGTTAAGCCCTTCTGCGCCGAGGATACTTGGCGGGTAGCCGCCTGGGAAATTAGGACGTTGCCGGATTCTATTACCGATTACGACATTAGTTGTAGTCGGTTTTTTATTTTGTTTAGGTGGATTTATTACTTCAAGTTTAGTAGCATATCCGCCCTGAAATTGATTTAAACTAGGTAAATGTAAAAAAATACACCATTATTTAGGTGTACTTATAATTTATTATTTCGAGTGTTCAATAATAAAATCACAAATTTTTTGAGTTGAGTCTTTTGGGGCGAAAGAGGCGCAATTCTTTCGCATTCTTTCGAGTTTGTCTGGGTGATTCTGTAAGTCTTCTATAATTTTATGTAAAGACCTGAAATGCTTCATTTTAATAGAAATTCCCAGTTCTTCAAGATACAAGGCATTTTCTTTTTCGTTTATTCTCAAGTTTTCACGTGTAATAATGGGTAATTGCCTTGCGATCGCCTCGTTTAATGTGCTACAGCCTCCGCGCGATACTACACAATCACTCGCATCCATAACATCTACAATGTCATCGACAAAGCCATAGTTTACTACATTTTGTGCCTTGTACCGCTTTATGACTTTGTTTACTTTCGTTACATTTTTAGCGTTTTTGCTACCAACACTTATAATTTGAATGTCTAGCTTGTGTTTTAGTAAATGCTTTACTAACTTTGCGTTTTTACCAATTCCAAATCCACCGCCCATAAGCATAATAGTAAATTTATCTTGTATTCCTAATTTTTGGCGCAGTTCAGTTTTGTCTGTTTTAGGTCGTAAAAATTTTTCATTTATAGGGAAACCAACTGGCACGATTTTTGCAGTATCTTTTTCAAAACCTTCAGGGCAAAAACCTTTATCAATTAGTGCCCCATAACTATACATATCGGGAGATAAGATGTAATCACAAAGCCTACTGTACTCCCAAAACGGGTGGGGCAAGAAGTCGGTAAGGATTGAAAATAGTTTGATTTTATTACTAATTTGCTGTTTATTCTTTAAATAGCAGACTAACGCACTCGCATAATTGGTAGTGCACACAATCGCATCAGGCGCATACTCTTCAATAACTTGTCTATTAGCCTCAGCCAAGGGCTTTAGTTCGTTTAAAAAGGAACCGCGATTCGTATTTTTATAGTTTTTCTTTTTACAACATGTCCAAATTGCGGAATAAATGTGGGGAATAAATTTGTAACATAATAAGTATCCCTTACTGTTAATTATAAATTTGCGCCTATTGGATGAGTAAATATCGTATATTTTATTTTCAATACCAGTTTCATCAAACTGCTTTGACAAAGCCCGTGCAATACTATTATGCCCCTCGCCAGCGGTCATCGTTAGAATTAAAACTTTCATAATTTCCTCGTAAAATTAAAAGTATGTATGTGGAAAGCTTTTGTAAAAAATAAGGATATAAATCTATTTTTTATAAAAAGTACTAGAATTTAGCAGTTATCCACAGATATAATTATTTTAACATATGTATAGAAGTTTTGTCTAGCATATCTTGCTTGTAATTTATAAAATTTGTATAATAGTGAAAGACCGTTTTGGACTTTCAAATTTGTGCTATTATGCTTTGTTTTTCGCAAAATATCGGGGAGATTACTTTAATTTTTAGCCTTTATACATCAAACACGTGATTGTTTAGAGAAATTTTACTTTTTTATGTTGACAACAATTGCAATTTGTGTTATACTACTAGAACTATTATATTCGTATATTGTAAATAATCGGGTGGTCAGGTTGAATTTGTCGAGAAAATTCGGTGTAATTTAATTGAATAATGTAGGGGCAACTATGCCTTTTTGGTGCTGTTTTATATAGCATTTTTTTGCTACGGACGGCACTTTTTCCACTTTTATTTCTATATGTCTATAATACTCACTATATCATAAAGTATTCCACTTGGCAACTAAATTTTGTTGCAAATTAAAAATTTTTAATTGTAAAACAAGGAGAATTAACTAATGCCAGCAAACAATCAAACAAAAAAGACCTCACTGAATCTTAAAAAGATTATGTGTGGTAAGACCGAGCGTGTCTCTTTTGCAAGAGTTGAGGAGCCAATCGAGCTTCCATATCTCGCCGCAATTCAAAAGGACACTTACAAGGAATTTTTGGAAAAAGGAATTGGTGAGACTATCGCTGAATTTTCTCCTATTGAAGATTTTAGCGGGAAGGCGGAACTGCATTTTCTCGACTATTCGATCGACTACGATGCCGTAAAGTACTCGATTGACGAGTGCCGTAGGCGTGCGCTTACATACAGTGCACCGATTAGGGTAAATGCGCGCCTTATAAACAAGGACACTGGTGAGGCAATCGACCAAAACGTGCTACTTGGTGATGTGCCTTTGATGACCAAGGACGGTTCCTTCTTAATCAGCGGTGTCGACCGTGTAGTAGTCAGCCAAATCGTGCGTAGCCCTGGCGTGTATTGTGAGAAAATTGACGACAAAAACACTGGTAAGACCACATTTACTGCAAAACTCAACCCGAACCGCGGTATGTGGCTCGAGTTTGAGCAAACCCAGCAGGACACTATCCGCGTAATCATGGACCGCTCCGTAAAGGTATCTGCGGGCATTTTGTTACGCGGTTTAGGCCTAGGCTCTGACAAGGAAATTGCAAAGCTGTTTGGAAACCACGAGTTGGTTTTAAATACTCTTGACAAGGAACCCCAAAAGACTGAGGAAGAGGCACTACTTGAGTTGAGTAAGAAGTTAAAGCCTAGCGAACTTCCTAGTGCAGACGCAATTAGGACCCACATTTTCAACACTTTCTTTACTAACCTCCGCTATGATTTAGCTAAAGTTGGTAGATACAAATTTAATAAAAAACTCAACCTCTGCAATCGTTTACCTGGGCTAACCCTTGCCGAAGAGATTACTCTTCCTGACGGCACCGTTTACCCCGCTGGCACCGAGATTTCAAAGGAGCAGGCAAACGCTATTCAAAACGCAGGCGTAAATGAGGTTTGGGTGCAACTCGACAACGGCAAAAAGCACTTTATGCGCGGTAACAACCGCGTGGCTCTCGACGCACTTATTAAGTGCGAGCCCCGTGACTACGGTATTTACGAGTTGGTGCACTACCCGACATTGCAAGAGTTGTGGAAGGGGGCTAAGACCAAAGAGGCGAAACTCGAAATCGCAAAGGAAAATGCTGAGGCACTTATTAACCGCCATATCGTTATCGACGATATTTTAGCGGCTATTAGTTATTTGCTTGACTTGACCGACGGTATCGGCTCTGTTGACGAAATCGACCACTTGGCAAACCGTCGTGTAAGTAGCGTGGGAGAACTGATGAACATCGCCCTTCACTCAGGTATGGCTAAACTTGCCACTCTCGCTCGCGAAAGTATGCAGGGTCAAGACCTAACTCAAGCAACTCCTTCAACTATTATTAATGCTCGCCATGTTAACAAGGCCTTCCTCGACTTTATGAAGACAAGCCCCTTATCTCAAAGCATGGACCAGGTAAACCCACTAAGTGAACTCACGCAAAAGCGTAAGACCAGTGCGGTAGGCCCTCGCGGTGTCCGTAAGGAGCGCGCAGGCGTTGAGGTCCGCGATATTCACTACACCCACTACGGCCGTATCTGTGCGATTGAGACCCCAGAAGGTCAGTCCATAGGTCTTATTAACTCGCTAGCAACTTATGCTCGCCTAAACGAGTATGGCTTTTTGGAGGCTCCTTATAAAAAGGTCGACAAAAAAACTGGCAAGGTAACAAATGAGGTTGAGTATTTAATGGCCGATGTCGAGGAGCGCAACAAGATTGCTCCCGCAGTTGAGCCACTTGATGCCGAGGGTAGATTTGTAAACAAGACCGTCGTATGTAGATACAAAGACCGCTTTATCGAAATTCCTAGGGAAGAGGTCGACTATGTCGATGTTTCTCCAAGGCAGATGATGTCGGTAGCGACTTCGTGTATTCCGTTCCTAGAAAACGACGACTCCGCGCGTGCACTACTTGGTAGTAACATGCAACGTCAGGCCGTTCCCCTAATTAGGACCGAGGCACCTATCGTAGGTACTGGTATTGAATACCGTGTAGCCCGCGACAGTGGCGCATTGGTACTTTCAGACTGCGATGGCGAGGTTAAGTATGTTGACTCTGCCGAGATTCGCATTCAAGATAACGAGGGCAAACTCCACACCCACCACTTAGTAAAATTTGCAAAGACCACAAAAGATACCTGTCTAAACCAAAAGCCTATGGTTAAACTCGGCGACAAGGTCAAGGCAGGCGAGCCTATTGCAGACGGCTTGTCTACCTGCAATGGCGAGTTGGCACTGGGTAAGAATGTGCTAGTTGCCTTTATGAACTGGGAAGGATACAACTACGAGGACGCAATTTTGATTAACGAACGCCTCGTAAAAGAGGACGTTTACACCTCAATTACGCTAAAAGTCGAGGACATCAAGTGCCGTGCAACCAAACTCGGTAACGAGGAAATCACCCGCGACATTCCAAACCTTGGCGAAGATGCCTTGAAGAACCTCGACGAGAATGGTATTATCCGCGTCGGTGCCGAAGTGCGCCCTGGCGACATTTTGGTAGGTAAGGTTACCCCGAAGGGCGAGACCGAACTAACCCCTGAGGAACGTTTGCTTCGTGCAATTTTCGGTGAAAAGTCCCGAGAAGTAAGGGATACCTCGTTGCGTGTTCAACACGGTAGAGGCGGTGTCGTAGTAGATGTACAGGTGTTTAGCCGTGCTAACAAGGACGAACTCGAGGCTGGCGTAAACATGCTAGTAAAAGTTTACATCGCGCAGAAGCGTAAATTGTCAGTCGGTGACAAGATGTCTGGTCGTCACGGTAACAAGGGTATCGTATCCCGCATTTTACCGAGCGAGGACATGCCATTTATGGCAAATGGACAGCCTGTCGATGTAGTACTTAACCCTCTAGGTGTGCCTAGCCGTATGAACATAGGTCAGTTACTCGAGGTGCACCTTGGCCGTGTCGCAAAAGTACTCGGCTGGAAGGTCGCAACCCCCGTATTCGACGGTGCTACAGAACAGCAAATCAGTCAGTTATACCGCGAAAACGGGCTAGATGAGGATGCGAAAATGGTGTTATATGACGGCCGTACAGGTGAGCCGTTTGATAACCGCGTAACAGTAGGTTACATGTACATGCTGAAGCTTACCCACATGGTAGATAACAAGATGCACGCCCGTAGTATTGGACCGTACGCACTCGTTACCGCGCAACCACTGGGTGGTCAGGCAATGTTCGGTGGTCAGCGTTTCTCTGAAATGGACGTTTGGGCACTCGAAGGTTACGGCGCTGCGAACTTGCTACAAGAAATGCTTACAATCAAATCGGACGATGTCGCTGGTAGGACCAAGGTTTACGAGTCTATTGTAAAAGGCCTGCCGATTGCCGAGCCAGGTATACCTGAATCATTTAAGGTATTAGTTAAGGAACTCGAGGCATTGGGACTAGATATCCGTATTTTAACCGAAGATGCTCGTGAAATCGATATGAGCGACCTAACTAACGACGAGGTCGAAGTGGCAATGGCTACTCGCGACCGCAACAACGAAACCAAAGATGTCGAGCTTAACTTTGACGACATCGAAGGCGAATCAAGTGGCAGTATTATTAGCGAAAGCGAATTTAATGCCGAAAATGAAGACGCGTTTAACGCAGGCAACTTGTTTGATGATTTTGACGAATAGGAGTGAAAAATGTTTGAATTAAAAAACTTTGACTCAATTAAAATAGGTTTGGCTTCACCCGAAAAGATTCGCGAGTGGTCTCACGGTGAGGTTACAAAGCCTGAAACTATAAACTATCGTACACTTAAACCCGAAACAAATGGTTTGTTCTGCGAGAGAATTTTTGGACCATGTAAGGACTTTGAGTGCCACTGTGGTAAATACAAGCGCGTTAGATACAAGGGCCACCACTGTGAAAAATGTGGTGTAGAAATCACACGAAGTAAGGTCCGCAGAGAGCGTATGGGCCACATCGAACTCGCGACCCCTGTATCGCACATTTGGTTCGTGCGCGGAGGTACGTCAAGGGTGGGTAGTATCCTCGACATGACCGCAAAGAACCTTGAGCAAGTGCTTTATTACGCTAGTTACATTGTGCTCGACCCAGGCAAGACAAACTTTGAGAAAAAGCAGGTAATTACCGACAAGGAATACCGCGACGCAATCGAGGAGTTTGGACCCAACTCATTTAGGGCTGGAATGGGTGGCGAGGCAATTCGCGAACTGCTCGACGAGATTGACCTAGAAAAGGAAAGCAAGGAACTCAAAGAGTTTATTGCCACTTCTAAGGGACAAAAGAAGTTAAAGGCAGTTAAGAAACTCGAGACTGTTGAGGCATTCTTAAAGAGTGGGAACAAGCCACGCTGGATGATCTTAGAGGTGCTTCCTGTATTACCACCGGACCTGCGCCCCATGATTCAACTAGACGGTGGCAGGTTTGCCGCAAGTGACCTAAATGACCTTTACCGTCGTGTTATTAACCGTAACAACCGACTAAAAAAACTTATCGACCTCGCAGCACCCGATGTCATTATCCGTAATGAAAAGCGTATGCTCCAAGAGGCCGTTGATGCCTTAATCGACAACGGTAAGCGCGGAAAGCCTGTGTTAGGCGCAAAACAGCGCGAGTTGAAATCACTAACCGCTATGATTAAAGGTAAGCAGGGTCGTTTCCGCCAGAACTTACTTGGTAAACGTGTGGACTACTCTGGTCGTTCCGTAATCGTAATCGGTCCTGAACTAAAATTATATCAATGTGGTGTGCCAAAAGAAATGGCATTGGAGCTATTTAAACCCTTCGTTATGCACAAACTCGTAGACCTAAACTTTACCCAAAACGTAAAGAGCGCAAAGCGTATGGTAGAGCGCGAGCGTCCCGAGGTGTGGGATATCCTTGAGGATGTAATTAAGGATCACCCCGTAATTCTCGACCGTGCACCTACACTACACAGACTCTCTTTGCAGGCATTCGAGCCCGTGCTAGTCGAGGGTCGTGCGATTAAACTACACCCGCTTGTGTGTGTGGGCTTTAACGCGGACTTCGACGGTGATACAATGGCTATTCACGTGCCCTTGTCAATTGAGGCAAGGACTGAGGCGCGCATGCTGATGCTCGCTAGTAACAACATTTTAAAGCCCGCAACTGGTTCGCCAGTTGTTGACCCTCAACAGGACATCATCTTGGGTGTCTACTACATGACTATCGAAAACCCCGACGCAAAGGGTGCTGGTTCGATTTTCAAGGATGAGGACGAGGCTATCACTGCCGAGCAGAATGGGTATGTTCACGTAGAGGCTCCAATTCAAGTGCGTAGAACGGTTATGGTCGACGGCCAGCCCGTTACAGGCCGTGTTTCAACTACCGTTGGTAGAATATTGTTTAACCGTTGTATTCCGCAGTGCATCGGCATCGTAAAGCGCGAAAAGCCCGAGGACTACCTTGAATATGAGGTAAATTACACTGTTACCAAGGGTAAAATGGGTGAGATTGTTGCCCAAACTTACCAGGCATTAGGTACGACCCCAACCGCCATTATGCTAGACAAGGTAAAGGCGTTTGGTTACAAATACTCCACATTAAGTGGTATCACCATCAATGTGTACGACATGTTGATTCCTGAAAACAAAAAGGACATCATTGCAAAGCACAAAGAGATGGCGCAACAGAACGAAAAATTATACATCCGTGGTCTAATCACCCGCGATGAAAAGGTAAACAAGAACATCGAGCTGTGGAACGAGGCCACCGCCGAAGTAAAGCAAAGCGTGGTATCGAACCTCGGCACATTCAACTGTTTAAAAATGATTGTGTCGTCAAAGGCTCGTGGTAGTGATGACCAGGTTAACCAGTTAAGTGGTATCCGTGGTATCATGACCAACACGTCTGGTACTAAGGTAGATATCCCGATTACCTCGTGTTTCCGCGAAGGCCTTAGCCCTATTGACTACTTTATCTCGGCCCGTGGTGGTCGTAAAGGTCTTGCCGACACGGCATTGCGTACTGCAGATGCAGGATATCTTAGCCGTAGGCTCGTAGATATCGCGCACGGCGTTGTCGTTACCCAAGACGACTGTTTTGCCGAGGCTGGCGAGACAATAAAGGGTCTAACTGTAACCGATTTGGTTAGTGGCGACCACGTTATTGAAACGCTTGAGGGCCGAATCAAGGGTAGAGTGTCCGTTGAGGATGTAATTGACCCAAACACTGGCGAAGTGATTGTGAAGTCGAACGAGCTTATTACTCCTGACAAGGCAAAGGCAATCGTTGCTGCTGGTATCAAGGCCGTAAACATTCGTACCTTGCTCACATGTAAGTGTAAGCACGGCGTATGTGCAAAGTGTTACGGTCGTGATATGGTGTCGAAAGGGTTAGTTGAAGTCGGCGAGGCAGTAGGTATTATTGCCGCTCAATCAATCGGTGAGCCTGGTACTCAGTTGACGATGAGAACTTTCCACTCTGGTGGTGTCGCATCCGTTGCCGACATGACCCAAGGTCTACCGCGTGTCGAGGAACTATTCGAGGCGCGCAAGCCAAATAACGCCGCAATCGTCAGCGAAGTCGCAGGAAAAGTACACATCCACGAGGTTAACAACCGTAAGTGCGTAGTCGTACACACCCCTAACGGTGATGTCGAGTACTTGCTCCCTGCAAAGAGCATAATTACCGTTACCGAAGGGCAGGTTATCGAGAGTGGTACACCGCTAACTTATGGTAGTCTGTATCCATTAGATATCTTGCGTACTCGTGGGCTTAAAGACGTCGAGGAGTACCTACTTAAAGAAGTATTGTCTGTCTACAAATCTCAAAGTGTAGACCTTGATGCAAAGCACATCGAGATTATCATTAGGCAAATGCTCCGCAACGTACGCGTTGAGTCGAGCGGGGACACCGACCTAATTCCAGGCGACATTATCGACCTAAACGACCTTGAGGAGATTAACTTAAAGGCGATTATGGCTGGTAAAATGCCCGCTAGTGCAAAGCGTATTTTACAAGGTCTAACCAAGGCTAGCTTGTCGACCAACAGTTTCCTCTCTGCTGCATCCTTCCAGGAGTCTAGTAGGGTGCTAACCGATGCCGCTATTAAGGGTAAGGTTGACCACCTAGTAGGCCTCAAGGAGAACGTCATCATTGGTAAACTTATTCCCGCTGGTACAGGTTTAAAGAGGTACAACACTATTGAACCTACCGTTTATGAAGAGGTAAAGGAAGAAATCGCCAGCGAGAACGAGAGATTATATCCTAATGCAAAGACTGAGGAAGTTACCGAAATGGGCGAGATTAACGAGGGTGCTACCGAAGAGTCTGCTCCGCAAGTTGTGGATGATATCGAACTCGATGATTTTGACCTCAATATTTAATATAAAAAGACTTAAGTTTTTAACCTAAGTCTTTTTTATTGCTTTTATTTGCTTGCTTGACTTGTTTTTGGGCTTTACCGTAATGGTTACCGACTCGGCCTCGGCCTTTTTATCCTCGTTTCCACTCTCATCTTTGTTGTCGTTGTTTTCACTTTTGTCTTTGCTATCGTTGACCGCGGGGGCGGAAAGGGCTCCTTTTTTGCTCTTTTTCGGCTCGTAAATTTGTCCTTTTTTAATGGGTAGGGCAATTACCGAGTAAACTGCGCAGATACCTATTATACAGTACAGGAATCGACTCACAAAGTGCGCTTGACTGCCGAAAATTCCCGCAATGATGTCAAACTGGAATAAACCTATGCAAAACCAGTTTATTCCGCCAAAAATTACGATTAAATACGCAATTAAATTAAACATACCTACTCCTTTACAAATAAAGTGTGATATTATTACAAAATTTATGCATTGCTACTCTAAAATCTCTTAAAATTGCGCCGAAATTTCTATTTAGACATTTTTTTCAATTTGTTTATATATTACGACAAAATATGCGAGTCTTTGCTAATGTAAAAAATTGATTTAGATTCGGTTTAGGTCTATACTTTTAGTATGAATTTTTGAAGGAGTAAGAAAATGGAAAAACTTAAAATTGCTATTATCGATGATAGTCAGCAAATGAAAAAGAATATTGAAGAGTACTATAAAAATAACGAAAACTACGAAATAGTTTTTGAGAGTGGCGACGGCGCAATCGCTGGCGAAAATGTGCTAAATAGTGGCGCGCAGGTGGTTTTGCTTGATTTAGTGCTACCAAACCGAGACGGTTTGACTGTATTAGGTGATATCATGTCGGCCCCAAATCCTCCAAAGGTCATAATTGAGACTGCTCTTGTAGGTGATGCCTTTGTTCACAAGGCTATGCAACTAGGAGCTAGCGACTACGTAGTAAAACCCTACGACCTAAAACTCATGGATGAAAAAATTCGCGAGTCAGTGTCTACTCCGCGTGGCGAGAACATGACACAAGAAAGGGTGGACAGAGTGGTCGAGAGTTACTCTAAAAAGGCACCCACTCGCAACCGCAACCTCGACGAGCGCATTAGTAACATTTTTATCACTGTCGGCATTCCTGCTCATATAAAGGGCTACCAGTTCCTGCGCGAAGCAATCAAAATGGCCGTGGACAGCCCCGAAATTGTGAATAGCATCACAAAAAAGTTGTACCCAAGTATTGCCGAAAAGTTTGATACCAGCCCTAGTAAAGTCGAGCGCGCCATTAGACACGCAATCGAAGTTGCGTGGAACAGAGGTAAGATTGAAAACATAAATAACGTGTTCGGGCTCCAAGTTTATGGGACTAACGAAAAGCCCACAAACGGCGAATTTATAGCACTTGTAGCCGATAAAATGATAATTGAAGGCTGTTAAAGCAAAAAATTTTAAAAAAATGCATATTTTTAGTTTACTTTTTTATAATTACTATATATAATAAAAGCAAATTTCAGTTAGGAGAGTAATTGTGGAAAAGAAAATTGAATTTATACGTTGCCCAAGATGCGAGTTAAACTTTATTAATAAGGCAGATAAACTCTGTAGCGTTTGCAAGAAGGAAGTCGAGGCAGCATTTAATAAAGATGATGATATCGAGGCCGACCTCTCTGCGCTTGAGATTTGCCCAATTTGCAAGACCAACTACATTACCGATGATGAGGACTGCTGTGCCTCTTGTAGACGCGAGCGCGAAATGGATGCTGATCTCGATGATGAGGACTTTGATGAAGATTACGATGACGAGGACGACGGCACCAGTCTGCCACTCGACCCAGAGGATGATCTAGGCGACATGGTGAACACTATCGATGTAGACGACACAGACGACGACTTAGGCGGGCTTGATGACCTCGACCTCTCTATTCCTCCATTAGATGATGACCTAGGCTTTGACGATATGGACGAAGAGGAAGACGATGAGTCTGACGATGTGGACGACTTCGACGACGATTTTGATGACGACTTCGACGACGATTTTGACGATGACGACGATGATGACGAAGACGACGAGGACGATGATGATTATGATGATGACTATGACGACGAAGACGACGACGATGATGATGACGAAGACGACTAATTTTTAAAAACTCTTATAAATATTAAACTAACCCCTAAGGGGTTAGTTTTTATGTTTTATTAAGTTCTGTGATTTTTAATAGTCTGCGAATTTCTATAAGGTCGTTTTCACTTAGATTGCTTTTTAACACGGGGTAGACCGCAAGCTTGCTAGGGTAGAGAAGTAGGTAGCGGTCCGTCTCCTTTACTTTGTAGAACTCACTATATTTAGTGGTAATGGTCGCCACTATCTCTTCACCGCGCTTACACTCAATACTTAGGGTATCCACATCAAAGGAATACGTGTTCGTAAACGGGTTTTCACCTGCCTTCTTAATTGTATTCGTTGTGCTAATTGTAAAGACTAGACCAAAGCCAAAGAACACCGCGAATAGTAGCAGAATGTTTAACAAACTATTATCAAAAATCGTTTGCAGTACGATATATGCGACAATTCCCACGATTCCAACAACTAGCATTACAACACAAAGTATCTTCTGCACTCGCAAAATATCGCCTTGCACACGTTCATCCACGGTGGTTTTGCACTCAATCATATGGCCTCCTTAGAGCATTTGCATCTCAGATTGTCGCTCTTGCTGTTTTGGGGTGTACCTACTCAGTATTTTTTCACGCATAAAGTTAGTATACGCTTCGTTCGCCTCGGCAACGAGATAAGGGTAGTTTTTATTTATGTCTAGGGAAGTAACAGGGCGGTTTACCAGCCTTGAAAGTTGGTCAATAAATCGCGTATAATCTACCAGCATCGAGTCGATTTCCTTTAACTGATGGTACGCCATGTTTTCGTTTTCCTCGAGCCACCAAGGGTTGTTTTCGCTCGAGTATTTGTCCATCATGGAAACAATTCGCCCGAGATTTTCCTCAATATAACGGTTGCACGCCTCCATATTTCCATTAAAAAGTTCGTGAACATGACTTTTGGTAAAATGAACGAAATAATTAATGTTTTCACTACTTAGCATAGCATATACCTTTCCTTTGTAAACTTCTAAAAAATTGTAGCACCCAAATTATAGTTTGGCAAGCAATTTTGATTACTTTTTATTTTTATCTTTATGTAAATCTTCGTCAAAAATTTCAACTACCATTTTGTCAAAATTGACATGCTCGACAAAGTCCTCTGGGCGAAAGTGCGTGTTGTTAAACTCGTTTAAGTGCCTAATGTGCTTGTTTAGCACCACAGGGGTCGGCTCGTCAAGTTCGTTGCATATAGTCTCAAGATAGTCGCGCAAGGCCTTGTAGTCGAACACAGTGGGCTTAAAAATATTGTCCTTTAAAATCTTTTCGCCCAAAATGATTTTCGTCCATAACTGCATAATGTTTCTCCTTATTTACAAAAAACTATGTTACCACAAAATTTATAATTTTACAAACAAATTGATATAATTTTTATTTAAGTATTTTTTAAAATGCCCAACTTATATGAGTGCGCCTCAAATTTAAAAAAACTTTTGCGAATTTGTTTTGAAAAAATGAAAAAATGTAGTAAACTTAACTTATATACTTTAGGAGCGGTTATGGACAAGGTTTCTCTGTTTAAGTGTGATAACTATGATGAAAGCACGGTAGAAAGTGCTGTAAAGCAGGCAATCGATGCTCTGGGTGGAATGGAGTGCTTCGTAAAACCTGGGCAAACGGTCGTTTTGAAGGCTAACATGGTCATGAAATGCGAGCCCGAGAAATGCGCCACCACGCATCCAAGTGTCGTTGCGGCAGTAGGTAAACTCGCGCTCTCCGCTGGCGCAAGCCAAGTAATGCTTGCTGACAGCGCAGGCGGGCCCTTTAATGAGGCCTACATGGGCGCAATTTATAAAACGAGTGGCTTTACCGAGATTGCCGAAAAGTACGGCTTTACTTTAAACCACAACTTCGACTCTTTCGCTGTTGATATGCCGAATGCACGCGTAGGCAAGCACTTTTTAATTTGCGACTGCCTTCAGAGTGCTGATGTAATAATTAATATTAGCAAACTCAAAACCCACTCGTTTACAGGCTATACTAACGCCGTTAAAAACATGTTCGGCGCAATTCCAGGACTTAGTAAGGTCGAAATGCACGGCCAGTTCCGCACTCTCGACGTCTTTGGCGACTTTATATACGATATACTCGACTATTTTGGCAAAAAGCTTACCTTGAATGTAACCGATGCCGTGATGTGTATGGAGGGCGAAGGTCCCACAAATGGCACGCCCAGAAAAGTGGGCGCAGTGCTCGCTAGTGTCAACCCCGCGAGTGTCGATGCAGTTGCATTAAAACTTATGAATATCGACCCAATTACCATGCCCTTTATTAGCAAAGGTGTCGAGCGCGGGTACTTGGATAAGGACTTGAAATTAGAGGTGGTAGGGGACAGTGTGGAAAATTTTGTCGTGCCAGACTACGAGTATATAACACCTAATAACTTCAAGCCTTTTGCAAACCTACCACAGTGGTTACAGGGGCCAGTTAATAAAATGATGACCCAACGCCCTACAATCAACAAGAAAAAGTGCAAGGGCTGTAAAAAGTGCTTCGAACACTGCCCTGTAAAAGCGATTTCAATGGTAGAAACACGCGGAAGTGACGTAAAAAAGGCCGAAATTGACTATGACAAGTGTATTCGGTGCTTCTGCTGTCAGGAACTTTGCCCATTTGGCGTGGTCAAGGTCAAGTCAGGTATTGTTTACAAACTTATGCACCGAAGTGGCCAAAAAAGAATAAAAAATAAAAGCAAGTAATGGCATATTTACTTGACTTTTTAGCGATTTTATTGTATAATAATCGCCATATTTAACATAAATTTAGGAGCAGAAAAAATGGAAAAAGAAACAGTTGTTACGAAAGAGGGCTTAAAGCAACTTAAAGATAGATTAGAGTTTTTAATTAAAGTTAAGCGTCCCGAGTGCGTTGAAAAAATTGGTATTGCGCGTAGTTATGGCGACTTGAGTGAGAACGGCGAGTACCAGGCTGCACGCGAAGAGCAGGCAAACATCGAGTCTGAAATTCTCGAAATCGAGGAAAAACTCCGCCACGTACGCGTAATTGATGAGAACGATATCGACACCAGTACCGTCAGTCTCGGTTGTACCGTGAAAATTCACGACATGAAATTTGACGAGGACATGACCTATAAAATCGTAGGTAGTACCGAGTCCGACCCGCTAAATGGCCTACTTAGTAACGAGAGCCCCGCAGGTAAAGCACTAATCGGTGCTAAAAAAGGCGACATTGTTACCTACAAGTCTGTAAACATGGGCGAAATTCAGCTAAAAGTCCTCGACATCAAAGCTTAATCTATCAAAGTACTTTATTGCTTTCAAAAATTTTTTGATTAAATAGTTATTAAAAATTAATATCACAATTTTATAAAATAAAAAGACATATTCATCCGAATATGCCTTTTCTCATTTGATACTTTAAATTTAAAACTATATTTTTACTTCAATCTCAAATCGCGACTCTTAAAGGGAATCGTTACAGTGATTCGCTGGTTAAATAGGCGAGATTTGATGCGATTCCCATAGCGTTCGTCAATTTGCTGGGGCGTGAGATTTGTGCTCACAATTAGTGCCAGATTGTTGCGTTGACGCTCGTTTATTAGGGTAAAAAGGTTAGACAGTGTCGACTCGTGGTACAAGGGCTCGGTGCCGAGGTCGTCGATTATCAGTAGGTCGCTCTCAAACAGTGGGGAGAGAATCGTGTCGCGCTCTGCAAAAGGCGAGTTAAAGGCCTTTATCATGGTCTTGCTAATGTCGTAGGCGGTCGTAAACACAACATAGAATAGTTTACTAATTAACTCGTTTGCAATGCACTCGAGCAAAAAGGTCTTGCCCGTGCCGACCTCGCCGTAAAAGACTAAGTTTGGCTCTTTGTTGTTAGGGAAGTTATCGCAGTACTTGCGTGCAAAGCGGTACGCTTTGTTAAGTAGCGGGTTTTCCGCCAAAATTTTTTCATCACTTTTTGAAAAGTCAAAGTTTAGTTTATTGTTTAGCCCCGATTGCTTGATTAAGGCCTTTTGCACCTTGGTTTTGAGACACTCGCACATCGCATTGTCTACATAACCCGTGTCGCCACATTTTTTGCAACTATACTTGGGCTCCAGCGCGCTAGCCGAAATGCCGTGCTTTTTTAACATCTCGAGCCTGCGCTTTTTTAAGGTAGCAAGTTCTTTTTCTAACCTCGCATTTTTCTTGTCCTCAGGGGGAAGTTTTGCAAGCTCGAGTAAAAGTTTGCGGTAATCATTGTCCACTTTGCAAAATTCGGGTATTTCCCGCGCACGCAGTAGGCGAGTGTTTGCTTCAATCTCAGCACTTGCCTTGCTGTTATTTAGTTTATTCAATTCGTCTTGAATGATTTGTTTTTTGTTCATAATTAAATATCCATTGTGTTAAATTTGTCAAATACTGATTCGTCTTCTTCTTTTGTATAGGTTCGCGAGTTGATTTTGGTCGTGTTTTTAGATTTAGTAACCTTGTAGTTGTCGCTAGCTAGCTTCGCTTGCTCTAAGGTGTAGATGTTTTGCGAGTGCCAGTCCGCCAAAATCGTGTTGACATATGACAGATTTCCACCTCGTGCCTTAGTGAGTGCTACCGCGTAGTCGATTATCTCGGTGTTAAATGCCCAGGAAATAGTCCACCTGTTCCAAAACTCCATGTCGAAACTGGTTACATTTCGCACAATTCCCAAAGATTTAAGCATTTTTTCGATGTCCGCCTTTACACTTTCTTGGTTCTTGGTAAACTGCTCGTACGACTTTGCAGACACAATACCACGATTAAATAGGGCAGAAATCTCATCATTTAGAGCACTTAGGGTCCGCTTTCCTTTTAGGTAGCAGTCCTGCGCAATATGTAGTAATGTCGCACCCTCGTACCCAAGGCTCAACCACGGATTTACATACGTCTCGATTTGATTGGACACATCCTCATAATATAGCCCCAAAGTGCGATTAATATCGCGCGCCAAGGTGTAAATTTTATCGAGGTTTTTCTCGTAGTCCTCAATCTCTTTTACGGAAAACAGCCTCAATTCCGCGTATTTTTGCAACTTTCGGTCCAGTTTTTCAAAGTTTGCCTTGCCACTCTTTTTTAGTGCCTTAGCAACGGATAAAATGCAGTCATCCTGGAACCCCAACTCCTGCCACTTTATGTAGTATTGGTGCTCATCTAGGCTCGTTTTCTTGCTCGACCCCAGTGCTTTTAGAATGCTTGCCACAGCAGTACCAGACTTGCTGTACTCCTCGAGCCGTTTTTCGACCTGCTCCAAAGTTACACACCCCGCAGCCGCCCAGTCCCGCGCCACGGTCAAGATGTATCGATACCCCACATTGTTGCCCTTGTTTTGCGCACAGTACCGCATAATCATCAGCAACGCCTCGCTACTAATTTTGCGCCCGTCGGGGAGAGTGTAGCCCTCCATTAGCGTGTAGTACTCCTCATACTCATTAGGCGTAATCATTCGACCACTAAGTATGTTTTGCGCCTCAATGTTGAAGTTTGTAAACTTATCCTTGCTGTATTTTCGGTTGCTACTGCCGATATTTCTAATAGGCAAGTACTGGACCTCGAACGGCTCCGTGTTTACGATTCGCACAACGCCTTGCTCCTGCCAGTACTCAAAACTCTCGATAATCTCCTCGGGCGAGTACCCCATGCTTTCCGCAAACCGATCGAGCGACATGTTGTCATTCTGCGCGCAGACATATAGACCGTAGAGGTAGATTGTCGCGTGCTTCGGCGGGGTATTAGGTAAGTACCTGCTGAAAAAAAGGTTGTCAATCACCGTGTACGATTTCGCCACATATTCAGTTGAAAATTTACAAAATGCCATATTAAACCTCTTTACACTATTGTAGCAAAGTTTTTTAAAAAAGGCAAGTGTGATGTCCTAAATTATCAACCTACTTTTAAAGATTGGCCACTGATAAAAATACCATATTAGCCCTGAAATGCGTGGAGGCGGTCATAATTCCCCTAATTAAGTGCATACATTACCAAAAAAACCTACAGGAGTGTGTATGTTTAGAAAAATTGGTTCAGTAATGCTTAGCCTTTGCCTTGTTTTGTTTTTATTTGCAGGTTGTGGCGAGGTAAACGCCCTCGAGAGTGCCAGCAAACTAGCCTCGAATTACAATATTACCGCTACCCTCAATTATGAGGACAAAACCCTCGACGCCACCGAGACCGTGCGCTATATCAACACCAGTAAAAACGAACTTACCGAACTCAAATTCCACCTTTATCCTAACGCGTTTAGAGAGGAAGCCACCACTTACCGCGCAGTCAGCGAAACCCAAAGTTCGCGCGCCTACCCAAACGGCTTTTCAGAGGGGAATATCGAGATAAATAAGGTTACCATTCAAAATAAAGACATCGACTTTGCCATATCTGGCGAGGATGAAAATATTCTCTCAATTCCGCTCGAATCGACCCTCCGCCCGAATAGTTATGTAGACATCGAGATAAAATTTAGCCTACTAATTCCCAACTGCAACCACCGCTTCGGCTACGGCGAGAACACCCTAAACCTCGGCAACTGGTACCCGATTGCGTGCGTTTTTGAAGACGGCGAGTTTATGACCGACGGCTATTCGCCAAACGGCGACCCCTTTTACAGCGAAGTCGCGAATTACACAGTCAGCATTACTTATCCAAACACTCTAAAAATCGCCACCACTGGCACCGTTTTAGAGAGTACCACCGACGCAACTAGCACCACCACAACCGCCACAGCGCGCGCCGTTCGCGACTTTGCCATGGTGTTAAGCGACAAGTTTGAGACCCTTACCACAACAGTTGGCGACACCACAATCAATTACTTTTACTACGACGACGAAAACCCCGAGGCACACTTGGAGACTGCAAGGCTCGCTGTGTCCACTTTTAACGAGATGTTTGGTGCCTATCCATATACTATACTAAATGTCGCAAAGGCAAACTTTTTGCAAGGCGGAATGGAGTACCCAAACCTTGTCTATATCAGCGACGAGGTCGACCTTGATAGTGAGTACAACAATGTCATCATCCACGAAATCGCGCACCAGTGGTGGTACGGAGTGGTAGGGAACAACGAGTGCGAGTACGCGTGGATTGACGAAGGCCTTGCTGATTACTCCACTGCACTTTTCTACGACGAAAACCCAAGTTACGGGCGCACCAGTAGCGAGGTTTTCAACTCAGCTCTCAGTTCATACCTGCTGTTTTGCGATGTATACCGCGATGTCTACGACGACCTCGACACCAGCATGAACCGAAATATTCATAAATTCAACACCGAAACCGAGTACGTGTATCTCACTTATGTAAAAGGTGTCTTGATGTTCGATAGTATTTCAGAGATAATAGGCGAGAATAGAATGCTGTCAGCTCTTCGCGATTTTTACGAGAATAATATGTTTAAAACCGTTACGCCCGCCGATTTAATCGAGTCTTTTGAGTCCGTAACGCACAAAAAACTCGCAGGCTACATCATGTCCTGGCTCGACGGCAGTGTAGTCTTCGAAGAACTCCGCGGCTAACCCCATAATATAGAAAAATCGTTAAACTTTTTTAAAAAAGTTGCATAAAAGTATTGCAAAATTAATAAAATTGTGCTATTATATAATCACTAATTTAATAAAGATTTCTTTTGCCAAAGACCGCAAGTGCGGACCTGTCCGCTTAAAGTTGCTTGCCGAGGTGAAGTAACAACTAATAGGTATCCCTATCTCTGTGCTTCATTTGGCGCAGAGATTTTTGTTTTATTAGAATACTAGACAAGGGAGGGTTACAGAGTTAATGTCAGCAAATTTTGAGAACAAGAAGAAAATTGTTGAAGACATTAAAGACAAGATTTCTAAGGCAAAGTGCGTAGTTTTCGTTGACTACAAGGGCATTAACGTGGCAAACGACACCGAGTTGCGTAACAAAATGCGCGAGGCTGGCTGTGAATACCACGTTTACAAAAACCGTTTGGTAAAACTTGCGCTCGCTGACCTAGGCATCACTTGTCTTGATGGTAAACTCGAAGGCACACTCGCAATCGCATTCAGCTACAATGGCGAAACCGATGCGGCTAGCGTTATTGACAAGATGTCCGAGAAGGCAGGCATTTCTATGAAATTCGGCTTGCTCGAGCAAAACTACATTGACGACGCTGCTCTAAAGGCCCTTGCTAATCTTCCTAGTAAAGACGTTCTTATTGCTCAACTTATGGGTGTGCTCCAAGGTCCAGCAAGGAACCTTTGCTACGCATTGAACGGCACCGTTCAGGGATTGGTGCGTTGCTTAAATGGGATTGCAACAAAAAATTAATTAAAACAAATTAAGGAGATTAAACATTATGGCAAAAATTAACGACATTTTGGAAGAAATCAAAGCATTGACCGTTGTTGAAGTTAGCGACTTGGTTAAATTGCTTGAGGAAGAGTTTGGTGTTAGCGCTGCTGCTCCTGTAGCAGTTGCTGCTGCTCCAGTTGCTGCTGGTGCTGCTCCCGCTGCTGCTGCAGCTGAGGAGAAGGCTACTTACAACGTAATTCTTAAGGCTGTTGACGCTAGCGCAAGTAAAGTAGGCATTATCAAAATTGTAAAGGAGATCACTGGTCTTGGCCTTACTGATGCAAAGGCTCTTGTTGAGTCTGCTCCAAAGGCAGTTAAAGAAAACGCTAGTCCTGACGAAGCTAAGGAAATCGAGGCTAAGCTTAAGGAAGCTGGCGCAGAAGTTGAACTTCAATAATTTAAACACGCTTTTTGCAATTTGAAAACACAAAGGGAATCTCCTTTGTGTTTTTTGTTTTTTATTCAGTATTCATTTTAAGGACCGCTATCAACTCAAATTTATTAGTATTAATTTGCAAAACTTAAAAAAGCGTGTTATAATTAAGTCATGAAGTACAAAACGATTAATATCAAGGAAAATAACCCGACCGTCGAATTAGCTCTCGCGCTTCTCGAAATCGAAATTGAGATTGCCAAGCGCGAGGGTATTGTCGCCATGAAAATAATTCACGGTTACGGCTCGCACGGAGTAGGTGGCGAGATAAAACGCGCACTAAAAGTGTGGCTGATTCGCGCAAAGCATCGAGGCATGATTCAAGACTATGTAAAGGGCGAACAGTGGCTCGCAAGCGACATCGCCGAAAAAATTAAGCAACTTTGCCCCGAAGTCATTGGCGACCCCGAACTTTTTCACTCAAACTCAGGCATAACTATTTTATTACTTTCCAATAAATAAGAGGAATCAATCTTCTAGTGCATACCCAAAATTTGTACAAAAATTCAATATGATTTCAGTAAAAAGCACCCCAAAAGTGGCTTCTAGGGTGCTTTTATCTTTTTTTATTTTATGTCAATCGCATTTTTAACACAAAATTTTTTATCTAACTAAATTAATTAGCGGAAAAGGGGAATTATCTACTCATTTGCTCCTCATTTTTGTGCAATGGAGTGCTTTTTTGAGCCTTTTCGCTCATTTTTTTGTGCTTGTGCTCCAAAACAATTCCTTTTATCGAATTATTAATTTTTATTTTTGCATTCACACTAAGAGTTTTTTCAGATTCTGTTGTTTTCATAATAAAACTCCTTTTAAAAACCTATTTCTTGTCTAGTTTTACATACCTTTTACGGTTACATAAAATTTTGCTTCAATGCCTTCGGCAAAACGCGCCTTTGCATTGTATTTGCCCACAAGTTTGATAGCAGGCAAGGTGATCATCTTTTTTTCAACCTTGATTCCTAAAGTTTCAAGTTTCTCTGCCACTTCTTTGTTAGTTACTGCGCCAAAAAGTTTGCCATTTTCGCCAATTTTAACGGCGATTTCAACATTCATTCCGTTTAAATTTTTAGCTTCAATGGAGTAGTTGTCGCGTTCGACTTGCTTGTGATAGGCTTTTGCCTCTTTTGCTTGCTTGTTTTCGTTTAGATTTGTGCTGGTCGCAGGCTTTGCCAGTCCCTTTTTAAATAAAAAATTTCTAGCGTATCCATCACTGACATTTACGATGTCGCCCTTCTTGCCAGTGCCCTTAATATCTTCATTTAGAATTACTTGCATAGAATTTCTCCTTTTAAATGCAGTATAATTATATTAATTTATTAGAATTTTGTAAACTAAATTTTATAAAGTGCAAAAGTTATTTTAATTTTAATTAACGCATTTGCTCAATTTCGGCAGGGGACAAGTCATAAAAATCTTCTTCCTTTGTCTTATTATATGCCACAAGCAACGCACTTTTTAAATTTCCCAACACTTGTGAGTCGATAACTTCGTAGCGAAAGGAAGGTTCCGCACGGTTCAGTTTCTTGCTAACAGCATCCGCAAATTGTGCCAACTCGTTTATTTCAGTTTTCAGTAAACCATTTTTTGTGGTGTTGTACGTATCCAGCCTCGGTAGAATATCATCCTTCACCGCTTGCTCAATTACGTTATACGAGTGCTTAATTTCGGCTAGCCCGTTGTGAATAGTGGCGTCAATGTCCTCGAGATAATCGCTCGCATTTTCCATATCGTAATTAATCCACAAATCTGCCGACCTGCGTAATAAATTCAAATCTAGCACATATTGTTGAAGCCTACTAACAATGGGAAAATTCCTAAAACTAGAAAATTCAGGCTTCTTGTACGACAGCACTTCGATATCTTTCTTCGTCGCATTCAGGAGATTAGCAAGTACCTCCTCGACAGTAGCGCACATTTTCTGTTGGCCATGCGAATCTGCTTTGTAGTTGTGAATGGGTTGCTGATACTTTGAAAGCGTATCGATAATTTTGTAATTTGTATCTGTTTTGGTAACAGGCTGGGTTAGGGCTTCTTTTGCCAGCAGATAAATAAGGCTGTTTATGTACATTGTTTCTCCTTTGTCGCTTTAAAAACGCTTTGTCAATTTGTCGTAATATTAATTTGTGTCGCTAATTTAAAATTTCATTTGCATTATACCACATATTAGACGCGCTGTCAATGCATAAACAAATCGCTATTACACAAAATCGCGTAGTAAACTTAACGCCTCAAATTTTAACTAATCACGAAAAAGCATCGAGCCCAAAGGGTCGTAATTGTATAATTCCATATCAACATACAACTGCCGATCCTTTGCGGTTTGCTCTCCAAAAGTTACAGCTTTGTCTAACGCTGTTAATTTTGACTCATCAAAATATTTTAACTCATCATTAACTTTTTTAAAATTAGTAAAGCACTTAATCGATTTTTTAAAATCGGGCAAGGCTATTTCAACTTGCTTAGCATCACTAATTTCTTTTAAGGTCAACGCTTCTTTAACTAAACTTTGCGCAACTCGTATAAAAGGGAAAATATTCAGTTCTTCATCGGCAATTTTCGAAAGCCTGCTTGTGCGCTCTAACATCTTCTCAGTCTTAATAATGGCTAAATACTTGCTAAGATCGTAACCTAGCTTTTCCTCAATTCCAAGTTCAAAAATTCGTTTAAAATCAGCTACCAATTCTTTATTTTTGTTGTCTAAACTAATAATATCAGCAATGTAATCAAGTGCCTGCGGAGTTATATTTGTGCTTAAATTTTCAAAATCTAATTTAAACATAGTATTAAACATTTTTGAATTATTGATAAAAATATTCCCAGAAATATTTTTTAAGTTATCTTCTAAAGTTTTAGCATAATATTGTTGCTTGTCAATATAATCAATTGAATATTTTGATAGTAAGTCTATAAGTTCCAAGCACTCAGCCTCTTTATCTGGATTTTTGTATGCATAAAGTGTAAGTTTACTAATCGCAGTATGAAAATACATATTGATCCTCCTTGTTTAATGTTATGTTACCACACAAGCGACTTTTTGTCAATTTGCGCATAATAAAAAGTTTTTGGTCAATAATAATGTAATAAAATTTAGGAGAGTTAAAAATGGACATTAAATGTAGAAAAACAAGTTGCAAATTTAATCACGGGTATACCTGTAAGGCTAGGGAAGTAAATATCGGCTCGCATACAGAATGTGATTCCTTTGATGCAGATAGTACAAAACCAGCCGAAGATTTTAGCAGAAAGATGTTTGAGGCGGATGCCGAAAACTATAAAAACTCCCGACACATCCGCGATGTAAAACTATCTTGCGATAAGTGTGAGTGCTTGTTTAATAAAGAAAAATGCTGTTCTGCAAATGGAATTACCGTCATCGATGAGGGACTTGGTAAGGCTTGTTGCTCCACATATATTAAAGACGAATAGTACTTTGCATAGTATTGTTTTTATATAAAAACTAATGCATAGTACTCTAAATTTCGTGTAAAAATGCTAATTTTTTATTAAAAATTTAAAAATACAAGCAAAATTAAAGCGCAAATAAAATATTTTTTAATTTTTAACACTTAAGCGAAATACTAAATTTAAATAAAAAAACACCCCCAAATTTTGTTTTTGTGGTGTTTTTTTAGTATTTGAGTTAATGTGTGATATAGTTATATTAAGGTTTAATTATGCTCTTTTTGTTTGACAAGTTTTCTATTTATTTATACAATAGATAACATTAGGAGGAGTAAAATGATATGGTTTATATTTGATACTTATGGTGCGACTAAGGAGCAGGCAAAACCAGAGTTTCTACTCGATACTGCAAAATCGTTTAATGTTGTCGCGCAGATAAGATATACCCCTGATTTTTCGTTTGATGAAGAAAGAGGTGTTTGGCTGTATGGTGGTAAGTCGATTGAACTCGAACTTCCAAAAGTCTGTCTTTTTCGTTGCCCAAAACACGATTTGGGTTTTTGGTTACAGAGTAAAGGTGTGAAGGTGGTTAACAAGCCCGAGGTTATCGAGATTGTCCGAGACAAAATTGCCACACATAAAGTGCTAGAAAATCACGGAATACCACAGCCCAAATTTCTAGAGTTGACTAACCAAAAGTATGAGGACATTGTCGAGCGCGTGGGCACCCCCTTTGTTATGAAGGATAACTTTGGTATGCAAGGAAAGGGTGTATTTTTAATTGAGAACAAAGAGCAGTTTAAAAACTCAAAAAAGGAACTAACAAGGCGCATCTTGTGCCAAGAGTATATACCTGAATCTTTTGGTCGCGATGTCCGCTTTTACTATGTCGGGAACAAGTTGCGCGGAGTGGGAGAGCGAATAAATGAGATGAATGACTTTCGCTCCAACATTGCCCAAGGTGGGCACTGCGAACTTTTTAAGCCAACTTTAAAGCAAAAGCATATCGCTAAAAAGATTGCAAAACTGCTTCACCTTGAAGTCGGCAGCGTTGATTTTTTAATCAAAAATAAAGACTTAATTTTTTGTGAAGCAAATTCGAGTGCTGGGTATCAAATGTTTGTACCCTTCGGTATCTACATAAATGAATATATTATAAATTATTTAAAACGCTTTGATAAATAAACTACTATAAATAGTATTTAAATTCAGTAGCATAATATATGATAATTTTATAAATAATAATAAATTATCTTTTAGGCTAAATATTTTTCGATAAAAACTAATATTTAATAGATTTATAAGATAGTACAAAAATAAAAAGGGCATCAAATTGGATGCTCTTTTCTATATTATATTTTTCAAAAAAGGCTGTATCAATAAAGATTACTCAGTGCCTTCTTTCACAACGCAGGTAACAGCGCAAGCCCCAGGGCCGATGTGTACGCCGACAACAGGGCCGATCCCGCTAATCTCGTAGTCACCAAGGTCGTGATTTGCTTTTAACTTGTTAATAAAGGCATTCATAGTATCCTGCCCCATGGAGTAACCAAAAATAAGAGGGTAGGCTGGGTCGCGGTCGAACTTATCAAACTCAACCATGAGTTGCTCCAAGGCCTTATTTACACCAGGCTTTTTGCCAATCATACGCACTTCGCCGTCGATAACCGAAATCAAAGGCTTTATATTTAACAACGTCCCCACAACTTTTGCAGTCCCCGAAAGTCTGCCACCTTTGTGCAAATATTCCAGAGTGTCGATTACGGCAACCAGCTTTATTCTCTTTTTAAAGTTGTTTAGGTATTCCGCAATTTCGTGTACGTTCATTTTTCCCTCATCGCGCTTTTTGACTGCTTCACGAACGAGAATTTTCATCATGTTAATAGTGTTTAACGAGTCGACTATCTCGATGTCAGGGTAGTCAACCTCTTTTCTAAACATGCAAGCATTTCCGTATGAGCCTGAAAGTTTTGAGGAAATAGTAATCACAAGCAAGCTGTCGCCAGTCTTTGCAACTTCTTCAAAACGCTCGATGTATTCCAAAGGGTTAACCTGTGCAGTGGTGGGCAACTCCTTTGAATTAACTAGCATATTGTAAAATTTGTCAGCATCAATATCGATACCATCCATATAGGTGTCATTCCCAAAAGAAATGGGAATCGGCGCAATTTCGACGTTTAATTTTTCAGCCTCTTCTTTGGACATATCACAAGACGAGTCTGCTACAATTCTAATCATATTCACATTCTCCTAAGTTATAGTGTATTAATATATTTTATACTATATTCAAATTATTGTCAAATATTTTTTATATTATATCATAATTATTTTAATGAATATTTATTCATTTATAATTTAATTCCAGATATTTACATTTTATAATAAATTTTCTAAATGTATAAACAAATAAAGAAAATATTAATATTTTATATAAAAATAATAGTACTATGCAATAGTTTTATATTTGCATAGTACTAAAAGTGATTTTATATTTTATTCACAAAATGTATAAAAATTCAATAATAAATGTAAATGAAAGTTTGTTTTCTTTTAATTTAATTAAGCTTCTGCTGGGGCAGTCTTGGGTGCTTTAAATTTCTTTACAATCTTTTTTGCGACTAATTCAGGCTTGTTATAGACAAACCATTTTAGTGCATCACAAAGACTCTTTTTGTAATTTCGAGTATTAAGGTTTAATTCTTGTTTCGCTTTTTCATTGCTGAAATTTGAATTAACATTTAGGGTGTATAGAGAGTAGTCACTGAGCGTTGGCTTTTTGCCAAGTCTACGAGCATGGAATGTGCTAATTTTTGCAAAAATTCTAACTAACCATAAGGGCAGTTTTGGTGGCATGTAGTTTTTGTGCAAGCAAATGTTAAGTGCCTCAAACATCTGCTTTATTGAGACAACGGTGCCAGTTAAATTATACCCTTCGCCACCGCGTCCATTTACTGCGGCAGAAATAATGCCGTCTGCCACATCCCGCACATCGACAAAGTTATACCCGCCTTGAATGTAGCAGGGAATTTTGCCGTTAATATAGTCAAGCAACACTTGCCCCAATTCGGATACTTTATAGTCGCACGGACCGATAACTCCTGAAGGGTAGAGCACCACGGCATCCAGTCCTCGATTTTTTACTGCATCAAAAACATATTCGGTTGCCTCCGCCTTGGTCTTTGCATAGGTGCCCACGAGTTTATCTAGGTCAAACGCAGTCGGCTCGTAAAGAACTACATCATCGACGGGGGTAATCGTGTGAACTGAGCTCGTGTAGACAAGTCTTAATTTTTTCTCGACACAGACATCGACAATGTTTTTAGTGCCGTCAACATTCACCTTGCGCACAATCTCATCCCGTCCAGGCGCAATCTCAATTACGCCCGCCAAGTGAAAGACGACTTCATCCTCCTCAATCGTGTTAAACAAAAATTCACGATCTGTTACATCGCCAGTTACTAGCGTAATAGGTAGGTCTTTAATAGGCGTTGTGTCCTCGTTTGGCAAAACCAACGCGCGCACACTGTGCCCAAGCTTTACCAATTTCTTAATCAGCACATTGCCGATATGGCCTGTGCCACCTGTTACAAAACATTTCATAATTTGCCCTCGATTTTTTCTTTTATTATAACATTATTAACAAAAGAAGGCAATTAAAAGCCTTCTTTGCGTAAATTTTTCAAAAATTATTGTTTTTCAAGCTCGATTTGCTTAAAAGGTTTGCACGGGCGTGAGCACACACACTTGTAGTCGGGGAAGTCGCGCCTATTTTTCCCTTGACCATAGTCGCGAGTCAGCTTTGCAGATAACTCGGGGTCGTAACTTTTTAACCCTGCAAATATCTTGTCAGCCTGCGCTTTGGTAACGAGCTTGGTCTCTTCTTGAGCAAACTCACAGCACCGCTCCTTCATCTTCATTATGTAACTTGCGAGTTGCCCAGTCTCGCACACATCGAGCATCCGCGCCTGTGGAACGTTCTTAAGACTCGCAATTTTCTCTATCCACTCTTCACCGAGGTCCAATTCCTTTACAATCGGTGGCACATAATATGTAGTTTTTTCAGGAATGCTGAGTTCCATATAAATCGGGCGATGACGTTGCAACTGCGCAACTGCGGTCGCTGATGCCTGATAGTAAATTTCATAGGTCTTGCCAAAGTGCTCGGGCCTCTTTTTCCCATCGCCAAATAGGTTAAAGTACCTATTGTATGGGTCGCGAATAAGAATAGGGTCAAGCACGGGCTCGCCGTTTATGGTCATCCCCGCAATTTGTTCGCAAAAGTCCTGCATGTCGGGTAGCGCAAGGCTTTCGTAAATGTTCGACTCCTCTTTTTCAAGCAAACGTTCAGCCATGCCGTAAATGTAGTTGAGATTGCGAAGCGAAGTTGAGTAGGTGATATTGGTCTTCGCATCGACATTGGTTACATAGCGCGCATTTTCGAGGGCAATCTGCTTTTTCTCGCGCTCGGGCCTGTTTGGGTATTTAAGGCACGCGTGATTGTAAAATTTGTCATAAAAGTGGTCGAAAACGGCCTTTTCTTTGGGTGAAAGCACGAGTTCCTTGTGCCTACCGCTGGTCTCCTCGGTGCTATATGTGTGCAAGTTGTTTAAAAACATGCAAAAAATTTTCGAAACATCATCGATTTCAAAAATCAAGTTGTACATGTCATAACCACTGTGGTGTCTCTCTTTTAGCGTGCGCGCTAGTCGTTTTTGCGTCGTCTCCAGGCTTTCCTCGGTCATCTGTTTTAGTGGCGTCGAGGACACACATGTAGCCATTGTCTTTGCGCAAAGTTCAAAAGGCGTGTCGGTCCTGTCGTCTGCGTTCTCAAGCCTGCTTTCCGTTGCTCCAATAAGAGTTATTTTCATAATAGGCCTCCTTTTGTCGAGGGGAGTATAACAGCAAAGCGCAATTTTGTCAAACGAATTAAAGCAAAAATTTTTTGGCAAATTTATCTCTACCATTCCACCTTATTCCGTTTAAAGCAAAGTTGCAAAAGAGTCATATTATCTATTTTCGTTTTTAATCAAAAAGATTTACCTTGTCCACCACTATATATATTATATAGGAATAGTTTAGCAATATATTTTGATAGTGTTAGGCTGGTGATATATTTATATAGATATTTTATAAAAGTGCGCAAGATAAAAATAAAAAGCACTAGCGTCTAAAAGCCTAATACTTTGGAGGTCATCTTAAAAAATACTAGTACTTAAAGCCTAGTGATATTTTGAAAGATAAAAATAAAAAGCATTAGTGCCAAAAGGTTAGAAACTTTTGATGTCATAATAAAAAATACTAATACTTAATTTATATTTTATATATGAATAGCCTAGTGGTATTTTGATAGGCAAAATAAAAAAGCACTAGAATTTGAAAATTAGAAACTTTCAAACGCTAATGCTTATAGTAAGTAAATTACTTTTTCCTTGCGCCAAGGAAACCAAACACTGATGCGACCAGCATTCCGGCAACACCCAGCCAGAAGCCAACGCTAGTAACCAATGGCGCAACACTGCTAGCAAATTCAGGCACGGCATTTGCCACAAAAACAAGTCCGCAAACAAGGGTAGCAACGCATAGTGCTAGTAGTAAAAATGCAATGAACATTCTAATTTTTGAGCAATCAAATTTTACTTTTGTAAAAGTATCAATGCAGTAAAGTATGAGGTAAATAGCAGCAAGGCAAAGTCCAGCCACGAACATTGCGCTAACGGCAGTTGTCAATTCAGTTGATTGGTATATGATACCGAAATCAGCAAAAATGCCATACTCTAGTAATGTTCCGCCTAAGTCTATACCAAAGTCTGAACCACTAACATTTTGTTGGAAAATACTCAAACACATAGGCATAATAAGTAGCACAAGGCCCGCCAGTACGCAGATACCGCTAATTATTCCCAGCATCGAAACTTTAGATTTTTTAGCCATTCTAAACTCCCTCCTTATAAAGTATACAATAATGTTAAAGAAATTTTGTCAAATTGTCAAACATTTACGCCCAATTTGTATTTTTAAACAAATCAATTATATTTATTCAATTTAAAACACGCCTGACAAAATAAATTTAATAATTTTGAATAACAAACTTTTAAAATGATTGGTCATCCTGAGCCTCGACCCTCGAAGCCTTTAGACGAAGGATCTCATTCCTGCCGCTTTAAGAGGACAGAGGACACGCGGCTGGCGCGAGAGTATTCGTTTCTAATTATACCAATCATTCACGCGCCAGACTTCCCGCAAGCGGGAAGGCATCCTGAGCCCGCCCCGCGGTGCGTAGGCGCACACCCAATAATTAAGGTATAGCCGTACCAACAAGATAATGTGTTGTTGTGTTATAATTGCATAGTTGTACTAAAATAATACCAATAAAATTAATGTCATTCTGGGCCTCGACCCGCGTTAGCCTAAGACGAAGGATCTCATCCGCTTATAAAATTACTGGACCAGCTCGTTGTTGTACAAAACAAAAGAGCACGCCAAACCGCGTACTCATTTTGGTGGGAAGCAATGGACTCTTGTAGAGGCTCACTATCAGCTTAATACACATTTTAGCATACTGTTATACGGCTCAATCACTTGCTTTTACTAACGTTTAGTTCGCTCTAGCTTCGAGCCCCGCTGTAATGGACTCGAACCATCGATCTTTAAAGTGAGACTCGCAAACGACCATGCACACATTTTGGGTTAGGTGAGGGTTGAGGTATTCGTACTTGCTTTTGCTTTTTTATTGCTCGTTCTCGCTTTAGGTCTACCACTCATACCAACAAAAAAACAAGCACAAACACCGTACTTGTCTTGGTGGGAAGCAATGGACTCGAACCATCGACCTCTTGGGGAGGCTCGCGATTGGCTTATCACTTATACAGGCAACACATAGCCCGACTTATCACTTTATCGTGCTTTAATGTCGCTCGCTCCCGCGTTCGGTCTAGCACTTGTACAAAACAAAAGAGCACGCCGAACTGCGCACTCATTTTGGTGGGAAGCAATGGACTCGAACCATCGACCTCACGCTTATCAGGCGTGTGCTCTAACCAGCTGAGCTAGCTTCCCAAAAATAATAAAGGAGTTGATATTAATATGGGACTACAAGACTAGCTCATAGTCCCAAATGGTGGAGATAAAGAGATTCGAACTCTTGACCCCCTGCTTGCAAGGCAGGTGCTCTAGCCAGCTGAGCTATACCCCCATAAAGGCCTGTTCTGTCGATTAAGACTTTTTAATAATATCATTTATTTTTATTATTGTCAACAAAAAATTTGAAAAAAATTTAAAAATTTACTAGGAACTTTTGTTGATTTAAAAAAATATACTATTTTTGCTCATATTTTGCGCTATTTTTTAGTAAATTTTCGACAAATTAGAGAAATTTTTGTTTTTTGTTGACAACTTGTCTAATTTAAGGTAAACTAAAGATATAATATTAAAAGGAGTTAAAAGGTATGAAAACAAAGAGTTTAAGCAGTGCTTGGTGGAAAATTACACTAGCACTAGTTGCAATCATTCCGTGCTTGTTCATCTTTACCGCTTGTGGTGGGGAGACTATTGAGAATGCAGAGGCAATCACCGCCGTAAACAATGCAGCAGAAGAAATGATTTCGGCACAAAACTTCACTATAGAGCGCATTACTCGCGCTTCTGGGAATGCTGACGGCATCAGTATGAAACTTAACAGCACCGAGAGAATTTCCGTAAACAATGGTGCAGTAGAACTTTCCGTGCGTGGCGATGCAGAGGCTAATGGCAACATGGGTGGCGTAAATATGAACCTTGACTACAATATGGACAACACGGTAAAACTTGCCAAAATTGATGGACAGTACTACATAATTAAAGACAGCACCAGCGAAAAGGACAGCCTATATAGTACAGACTTTAACGAATATCTTAGTTTGGAGGGAATAATTGAATACTTTACTTTATTAAGTGAAGACATAATTAACCCCACCGATGTCGATGCAAACATTACGACCGACTTTAAAAAAGTAGGGGACAACTCGTACAATCTAACCCTAACACAAGAAATGGAGACCCAAGGTGCCGTTACTAATAATGGGCGTATGTACTACGAAATTAGAGATGGTGCCCTAACCAAGTTTGTGTTTGAATCTGAAACAAGTTCTGCTGACGGTACTACCACTTTGTATGTAGAGTACAAAATTGGTTACACATCAAATGAAATTTCTCTTCCAACGGCTGAGGAACTGGCAGAGTACAAAGACTCTACTATCGTTATCACCGTACCAACCCCAGAACTTTAATCAAACAAAAATCACGGCATATACCGTGATTTTTTGTATTTAAAGTGAAATGTGCCGATTTAGTTTGTAAAGCGTTTTGATTTTAAAATGACAGCACTAATAACAGAGAAAACAAGAGAATAAACTAAAGTGCCCGCATATTGCGAATAAGTATACAAAGCATATGGATCTTAATAAAAAAAGAGGATAACTCCTCTTTAATATTTGCTATGGAAAGTCAGCGCAATGCATTTTCCGCCCACCAAAATCGCGTTGTTTAGCGACAGGGGTACAAGCCGAATTTCATTTTCATTCACGACCTCGCGGAACTTTTTATACAAGGCTTGTGCCTCCTCATCCGCGTTAAAACTAACTATGCTAAACGTGTAATCGGCGATATTTTGTCCATTTTCTTTGACATTGCTGTATAATTTTGAAACGGCAGATTTAAACGATTTTGCCTTGTCCAAAATCTTGAAATTTCCGTCCGTGTCGATACTGATTATCGGCTTTAGATTGAGGCTCGCCCCCGTAAACGAACTCATTGCCCCCTTAAACACCTGGCTAGCCTTTATGCTGTCTGCGCTGTCCACGACGAAAATGCTGACAAATTTCCCGATTAACGTGTCCGCAAAGTCGAGTGCAGCCTCGAGGTCGCCCTCGCGCTCGTAAACAACCTTAGAAAGTGCTGCAATCTCACTCGTACCGCGCGAAACGGTCTTGGTATCCATTAAAATGGCCATATTTTTAGGGTACTTTTTATTGAGGTCGCGAAAAGCGCGTTTTAGGCCCTCGCCATTGTCTAGTAGAAGCTTCGTCGACACCGAGAAGTACACCACATCGTTACCAGCCTTCAACTCCTCTTCGAAAAAGTCATACCACTCCTGATATTCTAGGGGGACGACCGAGTACTTGCCCGCGCGAATCTCCTCCGCGATTTTAGCAAAGTCGTTTGCTTTTGTGTAGTTTTTGAAATATGAAATGCGCGAGCCGTGCTTGATTTTGCTAGGGACTAAATTTAAATCAGTTATTTTTAATTCCTTGCCAAACATATCAGCATACGCATCAATATAAAATTTTACCATTTTTAGCCTCCTAGGCTACATTATACCATTTTAAAAATAATTAAGTCAACGAAATTTGCGATTTAATAAAATTTAGTGTAGATTGTTATGTTTTGCTTGATTTTGGATAAATAATAGTTTGTGGCAGGGTAAGGGGTTGAGGTTAACCGCTCGCCGTCGCTAAATTCTGGGTCGAGGAGCCACTCCTTAACGCGTGTTGGCCCCGCATTATAGGCGCACAACGCTGTGTCCGTGTCCTTAAAAGTGTCCACTAAATATTTAATATACGCCGTGCCCAAGGTGATGTTATACTCGGGCTCGAAAAGTCTGTTTTTATCAAATGTAATACCTTCTTTATTTGCAATAAACTTCGCAGTCTCGGGCATCAATTGCATTAGGCCTACTGCTCCCACGCTTGATACCGCTTGCGTATCAAAACCGCTTTCGGCATTGATTACACTTGCGATTAGGACAGGTGGCAAATTATACTCATTTGCGATACTAATAATATTCTCACGATAGGCAAGCGGGTAAAATATTAAAAAAGCCCCGACAATCAGCCCCGACACGCAGACAATTCCTATAATATATAATATAATAAAAAACATAATTTTGTCCATAATTCTATTATATAAAAATTTATTTTTTAAATACGCAAAATCGCAAAATATAAGCGCATTTCTTTTAATAGGTTAAAGGTCGTTGCTAAATTGTAAATTTTGTTTTTCCTATGTATCATTTTTTATAAAACAGGCTTTAAAATATACAAAACCCTCAACTTTTTCACTTTTTTCTAAAAAATTAGAAAAAAATGCTAAAAATTTTATACAATCTCTTGACAAATTAAGGTGGCGCATTTATAATATGTGTAAAGTAGAAATACTTTACAGAGGTGCCGTATGGATGTAGGCAAATTAGTGCGGATGAGTGTCTTGCTAGATTTTTATGGCGGAATGCTGACTAGCACGCAGTACGAAATTGCGCGCAGTTATGTAGATTACAACTCGAGCCTTGCTGAAATCGCTGAGGACACGCACACTTCGAGACAGGCAGTAAACGATATCCTTCACCGCACTTTTAAAAAGTTAGAGGACTTTGAGAGCAAACTTGGCTTTTTAAAAAAGTAC
This sequence comes from uncultured Clostridia bacterium, assembly GCA_944381215.1. Lineage (GTDB taxonomy): Bacteria > Bacillota > Clostridia > Christensenellales > UBA1242 > UBA7867. Next base: position 67,068 of record CALWKF010000001.1, read on the forward strand.
GAGAGGGTGCTTTATAGTGTCGAGCAAACGGCGAGCGCGTGCGAGCTAAATGCTGAGGAGTATAGGGCAGTAGTCGAGCACTTTACGAAATTAATAGAGAGTTTAAAGGAGTAGGGATATGGCAATGTTTGAGGGATTATCACAGAGGCTAAACCACATTTTCAGCAAGATTACCCAGCGTGGAAAACTTACCGAACTCGAAATTAATCAGGCAATGCGCGAAATCCGTGTGGCACTTTTGGAGGCGGATGTCAACTACTTAGTCGTAAAAAAGTTTGTCAACGACGTTTCTGAAAAGGCCAAGGGTGAGGAGGTAATGCAGAGCCTCACCCCAGGGCAACAAGTAATTAAAATCGTGCGCGACGAACTCGTAAACCTTATGGGTAGCACGCAGAGTAAACTCGACCTGTCTGGCACACCGCCCGCGGTCATCATGATGTGCGGTCTGCAAGGTGCTGGTAAGACTACCCTTTGTGGCAAACTTGCGAGCTTACTAAAGAGTCAAGGCAAAAAAGTGCTACTCGTTGCCTGCGATATTTACAGGAATGCTGCAATTGACCAGTTAAAAATTGTCGGCAAGCAGGCTGGCGTCGAAGTGTTCGAGCGCGGTACCCAAGACCCCGTGAAAACGGCTAGGCAGGGTATCGAGCACGCAAAGCACGAGGGCCTCGATGTAGTTATTATCGACACCGCAGGACGACTTCACATCGACGAACAAATGATGGACGAGTTAAAGCGCATGAAGGCGGACATTCATCCAAACGAGATTTTGTTCACAATCGACGCAATGACTGGTCAAGACTCTGTAAACGTTGCAAAAGAGTTTAACGACCAACTAGACATTACTGGCATAGTTGTCACCAAACTCGACGGCGACACCCGAGGCGGTGTGGCACTGTCCGTAAAGGCAGTGACAGGTAAGCCCATTAAGTACTGCGGTGTGGGCGAGAAACAGGGCGATTTAGAGCCCTTTCACCCCGACCGTATGGCTAGCCGAATCTTAGGCATGGGCGACGTGCTCACCTTGATTGAGAAGGCCCAAAATGCTGTCGACGAGCAGGAAATGGAGAGGATGCAGAAGACTCTTCGGGAAAACAGTTTTACTTTGCAAGACTACCTCCAACAAATTGAGAGCCTCAACAAAATGGGCGACATCAACGCACTCATGGACATGATTCCAGGCCTGCGTGGCAAGATGAAGGGCGTTACAATCGACGAGGCAGAAATCGCTAGAAACAAGGCAATCATCCAGTCCATGACCCCTGAGGAGCGCTTTGACCCCGAGATTATCAAGGCCAGCCAGAAAAAGCGCATTGCAAACGGCAGTGGCACGACTATTCAAGAGGTCAACACGCTACTAAAACAATTTGCCCAAAGCAAAGAACTCTTAAAGCAGTACTCGGGCAAAAAAAGAAAAGGTAAATTTCCGTTTTTTTAAACGAAAATTATATTAAATTTATTTAAGGAGAAAGAAAATGGCAGTTAAAATTAGATTAACTCGTTTAGGCGACAAAAAGTCACCGTTTTACCGCGTAGTCGTAACCGATTCACGCAGTGCAAGAGATGGAAAGTTTATTGAGAACTTGGGTACATATGACCCACTCAAAGACCCATTTCAATTGAGTCTTAACAAGGAGCGCGTAGAGTACTGGCTATCAGTTGGCGCAACACCTACCGACACCGTTCGCGAACTACTCGTTAAAGAGGGAATTGTTAAGGCAAAGCCCTATGTTGCTCCAAAACCAAAGCAAATGCCACCAGCACCAAAGGCAAAAGCTGAGGAGCCTGCTGAGGGTGAGGCAACTGCTGAAACCGCTAGTGAATAGTTTTTAGAGCCTATTTGTTTGCAAAATTAATGCGAATTTGATAAAATAAAAGTAGGCTTTTCCAAAGTGAGAGGCTTTCCTCTCGCTTTTTGTTTATGGAGGGATGTATGAAAGTAGAATTAGGTAGAGTACTAAAGCCCCAAGGAATCAAGGGCGAATTAAAGGTCGAGCCACTCTCGAATCCAGAGTTTTTTAAAGATATTAGTCTAGTCGAAATCAACGGGCAAGAGGCGAATATCGAGTCCGCAAGTATTAGAGCCGATGGCGTGTATCTAAAACTCGACATAATTCACGATCGCACCGAGGCCGAAAATTATCGCGACGCAGTCATCACCGCCGAGCGCGAGGCACTCCCAGATTTAGCGGAAGGCCAGTTTTTCTACGAGGACCTTATTGGGTGTCAAGTGTATTTCGAGTCTGGTGAGTTTGTGGGTGAAATCGTGGACATCGAAAACTACGGAAACGCAGATTTGTTTGCTATTCACAAAGATTTTAGCACCGTTCTTTGTCCGTACATCGACGGCGTGTTTACCTCAATTGACACCCACGCTAAAAAAATCATAGCCAACGAAAAAAGATATAGGGAAGTGACCGATTATGAGGATTGATATATTGACACTTTTTCCCGATAGTTTTGCACCACTACGCGAAAGCATAATAGCGCGAGCCGTTGATTCGGGAAAATTCGACCTAAATATAATAAACATCCGCGACTTTTCAACGGACAAGCATAAAAAATGCGATGACGAAATCTTCGGGGGCGGGGACGGACTCCTCATGATGCCTCAACCTCTATTTGATTGTATCGAGAGTGTAAGAAATAAAAACTCGCACATTATCTACTTATCCCCAAAGGGCACGACCTTTACCCAAACTAAGGCCAAGCAACTCGTAGAATACGAGCACCTAATATTAATTTGCGGACACTACGAGGGAATCGACCAGCGAGTGATTGACACCTTTGTCGACGAGGAAATCAGCATCGGCGACTACGTGCTGACTGGTGGGGAACTGCCCGCTATGGTCGTGGTCGACACGGTGGCACGGCTTATTCCAAACGTGCTCCACAGCGAGAACTCGGCAAAGGACGATAGTTTCGAGAACAACCTGCTCGAATACCCGCAGTACACGCGCCCCGCTGACTTTCGCGGACTAAAAGTGCCCGAAATACTCCTTAGTGGCAATCACCAGGAAATCGCCAAGTGGCGAAAAGCGCAGAGCGAACACATTACAAAAGAGCGTCGCCCCGACCTAATTGATAAAAATAACTAATTACTTATGACACTTGTCATATATGCCTCTTTACGCGGGGGCGGATAATTAAAAAACAAACTCATACTTTAAATAACTTTATAAAATGATAATTACCAAGACACAAAACAAAAGGAGTAAATTATGAAAATTCAGTGGTTTCCAGGGCACATGACAAAGGCCTTGCGCGAAATGGAGAAAAACATCAAACTCATAGATTTAGTAATTTACGTGCTCGATGCCCGCGCGCCAAAGAGCTGTTTAAACCCGCAATTTCCCGAAATCATGGGCAACAAGCCGATTATTTATGTATTAAATAAAATCGACCTTGCCGACGATAATCAAACCAGCCTCTGGCTAAAACACTACAACGCATTTGAAAATTCGATGGCACTTCCGCTGAATTCAACCATGACAAACGCCAGTAAAACGATAATTAGCGGAATGGAAAAAATGTTGAGTAAAAAACTCGAGCGCAATAGGGAAAAGGGTGTTACAATGCCCCTACGTGCTATGGTCATAGGCGTGCCAAACTGCGGAAAAAGCACCTTAATAAATAACCTTTGTGGTAAGTACAAGGCAATCACGGGCGACAGACCAAGTGTTACGAGGGCTACCCAGTGGGTGCGAATTGCAGGCTACCTAGAACTTTTGGACACCCCAGGCACCTTGTGGCCAAGTTTTGAGGACGACGAAGTTGCGCACAACCTAGCTTACATAAACGCTATTAAAGACGAAGTGCTCGACCCCGCGGAATTGGTGCTCGACTTTATTTCTAAAATGCTAAGCACCTACCGCGAGCTTTTCTTGGCGCGCTACGGCCTAACGTATAGTGAGGATATGCAACCCGTAGACTATCTTGCTAAGGTCTGTGAAAACCGCAAGTTTATGCTCCGCGGCGGCGAACTCGATTGGGAGCGCGGTGCCAGGGCGATTCTCGACGATTTTAGAAAGGGCCGAATCGGTAAAATTACGCTAGACAGGTTATAAAATGAAAATATTTAACAGAGCAAAGGGTATACAAGGCGAGCAACTAGCCCTAAAATACCTGAGTAGACATAAATTCAAGATTTTAGAGAAAAACTATACATGCCCAGTTGGCGAGGCGGACATAATCGCCATAAATAACGGAATGCTGGTCCTAATCGAGGTAAAGAGCAGGTCAACTCTCGAATTCGGTCGCCCCGCCGAAGCGGTAGACAGCGTAAAGCAACGAAAGTTACAAAACATCGCCCTTTTTTACCAAAAGAAAAAACACTTGTTTAATATGCCCGTGCGCTTTGATGTCGTGGAAGTACTGGGTACGGAAATCAACCACATAGAAAACGCCTTTTAACGAAAAATTTTAGTAATAATTAGGTAACAATATTTAATTAAATTCAGGAGGAAGTTATGAAAATAGAAAATTTAGGAGAATACGAGGGTGAGATTTTAAATTTAGATGGTAAAATTTTACCTCACGGGATTGGGAAATTAGTGACAAATGATGGGGCTATTTTAGAGGGAAAGTTTTACGAAGGTAAACTAAATGGCAATGGTAAAATCACTTACACCGATGGTAGTAGTTTTGAGGGCAATTTTAGAATAGGTAAATTAAATGGATACGGTACCCAAGTTTATTCTAACGGAAATATCTATAAAGGAAATTTTGTAGATAATATAAAAGTCGGTATGGGTCGACTTTACTTTAAACGCGGTAGATATAAGTATATTGAGTGTGTGTGGAAAGATGATGAAATGTTTGCTGATTTTATTATTGGACTAAAAAATGGTACACAGAGAAGGGCGAAGATTGTTAATTCGAAAATTCATCTAATCAAACCTAACAAAAAATATTTGATAAATGTTGATGGCGTTAAACCATTTTCAGTATACGATATTTATCACGAAAGTGAGTATTTTAGTTTTAATACAACAAATTGGGATAGCGATGAAAAGTATTTGTATAATAAGTTTTTAGTAACTGAACTTGAAGTAGCAGACCTAAACCATAATGTTTTTCGGGCTAATCCCGTACATGATAATTTAGACTTTCTTGTTTTGCCTAATAATAGTGATTTATACAAAGATTACAGGGCAGAATTTTTTGGCAAAGTTATGAGCAAGGTTTTCGATTATATTAGAGGGAAAACAGAGTTAGCAGGTGTTATCATAAAAGAAATACTAAGTAATTTTGACACAAATAAGATTTGTCAGCGAATAAAGAAGTACAAGGATAGGTGGCTGAGGCGAAAAGAGGATTTTTCATTAGTAATAGGGGATGAAAATGTAAATTCTATTTTAAATGACCTAAATGCAGATAATCTTGAGAATAACGAATTTATCTTATCTTTGCCGCAAAAGACCGCCGAACTTTTAGACACCGTGAGTGATGATACATTAAGGAAAAATATTAATATAAAAATTGAAATAGATGCGGAAAATCAGCAGGCAAGTTTATTTGTATATGATGAAATGGGATTCATTGAATTTATTATAAATATTGATATAAGAGACATTTTGAAAAAATAAATTCTAAAAAAGAGGAATTTTTTAAACTTTTTAGCAATTTTGTATTGCCAAACATAAAAATTTATGTTATTATATCAATATGACTTCGGGCGGTCCGCTGTGGTGTGACTACACTATATGAACACTCGGATTAATCTTGTAAGGAGGTATTAAGTCATGAACATTATCGCAACTCTTGAAAAAGAAGGCTTGAAGGAAAAAGTTAATGACTTCAACATCGGTGACACCGTTAGAGTGTACGTAAAAGTTGTTGAAGGCGACAAAGAGCGTATTCAGGCTTACGAGGGTGTTGTAATTGCACGTAAGAACGGTAGTATTCGCGAGACATTCACTGTGCGCCGTATCAGTTTTGGCGTAGGTGTCGAGAGAACTTTCCCAGTACACTCACCGCGTATCGACCGCATTGAGGTTGTGCGCAAGGGTAAGGTACGCAGAGCAAAACTTTACTATGTTCGCAAACTCAGTGGCAAGCGCGCTAAGATTAAAGCCAGCATCTAATTTTTCTACAATATTTAAAGAACCGTTTCCGCGGTTCTTTTTTGCTTTTTAAAGAGGATACTGGGCTGGCGCGGTGCGTAGGTGTATTCCAAATATATTTAGGGTCATCCTGAGTGTCGACCCGCGTAGCCTTTGTAACTCAGCGCATATGGAAAGTAGCAATAGAAATATTTAGCATGACGCTGCCCGAAGGATCTCATTCCTGCCTCTTAAAACAAACGGAGCACAAGTAATCGCTTTAAGAGGCTACTGTGGCTAGCGCGAGAGCATTCATTTCTAATTATACCAATCACTTACGCGCCAGACTTCCCGCAAGCGGGAAGGCATCCTGAGCCCGCCCCGCGAAGCCTTTAGACGAAGGATCTATTCCTCTTAGATACTTTTCCCAGTATTTTACAGCCTCTAATTTTCTAAAAAACTTCGATTAATTTGCTAAAACCTCTAAATATTGATATAATATAAATATCAAATATTATTTATATCATTAGGAGGCCAAAAAATGGAGCACTCTTTTAATACAAAAATGCATAAAAACCTACGGGGGGGGGGCGCTTTCTAGCCTAATAATATCTTGTATCGCAATTCTTATTTTATGTGCGGTGTTCGGCCTATCCTTTGCTCAATTTATCAAAAACTCCAGCAACCCAGTAAACGCATTTACCGTTAGTAGCTCAAATGCGGTCATAGTTCCTCAACTATGGAACAGCAGTACACAGTCTTTTAACCGTGATGCAATGTCTACGCTACTTAAGTACATATCAAGCGATGGTTCCATTAATAGAGTAAACACCACTCAACAAACCGCGGCAGATATTCGTGGATACACCTATAACGGCAAAACAAATAGTCAGGCAGTAGTAGTAACCATAGGCGATTATCAGTGGCAAGTAGTCTACCTTACTCGCACAAACAACACCAGTGGTGATCGTATAGCCACACTCTTAATGGTAGACAATGGTGGCACCGCTTCATTTAGTCACGGTGGATATGATAGAGGTAACAACTGGACAGGTGCTTATCCCTCCAATATGTATGGTGCTAGTTACCTTCGTGCTGTTACGCTAAACAATGGTGGAACGTACGCTAATATTACTGTTACTTATAGTAATTCATACTCAACTGCAACAGCAACTCAGTCCTCATCTCATAAATACGCTTTATATACGGTAGCCTCACAAGGACTAACTAATTACTTAGTACAGCCTAAAAATGTATGGTATCAAACACGGGCTCAACTAACAGGCAGTGCTAATCCAGAAGGTTACACTTTAAACAACGAGTCTCTATCCACAACCATAAGTACAGGCTGGAACAACAATAATGCTTCTACTTACTCTTATCAATCTAAAGCCAACTACACGCAGTGGAGGAATGACTATCTCTGGTGTCCTAGCCTTTCAGAAACAGGTACAAGTAATTCTAAGTTAGGTATTTGGGAGTTATCCACAACAGAACGTTCAGCTTCTACTGATTGGTGGTCGCGGTCTGGTGGCTATTCTAATTCGGACTCTGCTTACTACCTTGATTCCTCCGGCTCCAGCTGTAATGACAGCGTTGTGCACTATAACAACGGCGTGCGGGTAGCGCTTCACTTAAATCTTGATAAAATTGCTCAAGATTTAACATACGCAATAACTGCCACATCGGATACACAAAGTATCGTAGATAAAAATTCGTTAGAATACTACTTATTATTAAACGCCGAAGTTACCTTTACATATACTGCAAACCCCAATTATTATATAAATCAAGTTCAAATTGGTTCTACTACAGTAACTAATTTCCAAACTACAATACCTAGTAGTTTTACTAACGCGGGTACTTTTCAATACAAGGCATATAGAGTAAATAATAGTAATAGTGTAAGTGTGGTGTTAAAGTCACTTACTACCGATTTAAATTTATCGTGTAGTGCGCAATCATACATTAATATCTCCACCGAAAACGCGGCGGTAACCGTAAATAGTTATAATCGAACGAATTATTTTTCTACGACCGCTACAATTTCCGTTCAACAAAATGTGGCATACACCCAGAGGTTTAGATTACCAAGCCAAAACTGGATAGATATTAGCACAACTGCCTCGGGCGATGGTTATGTCGGCAGTATTTATTACCAGTACACGACCGCCAATAATGTTATAACCCTAAATTTCGAAAACCTCACCTTAGGCACAGTTTTTGAGGTCATCTTCAGCGGAGATGAGAAACCACTCTCATACACTGCAACGGGTGGCACGGCGACCTTCGAGGAATTTATAGATGATGAGGGCTACACCAATATAATCGTGCGCCCAGCAGAAGGCTATTATGTGAACACGATTACGGTCGACAACGTGGCCTTTACTGTCGAGTACTACCGCGCCGAAATCATGGGGGCGGGCAATGCTCGAATTATCGGCTACACCGTAAAGGACACCAACAACGTGCTCGACTTGTGGCTCGTTGGGCAGTACGACAACTCCAACATCGTTTTCAACCTCTCCACAACTCGCCCTACCTACAGAGTCCCCGCGACAGGTGGGGCGGTTACTGGCACGGTAGTTACTGCTGGTGCTGGCGGTGAAGCGCGCATTGTGGGCTTTGACTCAAGCGACACCGCAGATACTGACACTCTTACCTTTATCGCGGTAAGTTACTCGGGCTACGCCTTCTCGGGCTGGGAGGTCGACGGCCAAATTCTCTCGGGCTACGGTTCGAATGCCTCGATTCCGTATTCGCTAGTTAAGGACAAAGTGGTAACCGCAGTCTTTACACCCACTTCGAATAACTCCGCAAACGGCACCACCGACAACCCCTGGGGCTCCGACATCGCCTAAACTTCTAGCAAGTTTTAACACAAATTGCTAGCAAATTTCGACACATAAATTGTTGCTAATTTACCTAAGTGTATTACGAAGAAACTACCATTTAATTGAATTTACCCCGAAAGTATTTTACTTCTGAGGTGTAATTCATCGGTGGTAGTTTTTTATTTATTAAATATATAAAGTCTCCATTTTAACGACTTGTACGAGTTGACAAAAATAACATATTTTGATAAACTTAAATTTATAAATTCAAGGAGCAAGAAAATGATACCATTTGATTATAAAGCAATAGAGGGAAAATGGCGTAAAAAGTGGGAAGAGACCGAGGTTTTCAAGACCGACATCCGCGATTTTTCAAAGCCCAAATTTTACGCACTCGATATGATTCCGTACCCGTCAGGCCAAGGGCTACACATGGGCCACCCAATGGGCTACACTGCGACCGACATCGTGTCCCGTATGAAGCGCATGCAGGGCTACAACGTGCTTCACCCAATCGGGTTCGACAGTTTCGGCCTTCCTGCCGAGCAGTTTGCCATTAAAACTGGCAACCACCCAGGCGACTTCACCGACAAAAATATCGCCACATTCACGAGGCAGTTAAAGGCCATGGGATTTAGTTACGACTGGTCCAAGGAAATCTGCACGCACAAGCCCGACTACTACAAGTGGACTCAATGGATATTTGAGAGTTTATACAAGGACGGCTTCGCAAAGCACCAGCCCACATACGTAAACTGGTGTGAAGGGCTAGACACCGTGCTTGCCGATGATGAGATTGTCGACGGCAAGAGCGAGCGCGGTGGCTTCCCAGTTGAAAAGAGACTTATGAAGCAGTGGACCCTAAACATCCCCGCATATGCTGAAAAACTGCTTTCTGGCCTCGACTCTCTACCAAATTGGCCAAATTCCACAAAAGAGGGTCAGCGCAATTGGATAGGGCGGAGCGAGGGTGCCGAGGTTGAATTTAAAGTTGAAGACAGCGACCTAAGTTTCCGCGTTTTCACGACCCGCGCAGACACCTTGTTTGGCGTAACTTACTGCGTGCTTTGTCCCGAGCACGACCTAATCAGCCGAATTACCACCTCCGCACAACGAGCCGAGGTCGAGGCCTACGTTCATGCGTGCGCTAGTAAGACCGATATCGAGCGCACCGATATGAATGTTGAGAAAACTGGCGTGTTTACGGGCGCGTACGCAATAAACCCAGTAAATGGCGAGCGCGTGCCGATTTGGGTGGGCGACTATGTCCTAACATATGGTACGGGAGCCGTTATGGCAGTGCCCGCACACGACCAGCGCGACTATTTATTTAGTAAGGCGCACAATCTCCCCATAAAGCGCGTAATCGAGGGTGGCGATCTCGAAATTGAAGCGTACACTGGCGACGGTGTCCACATAAATTCTAGCATTCTCGATGGCCTAAACAACGAGGACGCAAAGAAAAAAATTATCTCTTGGCTCGAGGAAAAGGGCCTGGGCACTAGGAAAATTAACTACAAACTCCGCGAATGGACTTTTTCAAGACAAAGATACTGGGGCGAGCCGATTCCTGTCGTGTATCTTGAGGACGGCACCACGGTGCTAGACGAAAACCTGCCCCTAGTTCTGCCCGAAATGACCGATTACAAGGCAAAGCACGGCAAGCCTCCGCTAGACAACGCGACCGAGTGGAAGCAAGTTACCATAAACGGCAAACATGGCGAGCGCGAGACCTGCACAATGCCAGGCGCAGCCGCAACCAGTTGGTACTTCCTCCGTTTTATCGACCCGCACAATGACTCGCAAATCGCAGATATGGAATTACTAAAACACTGGATGCCAGTTGATTTGTATGTCGGCGGGGCGGAGCACACAGTAGGGCACCTACTTTACTCGCGCTTTTGGAATAACTACCTATTCGACAAAGACCTCAGCCCCGTTGCCGAGCCCTTTGATAAACTTGTGCACCCAGGTATGCTACTAGGCGAAAACGGCGAAAAAATGAGCAAGAGTAAGGGCAATGTTATCAACCCCGACGACATCATCCGCGACTACGGTGCAGATGTGCTACGAGTTTACGAGATGTTTATGGGCCCGATTACCGACGCAAAGCCGTGGAACACTCAAAACATCGAGGGCGCAAAACGCTTTATTCAAAAAGTTTGGTCGCTATATATAAACGACGACAAAATTAAAGACGCCGAGAACAAAAACCTAGAAAAGTTATATCACAAGACCGTAAAAAAGGTAACCGAGGACTACGAAAATTTAAGTTTTAACACCGCTATCAGTCAAATGATGATTTTTGTGAACGCCGTGCAGAAAGAAGAGGTTTTCCCATATGAATATGCGAGTGGCTTTATAAAACTACTTAACCCCGTCGCTCCATTTATCACCGAGGAAATTTGGGAGAGGGTGTTTGACGATAAAAACCTAATCGACTACCAGCCATGGCCCGAGTTTAACCCAAATCTCGTAAAGGATGACGAAATCGAGATTCCTGTGCAAATTAATGGCAAAGTTAAGGCAAGAATTACAATTTCCGTTGACGAGGATGAGGAAAGTGTTCTATTCAAAGCAAAACAAGTAGTGAAACTCGACAATTTTGACAAGCAAATTTACATAAAAAATAAGATTGTCAACTTTATAAAAAAATAACTTAAAAACCACACCACGTGGTTTTTTTGTGTATTTTGTCGAGAATTATTTTATATTTTATAATATTTTTTAAAAAGGAATAAAAAATTGCCGAAAAATACTCGAGATTTAGTGAAAGTATCGAATAAAAACTTGGTTTGTCGAATTGATAAAATTCGCTAAATTTATTTTGATTTTTCGATAAATTTAGTATAAACTTGCAGTCAGGAGGTTTTAGATATGTCAAATCAAGTTAGTATTAAAGCGTACGCAAAGCGCGCAAAACGCCGTATGGCGAGCGGTTACTGGGACAAGGTTAGAAAGGAGCGCGAGGAGTACATACAAAATAATCCCGCCGAGGATGCGCACAAAATTATCGAACTTTATGCTCGTAGATTGATGCGCGAGATTTATGCTGATGAGCGGGATAATAAGGATAACGAAATTTATTCAAAAGTCGTTAAATTATTAAAGAGTAACACCTTTACCTCGAACCCAATCGGCCAGCTAATCGACCACAACGAGTTCGACAGACTTGACAAACAGGCCCAGCAGAATTACATTATTAAACTAACCGATAAATATAACGAAATGCGCGAAAGATACGAGCGCGAGAAACAATATCATTCATTGTGATTTTTAGAGCCGTTTTGATTGCCAAAAACGGCTTTTTTTGTTATAATTTTTTACATTACTAGGGGAGAAAATATGAGTATTGTTGATAATTTAAACGAAGAACAACGCCTTCCAGTCTTACAAAGCGAGGGGGCAGTATTGGTAACCGCAGGGGCGGGCAGTGGGAAAACTAGACTCTTAACCCACCGCATCGCCTACTTAATTAAGGAAAAGGGAGTACCGCCCTATAACATCTTAGCAATAACTTTTACTAATAAAGCGGCAAACGAGATGAAAGAGCGAATTAGTCGTATGGTCGATTGCGGGGACCAGGTCTGGGTGTCCACATTCCACCGCTTGTGCGTGCTGATTCTCAGGCGATTTATTGATAGGCTAGAGGGCTTTACTACTAACTTTACAATCTACTCAGACATCGAGCGCAACCGCGTGCTAAAAGAGATTTACCGCGAACTCGAGGTCGAGGATGACGATGTAAGAAAAAGTATCGACTACCACATTGGCAACCTAAAAAATACCAATGCCGACCCTGATGAGTATTTTAGTGCCCTCACTAATTACAACAGTGAACTAATCGAAAAGGCCTACTACATGTACCAGGACGCGCTAAAAAATAGCAACGCACTCGACTTCGATGACCTGCTGATTTTTACTTACAAGTTGCTAACCCAAAATCCCGATGTTAGGGAGTACTATCAGGACAAATTCCACTACATCCATGTCGACGAGTTTCAGGACACCAACACGATTCAGTACGAAATCGTGCGCATTCTAGCAGGTAAGTGGGGGAATATTTTGGTTGTCGGCGATGAGGACCAGTGTATTTACGGCTGGCGTGGCGCAAACATTGGAAATATTATTAACTTTAAAAAAGACTTTAAGGACGCAAAAATATTCAAGCTCGAGCAAAATTACCGCTCCACCAAAAACATTTTAGCAGTTGCCAACCGCGTAATTGACAACAACACCCAGAGGCTAAAAAAGACCCTTTGGACCGAGAACGAGCAGGGCGGGAATGTCTCATTCTTTGTCGGTAACAACGACCGTGAGGAGGCCGACCACGTTGCGCGCACGATTCGGGATTTAGTTACAAAGGGTTACAAGTATTCCGATTTTGCGATTCTTATGCGCCTAACCGCCCCTTCGCGCCTCTTTGAAGAATACATGCTAAATTATAACCTGCCATATAAGATGCTGGGGGGCTTTAGGTTCTTCGAGCGCGCCGAAATTAAGGGCGTTACTGGGTACCTTCGTGCTCTCGTAAACCCCCGCGATAACGACAGTGTCCTGCGCATTCTAAACTACCCGAAGCGAGGCATAGGCGATGGCACTGTCGAGGTCATAAAGCAGTATGCAACGGGCGGAAGCCTACTCAATATTATTTTGCATCTGGAAAACTATCCGCTAACCCCCGCAGTCGTCAAAAAACTCAGCGCGTTTAGAGATTTATACCTAGATCTTAAAACCAAGTCCGAGCAAATGGGGCTTAGCGAGTTTGCAGATTACCTAGTCGATGCCGTGGGCTTTAAGACCGCCTTTAATACGGGAAATGACGAAGATATCAACAAACTGCAAAACATCGCCGAGTTCGTGTCCTCGGTAAAAGATTTTGAGGAAAACAACCCAGGTAGCACTCTAAAAGAGTACCTCGAGTCGATTACACTGGTTAGCGATATTGACTCAGTCGGCGAGGATGATGACTATGTCTTAATCTCGACTGTCCATGCAGTAAAAGGGCTCGAGTTCCGCGTGGTTTTCGTTACTGCAATGGAGGAGGGGCTGTTCCCAATCAACCGCGGTGGCGAGAGGCCTAGCGACATTGAGGAGGAGCGACGCCTTGCCTATGTCGCGGTTACTCGCGCAAAAGAGTCGCTATTTCTCTCATACAGCCGTAGTCGCTTTATGTACAACGAGGTAAAGTACCAGGAGCCCAGTCGATTTTTACGTGAAATGGGCTTTATCGAAAAACAAGACTACCTTAGGCCAAATTCCGCCTTTTACCAAAAGCCCAAGGCCGACACATCTAGCAGTATTCAAAACATCTTAAACCGCAAAATCGATGCGCAGAAAAAGGATGTCTCGGCATTCACAAAGGGCACCCAGGTCCTGCACCCTAAATTCGGCGCGGGCGTTATTACCGACGACAGCAGTCTAAATAAAAACCGAATGGTAACAATAGATTTTGGGAACATGGGCTCGAAAACCCTGAGCCTCGATTACGCACCGCTACAAATCTTGAAAAGGAAGTAAAAAATGGAGCCAGAAATAAAAGAAAAAATAGAAAAATTAGTTGCCGACTTAAATAAATATAACTACTACTATCACGTGCTCGACTCGCCAATAATCGCCGACAAAGAGTATGATAAATTGTATTACGAGTTAGTGGCCTTGGAAAAGGAAACGGGCTATATCTTGCCCGACAGCCCCACGCAACGCGTGGGCGACGCGACTCGTGAGGGGTTTAGCAAGGTCCACCACGAGGCGCAACTTTTTAGTTTGGATAAGGCGCAAACAACTGGCGAGCTTGCCGACTGGGTAAACAAGGTTAAGGAAAAGTATCCAAAGACCCGCTTTACTCTCGAGTATAAATTCGACGGTCTACGGCTAGCCCTCACATATGAGAACGGATTATTGGTTCAAGGTGCCACTCGCGGAAACGGTTTAATCGGCGAGGATGTAACCGCTCAAGTCAAGACTATTCGCTCGGTACCTCTCTCAATTCCGTTTAAGGGGCATATCGTGGTCGAGGGCGAGGGAATCATGCTCCTTAGCGAGCTCGAGGCGTACAACAAAAAGACTGACGGCCCGCTAAAAAACGCGCGTAACGCAGTCGCAGGGGCGATTCGAAACCTTGACCCCAAGGTAACCGCCAGCCGAAAACTCGACTTTTTCGCCTACGGAATCCCCGTAATCGAGGGTAAAACTTTCGCTACACAAGAGGAACTCCGCAAATTCTTGCAGGACAATCACTTCCAAACAGGCGACTTTTTCGAAATTCGCGACACCGTGGAGGGAATTGAAGAGGTAATAAACGAAATTGACCGCCAGCGTGATGTTATTGATATCTTAATCGACGGGGTGGTAATTAAAGTTAACGAAATCGCGACCCGCGAAAAACTCGGCTTTACTATCCGCTTTCCCAAATGGGCACTCGCGTATAAGTTCGAGGCACTCGAGGTTACTACTTATATTCGAAATGTAATTTGGCAGGTGGGGAGGACTGGGAAATTAACTCCGCTCGCACTCCTCGACCCAGTAGACATCGCAGGTGCCACCATTTCTCGTGCTACTTTAAATAACTGGGATGATATTTTACGTAAAAAGGTCAAGATAAACAGTCTAGTATTTATTCGCCGTAGTAACGAGGTTATTCCCGAAATTCTAGGGCTTGCGCAGGACTTTCCCGACTCAATCGAGATTAAAAAAATCGAGTACTGCCCGAGTTGTAACACGCGACTTATTAACAATGGTGTAAACCTGTTTTGCCCGAACCGCGATGAGTGCCCCGCGCAATTAAAGGAGCGTATCATCCACTTTTGCTCGCGTGATGCCATGAATATCGAGGGTATTCGCGACAAAACTATTGACCTCTTCTATGATAAACTAAACATCCGCACTGTTGACATGCTGTATACTCTAAAATCTAGTGACCTGGAAATCCTCGACAACTACAAAGATAAAAAAATAAATAACCTGCTAAACAGTATCGAAAAAAGTAAAAATATCGACTTTGCAAACTTTATCTACGCCCTTGGTATTGGTAATGTGGGTATAAAAACCGCCAAGGACCTTGCCCGTAAGTTTGACACCTTCGAAGATTTAAGCCACGCTAGTTTAGAAGAGTTAAACTCTATTCGCGATATCGGCGACATTGTAGCAACCTCGATTATTGATTATTTTAACTATTCTAAAAATATCGAAATTATAAATAACTTGTTTAAGTACGGCGTAACTATTCGCTATCCAAACAAATCGACCCAAGGCATACTTAAGGACAAAACTTTTGTGCTAACTGGGACTCTGCCGAATCTAACTCGCGCAGAGGCTACAAAGTTAATCGAAGATAACGGCGGGACCGTGTCCTCAAGCGTTAGTAAACTCACTTCATATGTATTAGCAGGCGAGAGCACAGGTAGTAAGTATGAGAAGGCAAAACTTCTAGGCATACAAATAATTACAGAAGATGAGTTTTTGTCTATGATAAACAATTGACAGAATTACCAAATGGTGGTATCATTTTCCTATTAAATATCAAGGATGTAAAATATGAGTATAACAATTGATGATGTTAAGAAACTAGCAAAACTTTCGAGGCTAGAGTTTACCGAGGAGGAAACAAAGGAATTTGTAAAAGAATTCGAGGCAACTCTAAACCAGGTCGACGCGATTAACCGTGTCGATGTCAGCAATATCGACTTGCTCGAAAAAACTATTGATGCGGACACTGAATTGCGCAAGGATGAGATTACCCCTAGCCTAAGGGCAGACGAGATTGTTAGCAATGCCCCCGCGAGTGAAGACGGCGCATTTTTAGTACCTATTACGGTGGCGGAGGATTAGAATGAAGTATTTAGATTACAGTTTGACAGAAATTATCGAAAAATTAAAAGGTGGCGAGGTTACCTCGGTCGAATTGGTTAAGGAGTGCTTTGAGCGAATCAAAGAGACTGCTGACCTAAACGCGCTAAACTCGACATACGAGAAAGAAGCCTTGGCTCGCGCAAAGGCAATCGATGAGACACGTGGTAGAGGCGAGGACGTAGGAGTGTTAGGTGGTGTGCCTGTGGTGCTAAAGGATAATATAAACTACCTTGGCACCCGCACCACTTGCGCTAGTAAATTTTTGGAGAACTTCATCTCTCCATATACCGCGACCTGCGCTCAAAAACTCCACGATGCTGGTGCTATAGTTATAGCAAAGGCAAATATGGATGAGTTCGCTATGGGGAGTAGTAATGAAAACTCCGCTTTTGGCCCAGTAAAGAATCCCGTTGACAACACCCGCGTGCCAGGTGGTAGTAGTGGCGGTAGTGCTTGTACAGTAAAGGCTAGACAGTGCTTTATGAGTCTAGGTACCGACACGGGTGGCTCTATTCGCGAGCCTAGCAGTTTTTGTGGCGTTGTCGGTATAAAGCCAACTTACGGCAGAGTATCGAGATACGGCGTAGTCGCTTTCGCAAGTTCGTTAGACCAGGTGGGCCCTCTAACTCGTACAGTTAGGGACAATGCGCTTGCTTTAAGTATTATCGCTGGTGCCGACCCTATGGACATGACCTCCTCACAGACCGAGGTCCCAAATTACCTTAGTGACATAGATAAAGGCGTAAAAGGCCTAAAAATCGGCATGCCCAGTCAATTCTTTACCGACAAACTTAGCCCGAGTGTCCGTTCGTCACTAGACAAGGCAATCGAGTGGTACCGCGAAAATGGTGCCGAAATCGTGCCCGTAGAACTTCCTAGCGTAGACACCGCACTGGCTGTATATTATGTCATTTCCTCTGCAGAGGCCGCTAGTAACCTCGCTCGCTTCGACGGCGTAAAATATGGCGTGCGTGCCGAGAATTATGAGGACGTGGTCGACCTTTACTTTAAGTCGCGCACCCAGGGCTTTGGGAAAGAGGTAAAGCGTCGCATAATGCTCGGTAACTATGTATTAAGCAGTGGCTACTACGATGCCTTTTACCGCAAGGCAAAACGCGTGCAAAAGGTAATTAGACAGGAATTTTTGTCCGCACTCGAAAAATGCGACTGCCTAATCAGTCCAACCACCGCGACTCCCGCCTTTAAACTGGGGGAGAAGGCAAACGACCATGTCGCAATGTACTTAACCGACATTTTTACCGTGCCAGTAAACATCGCTGGCGTGCCAGCCCTTAGTCTACCTTGCGGGGTGGACGAAGAGGGGCTACCAATCGGTATGCAACTAATTGGAAAACACTTTGACGAGGCAATGCTATACAGAGTAGCAAACGCCTTTGAATTAGCACACAAGGAGGGCAAGTAATATGAGTTGGAACACTGTTATTGGACTCGAAGTGCACAGCGAGTTAAACACTAAAACAAAGTGCTTCTGCGGATGTAAAAACGAGTTTGGCGACAAACCAAACACGAACTGTTGCCCCGTGTGCACCGCAATGCCAGGGTCGCTTCCCGTACTAAACCGTGATGCTGTCGAGCGCGCGATTTTAATGGGGTTGGCAGTCGGTTGTAGAATTAACAACTACTCCGTTTTCGAACGCAAGAACTACTTTTACCCAGACTTGTGTAAGGCCTACCAGATTTCGCAACTCGAATACCCGCTATGTGTTGGCGGTGGACTAGAGATTGAACTTGAAGACGGCACAAAGAAATTTATTCGACTTGACCGAATTCACCTTGAAGAAGATGCTGGTAAACTCATTCACTCACGTAATGGTACCATGATTGACTACAACCGTGGTGGCGTGCCCTTGATCGAAATTGTATCGAAACCCGATATGAACAGCGCAGAGGAGGCAGTTGCGTATTTGCAGAAACTTCGTAGTACACTCCTTTATGTCGGCGTTAGCGATTGTAAAATGCAGGAGGGTAGCATCCGCTTTGATGTCAACATTTCAGTAAACCGCGACGGCGAGCCTTTGGGGACCAGAACGGAGCTAAAAAACCTAAACTCATTTAGGGCAGTGCTTCGCGCTATTAAGTACGAGTCAGCAAGACAGATTGAGGAGCTCGAGGCAGGCAGAAAGGTTATCCAGGAAACCCGTCGTTGGGATGATGCGAAGGGCAAGACCTACTCCATGCGTACAAAGGAAGACAGCCAAGACTACCGCTACTTCCCAGACCCCGACTTAATTCCTCTAGATGTAACTGAGGAGTATATTGAGTCCATTCGCAAGAAACTCCCTAAACTCGCACCCGAGCGTAAGGCGGAATATCAAAAAATGGGCCTTACCGAACAGGATGCTACACTTATTACTAGCGAGCGCGCTTATGCCGACTTTTTTGAGGCAGTGCTAAAATACTTTAACGAACCTAAGTTTGTGTGCAACTGGATAACCGCCGAGGTGTTTAAGAAATTAAATGCACTCGAGGAGGATGACCGAAAGATTTCCGTTACCCCTCAGGACCTTGCAAAAATGCTCGAGTTGTATAAAAATGGTGAGATTAACCAGGCAGGTGCTCGTAAGATTTTTGACGCTCTTTGGGAAGGGGAGACCGATCCTGTAAGACTAGTTGAGACTCTCGGCCTCAAACAATTAAACGACACAGGGGCTTTAAAAGCAGTACTCGAAAAAATTATTGCAGATAATCCAAAGGCCGTAGCCGAGTTGAAGGCTGGCAATGAAAAAACTATGGCCTTCTTCGTTGGCCAAGCGATGCGCGCGACCCAAGGGAAGGCAAACCCGAAACTCGTAAACGACTTAGTTAGAGAACTTATTAAATAGGAGGGAATTATGAGAGACGAAAAAGAATATGTAATGGCAAAACCGCCAATTGATGACTTGACTAAAAAGGTGGGTAACAAATTTTTACTTACTTGCCTAGTTGCAAAGAGAGCAAAACAGTTGAATAACGATTACCTACTAGGCGAGCCCATGGACAAGGACCCAAAGGTTATTGCTATGGCCGCAGAAGAGGTTTATGAGGGCAAGGTAGGGGCATTCAAACCCCAGCAGTAAGGAGTAAAGATGATTGCCGAAGTCATAGTTGACATTACGAACGATCAGGTTGACAAAGTGTTTGATTATATTGCGCGACCTGACACCGTTGCTGGCGAACGCGTAACTGTGCCTTTTGGTAAACGCTATATCACGGGATATGTGTTACGCTTAAAGGAAAAGAGTGATTTGCCTAGCAATATATTGAAGCCACTCGGGCAGCCAAAGGATGATTATCCCGTGCTGTTGCCCGAGTTTTTGGCTTTAAATGACCAAATGCGCGCGACCTTTCACTTACGGAATGTCGACTGCATGCGCTTGTTTATTCCTACGCAGTTAAGAAATGACAAGGCAAAGCCCCTCTACATCCGCTTTATTGAGATAACCGAAAGTTTTAACGATGTTGAACTTCTCTCGTTAGTGCGTAAAAATGCCACAAAACAAATAGAACTAATTAAGTACCTGCGCCCTGATATATCGTACCCACAAGCCGAATTGAATAGAAAGTTCGGCGCAAATAATGTGGCGAAATTATTAGAACTGCGCGTTGTTCGGCAAATAACCTCGCAAAAACTCCGTGCCCCCAAGTTTACCTCGCGCGAGGATAAAAAGGTAACGCTTACCCCCGCGCAACAAAAGGTTGTGGACTCCATTCTAAACAATCGCGAGCACGAGCACTTGATTTTTGGCGTTACTGGCAGTGGTAAGACCGAAGTTTATATGCGCATTATCTCAAAAGTTTTGGAGGAGGGAAAGAACGCCATTTTGCTAGTGCCCGAAATCTCTTTAACTCCGCAGGTGTTATCGACCTTCACTGCGCGCTTTGGCGAAAACGTCGCAATTCTGCACAGTGGGCTTAGCGATGGCGAACGCTTTGACGAGTGGCGTCGAATTAGGCTAGGGGAGGCGCGTATTGTAATCGGTGCCCGCAGTGCCATTTTCGCGCCGCTTGAAAACATCGGCGCAATAATACTCGACGAGGAGCACGACACCAGTTACAAGGCCGAGTCAAACCCTAGATATATAACTCACACGGTCGCAAAAATTAGAGGGGAATATAACCATTGCCCCGTGATTTACGGCAGTGCCACCCCGAGCCTCGACACTTTTTACCGCGCGAAAAAAGGCGAAGTACTGCTACACACCCTCCCAAATCGCGCAAATAGTAAACCCATGCCTAGTATAGAAATAGTCAATATGTGTGACGAGATGCGAACGGGCAATACGGGCATTTTTAGCGGGAAACTTTTAGAGGAACTTGATAAAGTGGTGAGCGAAAATAATCAGGCAATGCTCTTTTTAAACCGCCGTGGTTTTAGTAGCAGTATGGTGTGCCGTGAGTGCGGGTATGTGGCAAAGTGCGAGGACTGCGATGTCGCTCTTGTGTATCACAAGGCCGATAATTTGCTAAAATGCCACTACTGTAACCGTCGGTACAAGGCCCTTACAAACTGCCCAAAATGTGGCAGTAGTTACATCCGTATGGGTGTCGTAGGCACCGAGCAGGTGGCCGAGGAAATCTCAAAGCGTTTTCCAGGGGTAACGGTACTCCGCATGGACTACGACACCACAAAGAACAAGAACGAACTCAATAATTTACTCGAAAAATTCGGTAAAACCCGCCCTTGTATTTTGGTGGGTACCCAAATGATTGCAAAAGGGCACGACTTTCCAAATGTTACGCTTGTTGGCATAATTAATGCCGATATGAGCCTGCATTTTAGCGATTTTCGGGCGACCGAACGCACCTACCAACTAATCACCCAGGTGGCAGGGCGCGCAGGTAGAGCGGACAAGGATGGTAAGGTCATTTTGCAAACCTATACGCCTAAGCACTACGTATATAGATTTGCCTCAAACTACGACTATTTAGGCTTTTACGCTAAGGAAATAAACCTCCGCGAGGTCGCCAAATTCCCGCCATTTTCTAAAATAATTAGAGTGCTGATTACCTCGGAAAATAAGGATGAGGCGCGGGCAACTACCGCTAGACTGTACTCGCCAATTCAGGACTATTTCTTAAATAATCGCGAGCAATTCTTATATTGCGAGGCCATGGCATCCCCAGTTACGCGCATTGAAAAGAAGTATCGCTACCAAATTTTATGCCGATTTTTACTAGATACAGAGCCCAAAATTACTGACTTTATTTACGAAACCGTTAGCAGGGACAAGCATCCCTCCGCGCTGGTTTTTGTAGAAATCAACCCCAGCAATATGTCCTAAATCAATGTATATTTATACATAATATTAATAAAAATTCGAGGTGAAAATTGATAAAAGCACAGATTATAAAAGGCGTCGGTGGTGATTTTTGGGTGAGGGATGACACTCGCGTTTTGGTGGTAAAAGGGCGAAAAAAATTAAAGGAAGATAAGCTCTATATCGGAGACTATGTCGAGGTAGATGAGGAGGCAAAGGTTATCGAAAAATTACTCCCTAGGAAGAACTTTTTGGTGCGCCCGCCTCTTGCAAATGTGGAGCAGGCATTAATTATTCTTGCCCCAATACCCAAGCCCGATTTGTTGCTTGTTGATAAACTTTTGGTAAAATTCTTTTCGCTAAAAATCGAACCCGTGATTGTAATAAACAAGATTGACCTGTGCGCCAATGCCGTAATCAGCGAGGTTACCGCGCAGTACGGGAGTATTTGTAAAATCGTATTGATTTCGGCACTCGACTATAATACTACATCGGTTACCCTCAATCCCTTGCTCGCAAATAAATTTAGCATTTTGACTGGGCAGTCGGCTGTGGGGAAGACGAGCATTCTAAACTGCCTAAAACCCGATATTACGAGCGTTACTGGGGAGCTTAGCCGAATTGGTCGGGGGAGGAACACAACTCGCCACAGCGAAATTTTCGTGCTAGACTCTGGGGCAATGATTGCTGACACTCCTGGATTCAACGCGTTCGAGTTGGACGGCTTTACCCCCGAGGACATCGTGGACAACTACATCGATTTTCATATATTTAGTAGAGAATGTAAATTCAATAACTGCAATCACATTAGCGAGAGTTTTGAGGACTGCGCCGTAAAGCGAGCAGTAAGTAGTGGCGAGATTACGCAGGCGCGCTACGATAGATATAAGACACTTTTTAATTCCGCATTAGAAAAGGAGAAAAAGCAATATGGATAAAAAAATATTAATCGCCCCCAGTACCGACCCGTGCCCGATTGGAGATTTAATTGAGTACGGCCGTGAGCTCTTGCGCGAGGGCGCAGACTGGATTCATTGCGACATAATGGACGGACACTTTGTCGAGCGCAAAACCTTCGATGAGATTGTTTTGAGCCTGCTTAGTAAGCGTGTAAACGGCATTATGGACGTGCATCTAATGGTGGAGGACCCGATTGAAAAATTGCATCTTTATGCAAAAGCGGGAGCCAATAACATCACCGTGCATTACGAGGCGTTGAAGGGAACGATTGCTACCATTAACGCGATTAATGAAATCCACACACTAGGGTGCAAGGCTGGGTTGTCGATAAAGCCTGAGACTCCTGTATCCGTAATTGAGAACTTCCTGCCTTTTGTAGATATTGTGCTAGTTATGAGTGTAGAGCCAGGCAAAAGCGGGCAGAAGTTTATCAACGACAGTCTCTCTAAAATCGCAAAACTTAATACCTTGCGAGAGCAGAACGGCTATAACTTTTTAATCGAGGTCGACGGCGGAATAAACGATCAAACGGCAGGGGCGGTAGTCTCTTTGGGAGCCGACGTGCTAGTCGTAGGCAGTGCTATATATTCCTCACATAACCGCGCCCAACTTATCCGAACTCTTAAAACTATAAATGATTAAACCCTTACATTCCGCACAATTTCTTTGAGTCTATCATATAAAACTATATACATAAGGGGGAATATTGTGCGTATAATTGTTATAAAGGCACCTAAAATACTACGGGGGCTGTTTAGATTACTCTTTCGTAAACAATTAGCAAATTAAAAAATATACCCAAGTCAATTACTATAAACTTAGGGTATATTTTTATTTTGAGTAATCAAGTTCATGCTCTTTTCCAATTAATATGGGCAGGTAAATGTAACTTTTACCATATAACTTTTCTACAGGTTGGAGTTTGGGTAACTGCTTGTCAATTTGTCGGTTAAACTCTTTTTTCTTTACAACCGAGTACATAATTTCGCGCATTGTTTGCGTGTTCTGCTTTACTAATTGTTCACGCATTTTTTCGGTCTGCCAGTAGGGTTTTGCTTCGCCGTTTTTGCAGTAACTTAATGAAATATGCTTATCAAGCGTTTGAATAACTTTAGGGAAGTCATAGTTAAAGATTTTGTAAAAACAGCCGTTTTGCCGTATGGTTTCTAGTAATTCATACCCAAGAGTATTGTCATCTTTAAGTATTATATATAGGTTCAATTTACCTTTTTCAATATCCCAAACCATCTCTAGCCCAAACAAATTGCGACGCCCCTTTAGACTGTATTTGGGTAATGCAGGCCCCTTATTTTTACCTGTAGTTAGGTCGTTGTACGTAATATAGTTTTGATTTATGTCATTTAAGTACTGCTTTATGCACTCCAGCATATTCTCTTTACTGGGATTCTTTGTATTTTGTCTAAGTGAGTAATCGCTACCACACATCATTGCCATTTTTGTTTCATCTCCTGTAATCGATATAAATATATCACAATATAACCTTTTTGTCTATATCTAATAATGAAATTTTTAACAACTTTGTATCAAAAAGCAAACTGGCACATGTCTTTTAGTTCTTTATTTTTCTATAAGATAGTCAAAAGCCAATAAAACAAGTGTTCTATTGTAATGTTAGTAAAGGGAACAAAAAAAAGACCGCTAATATGCAGTCTTGATTATAAATTATTCAGCCTTCATTTTTTTGATGCAACGGGTGCAAAGCTTCATTTTGCATTTGTTACCGTTTTCGGTAGTTACAGTTACTGTCTGCAAGTTTACTTGCTTTGGTGAAGAAGTACGACGCTGTACCCATTGACTTTGACGGTGCACCTGATTGGCAGCCATCTGTGTCTTACCGCAATTTTCACATACTTTGCTCATAAAAACACCCCCTGTTGAGATTTCTATATTCGCTCGATAGAACCCTAATTTTGCACTATCGAAAAAATGGTATAATGATTGTATCATTTTTTTATAATTTTTGCAAGCCTATTTGCATATATTTTTTAAAGAAAATTAAATTTATAAAAAAATTTGGCCAAAACACTTGATAAATTCGGCATTTAGTAGTAAAATAAATCTTGTACCATGTACACAAACTAGTGAGGTTTTATGTCAGTTACCACGACTAACTATTATGGTAAAATATACATAGCAGATGACGCAATCGCAGCGATTGCCGCAGCGGCTGCCTTAGACTGCTATGGTGTAGTTGACCTTGTATCAAAAAAACTTAGCGACAACTTTGCCGACCTATTTAAGAAGCAACAGTTAGGTAAGGGTGTCAAGATCATTACGAACGAAAATAGGATTTTCATAGACTTATTTGTAGTCTTAAAATATGGAGTGTCGATTAGTGCTGTTGCCGAATCTCTAAAAAAGGCGGTCAAGTATCGCGTGGAGGAGTTTTCTGGGATGATAGTCGACACCGTAAATATTAATGTAATAGGTGTAAGGGTTTAACTTACATCATTTTCCCATTTCATTTCAATTGTTTTTAGTAAGAGGTTTAAGTATAATGGAAAAAAGTATAAACGGTGCTACATTACGTAGGATGATTAACGCCGCAAATGTATATTTGGAAAACAATAAAAAATATATCGATAGTCTAAATGTGTATCCAGTGCCCG
Source organism: uncultured Clostridia bacterium (assembly GCA_944381215.1). GTDB lineage: Bacteria > Bacillota > Clostridia > Christensenellales > UBA1242 > UBA7867. The sequence continues at coordinate 92,645 of CALWKF010000001.1, forward strand.
ATGGAGACACAGGAAACAACACTTCGATGACATTAAAGTCAGCCACAAAGGAAGTAAACGATTGCCCGACAAATAACCTTGACAGCCTTGGCGAGGCACTAGGCAAAGGTGCTCTGCGTGGCGCGAGAGGAAACTCAGGCGTAATTTTATCGCAGATTTTGCGCGGAATGTCTAACGAGATTATAAAACATACCGAAATCACGACCAAGACCTTCGCAAAGGCAATGCGCGGTGGTGCCGAGTACGCGTATAAGGCTGTGTCCATTCCAAAAGAAGGCACAATTCTAACAGTAATTCGCGTCATGGCAGATAGTGCCGAGGCCGCAGCAAAGAAACACTCAGACTTCGAGGGCTTTTTTGACCAGGTATTGAAAACTGGTGAGGAAATCTTGGAGCAGACACCTGAGTTACTGCCTGTATTAAAGCAAGCGGGCGTTGTCGACGCTGGTGGAAAGGCGCTCCTTGTCATCTTTACAGGTTTTTACAAGGGCCTTATTACTGAGGACGAGGAATTTATTCTCAAAGAAGCGGAAGAGGCAAAGCCGATTGAGGACAACAGCGCAATTATCAACTATGAGAACCTTGCCGACATCGAATTTGCCTACTGTACCGAGTTTATGGTCATCGAAATGAATAAAAAGACCACAGAGTCGGACATTGACAAGCTTCGCGAAAAGTTGATGGCAATCGGCGATTCAGTAATTTGTATTGGGGACCTCAGTCTTGTCAAAGTCCACGTTCACACGAACGAGCCGAACCGCGCTCTTGGCTACGCGCTGGAGTTGGGCGAAATTCACAACATCAAAATTGAGAATATGGTCCAGCAAAATCGTGAACTAAAAGCAGCAAGAGCCAAGGCCAACCAGTTTACAAAGCCATTCGGTATGGTGTCGATTGCCACTGGTGAGGGAATTAGTGCCGTGTTTAAAGATTTGGGCGTAGACCAAATCGTAGAAGGTGGGCAGACTATGAACCCGAGTGCTGACGACATTGCAAAGGCCGTTGAAAAGGTGCCTAGCGACCACGTCTTTGTATTTCCAAATAACAAAAATATTATTCTTGCTGCCGAGCAGGCGCAAAATTTAACGAAACGCTTTATACATGTCATCCCTACGGTGTCAATTCCTGAGGGAGTTTCAGCGTGCCTAGCGTTTAACATGGACGGCACAGTGGAGGAAAACATCGAGGCAATGAATACCGCGCGCAGTAGCGTGTCGAGCGGTGCTGTAACTTACGCAGTGAGAAAAACTCACATCGACGGCTTTGACCTAAGTGAGGGTGATATCATTGGAATGTCTGCTGGTAAAATCGTGTCAAAGGATAAACTCGTAGGTGAGGCAACTATAAAACTCGTCGAAAAGATGATGAACGAGGATAAGGTAAATATAACTCTTTTCTATGGCGAAGGCGTTAATGAAGAGGATGCCAACGCGCTTTGCGAGAAGTTGCAGGGAAAATACCCCGATTGCGAGGTTTCCGCAATTCCTGGTGGGCAACCCGTTTATTACTATCTAATCAGTATCGAATAATAATTTAAAACGGCTAATTATTTGTTACTACCTAATCAGTATTAAATAATAAAATTTAAAGCGACTAATTTAACTACACCTCAAAAGTGTCCAACTTTTGGGGTGTGCTTAAAATAAATAGTCGTTTTTTTAATAAAAATTACAATCTTTTACATAATATAAAATGAATTAAAAATAACATTCCACATACAATAACAATGCAAACCGGCTTGCAAAAAATGGAGGTGGAATAATGGCTACCAAGTCATCTACGAATTCCAATGCTCGTACTCGTGCAACTGCCTCGAAGAATTGCGGTGGCAAGTGCGATAGAAATCGTGTAAACAAGTCTATCGAAAGTGGTACGGAAATGTGTTCAAGTAGCACCCGTGCTAATAGTTCTAGCACCCGAGCAAAAAGTAGCACAAAGTCATGTGGAAATCGTAACACTCGTAATTCTCGTACAAAATAATCGAGAATTAATAAAAAAGACAAAGTTATTAGACTTTGTCTTTTTGAATTTTTAGTAAATAAATATAATAATTTGCTTTTGTATTCGCACTTTTTTAAAAAAATTTACTAAAAAGTAGGGAAGTATCGCGTTTAAAACGCGCTGAGAGCCGAGATTTTATTTTTTAATGACTTGGGTATCGTTAAAAATCAGGCGTTTTTAGTGATTTTGCGAATAGTTCTAGGTTATTTATCGTCAGTTGGGTGTTTATAGCCGAGATAAAAGTACGCAAATTGCGACTTGTTGTCTGTGTATGGCGGATATTTAATCATAAGTTCCATATTCGGGTTCTTTTTTAAGACGCACTTTGCGTGTGAAAATGTGGCGAACGAAAATTTCCCGTGATAGTTGCCCATACCACTCGCACCCACACCACCAAAAGGCAGATTGTGCTCGGTAAAGTGCATAATTACCTCGTTTATGCAGACTCCGCCAGAACTTGTTAGGCTCACAACCTTGTTTATACTCTGCTTGTTTTTTGAAAAGTAGTATAGGGCTAGCGGTTTGTCGTGGGAGTTGATGTAAGCAATAACGTCATCGAGGTTTTCATACTTAATAACTGGCATTATGGGGCCAAAAATTTCCTCTTGCATAACGGGGTCGGTGTACTCTACATCGCGCATAATTGTTGGCTCGATTTGTCTGCCAGTTGCCTTGCCTCCAATCACGACTTTTTTCGGGTCAATTAGGCCTTTTAGCCTCTCGGTATGCTTGTCATTTACAATATACATAAAATTGTCGGTAAGTTTATCGTTAATGTAGTAAAATTTCTTCACCTGCTCCGTAGCCATTTCGAGAAATTTCTCATAGATTGAAGAATGTATCAGGATGTAGTCGGGCGCGATGCAAGTCTGTCCAGCGTTTAGAAACTTGCCCCAAACGACACGACGAACGGCAGTTTTTAGGTTCGCAGTCTCATCGATAATGCAGGGCGACTTGCCCCCAAGTTCCAAAATGACAGGGCAGAGGTGCTGTGAGGCCTTTTCCTCCACGACTTTGCCCACTTCCTTGCTACCAGTAAAGAAAATTAGGTCAAAATGCTGGTCGAGCAATTCTTGGTTCTGCGCACGCCCACCCATAACGGTCGTGATGTACGCAGGGTCAAACTCGTCGAGTATGTTTTTAATCACTTGCGCAACATTCGGCGTGTACGCGCTGGGCTTAACAACTGCCGTGTTCCCAGTTGCGATTGATGCAATTAAAGGATTAATTGTTAGCTGGAACGGGTAATTCCACGGCGACATAATCAACACCGTGCCGTACGGCTCGTAAATAATTTTGCCTCTTGCAGGGAAGTTAAGTAGGGTAGTACGTACGCTATGTGCACGCATGAAACGGCGCAAGTGCTTTCTTTGATAGCGCAATTCTTGCATCGCTAGGCTTATTTCAGTAGTTACTGCGTCAAATTCGCACTTGTTTAGGTCCGTCTTAAAGGCCTCGAGCAGTTCTGCAGTGTGCTTTATAATCGATTTTTCTAATATGATTAATTGTTGTTTACGAAATTCATAGGAAAGAGTCTTGCCAGTCAAAAATAACTCACGCTGTCTTTCCACTATCTCACTTATGTTCATTGTTCACCTCAAAAGTTAGAAATTAGAGTTGCCTCTCGACTAGATTGTAACACATTAAGTCATATTTTGCAATAAATTTATCGTTTAGTACTTGAATATTTTGCCTTTTTGTGATATATATATTTATATATAATATATAGGAAGTGAGTTTATGAGTATTCATGGTTACAAAAATTACATTCAAACTGACGGTATCAAGCAACCCAAGACTAGTCAGGAGCTAATGGAGGAAATCAAGGAGCACATCGAGAGCGAAAAGGAAACCCCAAAGACTAGGGAAGAGGTTTTGGAGGAAGCTAGACACGAGACCGAGAGTAAAAAGGTTAAATACACAGTAGTTAACGGAAAGGAGTACCCGATTCCAGGCCACGAGGTGAGCAGGAATATCCCCGTACCTCCATACAACGGCGAGGATATGCAGAAAGTTGCACCAAAGGAAAAATCGAAGGCATATTTCGAGGCACTCGAGCAACAGAAAAGGGCTGAGAAAAGTGGCAAGCATGTAACATATTTCGAAGACGGCGTAGTGTATGAGAATTCTTTGCAGTTTATGAACAGGGCTGTTCCAAAGGCCGTAAAGGACAGATACGCGATAAAAGATAAAAGTTCCGAGCAAGAGCGCAGTATGTAGTTTATATAGACGTGATAATTAAAAACTCACGTCTTTTCTTTTTATAAATATTATGTTTTTATTTGACATAATTTAGCGTATTTAATAAAATAAAATATTATAAAGAGGTTAAAATAAATGATAACAGAAAATAAAGAAAAATTTATCTCGCTTTTAAAAAACAATGTAACCCGCGATGGTGCCGACAAATTACTCGAGTGGCTCGAGACTACTGATTTCTTTACAGCACCCGCTAGCACGAAATTTCACTCCGCAGTCGAGGGCGGGCTATGTGCTCACAGTCTCAATGTATTCGAGCGATTTTTGACACTTGTAAAGAGTGAATATGGCGAAGACTGGCAACAGCATATTTCGCTTGAAAGCGTTACGCTAATCGCACTGCTACACGATATTTGTAAGGTTAATACCTATAAAATCGACTATAAAAATGTCAAGGTTGACGGCGTGTGGACGCAGCAGCCCTATTTTATGGTGGATGACCAACTTCCGTACGGCCACGGCGAAAAATCGGTGTACATAATCAACGGCTTTTTGCGCCTAACTCGTGAGGAGGCAATGGCAATAAACTGGCACATGGGCGGGTTCGATATGCGCGTGCGTGGTGGTTCGTACTCGATTTCGGACGCGTATTATAAGTATCCAATTTGCGTGCTTTTCCATGTTGCAGACCTTATGGCAACTTATTTGGACGAGCAAAAATAACAATATTATATATTTGATGTATTTTATAGAAAAGTTTAGGAAAAATAGAAACAAAAAGTGAAATATTTTCAAAATATGTCGTTTTTTGTTTGTAAAACTTTTATTCAATGTGGTAAAATTAATTAAAGCATTTACAGAGTATCTGCAATTTTACGAATAAAAATTTTTTCAAGACTAAAATAAAACGGAGGACATTTTATGAGTACATTCTTGAGGGGTGTAAACCTATCTAAAAAGTGGTTAAAGATTACATTATTTGCCCTTTTAGCGGTCGTTTGCGCCACTGCGATTACTCTCGCGGTAGTCCTCTCTGGTCGCGATAACTATGTCGTTACACCAGAGACAGAGTCAAAGGTCGAGGTGCTAGATTCCAGTGCGATTGTGTCTAAAAATGGCTGGAATAACACCTTGCTAGCACAACTCACTCAAAATGTGACTTCGTATGGGGATAATGTTGCTCTTGGTAATGCGGGTGGCGACATTGTGTCCTCAGTTGTTGAGTTGGGCGGTATTTCGTGGACCGTCGTATACATGCAAGATGGTATAGTTACACTGTATGCAAATGAGGCAGTGGCTACTATGCCTTTTGGCAATACTGAATATAAAAATAGTCTAGTTAGAGATTACCTAATCAACGAATTTTACCCTGAGTTTATCGAAAAAATCGGCTATACCGACATCGAAAAATACATAATTCCTTATGGGCAGAGCGATATCTACTACCAGGCTGACGGCGCGCAGGCTGTTGTTTTGAGCACCCTAAATGGTGGCGAGATTAGCGGTAACGACGGCGTGGCAAACGATATGGTTTGGCTACCAAGTGCCTACGAAGTGGGCGGTTTTGCTAATAACGATTCTTCACCAAAATCACGTGTAAATAGTTTTAAAGTTATCGAGGCTGACGGCTTTACTTTAAATAGTGGTCTATTTAACACTTCAAACACTATTAGGCTTATGACCGATACATCTTGGCTCCGTTCTAGCGTAAATGGTGCACAATCAGCACTCAAAGATGGTGTTGTAAAGCAAGTTAATGACGGGGAGTACGCAGTGCGCCCTTGTATCAATATCGCTCTTCCAGGCCTTGCTGACATTGTCGAAGTAAGCGAAGATATCGACAGTTCAAATGATACCATTCTCGCAACTGTTGCTCCTGACTACTCGGACATTTTCAAAGAGTATTCTGACAATCAAGGTGAAGGCACGCAAGCAAGCCCTTATGTATTCTCTGATCGCCAATTCCTAATCTATCTATCTGACGCAGTTATGGCTGGTCAGGATACAACTGATATGTACTTTCAAATGGCCGGTGACATCGACATGACTGGTGTGACTGTTTGGAGTCCAATTGGTAGGGAAGGGTTCCCATTTAAGGGTCATTTTGATGGTAACGGTTACACTGTTAGCAACCTCGCTTCGGCAGGCTCGGGCCTTGTAGGTCTATTTGGCTATGTTGAAAATGCTGTTATTACTCAAGTGGGTGTTACAAATTCCTCTTGGTACACAACAAACTCTAATGTCGGCGGTATCGCAGGCCACGTTACAAACTCGCTAATTTCCGAGTGCTACAGCGATTGTGGTGTCGGTGGATACAAATATGTTGGTGGTCTAGTAGGTAGAATTATTCGTAGTACTTCAACCGACGACTCTAAGGGTATTATAAACTGCTACAACCTCAATGGTATCACTGGCCGTGATTATGTCGGCGGTATCGCAGGTGAGGTATCAGCATCATTAGTTAAAAACTGCTATAACACTGGTGCTACACAGGCAATCTACTCAAACCCAAGTTGCGGTGGTATTGCAGGTGCTCTAAACAACTCACCTAGTACCAGTTCGCTACAAAACTGTGTCTTCTACAACTCAACTGACAACAACCTTAACGGCGACACACCAATTTCATCTTATGACACTCTGCGTAACAGGGATGCAATCGCTACTACATACCCAAGCTGGTCATTTAGGAACACCACCGCTAATGGCGTATGGTTCATGTCTAACGTAGTAAACGATCGTCTGCCTATGCTTTACTGCTTTATGCACAATGTTTCCGTTAACCTAATTTCGAACATCCCCGAGTGCTCCGTTTCTGCTGGCAAAACTGATGCGCAGATTAACTCGACACTCGCTATCGTTGCCTACGCAACTTCTACTACTAACGAGCACTACATGTTCGAGGGCTGGTATCACTTCGATGTTGACGCAGCAGGGAACAAGATTGAGGGGTCCGAGCGTCCGTTTGTGCTAATGTCTGATGAAAACAACGGAATTACAAAAGGCGCACTTTCTAATAACGCATACCCCTTCACATACAATCTAGTGTTAGACGACTACTACAACCTCGAAGCGCGCTTTGTAAAACTATACAACTTTGAAGTAAGTCCTATGTTTAATGGCTTCACATCAAACTATACTGGTGGCTCTACATTTAGTTATACCGCTCATAACAGTGAAATGACTGCTGTACAGCCTGCTTATAACACTGATTTAACCACATGGACTAGCGGTGCTAGATGGTACCCTGAGGGCACTGTAATTACAATCAATATTCAGCCCGATGCTCAGCGTCAGTACTATCAATTAAATGTTGGACACAGCAGTACTAATGTTAATAATCAAGTGGCTAATCTAGGTGAGGATAATCCTTTCTACAACTTATCTTCAGGAGAGAATGGCTGGACATATAATATCACTATTAGAGATACAGCGGAATGGAATGGCTTTGATGTGTTCTATTTCAGACCTATGTTTAACAGGGTATATGCTCTCACCACTTCAGTAACTACTCCGTCAGGATACACCGAGACTACACCTATTTCACAGGTAACGTTTACTAATCTGTCCAATGGCTCGACTACTATTAGCAGTAGTGGTGGAACAGCAACTGACAACACTATCTACACATCGACATTGACACTTAATATATCCAACTTAAATGATGTAAGTGGCAAACTCGTGTTCAGTAGTTGGATTCTAGAGTTTGTCGACCCAAGTGCTGGGGCACAAAGCTCTCAAGACCTTGGATCAAGTGTTGGTGCTACAAATGGGCAATATGCATTAACTGGCATTCAATCTGCTGTAACAGACACAACAACAGGCATTAATATTAGGGCAAACTTTAATTACGACACAAAACAGGTGTCAATTAGGGAAATGTACAACAGTGCTGAAAATTCTAATGCAGGTTACGTATATCTTTCCACAGAAAAGAAGGAGTCAAGTTTTGTGCCTACACAGGACATAACACAACTTACAAATCTTGACTACAACTCGACTGTCTACATCTACATTTTGCCTAACTATGCTGGTGGTTTCCAATACTCTTCGAACACTATTCCTGGGGCTAACCTTACATCAAATTCATCTACTGGCGTAACTTATGGTAGTTTTGTAGTAAACTTTGCCGAAAGCAGTGCTACATATGATGTAGTATACACCGAGGCTAGCAACTTTGCGCTCAACTTTAATGTAACGCTGAATGGTGCAACACCTCCAGAAGACACCTTCCAAGTGTCAAGTAACGCAACTGGCCTCACTCTAAACTCGCCACTTAGCAGTTACACTGTAACCGTTTTGGGTGAGAACGAGTACAGAAAGTACTACATGAGAACTGTTAGAGTCGCATTCATTCCTGACTCTCTCGATGCAAATGGGACTACAATTATTACCTATACACCTAGTGGAATTTACCAAGGAACACAGGGTGCTCAGTCGATATTTGCGGGCCTTGGAGCAAACGCAGTTGTTAACAACATTTACACGAAAGCAAATGTTACGCCGAGCAACAAGAACACAACAATTTATGTTTACATTAACTACATTACGATTACTCGTACAATTAATGTAACTGAGTATATTGACAATGTTCCCACAACTTCTCGTAGTATGTACTCAATCACTGCTACTGGCGTTACAAACGGAAAGGGTGGTAGTGATTACATCCTAGAGGACACTATCACTCTAACTGCTGGCGCGTCAGGGGCTGATCAAATCGGTTTTAGAGTTGACTCAATTACAATTACTCCAAATCTTGCTGCTGCAACTATTGATGGCTCTACTTGGGGAAATTCTGGTACCCTTAAATTTAAGTTAACCGAGGATGTATCAATTTCAATTTACTACACTCAACGTCCATACAACATCACTATCGGCGACAACTTAAACAACACAAGTTATGGTAGCACAGTTACTGGATTGAAAGTTACTGTTAGCAACAACCACTTTAACTACACTTTAACTGGTGGTTCTTCAACGCAATACAGCGCACCATTTACGGGTTTATTCTCTAATAGCTTAACTATTAATGGTTATCAAACTCAAATTGATTTAACAATTGATGATTTAAAGCGCAAGGCAGTGCTTAATCGTATCGTTGTGCTCGATTCGAACAATGCTTTACTAAAGGAATATGACCCAGCATCGCAATTTACCTACACACTAAACGATGCAAACGACAATATAAAAATTGTATTCCAGTATCAACTGTTACAGGCATTAAATGTAACATTTAGTGATGAAGTAACTGGGGGAAGTAACGCAGCACTCGTAGTTCTCGAAAATGTACATGATTCTAGCGACCGCCTAGTACTAATCGTACCAGCAGGGCAAGACGGTGTTACAGTAGATTGTCAAGTTGCTGAATACCGCGTAACTATTACCGTTGCAATCTTTGTTCAAACCGCTGTAAATACTACTCCTGTTGGTTCAGGTAGTGTGCAGGACGGTAACTACCAGATTTCTATTGCAGATGGAAAGGCAACTTCGGTAGCAATTACAGTGCAAAACATTATTAACGGTGTGGACAGCGTGTTTGCATCAGGCTCGATGTAATACGGGTTTATAAATAAAAAAGGGAGAAAAATCGTGTTCAATAAATTATTTAGAAATGGACAACTGATTGATATGCACATTCATACGCAATATTCCGACGGAATGTATTCCGTTCCTGAATTGTTGCGTTTTGCTGAAAATCGTGGGCTAGATGTTATGGCCTTTACCGATCATGACAACTTAGAGGCGAATTTTGAAGTGCGCGAGATGAAAAGTAATGGGGGTTTTTGTGGCCGAATTGTAAACGGCTGTGAGATTGCTGTTACTTATAATGGGCACAAGTACGAAGTGCTGGCATATGACTTTGATTTGGACACGCTAGCAAAGTTCCCTGTACTCAATTACGATTATCAGTTTATGTTGGAGGAAAAGAGGCTAGAGACTCTAAAGGAAATCGGCGCAAGACTTGGGTTTAAGTTCACTGAGGGCTTGCAGTTTGACCCTGTTTATCGTACTGCGCACAAGACCTTTTTCCACGACCTAGCAAATTATCCAGAGAACCAAAGATTGTACTTGAAGTATGGTATTGAAAAAACTGATAACTTTTATCGTGATCATGTAGCAAAACCTGGGGCAATTTTCCACTGCTACGAATTAATTAAAGACACTCCTACAATTGAGGAGGTGTGCCAGCGCATTCATGAGGCAGGTGGATATGCAATCTTTGCGCATGCATTTAGGGTATATGGCGAGCCAAATCCTAAGAAGTTGATCAAAGACTTAACAGCACTTGATATTCTAGACGGATTTGAGTGTATTCACAAAAAGTTTAGTTTATCTGAGTGTCAGTGGCTCGAAAATTACTGTAACGAACAACATCTAATCAAAACAGGTGGTTCCGATTTCCACGGGGATGGGTTCAAGATTGACGGCAAGCGTTTCGCGCCAGAATATCTTGGATACGTACAAAATTCGGACTTGGAGATTAAGTTCCCTATAAAAAAATAAAAAGTTTTAGATTTGGGCAATCTAATTCTTGGAGGAAAATATGAATTCGAATAGATTCTTTAAGTTGAGCAAATGGAAGATAATGCAAACCGTTCTCTTGTTGCTTTTAGGAGCGGTTGTTGCAATATCTTTCTTGGTGCCTAATTCCATTTCAAATAGGAATTATGTAAGTGCAGATGAGGTCGATGCAGTGCCAGCGAGTTCGCTTGAAGGATTTGTTCCTACTGCGCTAGGTAGTGGTGAATACTTCGAGACCGAGGTCGATTCTAGTGTCGAGCCAAATGCTACTTACTACCTAATTAGTGATGCGGATGACTTGCGCACGCTAGCTTACTTTGTAAACACTACATTTACAGAGGAGCAGACTAGCGAATTAGAGTTGCAGGAGAAATATTCGCGCGCATCTTACCGCATGACGAATCACATCGACCTGTCTAGGTGGACTCAATGGGAGCCTATTGGTACCATGGCGAATCCTTTCTCGGGGTCGTTTAGTGGACAGGGGTATTCGATTTATGGCTTAACCATTATCGATGATATCGAAGAGCCTACTACAGATACTTATGCTGGTTTATTTGGTAATGTATCTTATCTAAAGGACGGCGACACTGAATATAAGCCCGTGATTCAGCGTCTAGGTCTAAAAGACACTATTATCAAAACAAATCGCGAGTATGTCGGCTCAATTGTGGCAGTTGCCAATGGTGTAAACCCCATGATTTATGGTGCTGATGCCATTATCAACCCCACTTTTAGGACAAAAACTGAGGTTGAAAACATCAGTAGTGATGAAACAGTAAACAGGGCATATTCCGATGCTCAAGGGTCACTCGTTATCCAAGACTGTTACAATGTAGGTTATGTTGAGGGTGGCAACTATGTAGGTGGCCTTGCTGGTGCACTCTACTACGGTGCTGTAATCTACAACTGCTACAACGCACCCTCGACCACCAACGCCTACAACACAAACTACGACGTATACTCTAGCAACGCAAACTCCAATATCGGTGGTATAGTTGGTGCTGGTGATTTTACCACAATGGCTATCGTATATAACTGTATTAGTACGGTGAGTGTATCAAAACAAGATGCCACCAACAGTTCAACCAACATCGGTTATATCATTGGTAGCAAGTCAAATCTTGCAGGTAGCACCCAGTACACATATAACGTTTATTATAATAGGAATTTTACATATTCAGGTGATTTCGGTACTGGTTTAAGTCTAGCACGTTTATCTTCGACATCTTACTTAACAAATAGAGGCTTCTCAATTACAGGTTATAACCCTGGCACTTGGGCTAGCAATACATCAACTATTTGGGCTCAACAATCGGATGTAAACAATGGTGTGCCAGTGCTCTACAATGTCCCGCAATTAGTTAAATACGACTTTGTGGCACAGGATGTTGACGGGAATGAATTAATAGCTAGCGAAGCAATATCTGAGGCCGTAGACACTGCGGACTTAGAGGCATACGATGGCGCATTGCTATTTGAGCAGGGGACTTCGTTCTTAACTAGAGGTACTTCGGTAATGGAATATAAGTACGAGTTCAGCAAGTGGAGTGAGTATTATACTGCAAACTCTATAGAGCCTGCCGAGTATGAGGACTATATTGCAAATTCAGATATTTCAAGCGTCCAATTCTTCACAAATCACGATGCTACAATCATTGCCGTGTTCGGCTTCAAGACTTATACACTTACGCTAACAGCAGACCCTTCAGATAAGATTGATGGCGAAAATACAATTATATCGATAAGAGATGGCATTTCTAATACTTACAATAATGTCCAGAACGGTCTCACTGTTGAGTATAATGACGAGATAACAATCCAAGGTGTTGCTACTACTGGTTATGAGATTAGTGCTTGGACAACTATGTATCAAGATGCAATTTCTGGTACAGGTGCGGACATTACATTAAGCGTTCAGGCTTATGTAGACGCATATATGAGTGCTTCACAAGCTGAAATTCCCGTAAGCCTTAATATAATCGCACATATTCAGCCAAAATCGTATGACTTTTCAATAAATGAAATCGACTCTAGCATTGGTACAATTACCGCTACAGTGAATGGTGGGGATAGCCTAGGCACTAGCGACAGCGTAGAGTTTGGCTCTCAAATCGCGCTTCAAGCAACAGTTACAGACCCTAATTATGAGTTTATTTCATGGGTGATTTCGTTTGGGAATGGAACGACTCAACAAATTGAATTACTAAACTATTCTTTCACGGTTCAAGATCAAGGTAGTATCAGCATTACCGCAAACTTCGATAAAAAGAAGTTTTACGTAACCATTTCATCGGTCGCAGGCGGTAGTGCCTCGGTAATCAGCGCAACTGAGTCATCAACTAGTGGCAATAGCTTCTATTACGATGAGACAATAGAAATTCAAGCTACAGCAAGCACTGGTTACGAATTAACTGGAATTAATGTCTACAAGGGCGAGGAACTCATAGATCTTGACTCCGAGGGAATGGTATTTGACCTTGAGTCAGGAGTACTTACAATTAATACCTTAAATGCAGACATCCGCGTAGTTCCCGTGTTTAGCATTATGAGCTTTGACCTAACAGTTGTAGTTACCCCAGCGGACGGCGCAACAGTTACTTATAACGGCGAAAGCATCGTGGGTACGAACGAGTTTGTTTATAATACAGACGTTCCAATCAACGTGTTTGTGACAGAGGGGTACGAGTTAGTTAGCATAACCTCCGATGACGGAGCTGTTTATTCAAATGGTAACTTCGTAAAAGTTTTGAAAGATACCACAATCACTATCACTTTGCAAAAGCAAACGTTTGTCGTAAATGTTACAATAAACTATGATTCAAGCTCTGCTTATTCAATCGATGCAAGTTGCATTAATGGAGTAGGTCAGTACACCTATGGCGATGTAGTTGAAATCAGCTTTGACACCCCCGTTATGTTTAGGTTCTCTAGGTGGGATCTCGCTAGAAATTATGAAAACAGTAGTTACGACAGTGTAAACGGAACATTTACTTGCACTGGAATTGAAGAAAATATTTATCTAACCGTATACTTTGCGCTAGTCAACACCCAAATCACATTTACAGCAGAAGGCGTGGATGAAGAGGGCGGATGGTACCTTTACGACGGTAGTAATATGGTTGATACCCAGGGTGAAATTGCTATCAAATCATACGCAAACGATGTGCGCGTGCAACTAGCTAGCGCATATAGAGATAACGGCGAATACACACGTAAATACACATTTAGCCACTGGGAAATCAATGGTATTCCCGTATCAAGTGCGAGCGATTACACATTTAAAGTAACTGGCGAAGAAATGAATGTCAACGCCGTGTTTATGCCAGTTGAATTGCGTGTAACCGCTAATGTTGTCAGAATCAACGAAAACTCAGGCATGTATGATAACCTTAGTGAAGCTGGCGATGTAAAAGGCTTACTAGTAAACACCTACCACTATGGCGACGTTATCACTCTTGAAGCGTCAACTCACAAGGGCTTTGTGTTCCTAGGGTGGTATGTTTGGAACGAGAACTTGGATTCGAGCCAAGCAAATGGCAGATTCATTACCGATGAGCCAACAATTACTTTAACTATCACATCAAACACCAAGATTTACGCCACTTTCGAGCGTATTAGCAATGTCACTATACAAATGTCTGACGACAGCGCAGGCACAACCACTGGTAGTGGTACCTACATGGTGGGCGAAAACATCACCCTGTCTGCAACCCCTAACGCAGGTTACAGGTTCGTAAGCTGGCAGGAGAACGGTAGTGTCGTAAGTAACGATGCTAACTACCGCTTAACAGTTACTAGGGACGATCGCACTCTACTTGCTGTGTTCGAGCCAATTTTTAAGATAACTCTTATTTCTAGTAACGATGACTACGGCAAAATTATTGGCAACACTAGCGGAAACTACCGCGAGAATGTAACCCTAAGGGCTGTCAGCGAAAACAACTGCTCCTTTGTTGGTTGGGTTATTAACGATAAGATTGTCAGCACTTCTGATACATTAAGCCTAAACCTAAACGGTGATATCGAAGTGCGTGCACTGTTTAAGAAAAACTTTGACTGGAATATCTTGATTATTTTGGTAGGTTGCGTGCTGTTTGCTGGTATCTTGATTGCTGGTTCCGCAGCTTACATCAAGATGAGAGAGGCAGAACCAATGCCTGTCCGCGTACTGCTTAATAGCAAGGATGACAAAGAAGCCCTGCAGAAGCCTTCTAGGCGCAATCAATACCGCGACACCATTGAGCCAGTACCTACACGCAAGAATACAAAGGCAAATGTCGCTCCTATCCCTGTTAGAAAGATTACAGTCGCTCCTATTAATCACAAGGGCGAGTTGGTAGGCAGGACAAAACGCGCCGCTGAGGAGCAACCAACACTAAAGACCGAGACAACTCCTGAAAAACCTATTGAAAAAGAAACAAAGAGTGAAAAGACAGAAAAGCCTAAAACCACCACGGCTGCAAAGTCAAAATCAACTCAAAATTCTAAATCAAAGGCAAATAAGGGCAAGAAGTCAGGTGGCAATCACAAGGGTAAAAAGTCCAAAAAGAAAAAATAATACAAAAGACTGCTAAATAGCAGTCTTTTTGTTTGATAAATCGATGCAAATTAGATATAATTAAAGAAAAAAGGATAGTGTTATGTTATATCTCGCAAACGATCACGCAGGTTATTCTTTAAAAGAGGAATTGGTAAAATATTTAAAAAAACATAATATCGAGTACGATGACTTAGGCTCATATTCTGCCGAACGCACCGACTTTCCGCAATATGCAAAGTTGCTCTCCGAAAAGGTAGCTAGTAGTCCCGACAACCGCGGTGTGCTGATTTGTGGAACTGGAATAGGGATGAGCATCGCCGCAAATCGAAACCCAAAGATTCGAGCCGCTCTTTGCAAAAATGTAAAGACTGCACGCCTCTCTAGACAGCATAACGATGCCAATGTGCTGGTTTTAGCAGGCAGAAGCACTTGTAAGTTTCGGGCTAAACGAATTTTAGCAACCTTCTTGTCAACCGACACTTTGGGCGGAATATACGCAGAACGTATGCGTGAAATCGACAATTAAAACTAAAAAACTTGGATTATTCCCAAGTTTTTTCGTATTTTCATAGTCAATATTTAATATATTTATAGAAAAGGAGTGAGTACTATGAAATTACGTTATCTTTTTAGCGTCTTGCCATTGTGTGTCGCGTTTATGTTCGCAGGGTGTGGGGTGACTGCCGAAGATTTGACTAAAAATCACTTGGCAGAACTTCAAAATAACTTCTTTGTGGGTACTACACAAAATTTTAAGGTTTCCTTGTGGAGTGGTACAAGAGAGGAACCGTACGAGCCTAATGGCGAGTTAGGGGAACTTGTTGATTTCTGTATTATCAGTGTTGTGCCAGTAGGGGATGTAAACACTTTCGGGCTAAATTATACAGTAGAGGTAAACGATATGACCTATAATGGTGAGTTCGAAAAAAGCCCGTTTGATAATAGCCTAGCCGCTGATATTGGTGTCAGTGTCGAGGATACCGACACTATTTATGCCTATATTATCATGGATGGTGTGTCCGAGGTGGGGAAACTCGAGTGCGTCTCAACTAACTTTGCGATAAAAAATACCGATGCGCTAAATATCGTGGTAGATAACTTCGGCGAAAATATTTTAACTCTATCTAATAATGGAGAAATCCCAGTTGAGGCCTATTGCAAAATTATCAGTACAGATAAAAATCTAGGCGTGTATTTTTGGTACGTTAGAGTCGTAAACGCCGAAGGTCAGGATATATCAGTTGTCATTGACCCAAATAGTGGCGAGATTATGGCAAAAAAGTTGTAACATTTTTTAACTCCATTCTATATAATGACAATGTAGAGATAAATCTTTTAAAAGCACAAAAGATTGTAAAATACGAAAGAATTTATACATAATGATAAAATTCCTTGAAAAACAATAGATTTGGAGGTCCAAAAGATGTTCAGCAAATTATTCGGAAACGGCTGTGGCTGTTCTGGAAAAAATTCTAGTTGCGATGTCCTTACATGGTTGGTAATTCTCTATGTACTAATGAACTGCGGTATCCTAAACTGTGGTCTTGACTGGTGCACTATCTTAATCTTGTTACTGTTTTTCTGCTGCTGCTTCAAGAAAGATGGCTGTGGATGTAACAACTATGGTTGCAACTAATCTATCTAATTAACTAAACACTCTATCTAATTGTACACTCTTAAAAAGCATAATGCCTTTTAGGAGTGTACTTTTTTCATGTATAGATGCGTTAACCACGAAATTAATACCTAATTTAAATTAAATACTGTCAAATTAACTAAATGAAATAGGGGCGAATTTTACCTTTCGACAAAATAAGTCCAAAAGTTACAGAATAAAAGAAATCAACTATCTTAAACTAGAATTGTAAAAAAAGCGATTTTTTTGGTAAAATGTTTATAAAATTAGCGCGTAATTTGTTGACAAAACTTCGGTAATGTTATACAATTGCAATGTTACTAATTAAACAAGGAGACCTTAAATGAAAACGAAATTATTAGGCAAGATTACTTTATTAGCATTTGTGCTAATGGTGACTCTGTCATTCGGTTCAATCAGTCCTATGTTAGCCACCGTTAGCGCAGCTACCACAATCGAGAGTGCTGGTGACACTGGATATATTATTGAATTGACAGGGTATCAATCAAGCTATGACTTGGATGATACCGAAGATTTTGGCGACGCTACGGGATACAAACTCCCTACACCTGTTGTAAAGAGCTGGACTGGCTCTACAACTCAGGTTGAGAGTGGTGTAAACGTGGATGTTACCGTTACCAGTTCTTCTGGTAGAGAGGTCGCAGTCGCTGTAAGTGGCTCAGACCGCTTTATTCAAGTAGGCAAGTCTGACCGCTACACCGTAACTTACACCGCTACAAACGAAAGTGGCGTAGTTACCGCTACCCGCAATGTTACAATCGACATCACTGCACAGGATGCCGAGTTTGAGTTTGACTCTAACAGTCCTCAAATTATGCCCACAGTTGTTGAGGCAGGGGACAAAATCGTATTCCCATGGCCAAAAGTAAGCTTTGGCGATGACCAATACGCAACTGAGCCAAACATCACAATCACCCTTGAAGGTCCTACAAAGGCAAGCGAGGGTGCTACCAGCGCAGTTACTTCGCGTGAGTTAGGCAACCAGGTTATTGACAATGTTAACTACAAGACTTACACTGTTACCGAAAACGACACTGGTACCTTTACCGTAACCTATACCTACGACAACAGCGGTACTGACATTGTTGAGAAGTTTACATTCAATGTTGTTACGACCGCTCCCGAGGTAAATCTCGCTTACAGCGGATGGTCAAGTTCGATTGAGAACTTGTCGCTATCAGTAGGTCAGGAGGCACCTCTTCCAACACCTACCGTTATTAACACCGCACAAAGCAATGTAACAGTTAGCAATGTTTACACCGAAATCACTATCGTAAACCTAACAACTAACAAAACTTACCCTGTAATTACTGACTTCAAGTTTACCCCAGACGAAGACGGCGACTACCGCATTACCTACGTTACAAAGGACTTTACTGGTGCCGTTGTTTCGTACACTACTTTGAAGAGTCACGTTAGAAAGACTGGCGACTCTATTACCATTAAAGTAGTAGATGACTACTCTGACAAGGTAACTGTTGACGGCGAGGGTAACACCACAATCGACTCTAGTATGGCAGACATCAACGATGTTGAAAATGCTGACTACGCAATTCCGTCGAACGTTTACCTAGTTGGTGGCGAGGCTACCGTTACATTCCCAGCAATTTATGCAACAGCAGGTTGGGGGGATTATGACAACCTTCACTTAACTCGTCAAATTTACCGCAGAAACTCTTCGCAACAAATTCTAGAGCGACAGCAGAAGCCAAACAGTTCTGAGACCTACAAGGCATACGAAGAGGCACCTTACACCTTCACATCAGAGGGCGAGTACTCAATTCGTTACATCGCATACTATGTTGACGACGAGGGTAAAGAAATTAATGGTACTACTAGACAGTTGAGCATCAGCTTCACTGTTCACGATGTTGACGCAGAGCCTACAATCGACCTTAGTATCACTGCTCCAAATGTTACAAAGGCTACTAGAAAGGGTAGCACAATCACATTCAGTGCACCTACTGCTACCTCTGTAATTTCGGGTACTAACGAAGTTGCCGACGCAAACATCAAAATCGATGTTCGTTACAGATTTAACTACGGCACAGGCTACAGCGACTACTACACCGCTGAGTTAAACGACGACAATCTATACGAAATTAAGATTGAAATGCCAGAGGGAATGGAAGAGGCTCAATGGAACACTGTTTCATCTCTTGAAATTTCCTTCAAGGCAATCGATGACTTCTGCGACGGCGTACCTGCTACTGCCGTTAGAACGGTTAGCATCGTAGACTTTTCTGCAGACAACACCGCTCCACAACTTACTGCTTTTGACGCAAGTGTTGACTCGAGCGAGGCAGGCATTCTAACTCTTCCTACTGTTACCTTCACTGATGACAACTCGAGCATCAGCCTAGTTGCATACGTATTGAAGGGCAACAGTGTAATGAGAGTTATTAACGCAAACACTGGCGATACCGCAACAATTCAAGGTGCTACCTACACACCTACCGAAGAGGGTACCTACACTGTTACCTTTGTTGCAACCGACCAGAACAACAACATTAGCACAATCAGTGTTAACTACAAGGTGGACTTCCACAACGGATACTCTGTATCTATTGACAACATCAGCGCACAACAATATGGTACTGTAATCAATCTCCTTGACTACATCAATGTTACCGACCACGGCACTGCTATCGACATGGCTGACATGACAGTTAGAGTCGTTCAAGAAGAGGTTACTCAAGAGTTCCTTAATAGTGCCGAGAGTATGCCTAACAACACATTGATTATCTATGTATCTGGCGACTTCCAATTCCCGATTGCTGACCGTATCGACGGCGAGATTGTTACTCTCGAGGGTGATGTAACCGTTAGAGCATGGGCAAAGGATAGCGAAGGCGTATGTGACTACACACAAAATGGTTCTTCAGCAATCACATTTACAACCTCTGACTCTACAAACCCGACCTTCACAATCGAGGATGAGTCGCTCGACGGTAGTAACTACGAGTTTACTGACAGCACCGCTGACAACGAGATTACTCTTCCTTGGTTTGACCGCGTAATCGACAACGAGAGCGGTATCAACCCCGACACCATGAAGATTGAAGTGTACTACCAGGACACTCCTGACGAAATCATTCACACATTTACTAGTGCAAACATCGATGCATTGAAATTCACACCAAATAGACAGGGTAAGATTACTGCCGAGTACTCAGTATCTGACATGATTGGTAACACTTACACCCGTACGTTTACCCTAAACATCGGTGATGTTACTCCTCCTGAAATCGTGCTAAATGATGGCGCAATTACTGCTGACAACTACGTTGGTGGTAAGTTGACTATCGACCTAAACAACTTCGATATTGACAACGACGCGCTTGACCCGCTAGAAGACATTGCTATCACCATTACTCGTGATGGTACCGATGTTGAATTCTCTCGCGACAGTGAGAACCGCAACATTATTGAAATTACTCTTGACACCGCAGGCACTTATGTAGTTACTTTCGATACTGAGGACACCGCAGGCAACCAGGCACAGACTGTTACTAGAACTTACAACATTTCTGCACAGTCTACTACTCCTACAAACACTGCAACTATTTGGGGTACAATATTGATTATTGTAGCATTAATTGTACTAG
Source organism: uncultured Clostridia bacterium (assembly GCA_944381215.1). GTDB lineage: Bacteria > Bacillota > Clostridia > Christensenellales > UBA1242 > UBA7867. The sequence continues at coordinate 113,172 of CALWKF010000001.1, forward strand.
GTCTTGTAATATTCTTCTTTGTAAAGCCTTCTAAGTCAAAGGTTTCCGCTCCTAAGACTACTACAAAGAAAGATGAGGACAGCAAGAAGAACAAATAATGCTTTATAAAAGAGCAGGCGAACAGCTTGCTCTTTTTGTAATTATTTACTTTGCATTTAAATTTACAAATAATCAGCAGAATTTTTAAGCTAAAGCGTTAATACACAAAACTCCGTAAATACGCGGAGTTTTTGTATTTATTTAACTGTATATAGATGTATTGCAAATATTTAAATTGTGTGATATAATTATTATTAATCATTTTGGGGTAAGATAGATTTATGGAAGATAGAAAATTTGAATTAGTATCAAAATACCAGCCAACTGGCGACCAGCCACAAGCGATTGATAAATTAGTTGAGGGCATTCACGATGGACTAAGGGAACAGGTGCTTCTTGGTGTTACTGGCAGTGGAAAAACGTTTACAATGGCAAATATTATCGCAAAACTAAATAGACCTGCTTTGGTGTTGGCTCATAATAAGACTTTGGCCGCACAACTGTGTAACGAGTTTCGCGAGTTTTTTCCACACAATAGGGTGGAGTACTTTGTGTCGTATTATGACTATTATCAGCCCGAGGCGTACATTCCCAGTAGCGACACTTATATCGAAAAGGACCTAGCAATCAATGACGAGATTGACAAACTTCGCCACAGTGCCACCTGCTCGCTACTAGAGCGTCGCGACACCATAGTCGTGGCCTCAGTTTCGTGCATTTATGGTTTAGGTAACCCCGAAACTTATTACAACATGGGTCTCAGTCTACGCGTGAACCAGGAAATCGATATGCGCCTAGTCGTGCAAAAGTTGATTGCAATGCACTATGCTCGAAACGATGTCGACTTTGCGCGTTCGTGTTTTAGATTAAAAGGGGACACGCTTGACATTTTTCCAGCATATAGTAGCGAAATTGCGGTTCGTATTGAGTTTTTTGGCGACACAATTGAGCAAATTTTTGAATTTGACCCAGTTACAGGCAAAAAAATCAATACACTCGAGCACTTCTTGTTGTTTCCTGCTACGCACTTTGGTGTCAGCCCCGAGAATTTGAGTACTGCACTCGCTCAAATCAAGGCCGATGCTGTTACCGCGGAGCAGGACTTTGTCGCGCAAGGGAAACTAATCGAGGCACAGCGTATAAAGGAAAGAGTGGCACACGATGTCGAGATGATTCAGGAAATGGGGTATTGCAATGGAATCGAAAATTATTCCCGCTACTTTGACGGCAGAGCACCAGGTGAGGCCCCGTATGTGTTGCTCGACTATTTCCCGCCTGATTTTATCACTTTTATCGACGAGTCCCACATTACTCTACCTCAAATTCGAGGCATGTACAACGGCGACTTGGCTCGCAAGAAAAACTTGGTCGATTACGGATTTAGATTGCCCGCCGCATACGACAATCGCCCGCTAAGGTTTGAGGAGTTCGATAATAGAATAGGGCAGTTGATTTGCGTGTCAGCAACTCCAGGGCAGTACGAACTCGAGCACGCAGGTCAAGTGGTTGAGCAGATTATTAGACCCACAGGCCTTGTCGACCCCGAAATCGAAGTGCGCAAGACCAAGGGCCAGATTGATGACCTTATGGGCGAGATTTTCAAGACCGTGGAAACTGGCGGGCGTGTGCTCGTTACAACGCTTACAAAGCGAATGGCAGAAGACTTAACCACATTTTTTATGGAACACGGAATCAAAGTCAAATACCTGCACAGCGAGATTGACACTCTAGAGCGAATCGAGATAATAAATGGCTTGCGCGCTGGCGAGTTTGACGTGATTGTGGGCATTAACTTACTGCGTGAAGGGCTCGACTTGCCTGAGGTGAAACTAGTCGCTATTCTCGATGCCGACAAAGAGGGCTTTTTGCGTAGTGACACCTCGCTTATTCAGATTATTGGTCGTGCTGCTCGAAATGCCGAGGCAAGAGTTATTATGTATGCCGACAACATCACCGATAGTATGCGCCGTGCAATCGATGTGACCGAACGCCGTAGAAAGTTGCAGACCGATTATAACAAGGCCCATAACATTACACCCAAGACCATTATAAAAGAGATAAAGAACACTATCGAGATTACTAAAAAGGTCGACGCCGATCCAAAAGATTTAAAGGATAAAGACCTAAGGGCCGAAATCGACAGAGTAAAAGGGTTAATGCAAGTTGCTAGCAAAAATCTCGAGTTTGAAAAAGCAATCGAATTACGTGAACAATTAAATTATTTACGCAAATTATTAAGAGAGGAAAAGTAAAATGCAAAAAGATATAGTAATAAAAGGTGCGCGCGAGAACAATCTAAAAGATATAAACCTTACCATTCCGCGCAATAAGTTAATCGTCTTTACTGGGGTAAGCGGTAGCGGAAAATCGACCCTCGCCTTTGATACAATTTACGCCGAAGGCCAGCGCAGATACGTCGAGTCGCTTTCTAGTTACGCGCGCCAGTTTTTGGGGCAAATGCAGAAGCCCGATGTAGACAGTATCGACGGACTCAGCCCTGCAATTAGTATCGACCAAAAGACCACGAGCAACAACCCGCGCTCAACTGTGGGTACCGTTACCGAAATTTACGACTACTTGCGCCTATTATTTGCTCGCGTCGGCATCCCACATTGCCCCAAGTGTGGCAGAGTCGTTGAAAAGCAGAGTATCGACCAAATCGTAGATAAGGTAATTACCGACATCCCCGAGGGCACCAAAATGATGGTGTTAGCCCCCGTTATTAGAGGGCAGAAGGGGGAACACACCAAGGTCCTCGACAGTATTAGAAAGGGCGGTTTTTCACGTGTCGACATCGACGGCAGTATTTACACCTTTGACGAGGAAATCAAGCTCGACAAGAACAAAAAACACTCAATTTCGGTAGTTGTGGACCGCATTATTACGAAGCCCGACATCGAAAAGCGACTTACCGAGAGTATCGAGACCGCAATCAAGACCGCAAACGGCATGGTCGTCGTCATTACTCCCGACAATCAGTACTTATTTAGTACGCAGTTTGCGTGCCAGCATTGCGGAATCGGGTTCGAGGAAATCACCCCTAGGTTATTTAGTTTTAACAATCCGTTTGGTGCTTGTCCAGAGTGTCACGGGCTTGGCTTTACTAGCGAAATTGACCCAGATTTAATTGTAAAGGACAAGAACAAGACCATCCGCGAGGGTGCAATAAATGTGTCAGGGTGGGGCATCGACACTAGCCTCTTTTCGCTCAGTTATTTTGAGGCATTGAGTAATAAGTACCATTTCAGCCTCGATGTGCCCTTTAAGGACTTGCCCGAGGAAATAGTAAATATTTTAATGTACGGAAATTGTGGTGAAGAACTCGACATTTCGTGGAATACGAAGCGTTTTTCGGGAAATACCCGCGGTTCGTTCGAGGGAATTATAAATAATCTCGCCCGCAGATACCGTGAAACAACTAGCGAATATATAAAGGGCGAAATTGCCAAATATATGCGCGATAAACCCTGTAAACTTTGCCACGGCGAGAGGTTAAAGGATGTTGCGCTCGCCGTAACCATTTTCGATAAAAATATAATCAAACTATGTGATATGAGTATCGATGAATTGGTAAAATTTTTCACTGATAACAAATTTACCGAGGCTGAAAATATGATTGCAGGTCCAATTGTCAAGGAAGTTGTGGCTCGCCTCAATTTCTTGCAAGATGTAGGCCTAAATTACTTAACACTATCTAGGAGTGCTGGCAGTTTGAGTGGCGGAGAATCCCAGCGAATTAGATTGGCTACTCAAATCGGTAGTGGGCTGACTGGGGTCATTTACATCCTCGACGAGCCAAGCATAGGACTACATCAGCGTGATAACGACAAGTTGATTGCGACCTTAAAGCATTTGCGCGATCTCGGGAATACACTAATTGTGGTCGAGCATGACGAGGACACTATGCGCGCCGCAGATTATTTGGTAGACATCGGCCCATATGCAGGTAAAAACGGCGGTCGGCTGGTCGCTAGTGGTACCTTGCCCGAAATTATCGCTTGCAAGGACTCCGTAACAGGAAAGTACCTCAGCGGTGAATGGAAAATTGAAGTCCCAAAAACTAGGCGAAAGGGCACTGGCAAGGTGCTCACTATTCGTGGTGCACGCGAAAACAACCTAAAAAACATAGACGTAGATTTTCCTTTGGGTGTGTTTACCTGCGTAACTGGCGTTAGTGGTAGCGGAAAAAGTAGTTTGATTACGGACATTTTGTACCCCGCGCTTTCAAATAGGCTGAATGGTAGCACTATGGCAGAGGGTAGGTACGACAAAATCGAAGGTCTCGAGAATGTCGACAAGGTTATCGCCATCGACCAAAGCCCGATTGGTAGGACTCCTAGGTCGAACCCCGCAACTTATACGGGCGTGTTTACTCAAATTCGTGAACTCTATGCGCAGACCACGGATGCGCAAGAACGCGGATATCTGCCAGGTCGGTTTAGTTTCAACGTGTCTGGCGGACGATGCGAGGCTTGTTGCGGCGATGGTATCAAAAAAATCGAAATGTACTTCCTACCCGATATCTATGTGCCATGTGAGGTATGTAAAGGCCGTAGGTATAACCGCGAAACCCTTGAAGTAAAATACAAGGGCAAGAGTATTTACGATGTCCTCGAGATGACGGTAGAGGAGGCCCTCAAATTTTTCGAAAACCAGAGTCAAATCCGCTCTAAAATTCAAGCACTTTACGATGTGGGCCTTGGATACATTAAACTAGGGCAGTCAGCCACAACATTAAGTGGTGGTGAGGCGCAGAGAGTGAAATTGGCAACCGAGTTGTCAAAAAAGAGTACAGGTAAGACTGTCTACATCCTCGATGAACCCACAACGGGACTACACATCTACGACGTCGACAAGTTAATCAAAATTATGGACAGACTGGTTGAGGCAGGCAACACCGTAATAGTAATTGAGCACAACCTCGATGTCATTAAAGTAGCCGACTATATAATCGATATCGGCCCCGAAGGCGGTGTAGGTGGTGGACAAGTAATCGCAAAGGGCACTCCAGAGGAAATCGCCAAGTCAAAGGTAAGTTATACAGGGAAATTCCTAACCAAAATTTTAAAAAAGCCCACTTAAATTTCTCTATAGGCCTTGACTAAATCGCGATTATGTGATAAAGTTATATAGCAAAAGGAGTGAACATTATGGAAGACCAATTTTTAATGAAAAAAGATGAGTACAACTACGCAGTGCTTAGTGAAGACATTTTGAGAATCGCTGCTAGTCGCGACAAAGAGATTTTCGACAACGCCGAATTGCAGGCTATGCAGAGCAAGGGCGAAGTTCGTAGCGAAGGCTACACAATTCAGGGCGACGTAACTTATGAGACATACGATCTAACCGAAATCGGCAAGGTTTTGTTGCATTCGCTCAGCAATGGAAAAAATCCAAAACCTATGATTAGGAAGAGCCACATTGCCGAAATCAAATCTAAAAAGGAAGCAGAAATCGAAAGATAATACTCATTAAAAAAATATCCCTACTTGGGATATTTTTAATTTTACTTAATCTAATAAGATACATATTTTTTAGCTTTTAAATAATAACTGATTTAATCCTCATTTGCGGGTAAATTTACATCGCCTTTAATACATTTTTAGCCTTTTAATAACTATACAAAAAGCCCTTATTTAAACTTTTTAGTCTAAATAAGGGTTTTTATTTATTTACGACGCTTAATTTGAACGGTCTTTTCTTTTTTCTCAGTTTCTTTCTTGATTTTTTGATTTATGCGGTCATATTCATCTTCAAGGATTCGAATGTCCAATTCAATTTGCTCAATTTTGTCTTGCTGAATTTTGATTGATTTAGCAATCTGCTTCTCATCGGGCAACTCTAACTCCACATTAGGATTGTCTTGCGCAATCTCTTTTGCAGTGTTGTATGCTTGTACTTTCTTTTCGTACTCGGCTTGTTCTTGTGCCAAGAAGTCTTGCGACTGCTTCAACTCCTCGTGGAGTAGGTCAATCTTGTGCTTAATTGCAGTCTTGCGCTCACGGCGGTCAACATCTTTAAGCAAGGTCTGCAAGCGGTCGTAGTCGGTGCCCACAACAGTTGCATTCTTTCTCGGGCGGTTTTGGTAGAATTTCTTGATGTAGAAGCCAACCACAGCCACAATTACAGCCACCGCGATAATTACGGTAGGGATAGCAAACCAGTCAAATGAGCCATAAACATTTGGAGTCTCTTCCTCTTCCTCAACGGTGTTAGTAGCCATTAGGATGTTGTCGGGCAAGTTCTCGGTATCAATGGTCGCTGTTTCACTGTTGTAGTCGTCTTCGGATAGGTTCGTTACAGTAAGGCCTGCAAAGAACACATAACCAGTCGTAGGCATAGCCTGCGTGCCGAGCCCAAGGCGAATCACACCATCAACGTCGCTCGTGGTGTTGATGTACATAACGTACTCGGTCCATTCGTTCGTACGGTCATTGAACATATCCTCCAAGGTCGTACGCTCGTTTTTCGCGGTATTAATTCCAGTAAAACTGCTGTCAATTCCGTCAATACTAATCGATGCACCATTTACATAAGGGTTACCATTCTCATCGTATTCGCCTTCAACATTTTTAGCAATGTTTATAGTGCGCACCCAAACACTCAGTTTGTAGTATTGGCCCGAGGTAAAGGTGTAGGTGAGGTTGCTAGTGTAGTAGTAGTACATCGGGTTTGTCGTGTCAGTTGTAGCGATAAATAGCACCATGTTGTTGTCATCACTAGGAGCGGTAGGGTTGCCCTCAAGGTAGCGGTCGTAGTAGCGCACGTCAATTAGACCACTGTTTACGTAAATAGGGTCGTAGCCCTCGCCAATGCTCCCAGTCCAGTAGGTAGGCTGGCCATTTGTAACGGCAGTCAGCGAGTTTGTAGTCAGGTCAACCACATAGGTGTTGTCATCAGCAGTAATGCCGTTAAAGGTTTCCTCGGTGATGCTCGTGTCAATGATACAGTTGTCGAAGAACGCCACACCACTGGTAGGAGTATTCTCATCTCCTAGGGTCAAACTTACGGTCAGATCTTGCGCGTCAAAGGTGTTTTTGATGTAAATTTCGTAGCTTTCCCAAGCATTTGTGCTAGGTAGTCTAATTTGCTGAATGATAACATTGTCAGCATTTCTAACGGTAATCGCTGCGTAGCCATTTGAACTAATACTGCGCGTGTACGCCTCAACGCTAATCAAGGCATATCCGTCAGCGGTCACGTTCACACTACCACTGGTGTATCCCTGGTAGTAGCGCGCATCGTTACGAACCATCAGCACATTGTCCGAGTAGTCTCCGCTAGGCTTAGCAGGGCGGGCAATGTTTAGATTGCTCTCGCTCCAAAGTTCGGGTAAAAGGTTTACGACACCGCTGTTGATTACATTGTCGCTAACAGCAGTCCAGTCCTTAGGTGCCAGCGGATAGGAAACTCCGTCTTCGCCAATTTCCACGAAGTTAAATGTGCCGTTTACAAAGGAAAGGGTCGTGAAGTTGTTTAAGGTTAAAGTTGCAGTGCTAGAAGCACTCGAAGTAGCATCCTGTTGAGCAGTGGTTACTTTTTCGCTCCTAATTCCAGCAATTGCAACATAGCCTGTTGCATTTGCACTGCTGGTCCCTAGACCAAGGGTAAGGTTTACGACGCCGTCAAATAACGGGTTACCCTCGATATAAAAGGTGTAGAGTGCCCAGTTGTTGTTAATGGCTAATGCAGAGGTCGATAGGGTGCTAATGCTCTGGCTCTGCAAGGTCCCCTCAGGGTTGTCCTCGTCAGGCATTACGGTCTGCTCAGGCAGGTATCCCGATACCATAAAGTTAGCCGACCCTGTTGTCAGGTTCCCCTTAGCCCAGAATGTGATGCGGTAGAGGCCGTGTTGCTTGATTTCAATGTCGCTGGACTTAATAGCGTCATAACCGTCGTTTACAGCGATTACAACACCACTGTTATCACCGCGTTGGTTCGTACCGAAAATAATACTCTCATCGTTAACGGTCAAAGGCTTGTTAAAATCACTGTTGGTAGCATTTGAGCCGTTTACGTAAATTACAGTACCATTCGAGGATGTCTCATTAGTCCAAGTCCCAGATAGAGGCTTTGAGAAGTCCCCGTTTTCCACAAAGCCGTCGCCACTAGTTAGGTAAGTGGGGCGAAGGTCAACAAAACTCGAGTATGTGCTAGTGTTTAAAACCTCGTTAAATTTGTCCCCAGAGTAACGCTTTACCATTACATTGTCAAAGAGTACAAACCCAGCACTGCCACCGATTGTGGACTTTTCGCCAAGGAATAGCTCGAGCCCAACACTCGTGTCGCCCTCGGAACCGGTCGCAATGTAGAAGGTTACTGTCTGCCAGCCACCTTGAGTGTTAATTCCTGTGATTTGCGATTCATAGGTTTCCTCAACATCCTCGCCAGTTAAGTACACACTCGCCGAAGCGGTCGGGTCGGTGTACACGCGCACACTGATTTCGTAGAAGCTGTTGCTGGTTAGGGTAACGTCAGTGTCGTTTGCATAACCATAGTTGTAACGTACATCACTGCTACCATTGTTACCGCTGTTAATCATTAGGACATATTGGTCAGAGCTTGAAGCCGAACTAGCTGGCGGGCGAGTAAATTCTGTCAGGCCATAGTCGCCGTGGTGCGAGTTCCAAGTTGAAAGAGTTAGGTCAATTATACCAGCCTTTTCGGGTTCGATTAGTGTGTTCTCATCCCAAACTGACCACGATTGAGGAGGCCTCGGGAATGAGGAAGTACTAGACGCATTCGCAAAAGTGTTGTTTGAAAAGTTTGTTACACTGTCATCAATGTTGATTGCGTCAGTAGTCAGGTCCGTAACGTCGCTAGCAGAAACAATGCTACGGCTCCCCGCGATTCCAGTAAGAAAGATAGCGTTCTGCATCAACAGAAAACTAATCACCAAAATCATTGTAAGAATAAATGTGTTAATTGAGAAAGATTTTTTAGTCATAATGTTTACCTTTTAGTTAGAATAATCACGCATATTTCTAGTGCATAATATACATCCTATTATATATCATTACTAAAATAAAAGCAAGTTTTTACACGCACTTTAAATAGATAAATTTTGCACTTTAACAATAAAATGCGGGGAAAAGAGGATGACTGTATCAAAAATTAGCGGTTTAGTAGTCGCGGGAATGGTAATTGGAGTCATAAATGGCTTTTTTGGCGGTGGGGGCGGAATGATATGCGTGCCAGCACTCCTGCTACTCGGCCTAAAAAACAAAGAGGCCCAAGCAACCGCAATTTTGATTATGCTACCCATAAGTATTGCCAGCGCGATTGTTTATTATTCAAACGGCTTTGTTGATTGGTGGACCGTGCTGTTTGTCGCAATTGGCTCAATATTCGGCGGAATAGTCGGGGCGTACTTGCTTAAAAAATTATCAAACAATGTTTTACAATATATTTTTGCTGTCGTGGTGCTGTCGGCTGGTATTAGAATGCTGTTTTAGGAGGGGTTATGGCGTGGTATTTTTTGGTGCTTGCGGGCCTGTTTGGCGGGCTCGTCGGCGGAATGGGAATGGGCGGAGGCACATTATTAATTCCAATTCTTACAATGTTTTTAGGGGTCGAGCAACATCTAGCGCAAGCAATAAACCTGCTCGTTTTCATCCCCACAGGCCTAATAGCCGTTCTCATCCACGCGAAAAATAAATTGCTCGATTTCAAGGTCTTCGGCATTATCATCATCCCAGCAATAGCCACAGCCGTGGGTTCTGCATTGCTAGTGGGCGAGATAAAGAGCGACACTTTGCGCATAATTTTCGGCGCATTTTTAATTATTATTGGCCTGTTTGAATTGTACCAGGCAATAAACACCACAATCAAGAATAAAAGGAAAATAAACACCCCGATTATAAAACACAATCTCTACTCGCGCTTTTCTCGAGATTTTTAACGTGGACAAGCAACTTTATTTACTTTATACGCATATACCTATTTATTAAAGGGGGTGCGTACTTGATAATAGAAACTTTTGTCACTTTTATGAATAAGATAATGTTGTTCTCATCGTATGTTGACCACGCATCTAGTTTCCCAAAGACCTTGACTCCCGAAGAGGAAAAATACTATATAGACCGAATGCGCGCAGGAGATACCGAGGCCAAAAACATCCTAGTCTCGCATAATTTAAGGCTGGTGGCTCATATAGTTAAAAAGTACAGCAACAGCTCAAAAGACGCCGACGACCTAATCTCAGTCGGCGCAATCGGGCTAATTAAGGCGATAAATAGCTTTTCCCCCGAAAAGGGCGCACAACTGTCGACCTACGCCGCGCGCTGTATCGAAAACGAAATTCTTATGCTGTTTAGAGCAAACAAAAAACATCAGGGAAATATCTCCTTGGAGGAAACAATAGGCACGGAAAAGGACGGAAACGAAATAATGCTCGAGGACGTAATCTGCGACATCGATACCGATATCGTGGAAATGGTCGAGAGCAACATTTTGACAGAAAAACTAATAAATATTATAAAAGGTTCGTTATCAAATCGGGAGTACAAGATTCTCTGTATGCGCTACGGCATCGGGGGCGGGGTGGCCTATACCCAGCGCGAAGTTGCGAAAAAACTAGGCATATCTCGTAGCTACATCAGTAGGCTCGAAAAGAAGGCCATCGAAACGGTCCGCGCCGAGGTGCACGCCAAGAAAATTTACGCAGATTAAAAAAATTAGGCATTTCTAGGAGTTATATTAGCAGGCTTGAGAATAAGGCCATAGAAATGATTTGCGCCGAAGTGCACGCAAAAAATCTACGCAGATTAAAAAAATTGACAAAAATTGTGCTATAATATTTTACATTTTCTCGCAATTGTTGTACAATACTAATATTAATAATAGAAAGGAGATAGATTATGGCTGAAACAAAAAAGAGTTCTAGCTCAAAGTCTTCGAGCAGTAGCAGTAGTAGTAGCAGTAAGAAGTCATCAATGTGGGGCTTAAACAAGATTTCGTTCTACACAATCGCCGCAGTTGCAATTTTATACTTGATTAGTTTAATCTTGTCTGCTTGTGGCGTTTCATCTGTTGCTGTAATGGCTATGCAGAATATCGGTACTGCTATTATGGTAGGTATCACCGCATATCTAGCATGGAAGTATGTTCGCCCTAAACAAACCGTTTGGAAAGTACTATACTTCGTACTGTTGCTCGTAATTCTAGCTGGTATTATCGTGCCTCTAGTAATGGGCTAAAAACAAAAAACTTGGGATACCCCAAGTTTTTTTGTTTTTAAAGGCCATTATACTAACGCAGTGCGAGGACGTACTTCCAAATATATTTAAGGTCATCCTGAGCCCGCCCCGCGAAGCCTGAGACGAAGGATCTCATTCCTGCCACTTTTAAAAGGACACTGGGCTGGCGCGAGAGTATTCGTTTCTAATTATACCAATCATTCGCGCGCCAGACTTCCCGTAAACGGGAAGGCATCCTGAGCCTCGACCCGCGAAGCCCTTTGTAACTCAGCGCATAGGAAAAGTAACAATAGAAATATTTAGCACGACGCTGCCCGAAGGATCTCATCTCATCCGCTTAAAAAGGACACTGGGCTGGCATGGTGCGAAGTCGCACACAATATATTTAAAGTCATTCTGAGCCCGCCCCTCGTAGCCTTCGACGAAGAATCTCATTCCATCCGCTTTAAAAGGCCACAGGGCTGGCGCGAGAGTATTCGTTTCTAATTATACCAATCATTCACGCGCCAGACTTCCCGCAAGCGGGAAGGCATCCTGAGCCCGCCCCGCGAAGCCTTCGTAACTCAGCGCATAAGAAAAGCAACAATAGAAACATCTAGCATGACGCTGCCCGAAGGATCTCATCTCCTTTGGTCATCCTGAGCCCGCCCCGCGAAGCCTGAGACGAAGGATCTCATTCCTGCCTCTTAAAACAATGCCCAACAAACCATAAAGATGTAGTAGAACAAAGCGGCTGAGATTCTTCGTCTCAGGCTCTGTAAGCAGGGCTCAGAATGACAGTGTTTTTTACCAATAAAATCACTTAGTCATCCTGAGTGCCGACCCTCGAAGCTCTCAGACGAAGGATCTCATCCACTTATTTACTGCTTTCTAAAGAGATTTTTTACGCAATTTAAATAATTTACCAGTATTTTACAGCCTATAATTTTTAAAAACTTTTTAAAAAATTTGCTAAAAACCTCGAAAATTGTTATAATAATATTATTAGAATATGTAAAGGAGGGAATCAACAACAAACAACTTCTAGGACGATGTAGCCTTTAATTGCTAGTTAATCATAGTATAACCTTGTTTAATTTAAGTCGATTATTAAATTATATCTTGTTCCTAGTCTAAAATTAAATTATATTAAGTTATGTTGTTGAAAAATAAATATGAAGTACTCTTTTAATACAAAATTGCATAAAAACCTACGGGGGGGGGGCGCTTTCTAGCCTAAAAATTTCTTGTATTAGAAAAACTCACTTTAATCTATAAATTTATTTTTAATCAAAAAATTTAATTAATTTTACTAAAAATAAAAGTAATTTATAGAAAATGTCGTAATTTTATAACAAAAGGTGAGTTTTTATGATAAAATTATCCAAAACTAAAACGAGTTTAATAGTAACCCTTGTCTGCATTTTCTGTATAGCCACACTATTAACCGCTTTTTTATTTACCCCGAAAGATATGGTAAACGCATTTACCAGTGTCGATAGTTCGAACGCAGTCGTTGTGCCTCAATTATGGGGTGAGTCCAGCCAGTCTTTTAACTATGATGCAATGTCAACACTACTAAGTTACATATCCAGTGATGGCACAATTAATGGGGTAAATACTACCCAGCAGACCGCCGCAGACATTCGCAACTATACCTACGGAGGAAAAGAAAGTGGAAAATCAGTCGTAGTAACTCTAGGTGATTACCAATGGCAAGTAGTATACCTAACTAGGACAGGTAACACCACCGGCGACCGTATAGCCACATTACTAATGGTTAATAACGATGGTACAGCTAGTATAACTCCTGGTGGCTTCGATAGTGGTAGTAACTGGACAGGTGCTTATCCCTCTAATATGTATGGTGCTAGTTATATGCGTGCAGTTATCTTAAATAATGGCGGAATATATGCTAATATTACTGCTGATAGTAACAATTCATATTCAACAGCATCAGCTACTCAATCTGCATCGCACAAGTACGCATTATATACTGTAGCCTCACAAGGACTAACTCATTACTTAGTACAACCTAAAAATGTATGGTACCAAACCCAAGCACAGTTAACAGGCAGTGCTAATCCCGATGGATACACTCTAAACAACGAGTCATTATCTACCAGTATAAGTACAGGCTGGTACAGGAACTACGCTTCTGGTTACTCATACCAAACAAAGAACTATTACACCCAATGGGGGAATGACCATTTGTGGCTACCCAGCCTTTCAGAGACAGGTACAAGTAATTCTGAGTTGGGTATTTGGGAGTTGTCCACAACAGAACGTTCGGCTTCTAATGAGTGGTGGTCGCGGTCTGGTTGCTATAATGATTCGTACAGTGCTTACTTCCTTTATCCTTCCGGCTCCATCTCTCGTATCGGCATGGTGCACACTAGCTACGGCGTGCGGCCTTCGCTTCACTTAAATCTTGACTCTGCATTGAATAATTTAACAAATGATATAATAGTAGAGTCAAACGATTCTACTCAAGGTACAGTTTCAGGCGGTGGAGTGTATGACTTTGAGTATACGGGCACCACCACAATCACTGCACTTGCAAATTATGGCTATGTATTCGACTACTGGCAAGACAGTAGCGGGAACAAAATTTACCAAAACCCATATACTTTTCCAGTAACTAAAAGCGAAACATATACTGCATATTTCCGTGAACCTATAATTACAATTACATCCTCAAATGGTGGTGCCGAAATTACTCGTACAGACACCGATCCCGGCAACGTGTCAATCACTTATGGCCTAACATTTTCTGCAAATAATTATATATCGGGCATAATAATCAATAGCGGAGTTGTCCAAGATATCGGGAGCCTGAGTGGTGATTTAATAGTTGATGACACTTGCACCGCCATAAGTTACCGCACCAACACAACGGGCTCGCAACTCATACTTGAAATTTTTCAAGTTACCAACGATATCACCATAAACCTAATATTTGTCGACATTGCCCAAAGTTACACCCCCGCCAGTGGTGGCACTAGTATTACGGGTGTCGCATTGCAAGTGAGCGGAGGCAATGGCGCGACCTTTGAGGCGGTAGGAGAGGCTCGAATCACAGGCTACTCCCAAGCCGAAAACATCACCTACGTGCACGTGAGCGCAGTCCCTTCGAGTGGCTACTATTTCGTAGGCTGGCAGACTAGCGACGACACCGACCTAAGCGATTACGGAAGCAGTGCCGACATCCCATACAACCTAATCGAGGGAAAAATACTCACCGCTGTCTTCGCCCCCAAAACTTCTCAAAATGCCGACTCCACGCTAGACAACGCAGGGGACCAGTTTGCACCCACTAGTTAAGTACTATGCATTAAAAATGTAAATTTCTCGATTTTTAGCACAAAAGTATTCGCAAAATTTATTGCATAATACTTTGCATAATATTAAAACATCTTGATTTTTCAATAAAATTTATTATACAAAGTTTCTATCAGTTTATATAAAATTATTATAGAAATTCTTTTTAATTTTAAAATTCTCATATCTTTAAAATATGAGAATTTTTTTATAAAGGAAAAAAGGTTAGAGTGTGGATGTTTAGAAAAGCGTTTGCGTAATTGTGCCAGTGTCCGAAATTATTCGATTTCTGCACCACCAGTTTGAATTGTTGTTAATGTTATCATTAAGGGTCGTTACTCCAGCGAGTGCGATTAGGGCGATTAGCAAAATTATTAGAATATTGGAGTTCGTCGCAAGGTCGGTATTGGTCGACCCCGCCCACACAGAAATCAACAGCACGATGACTAAGGCTTGCGAAATGGTCATAGTCTGCTCCCAAAACTTTTTAAGTGGTATATGCAAAAGCAAAAAAATTTGTGAGTAACGATTGAAAAAACCAACAAATTGTAGTATAATAAAATTATGGATTTAAAAACAAAGGTTAGTGAACTCCCGCAAAACAGCGGAGTATATATAATGAAAAACGCCGAGGGTGTCGTTATCTATGTAGGGAAGGCGAAAAATCTAAAAAATCGCGTTTCGCAGTACTTCCAGCATAGTAAAAACCACACGATAAAAGTGCGAAAAATGGTGGAAAATATCGCCGATTTTTACTATATTGTAACGCCCAATGAGGCGGAGGCTTTAGCACTAGAAAATAATTTAATTAAACGCTACCAACCTTTTTACAACATATTGCTAAAAGACGGGAAGTCATACCCATACATTCGTATTGACTTAAAAAAGGACTTTCCAAACCTCGAAATCGTGCGCAAAATCAAGCGTGACGGCGCAAAATATTTCGGCCCGTACTTTGCTGGCGTCAGCCCAACAGTCTTAATCAAAATGATAAATAACGCGTACCCCTTGCGCATGTGCCGTGGTAGACTCCCAAAGCGCACCCGCCCTTGCATAAACTACGATTTAGGGCTGTGTAGCGCGCCTTGTTGCGGGAAAATTACAAAACAGGAGTACCGCGTTTTATTAAACAAGGCCATGGACTTCCTCAACGGAAAATTCAGCGAGGTCCAGGAGATTTTGGTCGAGAAAATGACCCGCCTTGCCGAAAACGAGCAGTTTGAACTAGCCCTAACTATTCGCGACGGCCTAAATATGCTCGATAGACTAAAACAGCATACGCTAACCTTTATGCCGAATCTCGACAATATCGATGCCTTTGCCTGGGCGAGCAACGGCTCGGTCGCTAGTGTCGCGGTGCTTGTCATCCGTGGTGGGCGAAGCGTCGGGGTCGATTGCTTCCACTTAATTGATGCTGAACTCAATGTCGAGGACAGCCTAACTCAATTTATTACCCAGTACTACTCGACCACCGCAATTCCACCTGAACAGGTGCTAATTCCCTTTGAGCCCCCAGCGGAGCTAAGTGAGTGGCTAACTGAACAACGCAAGTCCGCAAGTATCGGTAGGACCAGCAAAGTAGAACTACTTCACCCGCAACGCGGTGAGAAGCGCAAACTCGTAGAAATCGCCGAGGAGAATGCCCAGATGTACCTAGAAAAGGCGATTGAAAAGGAAAAGCG
This sequence comes from uncultured Clostridia bacterium, assembly GCA_944381215.1. Taxonomy (GTDB): domain Bacteria; phylum Bacillota; class Clostridia; order Christensenellales; family UBA1242; genus UBA7867. Next base: position 129,391 of record CALWKF010000001.1, read on the forward strand.
CATTAGCGACTTTACAATAGGTGCCACCGAAAAACTCGCACAAATCTTGGGTATTGACCACCCAATTCACCGAATGGAGTGCTACGATATCTCGAATATCGGTGGGGTGTTGAGTGTTGCCTCTATGGTCGTCTTCATTGACGGCGAGGCCCGCAAAAGCCATTACCGTAAATTCCGCATTAAGACTGTTGAGGGTGCCAACGACTTTGCCAGCATGCAAGAGGTTATTACTCGCAGGCTAAACGAGTTGAAAAACGAGAATAGCACCGACCCGAGTTTTCGTAGCCGTCCAGATTTAATCGTCGTCGACGGTGGTAAAGGGCAACTTTCAAACGCAGTCGACGCAATGCAAAAATGTGGCTTTAATATACCTATGATTGGCCTTGCCAAGCAAGAGGAAGAGGTTTTTGTGCCAAATCGTTCCGAGCCAATCATCATCCCGCGCACGCATAATGCTCTAAAACTTTTACAGCGTATCCGCGACGAGTCGCACCGCTTTGCAATTATGTATCACCGTAGCCTGCGCAACAAAATTACGAGCATTTTAGAGGAAATTGAAGGAATCGGCCCAGTAAAGCGCAAAAATTTAATCAAGACATTCAAGTCAATAGACAATATAAAATCAGCCTCCTTAGAGGAGCTAGAAAAAGTATCTGGAATTACTAAAAATGATGCAATTAATATAAAAAAATACTTCGATGCTGAATAAACAGGCCCCGCTCTCGCATACAAATATCGCGTATGGGAGGGCGTTTTTGTTTGTGGAAAAATAGCAGGGAAAAGGTAGGATTTATACTATTTTTAGTTGTTGTCGCGGTGTTTTTGTTCGTGGCACCCTTTTTCCTCTTGCCTCAAATTTATGCAGGGCGCGAAGGCTGGTTAAACACCGCACCGCCAAATTCAATAATACTCGAATTGTGGGAGATAGACACCTTTGAGGGCGGGACCGCAAGCCGAGCGCACTTTTTGGAAAAACAAGCCTATCTTTTTCAGACTCGAACTTTGGACACCTATATTTTAGTACGCGAACTGAGTGTGGAGCAGGCAAAAACCATGCTCGAGCAAGGCGCAACCCCAGACCTCGTTAGTTTTGGAATAGGGGCGGGGGACTTGGTGCAATCGCGCGCGCAAGACTTAAGCGACATCGAGGGCGTGCGGGCAGACGTCGGCGCGGGTGGTATCTTTGAGGGGGAGAGGCTGGCAGTGCCTTGGTGTATGGGAGGCTACTTACTTTGCGCAAGTACCCAAGAGCAGTTGCAAAGCGACACAAAAATTATCACAGGCTATGCCCAAAATGTGCCGAATAAAGCACTAACTGATGTGTATATAAATAGGCTCGATACCTCTAAATTTACCCAGTACACCGCCTACGAGGAATATCTTAAAAACCCCGAGAGTACCGTACTTTTGGGTACTCAACGCGACTTTTATCGCTTAAATAATCGGGTCAAAAACGGCTCGCTCGACTCAATAAGTTACGAGTATTTGGCCGACTTTACTGATTTAGTACAGTATATTGCGGTAACCGCTACCGAGGAGCGCGCTATAACCCACGCCCGAGAGTTTGTAGAATTCCTAGTGTCCAGCGAGATTCAAAATAAACTTACTTCAATTGGTATGTTTTCGGTAAATGGTGAGGCGATTTATAACAATGAGTATGCGGACTTTGAGCGCGCCTTAAACAACAAACTCGCCACTATCAACGTCTTTACAAGCGCGGTAAAAATAACAGAACTTCAAAACAAGAGGTGATTATGCAAAAAATCGAACAATTGCGGGCAATTTGTAAAAGCGTGTTAGAGAATATTTCACTTCGTAGCCTCACGACCTTTAAAATCGGCGGTACGGCGCGTTTTGTCGCATATCCACAAGACTTTACGGAACTAACCAATCTTCTCGACTACCTAAAACGCGAAAATATGCCGTATTTTATACTGGGCGCGGGCTCTAACGTGCTTGCTTGCGACGAGGACTACGAGGGTATAATTATTTGCACGCGCAAACTTAACGAAATCAAAAAAATTTCGCCGTGTAGAATTAAGGTCGGTGCAGGGGCTATGATGTCGAATATCGTGCGCTTTTGCACGGAACTTGGCCTTACGGGACTCGAGTGGGCGGTCAATATTCCAGGGACAATCGGGGGAGCGGTCGTTATGAACGCAGGGGCGTTCGGTGGACAAATTTCAAATGTTGTAGAGAGTGTTACCGTTTTTAGTGAATTAGGGACCGAAGTGCTAGGAAGAGCAAAACTTTTTTTCGATTATCGTCATAGTGTTTTTACAAACTCGAAAGATTGTGTTATAATGGAAGTTGTCTTAAAATTAAAAAAGGGTAGTATAGACACAATAAATGCGACAATTACCAAAAACATCCTAGCGCGCGCCAGCACCCAAAATGTAGGGTACGCCAGTGCTGGGAGTGTGTTTAGGCACAGTACAGGAGTCGTGCCTGCAAAACTTATTGAGGACTGTGGGCTAAAAGGTGAGCGCGTGGGTGATGCCATGGTGTCCCCTGTGCATTCAGGGTATATCGTAAACCTTGGGCATGCTACCGCAGGTCAGGTGTTAGCACTGATCGATAAGATTCGCGAAAAGGTCTATACTACGTATAAAAAGAATTTAGAGTGCGAAATTGTATATTTAAAGGGAGAAAGCAATGCAGAGTATCAAGATGACAGGTGATTACCACACCCACACGACTTACAGTGATGGATATGGCAGTATTGAGGATAATGTAATGGTCGCCATCGAGCGCGGGCTAAAAGAGGTGGGAATCACTGACCACGCCTTTAATCACATCAAGGGATGTATTACTCGTGCCGATGTGGAGAAAATGCGCGCCGAGGTAAACAGGTTGCAGGAAAAATACCCGCAAATTAAAATCTATCTAGGAGTCGAGGCCGATTTACTCAATTTTGATGGCGACATCGATTTAAATGAGGAAGAAATTAAACTATTTGACTATATTCTACTAGGTATCCATAAACTCACTTATGGAAAAGGTGTAAAGGGAAGTTATAAATTCAATTTTCTTAATTTCATTATGAAGACCAAACACCACCGCGAGCGCGTAACCGATAGTTACATTCGTGCAATAAATAGGTACCCGATTCGCGCAATAGTGCACCCAAATTATGCGGTCAGGTGCAACATTTCGCGCCTTGCCGATGCTTGCGCCGAAAAGGGTGTACTGCTCGAATTTAATGGCAAGCGCATCGAGTACACGGATGCTGACATGGAGACACTAAAAAAGAGTAAAGTAAAGTTCATTTTTGGTAGCGATGCGCACTATCCCTCAAAAGTGGGCGACTGCACCCTGCAACAACAATTTTTACTAAACTACGATTTTCCGCTTGACAGAATTGTCAATATAATTTACACTGAATAACTTTTCAAAACACAAATTTTGGTATATACTATTATTTACGAAGGAGGATAAAATGTCGTTTTCATATGATGCAAAGACCGAGGTCGCCAACAGCGAACTGCCCACCACCGACCACTGCGCCCGTGCCGAACTCGGGGGGCTCTTGCGTACCTGTGCGAAGATTGAGGATGATTACTCGATTACAATTTTAACCGAGATTGACTCGTTATACAAGCGCATCTCGGGTCTTGTTAAACTTCTTTACCAGCAAGAGAGCAAACTGCACCTTGAGCGCATCGAGAAGCCTAATCACGCAGTAAGGTACAGCATTACAGTCCCCAGCGACTTGGGTAAAAAGATGCTACTAGACACTTTTATCCTACGCGAAAATTACGCAGGGGAACTAGGTATAACTCAAAATGTTTCCCGCCATTTGATAGAAAACGAGTGTTGCGAGCGCGAGTTTGTAAAAGGCGTATTTATGGGGTGCGCTAGCGCAAACATCGTAATTAAAGATATCAATAATTTAAAAAAGCATACAGGCGGATATCATCTCGAATTTGTGTTCCAAAACCATACGCTTGCCAGCGACTTTTCTCATATTTTGTCGGAATACAATATTTATAGTAAGATTATGCAACGCAAAAAACTTACCGTTGTATACATAAAAGAGGCCGAGGTCGTGAGCGATACCTTAGCCTTAGTTGGCGCAAATAACGCGGTGTTGACATTGCAGAATGAGTTTGCCGTGCGCGAAGTGCGCAATCAGTTGAATCGCCAACTAAATTGTATGAATAGCAACCTTGAAAAAATGGTTAACGCCAGCCTGAAACAGATTTCGGCAATCGAATACATATCAAACACCGTGGGACTCGAGCAACTGCCCGATAACCTTTACGAGTTGTGTATGTTGCGTCTTGCAAACCCCGAGGAAACGCTCGAGAACCTGGCAAAACTCATGAACCCACCGCTAACCAAAAGTGGCATAAACCATAGACTCAGGAAAATTGTAAAATATGCCGAGGACCTAAAAAAAGAGAACGAGGAACAATGATGGAAAAATTTGTACACTTACACTTACATACCGAATACAGCCTGCTAGACGGTGCTGCTAGAATTAAAAAATTAGTCAAAATTTTAAAGGAAAGGGGAGCACCCGCCTGCGCTATTACCGACCACGGCAATATGTACGGGGCGGTCAAATTTTATGAGGAGTGCAAAGCAAACGACATAAAGCCGATTATTGGTACCGAGTTTTATGTGGTGGATGACCTAAACTACAAGCAGGGCAAACCCAACCCTGCGCACCTAATAATTCTCGCAAAGAATGACAAGGGCTACCACAACCTGTGTAAACTAAACAGTATCGCATGGGTAAATGGTTTTTACTACAAGCCCCGAATTGACTACAAAACCTTGGCCGAATATAGCGAAGGGCTTATTTGCAGTTCCGCGTGCCTTGCGGGTGATATTCCTAGACTCCTTGCCCAAGGGCGATTCGATGATGCTGTGAAGTTTGGGGAGAAACTGCGCGATATGTTCGCCCCAGGGGACTTCTATATCGAGGTGCAGGACCACGGAATCGCGCTTCAACGCCAGATTTTGCCCGATTTATTTAGGCTTGCTGAGGTTTTGGGAGTCAAGACCATTGCCACAAACGATGTCCACTACCTTTACCCCGAGGACTCCGAAATGCAGGACATTATGTTGTGTATCCAAACGGGCAAGACTATCGACGACCCCGACCGTATGCGAATGGACGGAAACCAGTTTTATCTAAAAACCGAGGCCGAAATGCGCGAAGTGTTTAAGGCGCATCCCGAAAGCATCGATAACACCCTAGAGGTCGCGGAAAAGTGCGATGTTACCCTCGACTTTCACAGCCAGTTTTACCCCAAGTTTACCGCGCCCGACGGCAAGAACAATGTCGACTACCTTTGGGAGCTCGTAAACGCGGGACTAATTAAAAGGTACGGCGAAATCACCCCCGAAATTAGAGAACGCGCCGAGTTTGAGATGAACACGCTGATTCACAGTGGTTATGTCGACTATTACCTTGTCGTATGGGACTTTATCAACTGGTCGCGTGAGCACGATGTGCCGATCGGCCCAGGCCGTGGTTCGGGGGCGGCTAGTATTCTAGCGTACGCCATTGGTATTACTCTAATTGACCCCTTAAAGTACGACTTGTGGTTCGAGCGTTTCCTAAACCCCGAGCGTATTAGCCCTCCAGACTTCGATATCGACTTTTGCCCTGTTAGACGCGAAAAAACAATCGACTACGTTATCGAAAAGTATGGTGAGCCGAATGTCAGCCAGATTATAACATTCGGTACTATGGCAGCAAAGGCTGCGATAAAGGATGTCGCACGTGTCTTAAAAATGCCGTATAGCGAAGTCGACAAAATGACCAAACTTTTCCCAACCAAGATGCCACACTCGCCAGCGATTGAGAAACTGTTTGGCCTAAGTAAAAAGCCCGAGGACCAGCAGTATGTCGTGCCTGATTTAAAGGCCATGTATGACAGCGATGTGCTGGTGCAAAAGATTGTCGACACGGCGATTAAACTTGAAAACATGCCCCGAAATACGAGTATCCACGCCGCTGGTGTCGTAATCTGTTGTGACCCGATTTCCGACCACGTTCCGCTTGCAAAAAACGGCGATATGGTCACGACCCAGTTTGACAAGAACGAAACCGAGCACCTAGGTTTGCTTAAAATGGACTTTTTGGGGCTAATTACTCTTACGGACCTTGACTTAATGTTAAAGACCGTGAAAAAGCGCACGGGTGAGGACATCGACTTCTACGCGCGCGACTTCCCGTACGATGACCCAGCCGTGTATAAGCTAATCGGCTCAGGCGATAATGACGGCGTGTTCCAACTTGAAAGTGGCGGAATTTCGAACTTCGCAAAGGAAATGAAGCCCGTAAACATCGAGGAAATCATAGTTATTCTTGCAATGTACCGTCCAGGTCCTATGGATGAGATACCTACATACATTAAAAACCGTAAAAACCCCGAATCTATCATTTATGCCGACCCCAAGATGAAGGACGTCCTAGGCGTAACATACGGTGTTATGGTGTACCAAGAGCAGGTTATGAAACTCTGTCAGGTGCTGGCAGGATACACTATGGGACAGGCGGACGGCGTGCGTAAAATTATGGGTAAAAAGCTCGCTGACAAACTCCCCATTGAAAAACAGCGTTTTATCTACGGTTGGGAGGACCCAGAGGGGAAAAAGAGCATCGACGGCGTGTTAAAGCGCGGTATGAAACTCGAGGATGCCGAGAAACTTTGGAGCCAAATGGAGAAGTTCGGTAGTTACGCCTTCAACAAGGCCCACGCAGCCGCTTACGCATTCATTACATACCAAACCGCGTACATGAAGCTATACCACATCACCGAATTTTACTCGGCGATTATGAACAACCGTATTACAAAGAGCGACGAACTCACACACTATATGGAACTCGCTCGCCAACACGATATAAAGATTCTACCGCCCGATGTCAACAAGAGCCAGGCATACTTTAGTGTCGAGGCGGACAAGGTTATTCGATACGGCCTAGGGGGACTAAAAAACGTCGGTGTAGCGATTGTCGAGGACTTAGTTGCCGAGCGAGAAAAGAACGGAAACTTCACGAGCCTCCAAGACTTTATCAGCCGTATGGGTAGCCAGGCACACAACAAACGCTTCCTAGAGTCCATGATTTGGTCGGGCGCGTTCGATTGCTTCGGCGTGCCTAGGAGCCAGATGATAGCAGTCTACGAAAAGATTGTTGAGCGTGTCGCTAGTGACAGAAAGTCTCAAAATCAGGGCCAACTAACGCTATTTGATAATGTGCTAAAAGAGGACAAGAGTTTTAACCTCATCCAGTACCCAGACATCCCTGAGTACGATGACCAGCAGAAGTTGCGCTATGAAAAGGACGTGCTAGGCGTGTATGTCAGTGGCCACATTCTCGACCAGTACCGCGACAAGTTTAAGGAGTTTAACCTAAATAGTAATATGCTCATCCCAATGACTATTCAGAGCGAGGACGGCGAGGATGAAATAACTGTTTACGAAGGGCTCGAGGACGGAAAGGCCGTGCGTTGTGGCGGAATTATTACAAATGTCAAGCGTATGAACACAAAGGTGGGGAACAAGGAAATGGCGGTAGTCACCGTTGAGGACCTGTTTGGTACTTTTGAGGTGCTAGTATTTCCTAAAATTTACGAGAAGTTCAAGCATGTGCTCCATGTCGACGCCATGATGACTTTTGTGGGAAAACTTAGTATAAAAGAGGGCGACCGCCCAATCGTTCTCCCAGACAATATCATCCCGTGGGACACTAAAAAGCCTAACACTCCGCAAGAGACCACGGGGGCGGAGCCTCCTAAAAAGGTAACCAAGCTTTACCTAAAATTTGATCTAACCGACGAAGCAATGAAAAATCAGGTTATTTCAGTCTTGTCTAGATACCCAGGGACTCACCAAGTCATTGTAAAGTGTAGCCACCAAAATAAGGCCTTTATGTTGCCTCTAAAAGTCGACGGCAGTACCGCTTTGCAAAACGAGCTTTACGGCTTTATCGAGCCCGAAAATATTGTATTGACTTAAAAGGAATAATTTATGAAAAGAATAGGTGTTATCACAAGCGGGGGAGATGCCCCTGGAATGAATGCGTGCCTTAAAACCGTGGTCGAGATGTCCCACAACTACGGCTACGAGTGTTTAGCTTTCAGGCGCGCGTACAAAGGTGTTATCGCAAACGATTATTTCAACATCACCAAGGCCGACGTGGCCCCAATATTTAATAACGGAGGGAGCCTTATTTACTCCGCTCGGTGTAAGGAGTTTTTTGACCCGAAGTACCAGGAAATTGGCGCAAATAACTTAAAGGCCTTGGGCCTTCGCGCTCTTGTCGTTATCGGCGGAAACGGCAGTTACTTAGGGGCAGAGTGCCTCGCTAATCTCGGCGTAAATGTAATTTGTATTCCAGCAACTATTGACAACGATGTCCACTCCACGACTGAGGCAATAGGCTTTGACAGTGCCGTAAACAACGCCACCGATATGCTAGACAATATCAAGCAAACTATGCAGGCAAACGAGCGTATATCCATTATCGAGTGCATGGGTAGGCACGGGGGAAACATCGCCCTGTATAGCGGAATGGCAAGTCAAGCGGACATTGTGGCAGTGCCCGAGGACCCGCTAGACAAGGAGCACATCTACCGCTTTATACGCGACCAACTAAACTACGGGAATGCTAGCCCGACTGTAGTTGTCGCCGAAAAGCAGTACGATGTGTATGCCTTGGCAAAGGAAATTGAGCGCGATTTTGGTCACGAGTGCCGTGCCGTGATTTTAGGCTATATGCAACGCGGCGGCAGGCCCACTGTAAAGGACCGTATGCTAGCAATTCGCTATGGCGTCGCCGCAATCGAACTCATTGATGCGGGCGAGCAAAACCTCGCAATTGGCCTCGATAACGACTTGATTGTTACCACACCAATTAATAGGGCGGTCAAAATGCAGACAAACTTCCGCCAAGACCTGTACGAGGCCTTCAAGCAACTAAACAACCCCCGCAACAAAGTTAAATAATCAACTAATAGACACTAATGTGCCTATTATTTTTATTTTGCTAATGCGGGAAGGCATTCTGAGTCTGCCTCGCGAAGCCTGAGACGAAGGATCTCATTCCTCTTAAAAAACTGCATTTTATTACAAAAAATTTATAATTATACTTAAAATCGTTTAACATTTTCGCAAAATTTTGTTACAATATGCATAAATAAGGAGGGGAGTGAGTATGCCTTTTCAAATTATTTGTGCAAAAAATAAGCAGTTTTGGAGTAAGATTATTTCTGCCGTATGCGGTTTTGCTCTCGTGATTGTGGCAATGGTAGTAGTTTTCCCTGCAACTTCCGATTCCGCTACCACTATCGAAGCGCAAACCACCACCGTAACCGCCCAAGAAACCCAAACCGAAGAATCTAATTAAACGCAACTTTTATACTTAAAAATAAAAGCCATTCCTATGGCTTAGTTTTTAGTCCTCTCAATTCAATCTAAGAGCTTGTTTTTTAGCCCCTTTAATTTCTTAGTTGCTTTAATTCAACTTGATGACATAGTTTTCTAGTCGCCATAAATAAATCTACCATTATGTACTACACCCTCAAAAGCCAATTTTGCAGGTGTAGTTCTTTATTTACGCAAATTTTAAACACTAATAAAAGTTTGGGCTGGTACGGCGCAAAGTTGTACTCCCAATATATTCGGGGTCATCCTGAGCCTCGACCCGCGGTGCGTAGGCGCACACCCAATAATTAAGGTATAGCCGTACCAACAAGATAATGTGTTGTTGTGTTATAATTGCATAGTTGTACTAAAATAATACCAATAAAATCAATGTCATTCTGAGCCTCGACCCGCGTAGCCTTAGACGAAGGATCTCGTCTCATCCGCTTTATTCTACTATATCTTTGCGGTTTGTTTGGAAATGTTATAAGCGGAATAGATTCTTCGTCAAAGGGCTCTGTAAGCAAGGCTCAGAATGACAATGTTTTTTACCAATAAAATCACTTGGTCATCCTGAGTGTCGACCCGCAACGCTTTTCGACGAAGGATCTCATTCCTGCCGCTTTAAGAGGACACGCGGCTGGCGCGAAAGCATTCGTTTCTAATTAAAGTAATCATTCACGCGCCAGACTTCCCGCAAGCGGGAAGGCATCCTGAGCCCGCCCCGCGTAAGCCCTCAGACGAAAGATCTATTCCTCTTATTTATTGTTTTATAAAGAGATTTTTTACGCAATTTAAATAATTTCCAGTATTTTCCAGCCTATAATTTCTAAAAACTTTTTAAAAAATTTGCTAAAAACCTCGAAAATTGTTATAATAATATTATTAGAATATATAAAGGAGGGAATCAACAACAAACAACTTCTAGGACGATGTGGTTTTTAATTGCTAGTTAATCATAGTATAATCTGAGTATTCAATTATGCCCTTGTTCCTAGTCTAAAATTAAATTATATTTAGTTTTGTTGTTGAAAAATAAATATGAAGTACTCTTTTAATACAAAAATGAATAAAAACCTACGGGGGGGGGGCGCTTTCTAGCCTAAAAATTTCTTGTATTAGAAAAACTCACTTTAATCTATAAATTTATTTTTAATCAAAGATTTTAATTAATTTTACTAAAAAAGCAAATAATAAAATAAAAGTAAATTATAGAAAATATTGTAGCGAATTTTATTCGTATAAACTATAATAAAAGGTGAGTTTTCATGATAAAATTATCCAAAGCTAAAACGAGTTTAATAGTAACCCTTGTCTGCATTTTCTGTATAGCCACACTATTAACCGCTTTTTTATTTTTCCCAAAAGATACAGTAAACGCGTTTACCAGTGTTGATGATTCGAATGCAGTTATAGTCCCTCAATTATGGGATGAGTCTAGCCAGTCCTTTAACTCAACAAATTTTCGTACACTATTAAGTTACATATCAAGCGATGGCACAATTAATGGGGTAAACACCACCCAACAAACCGCCGCGGACATTCGAAATTATACCTATGGTGGTAAAGCCAGTGGTAGAGCAGTCGTTGTTCAACTAGGCAACTACCAGTGGCAAGTAGTATATTTAACTCGTACCAACAACACCAGTGGCGACCATATAGCAACTCTTTTAATGGCAAATAACGATGGCACGGCAACATACGGAAATAGTAGTTCTTACTATGGAGCAAATGACTTTAATAATGGCTATCCAACCAGTATGTATGGTACTAGCCATATTCGTGCAGTAACTTTAAATAATGGTGGACCATATGTAAAAATTACTAATAATAGTTCAAATCCAACGGATTCAGATATAGAGATTCTTGATAAAGATGCAGGTCACAAATACGCACTATACACTGTAGAATCTAATGGCCTAACAGACTACATTGTACAACCCAAAGATGTATGGTACCAAACACAATCTCAAGGGAATACTAATAATGGTATGAACTACGTATTAAATAACGAGTCTCTCGCAACGAATCTCTCAGGCTATTATAACAATAACACTTATCAAACTAAAACATATTACACCCAGTGGGGAGATGACCATTTGTGGCTTCCCAGCCTTTCAGAAACAGGTCGAAATGATACTTATGACGGTATTTGGGAGTTATCCACAGCAGAACGCTCCAGTACGGCCTACTATTGGTGGTCGCGGTCTGGTAACGATGATTATTCGCCTTATGTTTACCCTCTTAATTCCTCCGGCTCCGGCTATCCTAACAACTATGTGTACTATAGCCACGGCGTGCGGGCAGCGCTTCACTTAAATCTTGATGCCGCAGTGAATAATTTAACAAATGATATAACAGTTGAGTCAAGCAATACTAACCAAGGCACAGTTTCAGGTGGGGGGACATATGCGTTTGACTATATTGGCACCATCACAATTACAGCCTCATCAAACTATGGTTACATTTTCGATTACTGGCAAGATAGTAGCGGCAACAAAATTTACCAAAACCCGTATACTTTTCCAGTAACCAAAAGCGAAACATATACTGCATATTTCCGTGAATCTATAATTACAATTACATCCTCAAATAGCGGTGCCGAAATCGCTCGGACATACTCCGATATCGGCAACGTATCAATCACTTATGGCCTAACATTTTCTGCAAATAATTATATATCGGGCATAATAATTAATAATGGAGTTGTCCAAGATGTCGGGAGCCTGAGTGGTGATTTAATAGTCGATGACACTTGCACCGCCATAAGTTACCGCACCAACACAACGGGCTCGCAACTCATACTTGAAATTTTTCAAGTTGCCGACGACATCACCATAAACCTAATATTTGTCGACATCGCCCAAAGTTACACCCCCGCCAGTGGTGGCACTAGTATTACGGGTGTCGCATTGCAAGTGAGCGGAGGCAGTGGCTCGACCTTTGAGGCGGTAGGTGAGGCGCGAATTACAGGCTACTCCCAAGCCGAAAACATTACCTACGTGCACGTGAGCGCAGTACCTTCGAGTGGCTACTATTTCGTAGGCTGGCAAACTAACGACGACACCGACCTAACCGATTACGGAAGCAGTGCCGACATCCCATACAACCTAATCGAGGGCAAAATTCTCACCGCCGTTTTCGCCCCGAATCCATCCAACTCTCAAACCAACTCCACCACCGACAACACAGGCACAGAGATAGGTTAGATTCTCAAATTAAAAGAAACAAAACACACTTGAATAACAACAATATAGACCTTGCGAAAGTGTTGTGATTTATTCAAAATAAAAGCGAAATTACATGATTTCGCTTTTAGTAAAACAAAAATCTACTAGCAAATCTAGTAGATTTTTTAATATTAAGGTCAATTTTTAATAAATAAGTTTAATTTTTTAAGCAATTAAATAAAGTATTAAAGTTTTAATTAGATATTTAATTTAAATTATAAGAAAAAATAAGTTTAACTAAATTTCTCCAAAGCCTACGAGTTCGACATCGTCAAAGTAGCCCTTGGCCTTGGCCTCGCGTAAAACCTTGATTTCATCTTCGCGCACTAGGTAGTTAGTCTGCCCGCGGGTGTAGTCATCAATGTAGCCAACATGGGTGAGTACCTCGAGGCTGATGTCGCGCCCCCAAAATAGACTCTTTAACACGTCAAATGTCGAAATGTCCACGCCATTCCCGTGGAAAGCAAAGCTAAACTCGTCCGTAGTCTTGACTCCCATTTCGCGCGCCAAATTCCTAGCATTTTCGTCCATAGCACGTACAGGCAATTTATACTCCTGCGCCAGCTCCAAATACGCCTTTAAAATGTTGGGAATCTCGTTAAAGTAGTGGTGGTGGTCGAGGTGGTCAGGCTTCAGCCCGCTGTCTAAAAACTTCTCAATCTGCGCCCTCAACTCTTTTTTCGCATCCACATACTGCGTGTAGTATCCCAGCATGCACACATAGTGAAATGTCCCGTTTTCATCAACAAGGCTCGGAATTTCGCTTGCAGGAAGCACCGATTTCCCATAAGTTAGGTTTAAGTGGATACCTATATTTTTTAGTTCACGGTCCTTTGCAAGTTTAATTGCCTCATCAGTGTACGGCGTGTTCATCATCATAGTGGTGCTAGATATCAGCCCCTCATCCAAACACTCCAAAATTCCTTTGTTTACGCTTTGACTCAAACCAAAATCATCGGCATTTAATATTAATTTCATAATTTTCTCCTATTTTAATGTTAAAAAAACTCCCCAAGGGGAGTAGGTTTACTACGCTGCGTTTTTTGCATTGTATAGTTCTTTAGCAAGATTTGCCTTTTTACGCGAAGCAGTGTTTGCCTGGTAAACGTTATCAAGTCTTGCGCGGTCAATCAAACTAACAGCAGTTTTAAGTGTGCTCTCAGCAGCGGCGAAATCCTTGGCTGCGATTTGTTCGCGGAATTTGCGAATTTCAGTAGCAATACGAGATTTCTTCGACTTGTTAGCGATTCTAGCCTGCTCGTTAGTGATGATTCTCTTTTTCTGTGATTTAATGTTTGCCACTATATTTATCTCCTATAAAAATTTGTTACTTGTTGATTCTATCATATTTTTTCAAATTTTGCAAGGGTTATAAAACATTTTTTTGTAAATAATAGAAAAAGATTGTTTTTCGAGAGGTATCTATGGCAAAAAGTAAGGCAACAAGCGACAATAAAATGTTAGGTGAAGAGGTTTTTAGTGGCAGTTATGACACAAAAAAGTACCGCTTAGAGATTAATTCCGCCACATTATCTAAAAAATATGGCAAGCCCCAAGGCCTCTACACTACGCTAAATTGCTCGCTATTATTTCACACATCGGAGAGTGCACGGAAGTATATAATTAAACTAATTACGCAAATTTTAACCGATTATTTAAAAAGTATAAAGGGCACAGTTCTAGTCGTAGGCCTCGGGAACGCCTTTTTAGTCGCCGACAGTTTAGGCGCTCTTGTTGTGCGTGATATTTTAGCCACCCATAACGCGCCACCCGAAATTCGCGAAGATTTAGGTGATGTTTGTGCACTCATCCCTGGGGTGAGCGGAATAAACGGCTTTGAAACATTCGAAATTGTCAGCAGTGTCGCTAGGTTTATAAAGCCCGAAGTTGTGGTGCTTGTCGACACGCTAACCGCAAATTCTCCTACGAGGCTCGGGTGCAGTTTTCAGTTTAGCGATTCTGGAATAACTCCAGGTGCGGGCATCGGCAACAAAAATCGCAGGTTGGATAAAAACAGCCTAGGCTGTCGCGTTGTTTCAATCGGCGTGCCTTTAATGATTCGCTCCGAAGTGGTTAATTTTGAAAACTTTATTGTTACGCCAAAGGAAATTGACATTTATACCAAAAACTGCGCTAAAATTATCGCCAGAGCCCTTAACGAAGCCCTTCATGGCAAAGAATATAAGAATTTTTTGTAAATTCAGTCAAAGCAATTTTGCTTGTTTATTCTATTGTGTTATAATGAATTATCTACAAAGGAGGAAAATATGTATTTAATTATTAGATTAAATGCTATGGACACATATACGAGTGAATGTTTTGGAATTTTAAAGGACGAGAGCGGGGAGGAGTACTATGTTGTGTTAAACAGAGACTACTCAAATCTAGAATTAGTCGAGCCTTTTTTCCGTTACCACAGTGATGAAGGGGACTACCTTTGCCTTGCCACTAGGTGCTTCGCCCTTAATAATAAAAAGCCTGACTGGGTGGTAAATGGCAGTAATCTTGGATACGACTTTATCGTAAATGATGAAAAGGTTCTCGAAGCCCTTTTTTCGCACTCGCAACTAGATGCTGATACCTTAAAGCGTGCTGTCGACATCCACAAGAAATTCGAGGTAAAGCCGTGGTATGAGGTTAAGACTGAGGGTGACGCCGATAATCTTACCAGCATCGCTCGGAACTTTCACGATGCATATATATCGAGTATCAAGGTGGAGGGGGAATACACAATTTTTATCTTTGATACATCGTGGGAGTATTTTATTGCACTAAAATGCGACAGCGCGAATTTATCGCACAATTTAAGGCTTGAAGACAAGACGATTTGGTTCGACGGTGAAATTACCTATAATGAAGATAAAATCTCGTTAAAAACAAATGAGGTGATCTTAGGTGAGGAGAATGGTAGTATAGAGTGTAAAAAAATGTATTGGCAACTAATTCCGCAACCAATTCCAAATGATGTCTGGGAGCAGATAAAAAAGTATGCCTTGGATGAATAAGCAAAGCAAGAGTCAAAGTAAAACTTTGGCTTTTTTATTTTTTTATTGGCAAAGTGGGAAAACAAAACATACATTACTACTATGAAAAGAAAGAAATCACCCATTTTAGTAATCGATAGTGGAATTGGTGGCCTGTCAATTTTGTATAAATTGGCCATTACAAATCCCAAAAACGATTACATATACTTTGCTGATTATAATGCATCTCCTTTTGGCCAAAAAAGTGCCACATTTTTGCGTAAACGCCTAATCGAAAACCTAAGAATTCTTGATAAAAAGTATCATCCGCAGGGGATAGTGCTTGCATGTAACACTGCTACCGCTGTTGGTGTCAGTGTCATTAGGCGTGTTTTTTATGATAAATTTGTAGTGGGCACTGAGCCTGCAGTCATGCCCGCCATACACGACGGCAAGAAAAATATCGTAGTACTAGCAACACCGAACACAATTAAATATAGCAAGATTTTATCAAAAGTTGCCGAAAATACGAGTGTCAGCCTTACTTATTTGAGCCTACCAAACTTAGCCACACTGATTGAAGACAATATTGATGACCTTAATCTATTAAAACCGATTATTAAGTCCTACATAGCCCCGTACATTCACAGCGCAGATGCCGTTGTTTTAGGTTGTACACACTATATCTACATCCGCCCAATTTTAGCAAGTATTCTGCCTAGTGATGTAAAAATTTATGACGGCAATTTAGGAGTCGCAAAACAAGTGATTAAAAAGGCGAATCGGGTGGGAGAAGGGCGCATAGACGTCATTACAAATATGCCTAGCCGTGGCGTAAACCTTGTTCGAGCGTGGGAAATGCTACTAAATAAGGGGGACGAATTATGTGCGGAATAGTTGGTTATATTGGGTATTCGCTCGCGGTCCCGACAGTATTAAATTGCCTAACGGCCCTAGAATATCGCGGGTATGATTCGGCGGGCATTGCATATCTTGATGGCGGGAAATTGGAGATTGTAAAACGAGTTGGAAAACTCGAAAATCTTTCGAATTATTTAAAGAATAAAATCATCCCTTCTTCGTGTGCAATCGGGCATACTCGGTGGGCAACCCATGGCGAGCCAAGTATGGAGAATGCACACCCGCACACTGACAAAAATAAACTCGTGGCAGTCGTCCATAATGGCATAATTGAAAACTATGTAGACCTTAAAAAAGCACTCGAAAAGAAGGGAATTTCATTTTACTCTGAGACGGATACCGAGGTCTTTGCAAAATTATTTAGCGAAAATTTATTTGCCAAGAATCCCGAGTTAAACGAGTACTATGCAAAGTACTATGCAATGCATAATACTATGCATAATACCTATAAAATCAGTAAAAAACGCATAATAAAAGCCCTAAAACATACAATTTCGATGTGTGAAGGTGCTTTTGCAGTTGCGATTGTAATTAAGGGGTATGAGGATACAATTTTCTTTGCGAAGCATAAAAGCCCGCTTATTTTAGGTAAGTGTCGGGATGCTTTTATGCTGGCTAGTGATATTCCTGCACTATTAGGTTATGCCGACAAGTTTTATACAGTCGGTGATGATGAACTCGGCTACATTGAGCCTGAAAAGGCCACCGTATTTGACTTGACTCTAAAACCTAAAAAAGTCAAATTTAAAAGTGTGTCAATTGAACCTGAACAAGTAATGCTGGGTAAATTTCACCACTTTATGGAAAAGGAAATTGCAGAGGGCGCGGACAGTGTTTTAAACACCCTAAATCGACTCGAAAAAACAAAGGCATTAGAAAAAATTCCCGCTCAGATTTTTGAGGGCGACTTTAATCTGCACATCACTGCGTGTGGCACTGCGTTGAATGCTGGACTCATTGCAAAATATATAATCGAAAATCAACTTCGCATTCCTGTCGACCTCGACTACGCTAGTGAATTTAGATATAAAAAACCACTTTTAAGTAATAAAAGCATCTGCCTATTTATTAGTCAAAGTGGAGAAACCGCTGACACAATTTCGTGCGCCGAATTAGCAAAATCTATGGGCGCAACCTTGATTGCGATGACTAATGTGCCAGCCACCCGACTTGAAAGCATTTGCGACTACTTAATTCCCACTAGTGCGGGTCCAGAAATTGCTGTTGCCAGCACAAAGGCCTACCTTGCTCAGCTTTCTGCACTGTACGATTTTATCGTGTATGTTGCAAAAATAAGAGGGAATGCCTTGGAATTTGATATTGATAGTGTAAAAAATGGCGTTATTAAGAATAATAGTGTAAATTACAAATTAGACTTAACCGAACTCGCGAATTTAATTAAAGATTACAGTAGTATTTACTTTATTGGTAGAGGCCTAGATTATTTTCTAGCAGTTGAGTCGGCACTAAAACTTAAAGAGGTTAGTTATATTCATTGTGAGGCCCTGCCAGCAGGCGAACTCAAACATGGTAGTCTAGCACTAATTAAACAAGATAGTATTGTAATTGCGCTTCTTACCCAAAGCGAGTTAATTGAAAAAATGTTAAACAACATTCACGAAATCAATAGCCGTGGTGCAAAAATTATACTTTTTAGTCCCTTTGTCGAGTTAAAACAATTTGTTTATAAATTTATATCTATACCGAAGGTGGATGACTTGCTTGCTCCTTTCAGTATAATCAAGCCCTTACAAATTTTGGCATATGAAACGGCAATAGCGAAAAAGCTTGACCCAGATAAACCACGAAATCTCGCAAAATCTGTAACTGTGGAGTAAATCAGTTGTTTTCGACATTAAACAACCAAGTTTTCCAAATTTTGTGGCTACAATTTTGACATACATAATATTATATGTAATATTAAGCAACAAAAATGTTGCTTTTTTTGTTAAGTTAGGGTATAATTAAATACTAAATTTGACTTTTTATTTTTAGGAGAGAACAATATGCAAGATACCGAACAAAAGAATGAAAACAATATTATCAACTTACCAATTGACACGGTTGCAAAGGATGCTGTTACCACAAAGAAGTATCACGCAATCTACCTATCTAACATCGTGGCTATTCCTAGAATCAGTCTAACTTGTGATATTAATAACGAGCAGGATGTCGAGAGTATTACTCAGGCACTTGACAAGAACGAGCCGATTGTTGTGCTGGCAAGCCTTAAATATAGTGAGGCCCCAGAGATTGAGGACTATCTAGATGTCGCTTGTATCGCTGTTATAAATCGCGTAACTCCACAACCTAACGGGTTGCGTGCAATTCTTACAGGGCAGGAGCGTGTCGAGGTTGCTAGTATAAGTAGTGAAAACGGCCTTATGGCAACAGTTAAACCACTACCTGATATCAATAGCGACACAATTCGTGCCTACCAGTTTGTCGAGGAAATTAGACAAAAGATTAGGAGCCTTTCGGCAGAGAGGATGTTTGGGCCATTGCAAACTGCAATAATGGAAGATGAGATTTCTCCCGCTAATTTCTCGGAATTGTTATTCCACTTTTTAGTAAAGCAGGATAAAGAGACAATGTGCGTCTACCTTGCTGAGTCAAACGTGGAAAAACGTTTGGCACTCGTTTCAAGGCTTCTCGACATTTATATAACCAATATGCGCACGCGAAAGGAGATTGAAGATAAAGTTAATGAGAATCTAACTAAGACTCAAAAGGAAATTTTCTTGCGTGAGCAGTTGCACGTAATAAATGAGGAGTTGAATGGGGAAGTCGACGAGGTTGAGGACCTGACAAATAAGGTTAAGGCCCTAGGCATGCCGAAAGATTCCGAGGAAAAGGTGTTAAAAGAAGTAAACCGTCTAGGTAAACTCCCGTTTGGCTCGCCCGAGATTGGCTATATTAGGAATTTTATCGACACAGTAATCGAACTGCCATGGACAAAGAAGACTAAGGACAACATCGACATAAAAAAGGCCCGCGAAGTGCTGAATGCCGACCACTACGCACTAGACGACGTAAAGGAACGCATACTAGAAACTTTGGCTGTCGTAAAACTCACGGGCAAGGTCAACGCGCAAATTATCTGTCTAGTTGGCCCTCCAGGTGTGGGTAAGACTTCTATTGCAAAGTCGATTGCGAGAGCTATGGGGCGCGAGTTTGTGCAAGTCAGTCTCGGCGGTGTAAGTGATGAGAGCGTTATTCGTGGCCATCGCAGAACATATGTGGGTGCTATGTGTGGTAGAATTTTGGCTGGTATGAAGCAGGCTGGCACCATAAACCCAGTTTTCTTGCTCGACGAAATTGACAAGCTTACCCGTGATGCTCGTGGCGACCCTGCTAGTGCGCTATTAGAAGTGCTGGACCCCGCGCAAAACGACCACTTTAAGGATAACTTCCTCGAAATTCCGTATGATTTGAGCCAGGTTATGTTTATTTTGACTGCAAACTATTTGGAGGGTATCCCTGAGCCACTTCGCGACCGTATGGAAATTATTTCGCTTCGTAGTTACACCGAGATTGAAAAATTGCACATCGCTAAAAATTACCTTATTCCAAAGCAGGAAAAGCTTGCGGGAATTCCAGCGGGTACCGTTAAACTTGATGACAGCCTGTTGCGTCAAATTATAAACGAATACACATTTGAAGGCGGTGTGCGCTCACTCGAACGCAAAATTGCCGAAATTTGCCGTAAATACGCTAGCTTTATTGTGTCTGGCGAAAAATTTAAAGACATTAGCAAGGACAACATCGTCGACTACTTGGGGCACGAGCGTATACGCGACCTCGATGTCTACAAAGGCGGAAATGTTGGCGAAGTGGTCGGGCTGTCGGTTGTTGGCAATGTTACCGGTGGGCTACTTTTAATCGAGTCTGCACTGAGTGTGGGGAAGGGCGAATTGCTCCTCACTGGACAACCTGGCAAAATGATGTTAGAGTCTTCAAAAATTGCGCACTCGTTAATTAAGAGCCATGCTGAATCTTGGGGAATTCCGATTAAGAAGATTACGGAAAACGACATTCACCTGTCCATTCCAAATAAGAGCGGTGTTGAGGGCCCAAGTGCTGGTATAGCCATGACTACTGCTATGGTGTCGACGCTTACAGGTATTCCCGTTAAAAAGGGCCTTGCCATGACGGGCGAAATAAGCCTTAGCGGACGCGTGTTCCCAGTCGGCGGTATCCGTGATAAACTCATGGCTGCTGAGCGTGGCGGAATCAAAGAGTGCATCATTCCAAAGGATAACGAGGAGGACCTGTGGGAGATTCCTGCGGAGGTCAAGGACAACTTGAAAATTCATATGGTTGCCAACATCGACGAGGTGTTGAAAATCGCCTTAGTTAAACCTCTAACGCCTGCAAAGTCTACCACAAAGCAAAAGAGTAAGCAGTCCATCAAAAAGGATGAGAGTAAATGATAATTAAGTCCGCAGAGTTTGTAACTAGCGTCGCCAGCCAGCAAAAGCTACAAGATTTTGGCTTGCCTGAGTTTGCTTTTGTTGGGCGCAGTAATGTGGGTAAGTCTAGCCTAATCAACGCGCTTACTAACAGAAAAAAATTGGCAAAGGCCAGTAGCACACCAGGGCGCACTCGACTAATCAATTTTTTTAGGATAAATAACGCCTTTATGTTTGTCGACCTGCCAGGCTACGGCTACGCGCTCGCTAGTAAGGCAGAGCAGAGTCAGTGGCAGGGGCTAATCGGCACATATTTAGAGTATAGCACGTCTCTTCGGCGCGTGTTCGTGTTAGTTGATATCAGGCACGAGCCTAGTGAAAAGGACAAGCAAATGCTCGAATACTTATATTACTATAATCAGCCTTTCAGTGTAATTGCCACAAAGGCCGACAAGATTGCCCGCGGGCAAATAGATAAACATCTTACAATAATTGCAAACACCTTGGGAATTGGCAAGGATAATATCATCCCAGCCAGCGCAGAAACTGGGTACGGACTCGATAAAATTCGAGATTTAATTGAAAATTTAGTACAAGGATAGAAAATGACATTAAATGGAGTAGTCGAAAGTATAGTTTTTCAAAACAAAGAGAACGGCTTTACTGTCGCTCGAATTTCCTCTAATAAAGAATTAATTACTATTGTTGGTAAATTGTCGAAATTATACCAAGGTCAAGAGATTCATGCAGTAGGGAATTTTGTCAAAGATGCTCGTTTTGGCGAACAGTTTAAAGTGGATAGTTATACACTTAGTGAACCAAAGACTACTGACGGAATTATTAGATTTCTATCTAGCGGACTAATAAAGGGTATCGGCCCGATAACTGCTAAAAATATTGTAGATAAGTTTGGTGAGGAAACTCTCGATGTAATCGAACTTAGCCCTCTAAAACTTGCCGAAGTGCATGGTGTAACACTAAAAAAGGCCGCAGAAATCGGCGTCGCTTTTATGGAAATAAAGAAAATGCAAGATGTCGTGATGTTCTTGCAAAACTACAATATTACGACAAAAATGGCAATAAAAATTTTTAACCGATATGGCGATAACGCACGCGAAATTGTACAGCAAAACCCCTATAAATTAGTCGAAGATATGTCGCGAGTTGGTTTTAAAACTGCCGATAAAATCGCCCTTAATGTTGGAATTGCTCCCGATAGTGAGTTTAGACTGCGTGCTGGGCTCGTGCACATTCTAAACGAAACTAGTGAGCACGACGGCAATACGTACCTGCCTTTTGAGGATGTGCTAGTAAGTTTAAGTAGGCTCTTAAATTTCGATGTTACAGAAAGGCTTGAGGAATTGGAGCATGTCATTGACCAATTAGTCTTAGAAAGCATAGTTAAACGCTGTCGGTTCAACGATGTTGACTGCCTAATGCTCGTCAAGTACTACAACACCGAGTTAAAGGTCGCAACTAAATTGTTTATTTTAAACGAAGGCATTGATAAATTGAGTATCGACGTGTCGGGGCAAATTAAGGAATTCGAAATGTTTAATAAAATCGAATTTCACGACGACCAGAAGAAAGCCATAGACCTAGCTGTAAACAATGGCGTCTGCGTAATCACTGGCGGACCAGGTACTGGTAAAACAACTATTATAAAGTGTATCTTGCGCATTTTAAAAGGCTGTTGTGGTAGAATTGCACTTCTCGCACCTACGGGACGTGCCGCAAAACGAATGAGCGAGAGTTGTAACGAAGAGGCCAGCACTATTCACCGCGCGCTGATGATTGACTATTCAGGGGGCGAAACAAAAGAGGACACCGCGACTTTCTTTTTTAATGAAACGAACAAGTTTCCTTACGATGCAGTAATCGTGGACGAAGTGTCAATGGTCGATGTAAACCTAATGCTCTCACTGCTATCCGCACTAAAGGCTGGCACGCGCTTAATTTTAGTCGGCGATAAAAACCAGCTACCTAGCGTGGGAGCGGGGAATGTGCTTTCGGACATTATTAGTTCTAATACAATCGCTTGCGCGCAACTTTCCCATATTTATAGGCAGAGCGAGGAAAGCTTAATTATTACCAACGCGCACGCAATAAATGATGGTAATATGCCGATAATCGACAACAAAAGTCGCGACTTTTTCTTTGAGAAACGCGAGGATGTAAGCGACATTGCCAAAACCATACTCAATATGGTTAGCACCAGAATCCCCAAGTTTTTAAACATCAACCCGCTAAAAATTCAAGTGCTCGCTCCAATGCGTGTTGGGGTGTGCGGAATCGATAACTTAAACGCGCTTATTCAGGACCGCCTAAATCCCGCCGAAAAAGGAAAAAAGGAGTATAGGCTCGAGCACTACGTTTTTAGAATTGGCGACAAGGTGATGCAGACTTCGAATAACTACACGCAAATGTGGAAGCGTCCTAGGGAAAACGGTAGTTGGGAACTAGGCGAGGCAGTGTTTAACGGCGATATCGGCCTTGTAACTGATATAAACGAAGAAACTGACAGTTTAGAGGTAACCTTTGAGGACGGCAGAATCGCCGACTACACTCGCGAGGATGCAAAGCAGATGATGTTAAGTTACGCGATCACTATTCACAAGAGCCAGGGGAGTGAGTTTGATGTTGTCATCATCCCCGTAATTGCGGGTGCCAGCAGTATTTTGACCCGAAATCTACTCTATACCGCCGTAACTCGTGCTAAAAAAATGGTGGTTTTAGTGGGTACAAAGAAAAACTTACATATGATGATTAGCAATAACTATACCGCAAAGCGATATAGTGCTCTCGGCATCTTTTTACAAAAACAATCTAAGAATCTAGGAGATTTAATTAAATGAGTACAGAAAAAACAGATACAATTAATACTACGCGGAAAAATTCAAAAAGTACTTCAAAATCAAAACGCAATGTCTTCGGCGAATGCGCTAATATGTTTGTAAAACTTTATCACAAGGCCTGCTCGGTTCTTTTCCCAGCAAACATAAAGTGTTTGATTTGTGGCGACGACTTACCGCAAAAGCAGGACATCGAGATTTGCGAAAAATGCAGATGTAAGTTACACGACATTGCAGAGAGCGAATGCTGTATGCGTTGTGGTGCACCAATTTCAGGACAAGGAAGTTTTTGCTTAAATTGTCAAAATTACAACGTCGAATTCGATGTTGCTAGGAGCGTTTTTGTATACGACGGCGAGATAAAGCACTTGATTGCTGGCCTAAAATATAATAACAAGCCGTACCTTTCGCGTACATTGTCGCACTTCATGGCGCAGAAATATCGCGAACTTAATTGGCAGGCGGACTTGATTATTCCAGTGCCATTAAGTGATGCGCGCAAAAAGTGGCGTGGGTACAATCAGGCACAGTTGCTAGCCGAGGGCGTTAGCGAAATTTTAAATATTCCTATCAATACCGAAACCTTGGTAAAAATAAAAGATACAGAGACTCAGGCAAGCCTTGGCCTTGCTGAGAGGCGTACTAATTTGGAGTCGTGTTTTAAGGTGCTAGATAAATATGCGGTTCGTGGCAAAAAGATACTGCTAATCGACGATGTCATGACTACGGGCTCAACCGCTAATGCATGTACTCACGAGTTAAAAAGGGCACATGCAGGTAGGGTTATGGTGCTGTCAATCGCACACGGAAAGCAAGATATTCCTACGCAAAGTAGCCTCGAGAGTATAAAAAATTTGATTAATTAATCTAAAAACCTTTTCAAATGCAATAATTTATTATATAATGATATAAATTTACTAATCGGGAGTTTTTATAATGAGTTTATTAAATATTTTCGCTTCGGACAACAAGCGCAGTCTAGCAAAACTAGAAAAAATGGTCAAAAAAATTGAGGACTTGGCACCCAAGTATGCCGAAATGGACAACGACACTTTGAGGGCCCAAACCCCCATATTAAAGGAGCGTTTAAATAAGGGCGAGACACTAGACGATATCTTATATGATGCCTTTGCACTCGTGCGTGAGGCAAGTACTCGCGTACTAAACATGCGCCACTTCCACTACCAGCTTATGGGTGGTATCGTCTTGCACCAAGGCCGTATTGCCGAGATGATGACTGGTGAAGGTAAGACTATTGTAGCAACTTTGCCTGCATACCTAAATGCACTAAATGGGAAGGGCGTGCATGTCGTAACTGTTAACGAGTACCTAGCAGGTCTTGGCGCCGAGATTATGGGTAAGGTCTACCGCTTTTTAGGCCTAACTGTCGGCTGTAGTTTTAGCAACATGACCGCCGACCAAAAGCGCAAGGCCTATGCATGCGACATAACATATAGCACGAATAACGAGTTGGCGTTTGACTATCTTAGAGACAACCTTGTCCGCAATAAAAAGGACAGGATGGCACGTGGCTATGAGTTTGCCATTGTCGACGAGGTCGACTCTATTTTAATTGATGAGGCAAGGAACCCGCTAATTATCAGTGGACGTGGCTTTAAGTCGAGCGATGCTTATGTAAAGGCACAGCGTTTTATCCGCAACTTAAAGCGCGACGAGGACTACAAGGTTGACGAGGAGAAAAAGGCCGTTCACCTAACCGAGGCTGGTACTACAAAGGCCGAAAATTACTTCAATGTCGAGAGTTTGAGTGATGCAAACAATGTGGAACTCAACCAGTACATCCTAAACGCTCTGCGCGCTAACTTTATAATGAAAGCGGAGAGCGACTACATCGTACGCGATGGGAAGGTGTTAATTGTCGACCAGTTTACAGGTCGTATTATGGAGGGCAGACGTTATAGTAACGGTTTGCACCAGGCAATTGAGGCAAAGGAAGGCCTGCAAATTAAGGATGAATTGCTAACTGTTGCGACAATTACGTTACAAAACTACTTTAAAATGTACCACAAGTTAAGTGGTATGACTGGTACAGCAAAGACTGAGGAAGTGGAGTTTAACAAAATCTACAGCCTCGATATCGTAACCATTCCCACAAACCTGCCTATGATTCGTATCGACGAGCCCGATGTCGTTTACACGACTATAAAGGGCAAACTCAACGCGGTCGTAAATCGTATTGCTGAGGCATACGAGCAGGGTCAACCAGTGCTAGTGGGTACGGTTACCATTGACCGAAGCGAAAATTTGAGTAAAATGTTGAAGGCAAAGGGCATACCGCACAAGGTCTTGAATGCTAAAAATCACGCCCAAGAGGCTGAGATTGTGGCGCAGGCTGGTAGATTTAAAACTGTAACAATTGCTACAAACATGGCTGGTCGTGGTACCGACATCTTGCTCGGTGGTAACCCCGAGTACTTGGCAAAGGCTCAACTATATAAACTAGGCTATGACCAGGACACTATTGACCAGGCGACCAGTTTCCTGCCTAGTGATGACGAAAAAGTGTTGGAGGCAAAGGAAAATTACGACAAATTCCTCGAACACTATAAGCAACAGACCGACGAGGAAAAGAAAAAGGTCATTGAGGTCGGGGGGTTACTTGTAATCGGTACCGAACGCCACGAGTCCCGCCGTATTGATAACCAGTTGCGTGGTCGTGCAGGTCGTCAAGGTGACCCAGGTCGCAGTGTGTTCTACATCTCGCTTGAAGATGACCTTGTCCGCATTTTCGGTGGCGACAAGTTAAAGTCGATTAGTAATTTCTTTAAGATTGATGACGATACTCCGTTCCAGATGAAAATGTTGTCAAAGCAGATCGAGCGCGCTCAAAAGAAAGTCGAGGCTAGAAACTATGCGAGCCGTCGTAACGTCCTCGAATTTGACGACGTAATCAACAAGCAACGTAATATTATTTACTCCGAGCGTAACAAAATTCTCGACGGCGAGGATGTGCACGAACAGATTAAACAGATGTTCCCAGATGTTATTCAGGACGCACTTTCGCACAGTGTTGATATAGATAAACCAAGTTTTGAGTGGGACATCGAGGAGATTAACCACTCTCTTGAAGACAAACTCTATAAAAAGGGTACAAACTTTGTTACACCTGCTATGCTTGAAGACACCGTATATGATGAATTATATAATGTAATTTTAGAGGATGTGTTAAAGAGGTACGAGGATAAAAAGGCAGAAATCGAGGCACTGGGTATTCCATTTGAGCAAGTTGAGCGCATGATATTGCTTGACCGAGTTGACAACGCTTGGATGGAGCACATCGACGCAATGACAACCTTAAGTCACGAAATCGTGGTACAGTCCTTAGGTAGGCAAGACCCAATTGTTGCCTACAAGCGCGAGGGCTTTGCGATGTTCGATGAAATGATTGGTAACATCCGCGAATCTACGAGTACAATTCTATTAAATATTATCGCGCGCCCGACCACTCCGCAACCTGTTAGACCGCAGGGCGAATTTGTGGCTAGCAGTGGCGGTAAACCTCAGCGCTCCCGCCCGCAAGGCACTGTTAGATCGGATAAAACTGTCGGCAGAAATGACCCTTGCCCGTGCGGTAGTGGTAAAAAGTACAAAAATTGTTGTGGCAAAAACGAATAGAATTGAAGGAGCTTTGTCCTCTTAAATAAAGCGTGGGAATGATTAAATTATGACACTAGAACAAATTAAAGAAAATTTAATAGACGTTCAAAAATCGCTGGAAATTATTCGAGCGTTTTTTGATATTAATAAACTAGTTGAGGAGCAAAACGAACTTATAGAAAAACAGTCAGCCCCCGATTTTTATAGCGATATGGATGAGGTGCGCAAGGTCGGCAAAAGGCTAAGCAGTATTGAAAAGAAAATTGCCGATTTACGTGATATCGAGGACAGATATAATATGATAAAAGACTTTACCGAGAGTTGTGCCGAAGATGATATAAGTATGCTTGCGGAACTGAGCAAAGAGTTACAGGACTTACTACCCAAGGTCCAGGAAATGCGACTCACTGCACTACTTAGAGGAAAATACGACCGACTCGGCGCAATTCTTACGATTCAGGCGGGCGCAGGTGGGACCGAGGCGCAGGACTGGGCGGAAATGCTCCTACGTATGTACACGCGCTATGCCGAAAAGCAAGGCTACGACTATACAACCCTTGACTATACCGCTGGCGACGGCGCTGGAATCAAGGGCGCGACTATTAAAATCGATGGCGAAAACGCATACGGCTTTTTAAAGGCAGAAAAAGGTGTGCACCGTCTTGTGCGCATTTCACCCTTTGATAGCAATGCCCGTAGACATACAAGTTTTGCATCTGTCGAAGTAATGCCGCAAATTGAGAATGATAGCGAAGTCGAGATAAAAGACAGCGACCTAAAAATCGATACTTTCCACAGCGGCGGAAATGGTGGTCAAGGTGTAAACACGACCGACTCGGCAGTACGAATTCGCCACATTCCTACGGGAATCGTCGTGCAGTGTCAAAACGAGCGTAGCCAGATTCAGAACCGTGAGTCCGCTATGAAAGTATTGCGTGCAAAACTTGCTGAACTTGCCGAGGAACAAAGACAGGCTGATATAAAAGAGGTCCAGGGAAGCCTTAAAAAAATCGAGTGGGGTAGCCAAATTCGCAGTTATGTCTTCTGCCCGTATACCTTGGTAAAGGACCATCGCTCCGACTACGAAACACCAAATGTTGAGGCGGTTATGGACGGAAATATTCAAGATTTTATACTAGAATACCTAAAAAAGAGCGGATAATCTAAGTTAAAAAAAAGGAGAAACAAATGGAAGTAGGTATTAGACCAGCCATTATAGAAGATTACGAGCAGGTTGCAGAAATTTATCGTGAGGTCAGCGAACTTCACGCAGAAATTCACCCAGAACTATTTAAAAAAATAAAAGATTTTGTAATTCCTTCGGGTGAGTTTGCTGAAATTTTAGTGAAAAAAGATAGTATCGTATGTGTCGCTACCCTTAATCAAAAAATTGTAGCTTTTTTAATTGCTGATATCCGTTCAAATTTTGATAAAGATAAAAAAACAATGCATATTAGCAAATTAGGTGTATCATCAAAGTACAAGCATCATGGCATAGGGCATAAACTATTTGAGTATTTAGAACAATTTGCAAAGGAGCAATCTTGTTCAAGCATCGAACTTAATGTCTTTTATAAAAATGAAGTCGCAAAGAAATTTTATAAAAGTTTAGGTTTTGGTGTGCAAAGATTGACACTTGAAAAACCAATATAATAGAGGGAAATTTATGAGTTATATAGAGAGAATGAAGGAAAAAACACAAAAAATACGCCAGCAACCCGTTGTGCGTATTTTGGCAATTGAGAGTAGTTGCGATGAAACGAGCGTCGCGATTGTCGAGAATGGGCGAGAGGTACTTAGTAACATAATTTCCAGCCAAATTGACATTCACAGGCACTTTGGCGGAGTTGTGCCCGAGGTCGCTAGCCGTAATCACATACTAAATATTATTCCGCTAATCGACCAAGCACTTGATTCTGCGCACTTAACTCTGAAAGACATTGACGCAATCGGCGTAACACAGGGCGCGGGGCTCGTTGGCGCGCTACTTGTGGGGCTAACTACTGCAAAAACATTCAGTTTTGCCCTCGATATTCCGCTAATTAATGTCAACCACATAAAAGGGCACATTGCCGCAAACTACCTTGCATTTCCCGAACTGACTCCGCCCTTTATCTGCCTAATCACGAGTGGCGGACACACGGCTATTGTAAATGTCGACGACTATAATCATTTTACACTAATCGGCTCGACCCAAGATGATGCAATAGGCGAGGCGTATGATAAGGTCGCTCGCGTCCTAGGTCTCGAGTATCCAGGCGGGGTAAAGGTGGACAAGCTCGCCCAAAACGTAGAGCCTAAAATCAAATTCGTGCGCCACGACTCTTTGAGCAATTCTTACGATGTTAGTTATAGCGGACTAAAAACCGCCGTTATAAATTATGTACATAAACTTGAACAAAACGGAGAAAAAATCGATGTCCCGCAAATTTGCGCCTCTTTCCAGCACGAGGCCGTGGATATGCTTACTACAAAGGCCTTACGCGCTTGCAAAGAATTTGGACAAAATAAGTTAGTGCTCGCGGGTGGGGTGGCTGCAAACTCATATTTGCGTGGCTCGCTAACCGAAAAATGCAAAGATTTAGGAATAGAGCTATACTTTCCACCCATGGAATATTGCACCGATAATGCCGCTATGATAGGTTCGGTCGCATATTATCAATTACTATCCCTTGACCCCGCAGATCTAAATATCTCTGCTCTCCCCAGCATTTCCCTAGATGAAGTAATAGACAACAAAAACAGCATATAATGTCGTTTTTTTGATATATAGTGACAAAATTTATAGACTATGCTGTATTTTTAATATAAAAACCATACTTACGAAAATAAAGTATGGTTTTAGTTTATTTGCTTATATTTTGCTCATTTTGTTGTTGTGATAATTTAGAGTAGTCTTTAATTATCTCGCCTTCGCGGTCAAAAATCATTGCTTGCGGGAATAGGGTAAACACCTTATCCACAAACTCCTTGTCCTCGGATAACTCTTTTGGCAGCGCGATTCCATTAATAAATGCCGATGGCACTCCGCTAAACACATGGTATACATGATTATATACATAGTCCCACTCTTTATCCATTGCTTGTTTATGGTGTTCTTTTCGTTTATTATAAGTTTTATCATAAACCTGCTTTCGCCAAGATTCAACCTCGCTCTCGGGTGCATCCATAATACGCAAGTAAAGTTGCTTGTATATTTTATCACTTTGTCCTTCTATATCTAATTTTTTACTCTCAGTATTAAGTCCCTTCAATTTCATAAACTTTCTCCAAATATTTATTGCTTATCTTTCGAGCAAAGTTCAAATAAAAACAAGTAATTATGTTTTTATTTTATTAAGATTTGGTATATCAAGTACTAACCATTATGCTTATAATATAACTTCATACACAATTAAGTTTCATCATTATTTCTTTGGCAATAAACTATATTTAAACAATTATTTTACAAACAACGGCTTTACATAGATGTCGCTAATATTAAAATCTTTTTGCTGGTCCTTAGTTACATCGAGTAGGAGGGTGTATAGGTAAGTTGCTTTGTCCTCTGCAAACATCAAAATCTGCGCAAACGGGTCATTCTGCGCTTGAATGGCGTCTTGCTTGCGAGTAACCAAAATCGTATTGCACTCGTTTAAACTCGACAAAACCTCTTTTTGATTCTTGCACGCCAGCAACTTAATATACGGCAGTTTATCAATTTCATAAATATGCTTTACATACTCCGCGCGGAAGTTTAGTAGACACGCCGTAACTATTCGCTGAATACGCGATTGAGTAAATCTACGCGAGGTACATGCCTCAATAAACGCCCGATAATCTACATTTTCTCGAGCCGCCGATATCATTTTATTTTCAATTCCCTCGACCACATCGTAGTTTAATGCCAAATCGCTAGGAGTCCCTGTGCGGAATCTATATAGCGCTAAGTTTCCCCAAATATCCATATCGGGAATACCGATTGTGCGCAAAGTGCTAGCAAAAATTTGATACGGTTCCGTTGGAATAAATTTGCGGATGTTCCAAATGTGCTTACTGCGGTAAACCGACTCACGAATGGCGGTAGCACTCGATAGGTTGTACTCGAACTCCTCTGCGTCCTTTGCATCACTGCTCTCATCAATGCGCTTTACTGTAATTGGAGTGATATCCTTTCTACCAGTTGAGAATAGTACGCGCAAATACTCGACCGCCAAAATGTTGTTGGGGGTATCGAGTAAATGAGCCACAACCTCTGGGCGCGTAAATTTCACAAGCCCCGCATCGATGCATTCCTGCAACGCGTGAGTCTTCGCTCTACCTAGGGAAAAGCCGTCGTTTAAGTTGCGCTTTATTCTTGCTTTATAAAAGGCGGGTTCTTTTGACAAAAACTTTGCCAGTTCCGAAAGCGAACGAATGTCGCCACATTCACTACCAAATGAAATGTGTGTAACGGAGGCAAAACTGGTGGCAATCTTTATAGCCGCCTGTGCAAAAACCTCAGCATTTCCCGTGCAAAAGTAGGTGGGAATCTGCACGACTGCCGCGGCACCACCCGCAATCGCCATACTCGCGCGCGTATATTTTTCACAAATCGCAGGCTCACCGCGTTGGGTAAAATTCCCGCCCATTATGCATAGACACGCATCACAGCCACTTTGCCTCAAACTCTCTTTTATGTGGTATTGGTGTCCATTATGGAAAGGGTTATACTCGCATATTACTGCGCAAAACTTCATAATACTGACCTCGCTAATTAATATAACCAATTATAACATAGTTTAGAGATTTAAACAAATGAATGTTTTACAAAAAATAAAAAAATCGTGGTATATACGTTGACTTTTGTATCAAAATAAGATATAATCATCGTTGTAAATAATTTTTACATATTTTTTAATGGAGGTTACAGGGAAATGGCAGTACCTAAATCAAAGACCTCTAAGGCAAAGACTCGTTCTAGAGCAGCGAACTGGAAAATCACTTCGCCTGCTATTGTGGAATGTCCTCGTTGTCACGAGCCGAAGCTCGCTCACCGTGTTTGCAAAAAGTGCGGTTACTACGACGGTAAACAAGTGCTTGTTTTAGAGAAGAGTAAAGATGAAAAGAAAGGCGCATAAATTACGCGCTTTTCTTTATTTTTACTGCTTAAAATGCGAAAAATTCGCCATTTTGTTTGTGTTTTTACAATAAGTATGCTAAAATTTATTTAGCATATTTTTTTATTAAAAGAGGTTGTTATGTTTAAAATATTACTTGATGCATATGGTGCAGATAAGGGGCCCGAGGTCGTTATTGAAACAGCGATTACAGCACTAAATAAACACAATAATATTTCTATTGAAATTGTAGGAAAGGTTGAGGAGTTACAGCAGTTGCTTGTAGGCAAGCAGTATGACGAGTCTCGACTAAGTTTATGTAATGCAACGGATGTGATTACTTGTAATGAGGCACCCGTCGAGGCGATTAGGACAAAGAAAAACAGTTCACTAGTTGTTTGTATTGATAAACTAAAAACAGGCGAGTACGCGGGTATGGTCTCCGCTGGTAGTACGGGCGCGGTATTAAGTGGGGCAGTACTAAAACTTGGCAGACTTTCTGGCCTTTCAAGGCCCGCACTTGCGCCAATGCTGCCTACAATCAAGGGTGGTAGAGTGCTACTAATCGACTGTGGCGCAAACATGGATTGTAAACCAATAAACCTATGCCACTTTGCCTTAATGGGTAGCGAGTATATGCGCGTAATGCAGAACATCAACCAGCCCCGAGTTGCTCTACTTAATGTAGGTACGGAGGAGGCAAAGGGCGACGAACTACGCAAGGCTACATACCACGAACTACAAAAACTGCCCATAAACTTTGTGGGAAATGTTGAGGCGCGCGACGTGTTAAACGGCGACTGTGATGTAATCGTTACTGACGGCTTTTCTGGTAATGTGCTACTCAAAAGTATCGAGGGCACCATTATAAATCTAGTAAAAGTCATTAAATCTGGGCTGAAGTCGACCACTGCGGGCAAAATTGGCGGACTTTTTGCTAAAAAGCCACTCAAAAATGTACTAAAACGCTACGATTATCAGGCCTATGGTGGCTCACCACTGCTTGGTACAAAGCAAATTGTCGTAAAAGCACATGGCTCTGCGAATCTTGTAGGACTGCTCGCTAGCATCGAACAGGTAAAAGATTATGCCGAGCGCGATTTGTTAAGTAAAATCGGCAATACTTTAAGTGAAGTTAAATTTGAAACGGCCGAATAATTTGCTAAAAAAAGGAGAAAACATTGAGTTTTAAGAGAATAGAAGTCTTGGGGTTTAAATCATTCGCTGACAAACTCGCAATTGAATTTAGTAGTGGTATAACTGCAATCGTTGGCCCTAATGGTTGTGGTAAGTCCAATTTTGCCGACGCGATTCGTTGGGTACTAGGTGAGCAGTCCTCTAAAAACCTGCGTGGTAGTTGTATGCAAGATGTCATTTTTAAAGGTTCGGAAAATCGCAAAAGTCTGTCTTTTTGCGAAGTTTCTCTAATCTTTACTAATGAAAATCACCAGTTTAATGTCGACTATGACGAAGTCGTTATTTCGCGAAAGCTATATAGGTCTGGCACGAGTGAATACAGCCTAAATCACGCACCATGTTTACTTAAAGACATTAAAAACATCTTGCACGACAGCGGTATCGGTGGCGATGGTTATTCAATCATTGGACAGGGTAAGGTCGAGCAAATTGTCGCTAGTAAACCCGAGGACAGACGCGTCATTTTTGAGGAAGCAGCAGGCATTGCCAAGTTTAAGGAGCGCAAGCTCGAGGCGGAGCGCAAACTCACTCGCACGCGTGAAAATCTAACACTATTAGAAACCACAGTTACCGAGATTGAGCGACAATTAAACCCTATGCGTGATCAGGCGGAAAAGGCGAAAAAGTACCTTGACCTCCGCGACAAACTTAAATATCAAGAGGTCAACAACTACATCTACCACTACGAGAATGCGAATTCAAACAAACAGCGCATAAACGACCTGCTTGACGGCTTGCGCGAGCAGTCGGCTGATAAGGAAACGCAAGTGCAGGCGACCATTGACAAGCAAAACCAGTCTCTCGAGGGCATAAAGGCGATTGACGAGCAAATTCAATCTCTTAGGGATGAAATTTTAAAACTTACCGTAAACCTCGAAAAAACCGCGGGTGACCGCAGAGTTGCGCAAGCAAAGCTCGAGTATTTGCAGGAGCAATCGGCGAAAATTCAAGCCGAGATTGACCAAGACAAAATTGAGTTTGTGAAAATTAACGACGAATTGCAATCTAGTCAAGCCGAAAAGAGTTCGAGCGTAGAGGAGTTAAACGGCTTGCGCGCAAAACTTGACGAACTTGAACAGATTTACGTGGGCGTTGCAGAGCAATTGAGGGTGAGTGAGGACGCCGTGAGTGGTTCGCAACAGGAAATGCAGGATGCCTTGTCAAAACTTAGCGACATTAAGGCAAATATCTCGAGGCTTGAAACCGAAATTTCGGCAATCGAGGAGCGCGAAGAGGAACTTGATCAACGTAAAAAATCGGTTGAGAGTAAGCGCGACGGTGCCTTGATTATCGAGAAACAGGCACAGGATGACTGCGCAACCGCTAGCGAAAACAGGCGGAACGCGTGGGACAATCTCACCGCACTTCGCGAAAATGTGGCGAATGTCGAGCAGGGTGAGAAGGACTTACGGGCAAACTTCGAGCTCGCTACTGCGGAGCTTAATAAACTAGAATCGCGCGCAAAGTTACTGAAAGAAATGCAAGCAGATTACGAGGGTTACAACGGCACCGTGCGTAAATTACTACTCGATGCCTCAAAGAATGTCGAGCTTCAACGTCTGCTTATTGGCGTAGTTGGCGAGTTAATCACAGTGCCTACGCAACTCGAAACTGCAATTGAAATGGCGTTAGGCTTTGCGGTACAAAGTATCGTTACACATAACGAACAGGACGCCAAGCAACTCGTAAACTACCTAAAATCAAATAAGTACGGCCGTGCGACCTTTTTGCCGATTTCTTCGATGAAGCCAAAGTATATAAACGATAACTACCTTCCACTACTCAAAAGTGCTGGGTGTTATGGTGTTGCAAATGAGTTGATTCAATATGACTCAAATTTAGAGCCCGTGTTTAAAAACTTGCTAGGTAATACCGTGATTGTCGACACAATGGACACAGCGGTTAGACTTGCAAACAGTTCGCGCTTCGGCTTTAAAATAGTAACTCTTGACGGCGATGTCATTAATCCCGCTGGGTCAATTAGTGGTGGTAGTAAAAAGGCAGAGATAAATAACCTATTGTCTCGCGAACGCGAAATTGAAACAATTGCTGAGCGTATAAAATCGCAACGTAGCAAGGTCGACGAGCAGAAAAACACCTTAGTAGTTTACAGCGAAATGCTAGAAAAACTCGCAAGGGAAATTGACTCACAAGCAAACGTGCTACATGATTGTGATATCGAGCTTGCACAGAAAGAAGAAGTTTTAAAACACGCACAGGATGACAGCGAACTTTATTCTAGCGAACTCGATGAGATTACGCAGGAACTCTCGCGTTTATCCGCGCGCAAGCAGATTTTGGAGCAAGAGTTATCAACTACTCGCGCAATGGATGCTGGGGATATGCCCGAGGCAAAGGGCGATAAGGGGAGTGTAAATCAGTACGATGTGTTGCGTGAAAAGCGTGACAACCTTAGCACCCAAATCACCGATTTAAAGGTGCAAATTGCGACCCTTTCGAGTAAAATCGAATCTATTGACAACGATATCGAGCGCTTAATTGAGGAGCAAGAGGAGTTGAGCGCGAACATTGACGAGAACAACTCGCTACTGATTAAAAATGCGCGCACTATCGAGACCGCAAAAGAACTTGATGCGGGGTCGCAAAACGGCGAGGATGAGGATACTACTCGTAAACTCGAGGCCGTAAAAGCAAAAGTCGCTGAAATGGAGGAGTTAAAGCAAGACTTGCATGCAGGCCTTGCCGACATCGAGGCGGAGCGTACAAGGGTCACAAACGAGTACGCAAAAATTCAGGAGCGCATTTACCAAGAGGAAGCAAAACTTGCCCAAATAGATACCAATATCGAGAATATGCAAGATCGCATTTTGGAGGATTACGAACTTACGTATCTAACCGCGCTCGAACTCAAAGACCCTGAATTTGATGCCGAGGGTGCACAAACTCGCATAAACGAGTTGAAGCGCGAAATCAGCAAACTAGGCCACGTAAATGTAAACGCGATTGAGGACAGCAAGGACCTTGACGCGCGTTATACCGAACTATCTACGCAACTCGACGACCTAAGGACTGCCGAGAACGACATCATGACCGTTATTAACGAACTCAGTGCTCAAATGACCGAGCAGTTTGACGAGAAATTTCAAAAGATTAATGAAAACTTCTCGCGCATATTTAGGGAACTTTTCGGTGGCGGAAAGGCGAGACTCGTGCTAACCGATGACGACGTGCTGACCGCAGGTGTCGACATTATCGCAGAACCACCAGGGAAAGCACTAGGCAACTTAAATCTACTAAGTGGTGGAGAAAAGTCATTGACCGCGATTGCAATTTTGTTTGCAATTTTGAAGCTTCGCCCGATGCCGTTCTGTTTACTTGACGAGATTGACGCAGCACTTGATGATGCGAATGTAGAACGCTTTGCAAAGTACCTGCACCGCTTCGCTGGCGAAACTCAATTCATTGTCATCACGCACCGTAAACCCACTATGGAGTTGGCGGACAACCTCTATGGAGTTACAATGGAACAGAAAGGTGTTAGTAAAGTGGTAAGTGTTAAACTTAGCGAAGCAATACAGACCGCACAGTAGGGGGTGTTCGCCCGCTCCACTGCCAGCCATTAACTTCGCATAAACGGCAAATAACTGCGTCGTTACGGCCTAATTTACTCGCTCACATATTTCAATATGCTTACTCGTAAATTGACCTATACTCCTTGTTCTTTACCATTTATGCTTTGTTAAAATGTTATGCTTATTTGAGATAGGTAAGCATTTTAACTTTTTACTGATTGTTAAGATTATAGGCTAGGTTAATAGTGGAAATAACAGCATATAATATAAATTTTAATATAAAACAAAATTTTTTAAACTAGGTAATAATTATGGGATTTTTTAACAAGATTAAAGAGGCTTTTAAGAAGACAAAGGCTTCAATTGATAATAAATTAATGTCAATTATGTCGCATGGCGAACTCGATGACGATTTTTTTGATGAACTAACTGATATTTTAATTTCCTCTGACTTGGGAATAGAATGCTCGGAGGAAATAGTCGAGCGTTTGCGCGCCGAGGCGAAAAAGACAAGACTGCGTAATCAAGAGGATGTAAAGCAAGCCTTGCGCGACATTATGCAAGATATTTTAGAGGAAAATAAGGAACTCGAAATTGAGTATCCATTAGTACTGATGGTTGTCGGTGTAAATGGAGTTGGTAAGACTACGACAATTGGTAAACTTGCAAACTACTATAAGTCAAAGGGGAAGTCTGTCTTATTAGTGGCAGGGGACACCTTTAGGGCGGCGGCTAGCGAGCAATTGGCGATTTGGGCAAACAAGAATAATGTAAAAATTATTAGAAATGATGACGGTGCTGACCCTGCTAGTGTTGTGTACGACGGCATTTCTAGCGCAAAGGCAAAGGGCACCGATGTCGTAATTATCGATACCGCAGGCAGACTGCATAACAAAGCAAACCTTATGGAAGAGTTAAAGAAAGTATCAAAGGTTGTGACTACCAACTGGCCCGAAGTTTGCTACCAAAAACTGCTTGTATTAGATGCTACAACTGGTCAAAATGCTTTGAGCCAAGTCGAATATTTTGATGAGGCGATTGGACTTGATGGGCTAATTGTTACAAAACTTGATGGCACAGCAAAGGGCGGTGTAATTCTAGGCATTGCGCAAGAGTACTCGACTCCCGTTGTGTTTATTGGTACGGGTGAAAAGATTGATGACATTGATGAGTTTGATGCAAAAGAGTTTGTCGAGGCTATTATCTAGCATAAAAGCGTGAAATATAGTCAATTGCTTGATTGTGAGTGAAAGTGTCGCGCTAAATTGATTAACTTATGCTATAATGTTCGTGGAGGTGCAGAAATGAAATTTAGTGATAAGTTAAAAAAATTGAGAAAAGAAAACAACTTAACTCAGGATGAATTGGCTGACAAGTTGTTTGTGACTAGGACCGCAGTATCAAAGTGGGAAACAGACAACGGCTATCCCAGTATGGAAAGTTTTAAGCTACTTGCAAAGTTATTCCACACGACCATTGATGAACTAATTAGCGATGAGGATATCGAGAATAAAAAGCATTTGGAAGATAAAATCGCTAGAAACTTTTACTGGGGAGTGTTAGCAAGTTTTCTAGTTGCTCTAGGCTTTGCCATTGCTACTTGGATAACCAACATTCCGTACTTTATAATCGGTAGTTTTGTAGGTGTCCTTGCTTACTGGGTGTTTGCATACTTTGCGACCCCTAGGTATAAAAGGCTCGAGGCTAAAAAAGATGGCACTTTTACAAAACACTTAATTATTCGGCTTGTTATTCTTGCTTTGTTAATTGTAATCATAATTACAACTGCCATTCAAACTTTTTAGTATAACATTTTACTAAGTATTTCTCATTCACAAAATTAAAACACGAGTAATGCTCGTGTTTTTGTGTTATATTTTTGGCTCGAAATCTTGGAAAATAATGTTGTCTACATATTTTATAATTTCGAGATATTGTGTTTGAGACTTTACTGTCCAACCCAATACGGGTAAGCCTTTACATTTGTTTTTTATAAAGATATTAGGCAGGTCCTCCACATTGTATGCGATAAATTGAGGCTTTGCGCGTTTATTGAACCACATATTGCGTAATGCTAGGCGTTTTATCCAAGATTTTGGGCGATTTTGCATAGTTTTCGAAAATTTAGCACTCAAAATTCCGCGCGTAATCTCGGGAGCATTGTTTTTAAACCACTCAATACTAAACGGGTTGAATGACTGCACTGCAAACTGACCACTGTACTTTTTTAGCACATCGTAGATTTTAGCCTCATCAATGCCTACTTTGACATTTTCTGATTTAATCTCGACTAAAATCGGCGTGCGGTTATTCACTAAATTAAGTACTTCCTCGAGGGTGGGAATAATATACTCGGTGTCTAGTAATTTATAGTTTTTTAGGTCCTCTTGTTTAAGATTTTTTACATAACCATCTTTTCCAGTCATACGTCCAAGTTGGCTGTCGTGAAAAACTACGACCGTGCCGTCCGAAATTACGTGTACATCGAGTTCAATAGCGTAGCCTTTTTCAATCGCTTGCTCAAATGCTCCGAGCGAATTTTCGGGAATATCCTCGTTATTAAAAAAACCTCTGTGCGCAATAAATTTTTCTACTAACCAAGATTTAAATATTTCCATAAAACAAAACCATACCTTTTTATAAAGTATATCAAAATTAAATAATTTTATCTACTAATTTTCTATATTTTATGCAAAATTAAATAGAAAATGACAAAATTAGTCAAGAAAATCGCAAAATTTTACAAGTATCTTGCACTTTTTTGATGATTTTTTTAGTAATCATTTAAATTTTGTAATTAATAATAAGTTTTAATTTAATTATTAATAGATATTTTATTTTCATAAATTTTATAAAAATGAGATATTAAGTTTTTAAAGTATTGCAAAAAATTTAAGTATTTTGTATAATAGATTAAATTACTTTTGGAGTGAGAGAATGAACTTTAGACAGCAACATATTCGCAATTTTTGTATTGTAGCGCACATTGACCACGGCAAGAGTACGCTAGCCGATAGACTGCTTGAGGCAACGGGGACAGTGGCAAAGCGCGATTTGCAGGAGCAATTGCTCGATAGCATGGACCTTGAGCGCGAGCGCGGAATTACTATTAAACTGACCCCCACGCGAATGAAATATAACTACAAGGGTGAGGAGTATATTCTAAATCTAATTGACACCCCAGGGCATGTTGACTTTACCTACGAGGTCAGTCGTTCGCTCGCCGCGTGCGAGGGCGCAATTCTAATTGTCGATGCAGGGCAGGGCGTGGAGGCGCAAACAATGGCGAACGCGCACTTGGCCCTTGATAATAGGCTGGAGATTTTACCAGTAATTAATAAGATTGACTTGCCGAGTGCCGACCCCGAAAAGGTAAAGCACGAAATTGAGGAAGTTATTGGTATCCCCGCTATGCACGCGCCTTGTATTTCAGCAAAAGAAGGCACAAATATTACTGATGTTCTCGAGGGTATTATAAAGGAGTTTCCAGCCCCCAGAGGCGACGAGGATGCGCCCCTAAAATGTTTAGTTTTTGATAGTTACTACGACAATTTCAAGGGCGCGATTTGTTTGGTGCGCGTCTTTGACGGCAGTGTCAAAAAGGGCGACAAAATTAAGTTTATGCAGACAAATAACGAATTTGAAGTAACTGAAGTAGGTTTCTTTATCCCTAAACCTGTTGAATGTGAGGCTTTACGCGCTGGGGAAGTCGGCTACATCGCCGCAAGTATAAAAAAGGTGAGTGAGGCACGCGTTGGTGACACAATTACCAATGCTACCTCTCCGTGCGCCGAGGCACTCCCAGGGTATAAACAAGTAAAACCCGTGGTGTTTAGCGGTATTTTCCCCGTCGACGGCAGTAAGTATGGCGAGTTAAAAGATGCCCTAGAAAAGTTAAAACTCAACGACAGTTCGCTAGAATATTCGCCTGAGACTTCGGTTGCTCTTGGTTTTGGTTTCCGCTGTGGCTTTTTAGGGCTACTTCACATGGAGATTATTCAAGAAAGGCTAGAGCGCGAGTTTAATCTCGAGATTATTGCAACAGCCCCAGGCGTAAACTACCATATTTATAAAACTAATGGCGAAATGATAG
The DNA here is from genome assembly GCA_944381215.1 of uncultured Clostridia bacterium. Taxonomy (GTDB): domain Bacteria; phylum Bacillota; class Clostridia; order Christensenellales; family UBA1242; genus UBA7867. The sequence goes on from CALWKF010000001.1 coordinate 170,672, forward strand.
AGGTTAGTAACCCAAGCAACCTCCCAGAACCCAGTTTAATCGAGCATATGGAGGAGCCATATGTAAATATGCACATTTTTACACCACCTGAATATATGGGCTCGGTTATGGAGTTGTGTACGGAGCGTCGTGGCGAAAACACAGACATAGTGTACCTAGATGAAAAGCGCGTGCGCCTAGACTACGACATTCCTCTAAACGAGATAATTTACGACTTTTTCGATAGTTTGAAGAGCCGTACGCGCGGTTACGCAAGCCTTGACTACGAACTTAGCGAGTATAAACCCAGCAAACTCGTAAAACTTGATATTTTACTAAAAGGCGAAGTTTGCGACGCGCTTAGTCTAATTGTCCACCAAGACAAAGCCTACGAGCGCGGTCGGATTATGGCGGAAAAGTTAAAGGAAGTTATCCCAAGGCAGATGTTCGAGGTGCCAATTCAGGCGGCAATTGGTGGCAAAATTATCGCCCGTGAGACTGTCAAGGCATATAGAAAAGATGTGCTAGCCAAGTGTTACGGCGGCGATGTTACGAGAAAGCGCAAACTCTTAGAAAAGCAAAAAGAGGGTAAAAAGAAAATGCGCAACATCGGCTCGGTCGAAGTTCCCAGCGACGCCTTTATCAGCATTTTAAAAATAGACTAGAGGAATTATGATTGAATATAAAGTATTAAAAAATGAGGGGGAAGTGTCTAGGGAGAGTGATTTTGTCACGCAAATTGCAAAAATTTATAATACCAAGGCAGAAAACTTGCCATATTTAGACTACTTTCTTACAAATTTTTTCAAACCGCACAAAAAGAACTTTATGGTTATTGCAAAGGACAATGAGAAAATTATTTCCATTGTGCGTTTTCAGTATCAAAACGGACTCGATAACCTCGATATGAAAGATAAAGTCTTGATTACAGGCCTACAAACCTTAGAGGAATACAAACGCCAAGGTATTGCCACAAATTTAGTTAAATGTGGCATTGCTTATGTTAAAAAGCACACTCCCGAATACTTAGTTACTCTTTTTGTCACTAAAGACAACGAGCCCGCTGTAAACTTATATAAAAAACTAGGCTTCGTCATAAACGCGCAAGACCAAGATATTTGGACCAGTGGCTTCAACCCTCAATATCAGTACTTTATGCGCTATGAAAATAAAATTTAAGGAGCATTTATGAAAGAGGTTTTTCGCCCAAAATCTACGGCTTTTATTGTTTGTTTAACTATTCTAATAATATTTACATTAGGTTTGCTTGCTTTAGGTGTTGTGGGTATTATTTATATAAATTGGTTGTATATTATCGTAGGCTTTTTAGGGTTTGTTATTGCCTTGTTAGAGACCATTAACATATTATCTAGTAAAATAGTTTTCTATGATAATTATTTATGCTTTTCTTCTGGCGTTTTTGCTCGATATTTAAACCAGAATACAACTTTCAAGGTTGATTATAAAGCGATTAAAAAGTTTGATTTTCAAAATGGTGTTGCTCAAGTTATAGTTTTAACTTGCTCTAATTTAGATAAACCTATTTCCATATATGTAAAACAATACTCAAAAGAGCAGGTAGATAAGATTTTGAATTTATTAAACACCAAGTGTTTAAATCAATCTTAAATTTACGGAGCATATTATGAAAAACTTTGGCTTATACATTCATATACCTTTTTGCGTGTCAAAATGCAGTTATTGCGACTTTTGCTCCTTTGTACCGAATCACAAGCAAATGCAAGATTACATTTCCGCCTTAAAGCGCGAAATTGTCGAGACGGGGGAGCAAACCAAAGACAAAGTTGTTACCTCAGTCTATATTGGTGGTGGTACCCCTTCCACTCTTTATAGTGGCGCGATTGTGGAGATTATGGATTGCGTGCGCAAAAACTTTAATTTAATAAAAAATTGTAGCGTAACAATTGAGGCAAACCCAAATTCTTTTGATAACGAACAGGCCATCGAATACGCTAGTATTGGTTGTACTCGCTTAAGTCTAGGTTTGCAGAGCGACAACGACAAAATTTTAAAAGTGCTGAATCGTGTACACAACTATCACGATTGCGTGAATGCGATTGAAGCGGCGAGATTAAACGGAATGACAGATATAAATGTTGATTTAATACTCGGCGTCCCACAGCAAACTATTAGCGATTTACAAGTGACATTATCAAAAGTTGTAAATTTGCCAATTACTCATATTTCGGTATATGGACTAATAAATGAGCCGAACACGCCACTTACAAAAGCAATCGAGCAGGGAAAGTACACACTGCCACCTGAGGATGAAGCAGTCGATATGTACAATCTAACTGTAAAGACGCTAGCAGAACACGGCTTTTATAGATACGAAATCAGCAATTTTTCTAAAATTGGGTACAGGTCGGCTCATAATATGAATTACTGGAGGCGAGGGGAGTACTTAGGGCTTGGGCTCGGCGCACATTCTTTTATAAATGGTACACACTTCCACAATACCGAAGATTTTTCCAAATATTTAGATGCACCTGCGAATTGTAAAGAGGATATCGAGCCCGAAACTCTAAAAACCGCGAAAGAGGAAACCATTATGCTGGCCCTTCGCACGACCGACGGATTAGATATTACGGAGTATAATAAAACATTCTCTGCCGACTTTTTGCAAGAATACCAGCCCGTTCTTAATAAATTACTAAAAAATAACCTAATAGAAATCAAAAACAACAAACTCATAATAAAAGACCCCTACATTTCAAACTCGATTATCGCCGAATTTTTTTAAATTAGGACATAGACAAGGGCTTTATTTTTAACAAAAAGTGGAGTAATTTCATATAAAAAATAAAATTTTCTCTAAAACACTTGCAAAGATTTGATAAATATGATACACTCATTCTACAATTTTGTTAAAAACGGCGCCATAGCCAAGTGGTAAGGCCAAGGTCTGCAAAACCTTTATGCACCAGTTCGAATCTGGTTGGCGCCTCCATGTGCCGAAGTGGCGGAATTGGCAGACGCAAGGGACTTAAAATCCCTCGGGGGCAACCCCGTATCGGTTCGAGTCCGATCTTCGGCACCAGGTGAAGTGGGTTAACACCATACAGTCGTCATGTATGGTGTTTTTGTTTTTTTATAAATTATAGGGTATTTAGTGCATTTTAATTAAATAAAAGTGTCTTTTAGTAATTTTAATAGTAAAAATTTTAAAATTTTTCGATTTTTTTATGAAAAACACTTGCAATGATTGAAAATATTTGCTATTATATACTTGTTCACTCGCAAGGGTGAACTACCGTGGGAGCTTAGCTCAGTTGGCCAGAGCATCTGCCTTACAAGCAGAGGGTCACAGGTTCGAGTCCTGTAGCTCCCACCATTTTTGCGGGAGTAGCTCAGTTGGTAGAGCGTTACCTTGCCAAGGTAAATGTCGCGGGTTCGAGTCCCGTCTCCCGCTCCACTATTTTAACCTACAGAGTCCTTTAAGGGACTCTTTATTTTTGCTTAGACAGTTTGAAATCAAGTCTTGATTTACATCTTTAATCTATATATTATAACTTGACAATAAAATATTAAATATAGAGCCACTAGTCCTAGAAAGGGGGTAGCCACGGGGAATTCGCGTGGACAGAGAAGGACACATGGCGTTAGAGCGTATATTTCTCAATTGCCACCTATGGTAACATGGGTAGATTTTTGTCTATTCGGTAAAACTGCATTGTCATAGGACCTGTTTAAAAAATAAAAACTTTTGTTCTAAATTTAATTTACAAAGGGTAAGTATTTGTGATATTATTTACTATAATGTTTGGGAGGGAATCGTGCGCATATTAGGAATAGACCCAGGATACGGAATAATTGGCTTTAGTGTTATTGACAAGTCAAACAGCGGGAACACGGTCGTTGACTACGGAGTTATTACAACGCCCAAAGATATGCCTTTTGACCACAGGCTCAAGGCGATTTACGACAGTATGAATACTCTTGTCGACAAGTTTGCACCCGATGAATGTGCTATTGAGAAGTTGTACTTTAATAAAAATATCACGACAGGTATTCCAGTTGCAGAGGCTAGGGGGGTGATTTTACTTAGCATTGTAAACCGCGACATTCCAATTTATGAGTACACGCCCCAGCAAATCAAAATGGCACTCACGGGCGTGGGGAAGGCTGACAAGCACCAAATGCAGTTTATGGTAAAGACCTTATTAAATTTAAAGGCTGTTCCGCGCCCCGATGATGCCGCAGATGCGGTCGCAGTCGCCCTTTGTCACAGCCAAACAAATAAAGCAATGTTAGGATTGAGATAGTATGATTAGTTTTATAAAAGGAATAATAGCCGACAAAGGCTTTGGTACAATTACACTGGAGTGTAACGGAGTAGGTTTTTTGCTCAATGTCTCCACTTTTTGCGAGCAGAGCGCAGGCGAGATTGGTGAGGTTGTTACACTTTATACATATATGCATGTACGTGAAGATGAAATTTCGCTATTCGGCTTTTTAGATAAGTTCGAGCGCGAAGTTTTCCTAAAACTACTGCTTGTAAACGGCGTTGGTCCCAAAATGGCAATAAACATTTTGAGCGGAGTTAGCGCGCAAGATTTGAGTTTTGCAATCGCCACTCAAAACGCAAGCGTACTAAAAGGCATAAAAGGGGTAGGCGCAAAGATTCGCGACCGCATTTTACTCGAACTTAAAGAAAAAATTGATGCATTGTCGCATCTAAACGAGGTCAACATGACCGCGTGCGAGTTAAATAGTAGCGAAAACTTTACACAGGCCTTGAATGTACTAATCGATTGGGGAGTGCCCAGCACACAGGCGCAAGACATTCTCACCACAGTGTACGACTCAAAAGACACAATGGAAGAGTTAATTGCAAAAGCATTCAAGGAACTAGGGAGAAGATAGAATGGAAGATGATGAAAGATTTATCGCCAGCACAAAATCTGAGATTGATGAAGTAATCGAAAATAGCCTGAGACCTAATACTTTAAAGGAATATGTTGGGCAAAAAAAGATAAAGGATAGTTTATCTATATATATAGAGGCAGCGAAGGCGCGCCACGAGGCACTTGACCATGTCTTGCTATTTGGACCCCCAGGGCTTGGAAAAACTACTTTGTCACACATTATCGCAAACGAACTCGGCGCTCAACTAAAAGTTACTAGTGGCCCAGCAATTGAACACGCCGCAGACCTCGCCGCAATTCTTACAAACCTCGGCAAAAACGATGTGCTGTTTATCGATGAAATACACAGGCTGAGTCGCGCAGTTGAAGAGGTGCTGTATCCCGCAATGGAGGACTTTGCGCTTGATTTCGTGGTGGGCAAGGGCCCAGCCGCTAAAAGTATCCGCCTAAAAATTCAGCCCTTTACCCTAATTGGTGCTACTACGCGCGCTGGAATGCTGACAGGTCCACTGCGCGATAGATTTGGAGTAATGGGCAGGCTTGAATTATATGAACCCGAGGAACTTAGTGAGATTTTGTCGCGTTCGGCAAATATTCTGCATATCGATATCACGCCCGAAGCATCTCTTTTAATTGCTCGCTCTTCGCGTGGCACTCCGCGTATTGCAAACCGCTTTTTAAAGCGTATCCGCGACTATGCCGATGTAAAAGGTTCTGGAAAAATCGATGTAGACATCACGCACAAGGCACTCAAAATGATGGAGGTTGACGATTTAGGCCTTGACTTTATCGACCACAGACTACTTTCAACCATTATCGATAAATTTGGTGGCGGACCTGTGGGACTAGATACCTTGTCCGCCGCAACGGGCGAAGAGGCGACCACTATTGAGGAGGCTTACGAGCCGTTCTTAATTCAGCAGGGCTTTATCGCCAGAACCAGTAAAGGCCGTGTCGCAATGCCTCTTGCATATGAGCATTTGGGGCGTAAACTCGAGGAAAACAAAGAAAAACAACTAAAAACCCTTGCAAAAGACGATATTCCCGAATAAAAGTCAAATTTCGAGCTGAAATTGATTGATTTATTTAACAATTTATGTATAATTGATACTATAAACTAAAAGGAGAAAACAGAATAATGATTTCAATGTTAGCGGATACCTCCGCAGGTAGTGGTGGCGGCGCAACTTTGTGGATATTAATAGTCTTACTCGTGTTACTCATAGGTGCTTATGTGTTTAGTTACTTTAAACGCAAAAAGTACAACCAGGAAACCTCTGCAATGCTCTCGAGCTTAAAGCCTGGCGACAGGGTAAAAACTTACAGCGGTTTTTACGGTACGATTGTTTCCATTCGCGAAACTACCGACGGCAAAGTCGTTACACTCGAAACTGGGGACGAGGATCACAAGAGTTACACCACAATCGACAGTAATGCAATTTATTGTATCGACAAGAAAGAGGACATTGTCTATGATATGGACGGCAATATTGTCGAGCCCGCAGAGCCACAGGCGGAAGTCACTGAGTCTGGTGAAAATGCAGAAACAAAGAGTGTAGAAGAGGCTAGTGCTGACTTGGCTGAATCAGTGAACACTGCGACCGAGACTGGTGCAAAAACCGAGGAAACCGAGTCAAGCGATGCAAATGTCATCGTTGAAGAGGCTCCCGAGGACAAAAAGCCCCGCAAAAAGCGCACCTCAACAAAAAAGTAAAAAGTGAGTATTTAACTCACTTTTTTATATATTTAAGATAATTGTGATATTCATCTTTGATTGTGAACCCTATAAAATTAATTATTGACTTTTTTTATATTTCTGTTATAATAG
>CALWKF010000002.1 GCA_944381215.1 uncultured Clostridia bacterium
ACTTTACCGTCTGCTGAATATTTAAATGCAATTTTAGGATTTGCTAAAATTAGTTTAGCAACCAGTGTAGTTATGTCGCTCTCTTCCTTTTTGGGCTTTTTTAGGAATTTTTGGCGAGCGGGAGTATTGAAAAATAGATTTTCTACACTTATATATGTGCCCACTGGCGAGCCTTTTTCACCTTTTGCTACAATTTGCCCACCCGAAACTTTTATACTATGTCCGTTAGTACTTGCTGTCTTTGAAATAACTTCGACTTGACTAACGGAAGCAATCGAGGCAAGTGCTTCACCACGAAAACCCAAAGTCGAAATATTATATAAGTCCGCCTCGTTTGAAATCTTACTTGTGGCGTGTGGCAAAAAAGCGGGCTCTAGGTCATCGGGCAAAATTCCGCTTCCGTTATCGCTAACGATGATTTTAGAAATACCGCCGTCATAAATTTGGATATCAATCTTTGTAGCACCTGCATCAATACTGTTTTCAACAACTTCTTTTACAACTGATGCAGGCTTTTCCACCACTTCACCAGCGGCGATTTTATTAAAAATTTCTGGCGTTAAGATATTAATTTTTGCCATATTCTACCTACTTTATTTTTTGTTTAAGCTCGGCAAGTTTTGTGATTGCCTCAATTGGAGTTAGATTGTTAACATCCGTATTTTTGAGCATTTCGGACACAGCCTCATACTTGGCCTGCAACTCAACATTGCTGTAATCATATTGCTTTATAGCCATATCAAAGGCCTGACCGTCGACAATGTCCTGATCCTTCATGACCTCTTTTGCGCGATTAATAATAACCTGCGGAATGCCTGCAAGTTTTGCCACCTCAACACCGAAACTCTTATTTGTACTGCCGTATTCGATTTTACGCAAAAATGACATTTGATTATCAAATTCGCTAACAGTTACGCGCATGTTTACAACGCCTGGAAGTTTGCCTTGCAACTCGGTAAGTTTGTGATAGTGTGTCGCAAACAAGGTCTTTGCTTTGATAGTTGTAGAAATGTATTCAAGCACAGCCCAAGCGATACTGAGGCCGTCTTGAGTTGAAGTTCCTCTGCCGATTTCATCGAGAATCAGCAGGCTGTCCTTTGTGGCATTGCGTACGATATTTGATACTTCGCTCATCTCGACCATAAAGGTACTCTGCCCCATTCCTAGATTGTCGCTAGCACCAATTCGTGTAAAAATTCTGTCAGTAATCGAGATTCTGGCCGATTTTGCTGGTACAAAGCAACCAATATGAGCCATTAATACAATAAGAGCAATTTGACGCATGAATGTACTTTTTCCCGCCATGTTAGGTCCAGTTATAATGATTGTGCGCTGGTCGTTATTTAGCAGTAAGTCATTAGGCACAAAGAGGCCACCATTATTTTCTGCCAGCATTTTTTCGACTACTGGGTGCCGTGATTCAACAATATTGTACTCATCAACTTGGTTATTGATAACGGGGCGCGTGTAGTTGTTGGTGACTGCGACCTCCGCAAAAGATTGCAGACAGTCAAGTATCGCTAGTTGCCTACTGGTTACTTGAATTTCCGTCAATTTATTTAAGATATCTTGTCTAATTCTATCAAAGACTTGTAGTTCGATAGTTAGTTTCTGCTCCTCTGCATATAGTACCGTTTCCTCTAACTTTTTGAGGTCCGCAGTAGAAAACCTGTCGGCATTAGCGGTGCTTTGAATACGCTGGAATCTAAACGGCAAATTTTCAGATGCTGACTTTGGTACCTCAAAATAGTAACCTGTAATTCGGTTATAAGAAATCTTTAATTTCTTTTCACCAGTCAACTCACGCTCGCGCGCCTCTAACGCAGTCATCCATTGGTTACCATCGCGCTTTGCATCGAGGCACTTGTCGAACTCGGGGTCAAAGCCGTGTTTTATAAATCCGCCGTCTTTTATGCTGGTCGGTGGGTTCTCTACAAATGCGGTCGTAAGCTCTTCTGCAAGTTCCTTTAACTCATAAATGTTTTTCGCGCATTCACGCAAGAGTTTAGAGTTAAATTTGCCTAATAATTGCTTAATACTAGGCAGATTTACAAGTGCCCTACCCAATGACTCACAATTTCGAGGATTTAGGTTACCATACGATGCGCGCCCACAATGCCTCTCGATATCACTAATGTTTCGCATTAACTCGCGCAATTTAGCCCTGGCAATAGTGTCGTGCGATAACTCTTCAACGGCATCTAATCTATCGTTTATTTCCACCTCATCTTGTAGAGGGTGCTCGAGCCAATTTTTGAGCAAGCGGACACCCATAGCGGTTTCGGTCTTATCCAGTACCCAAAGCAACGTGCCACGAGTCTTTCCCTCGAAGATTGTCTTTGTAAGTTCGAGATTATATTTTGCGTTGATGTCAAGGTACATGTAATGCCCGTCATTGATCACTTTTAATTCGTTTATATGGTCTAAATCACGCATTTGGGTTTCAAGTAAATATGTAATCAGTGCGCCCGCAGAACATAGAGCTTGTCCTTTTTTATCGCAACCAATTTCCTCTACTGATTTAGCCTTCAATTGCCTGAGTAATGCTTTTTTCGCCTCATCATATTCAAAGGCTGAATCTCTAAAACTCGAAAAATTGGGAACCGAACCCATTTTCATACACTGTAAATTTGTACTTTGCAGGCATGAGTTTTTATCGGCAATAACCTCACTGGGTGCAATACTGCTAAGTGTATCACTTAACTTTGTAAAGGCGTCATCGCCCGTGAATTGTTGCGCGTAGAATTCACCAGTTGAAAGGTCGATCCATGAAAGCCCTATAACAGAGGCGCGCTCGGAACTAACTGAAGCTATAAAGTTATTCTGCTTGTGTAATAACTTTTCCTCCTCCATAACCGTACCAGGAGTAACGATTCGCACTACATCGCGCTCAACAATCTGACCTTTTTGGGGCTCGCTCAATTGCTCACAAATAGCGACTTTTAGCCCGCAATCAGTTAGTTTTGTAATATAAGTTTCGGCTGCATGATATGGAACTCCACACATAGGAGCCTTTTGCCCCGACCCGCAATCTCGACTGGTTAAGGTAATATCAAGTATCTTCGAGGCCCTTATTGCATCCTCAAAAAACATCTCGTAAAAGTCGCCTAAGCGATAGAACATTATAGTATCGGGATACTGTTCCTTTTTCTCGAGATACTTATACATCATTTTTGAATAGCCATCATTTTTTGTTGATTTACTCATTAGTAATTGTCCCTATTAGGTTTCCTTTCTTGTAATCTATTATTTTAACATTGTAAAATTCACCCACACAAAGTGGTTGGGTTTTGTTGATTTTTACAACCTTGCCACATTGCGCTTTGGCAGAATATTCACTCGATAATTCGCTGTCAACCAGCACGCAAATAGTTTTGCCCACCATTTCGTGAAATAGCTCCTCGCTAATGTGGTGCTGAATATCTAGCAATTCGTGTATTCGCGCTCTTTTGGTAGCAAGCGGTACCTGATTTTCCATTTTTTCGGCGATTGTGCCCTTGCGCTTGCTATACATGAAGATATACGCGTTGTGGTAGCGCACCTGTTTTACTAAGTCCACGGTTTCTTGATAATCTAAGTCGCTCTCACCTGGAAAACCGACGATAATGTCCGTAGACAACGTAATCTCGGGCATTTTCTCGCGTATGCGCGTAATTAAATCTAGATAACTCTCTCGAGTGTAACTGCGATTCATGGCCTTTAAGACCTTATTACTCCCCGCCTGGACGGGCAAATGTAAGGTCTTACTAATTTTAGGGTTTGAAGCCATAACATCGATAACTTCGGCACTTAAATCTTTTGGGTGCGAGGTCATAAAACGCAACTCAAAATCACCGTCAAAATGCGCAATTGTATCTAGCAGTTTTGCAAAGTTTACGCCATCCGTGTTCCCGTCTAGCCCGTACGAGTTTACGTTTTGCCCAAGAAGAGTGATTACCTTGTACCCGAGTTTTATTAGACTTTTTACCTCGGCATAGATACTCTCTGGGCTTCGGCTTTTTTCACGGCCACGAACATAAGGTACAATGCAGTAGGTGCAAAAATTATTACAGCCATACATTATATTTACATATGCATACAGCGAATTATCGCGCACACAAGACACGCCTGCGATATTTTCGATATAGTCTTTGTCCTTTTCCACCATGTTTAAAAACTTTTTCTGCTCGTTAAAGGTGTCGAGGTATTCACCAAAGAACTCAATGTTATTTGCCCCGAATACAATATTTATAAAGGGAAATTTTTTCTTTAAGAGGCTAGCCATATCGTTTTGCTGGGCCATACAGCCACAAACTGCAACAATTAGGTCCTTCTTTGCCTTTTTTAGTGGCTTAACTCCGCCTATATTGCCCATAATTTTTTGTTCAGCACTCTCGCGAATGCAACAGGTATTGAATACTATCACATCGGCTTCATCAGGGGTGTTAGCAGGAGTGTATCCCCTGTCCTCTAGAATTCCTGCCAATTTCTCAGTTTCATGAACATTCATCTGGCATCCATATGTGAAGATGTAGTACTTTTTCATATTTTATCACCTAGTGTAATCTTAATAGTAAAATTATACATTATTTTGTTAAAATTATCAATAATAATTTATAATTTTTATTTTTTGCACATAATAAAATCGAGGTTATTATGAGTAAAATTGCTAAAGTTTTTATAATTATTTTCGTTATCGGTATGGTATTAGTGCTATCGGTATTTACCTATGTGGCCATTGTAATTTCACAAGCTGGAGAAACTACTAGCCTAAATATTGCGAAATTAAACAGCCTAAATTCACAAGTAAAAATTTACGACCAAAGCGGTGTTGAAATTGTATCGACCTCGGCGACTGGTAACGAAACTATTGAATTAGAGGAACTACCTAGTTATGTCCCGCAAGCATTTATAAGCATTGAGGATAAAAAATTTTATTTACATCATGGATTAAACTATGGCAGAATTATAAAGGCTGGGATAAAAAATTTATTTAGTGGCTACGCAAAAGAAGGAGCCTCCACGATTACCCAACAATTGATAAAAAACACGCATTTAACTAATGAAAAAACGTTAACCCGCAAAATTCAAGAGGCATATCTTGCAACTCAATTAGAGAAAAAATATAGCAAAGATGACATACTTGAAACATATCTAAATGTCATTTATTTTGGAAATGGAGCCTACGGAATTGAAAGTGCTTCGCAAAATTACTTTGGGCATTCGGCAAAGGACCTTACCCTAGATGAAAGCGCGATTCTCGCAGGACTGATTCGTTCTCCACGCACTTATTCGCCTATTTTAAACCCGGAAACTTGCATAAATCGGCGAAATTTAGTGTTAAAAAATATGTTGGATGACCAAATTATTGACGAGGATACCTACAACAACTCTATTACAAAACCTCTTAAACTAGAGCTTTCTCAAAATGAAAACAACTTAAATAAAATAATTCTCGATGAGGCGATTAAAATACTTGATTTGAGTGAGCGCGATGTTTCAACCATGGGTTTTAGAATATACACCTACATTGACACCGACATTCAAAACGAGATTGCACAGAACATTGCGCAATTTGACAACTTAGAGCACGGGCTAATTGTAATTGATAACAGCGAAAATAACGTGCTCGCTTACATTGGTCAATGCGATATATATAGGCAGACTGGTAGCACGATTAAGCCGTTGCTTTGCTATGCTCCTGCCTTTGAAATGGGCACCCTGTCCCCTATTACCCCGATTTGTGATGGAAAAATCAATTTTGATGGATACAGTCCGCACAACGCAAGCGGGAAATACTTGGGCTGGGTTTCGACGCGCACAGCGATTGCAAAGTCATTAAACATTCCAGCTGTTAAAACGCTAGAATATAACGGCCTAGACAAGTCAATCGCAATTGCAAGGAAATTTGGGCTGACATTTAATGAAAATGACCGGCATTTGGCAATCGCTTTGGGCGCAACAAATGAAGGAGAAAGTTTAATTAATATCGCAAACGCATACACAGTGTTTGCACGTAACGGAACATACAGTAGTCCTAACTTTATTCGAAAAATCACCACTGAGGCAGGTACAACTGTTTATGAAAATAACCCACAATTTAATAAAATTATAGGCACTGACACCGCATATTTAATAAATGATGTATTAAAGGATACTATTAAAATCGGTACTGCAAAGCGACTCTGTGACCTAAATTTCCCGCTTTCTGCAAAAACTGGGACCGTTGGCACCGACTTTGATAGCACAAATACTGATGCGTGGTGTATATCCTACAACCCTCAATTTACTGTTGGCGCGTGGTATGGTAACACCTCTGGCGATAGTACAAAAAATATGGAAAGCCATATGAATGGTGGAACTACCGCGTCTAATGCCAACAAGGTCGCTTGGAATGTTTTAACAAAGCATTTTAATATAAATAAAGATTTTGTGATTCCAGAAAATGTGAAAAAATATAAAATTGATACACTTTCGCTAGAAAAGCAGAAGGTGGAGTTAGCAACTGAAAACACTCCTGACGTGTATGTAGTTGAAGATTGGTTTGCCACTCGCTATGCTCCGAAAGTAACGAGCACAAACTTCACCGAGCAACCTAAAACTACGTTAAATATGGAAGTTAGTGATGCAATTTTGCTATCTTGGGAAGGGCAAGAATATCTAGAATATTCGCTATATAAAAAGGAAGGAAATACCACAAAGTTAATAGAAAAGATTACCGGAAAGGATAAAAAACTAACTTACTCCCTGCCCTTGCCTTCTCAAAATACTGAATATTATTTAGTGACTCGGTATAAAAATGATTTAGATAGCGAAGGCGTTACCAGTAATACTCAAAAATACTATATAAACGACACTTCTACAAATTCCAATACTAAAAGCGCAACACAAAAAATAATAAAAGGCTGGTTTTTCTAAAATTTGATTGAAAATAATTTAAATTAAATTGATATTATAAAAAATAAAGGAAGAACTTCCTTTATTTTTGTATTATCATGATTTCTTCGGAGGCTAGGCTTTCATTTAGCAAGGTATCGATGTCAAGCTTCGCCTCTTCGCGCAAAACTTTTTCAAGTTTTGGCTTTGTTACTGGGTTTTTGGGCAAAAATACGGTACAGCAGTCCTCATAGGGTTGAATACTAATCTCATATGTGCCGATTTTGTGTGCCACATCCATGATATCTTGCTTGTCAAAGCCAATTAACGGCCTAAATACGGGGATGTCCACAACTGCGTTGGTTGCGTTTATGCTTTGCAAAGTTTGGCTAGCGACCTGCCCCAAACTCTCGCCAGTAATCAGCGCACCAGCATCGTTTTGTCTAGCAATTCGCTCGGAAATTCGCATCATCATGCGCCTTAGAAGTGTGATCATAAAGTCGCCATCGCACTTCTTGTGTATTTCCTCTTGAACGTGCGTAACTGAAATAAAGTGCATTTTGATACTGCCCAAGTAGTCGCACATAGTTTTGGCAAGAGAGATAACTTTTTGCTTTGCTAGCTCGCTCGTGTAAGGGTAACTATGGAAGTGTATAGCCTCTATCGTTAGCCCCCTACGCGCGAGAAAGTACCCAGCTACTGGACTATCGATGCCACCGCTCAGCAGTAACAAGCCCTTACCCGCACTCCCCAACGGCATTCCGCCAGCACACTGAATATCATTAGTAGAAATATAAGTATATCCATTTTCACGAATATCAATGACAATTTCGACTTCTGGAGAATGTAGATTAACGTGGGTTTCGGGATTATTTTCTAGCACTAACTCACCAATCTCGCGGTTTACTTGCATAGATTTAATTGGGAAGATTTTACTAGCCCTATTTGTAGTTATTCTAAAAGATTGCCTACCTAAGTTAATTTTCAAACATTCTTTTTTAATATTCTCGTAATCGGTCTCAATCTTTGTCGCAACTGAAAGAGAATGAAGGCCAAAAATTTTCGTTAATTTACTAATTATCGCTTTCTCTTGCTCTACATCATACCCACTTAACTCATATCTTCCGCTAATTTTTTTGAGTTCGTGAGGGAATTCTTTGAGGCTCTCGTTGATGTTTTTCTGCAAGATGTTTTCAAAAAACTTGCGATTATGCCCCTTTAAGAATATTTCGCCATATCTAATTAAAATTACGTTCATTTATTTCACCTAACCAAGTAAATTTTTAATTTCAGTTTTTAGTGCCGTTATCACTTTATCAATTTCATCCTTCGTGTTATACTCGCAAAAACTAAATCGAATATTTCCCTGCATTTTATCATTATTTAGGCCCATTGCGGACAGCACTCTGTTGCCCACCTTTTTACTACTGCATGCAGAGCCAGTGCTGACGTAAATTTCATATTTTTCAAGGCAATGAAGCAACACTTCACCGCGCACACGCATAAACGACACACTCAAAATGTTTTCCAAAGTATTACTTAAATCGCCATTAATTATGTAATCTAGCCCGCTTTTTTCCAGTTGAGCGACAAAATACTCCCTTAATTTACGTATATCAGCGCGCTTTTTATCAAAATTCTCGTACATCATCTCGCACGCCATAGTAAAGCCCAAGATTCCAGCAGGGTTCTCAGTGCCAGAACGAAGTCCACCCTCTTGCCCTCCACCTAAAATGTGAGGCTTTATATTGATATTGTCGCGCAAATATAGGCAAGCAACGCCCTTGGGCCCGTGAATTTTGTGAGAGCTGATTGTGTAGGCATCAATGTTGTCGTTTAATAGGTTTAGCCTAACCTTGCCAAAGGCCTGCACGCCATCGCAATGCAGAATCGCACTAGGACTCTTGCGTTTAACAATATTCGAAATTTTACTTAGGTCGTTTATTGCACCAGTTTCGTTGCTTACATGGATAACTGACACGAGTCCAGTGTTTTCATCAACTTTATTCTCTAAATCTTGTAGGTCGAGCGTGCCGTTCGGGAGGATGTCGATAAATTCCACATTATAGCCAAGGTTTTGTAGATTCTTCGCCGTTTCGTAAATTGAAGGATGCTCCCCACTTGAAACTAATATCTTTTTATTCTTTTTTGCCAAGCCATTTAGTATTAAATTGTTAGCCTCTGTTGCGCTACCTGTAAAGATGATTTTACCAGGACGTGCGTTTAGTAGCCTAATAATCGTGTCGCGGGCGCGGTCAATGTCGTTCTTTACACTAATAGCGGGTCCATATACACTCGAGGGGTTGAAATAATTTTTTATACTATACTCTTTTACAAACTCCGCAATCTCTGGGCGAGTTTGCGTAGTGGCCGAATTATCTAAATAAATCATAATTACCTCATTAAACTCGCAATTTTGCGTCAAAAGTGGACTCGAGTTTGCTTAAAATTTTGTCAAACGCATCGTTTATTTCCTCTTGCGTAAGGGTGTTGTCTGTTTTCCTAAAAGTTATATTAAATGCTACACTCTTACAGTTTGCCGCCACTTGCTCGCCTTCGTAAACGTCAAATAGTTCGACATCTTCAAGTATGTTGTTTACCGCGCGCTTAATCGCATCAATCATTTCGCCTACTGCAACATCTTTTTTAACTACGACTGCGAGGTCGCGGTGGGCTGCGGGGAACTTAGGCAACGGCTTAACCTTTTTGAATTTTTTAGGCGGTATTGTATTGAGATACAACTCAAAGTAATAGCAATCAGCATTAATTTCGTAATTTTTGGCAACTTGCGGATGTACTTTCCCGATTAGACCAATGCACTTATTCCCGATGTTAATACTTGCCGATATATTGGGGTGCAAGAATTCGCAAGTAACAGGACGATATGTAAAATTTACCCCCAATTTGCTAGAAAGCATTTCTGTAATAGATTTTACATAGAAAAAGTCGACTTTATTCAGTGTCAAGTATGCTAGCACCTTACTCTCAATCGGCAGATTGTCCTTTTCATCACGGCGGTTTTCAAAAACCTTGCCAGTCTCAAAAATTTCTATGTCTTTATTCTTTCTACTTACGTTGAGTTTCGCTACATCAAGTAGACTCCCAATTATTTCGGTACGCATGATACTGTAATCAAGGCTCAACGGGTTCTCAATTTTCACACAATTACGGAGCGGGCTATTTTGTGGCAACATTAAGCGGTCAAACTCCAAGGGCGAACGGAAGCCGTAAGTTTTAACCTGGTGTGCCCCCGTTGCCATCATGTAATTGGTTAAGTTGTGCTCTAATGTAAATAACTCACTCATACCGCCAGCAGTGCTTTCGGTGTTTTCGCAGTGCGTGGGCACGATTTTTTCAAAACCATAGTAGCGAATAATTTCTTCAATTATGTCCGCAGGCAACTCAATATCCGCTCTAATTTCGGGAATCGTGCAGACAAGCATATCACCCTTTAATGTGGTAGTAATATCGAGTTTTGATAAAATTTTCTCCACATCCGCGTAGTCGATTTTTAGGCCCAATATCTTTTCAATTTCGTCAAATTTAAGCTCAACAACTCTTTTTTTCTCGGTATAATCGCCAATTTTGATAATATTTTGCGAAATCTCGCCAATTTTAAACTCATCTATTAGACTTAAAATACGCTTTAAGCCGTTTATCGCCGAAATTTTCTCAACTCCACGCTCGTACCTGCCACTCGCATCGGTGCGAATACCTAAACTGCGCGAGCCACGGCGAATACAAACTCGGTCAAAAATCGCGCTTTCGATAAACACGTTTTTCGTGTCCTCGCTGATTGAAAAGTGCTTACCACCCATTATGCCCGCGAGCCCAATTGGTTGTTCCTCGTCGGCAATTACCATAATGCTATCATTTAAGGTGTACTCTTTGCCATCAAGCCCCTCAATTTTTTCGTCATTTTTCGCTTGTCTAACAATAATGTGGTGATTTTTAATTTTATCGTAGTCAAAGGCGTGTAACGGTTGTCCCAGTTCAAACAAAACGCAGTTTGTAAAGTCAACTATATTGTTTCTAGGCGTTATTCCAACGGCCTTTAACCTGTTTTGCATGTATTTTGGCGACGGCGCGAGTTTGAGGTTTTTGATAACACAGCCAAGATATAACGGACAGTTATCGGTCTCAACACTAACACTTACGGGCAGGTCCACGTTTTGAGTCGTGTATGCAAAATTCGGCTCTTTGAGTGTTCTATTTAAGCTCGCAGCCAACTCTTTTGCGAGTCCGTAAACACTTTGGCAGTCAGGGCGGTTTGCTAGCACCTTAATGTCAAAAATCACATCATCAAGGCCTAAAAACTCCGCAATAGGCTCGCCAAGAGTTGCACTTTCATCCAAAATCATAATACCGTCAACCAGCGCATTCGGGTAAACACTGTTATCAATGCACAGCTCTTCACCAGAACACAACATCCCCTGGGACTCTAGCCCGCGCATGTTGGTGGTTTTTATCTTAACACCATTTGGCAAATCTGCCCCGTCGAGTGCTGCTGGCACCACTGCACCCTCGAACACGTTTGTAGCAGCGGTCAAAATCTGCACCGACTCGCCATTTCCTAAATCGATGTCGCAAACCTGCAACTTGTCGGCATTCGGGTGTCTAGAGAGTTTTCTAATGCGCCCCACTTTTACGCGCTCCATGCCCTTCGACAAATTGCGCATTTCCTCGACCTCAAAGCCGATATTTATAAACTTTTCCGCGATTGCCTCGGGGCTAAGGTCGCTTAAATCTACAAAATCATTTAGCCATTTTAAAGTAACTATCATAACTTATCTCCTACTTTACCTGTTTTAATAAACTAACATCATTTTCATATAATTCGCGTAAATCAGTTACGCCATATTTCAGCATTGCGAGTCTGTCTAGCCCTAGACCTGCCGCAAAGCCTTTGTAAACTTTGCTGTCGATTCCAGACATTTCGAGCACTTTCGGGTGTACCATTCCCGCACCCAGCATCTCGATATATTCGCCGTCTTTGACCGCATCGACCTCGATACTCGGCTCAGTAAACGGGAAGTAACTCGGGCGCACGCGAATCTCGGTCTTTTCGCCTAATAAATGCTTTATTAAGTCCTCTAATACACCAATAAGGTCCGCCATTGTTACGTTTTTGTCTACGACTAAAATCTCTAATTGGTTAAATATCGGCGAGTGCGTCGCATCCACCTCATCGATTCGGTAGGCATTTCCTGTCGAAATCATTTTAATCGGTGGTTGCTGGCTCTCCATTGTGCGCACCTGCATGGCAGAAGTATGAGTTCGCAGTACTGTGTCGCTGTCGATGTAGAATGTGTCCTGCATTTCGCGGGCGGGGTGCTCTTTTGGTACATTCAGCGCCTCAAAACAGTAGTAATCGGTCTCGATATCGCCCCCGTCCTTTAACTCATAGCCACGCGCCAAAAAGTAGTCAATTAAGTCCTTTTTTAACGCTTCGATCGGGTGTAATGTGCCATAAGGTAACGGTTTTACGGGAATTGTTACGTCGACGCGCTCGCTACTTAACTTTGCATTAAGTAGTGCCTGCTCGATTTCGGCATCCTTGTCCTTTACCATTCTACCAAGGTCATCACGTAGCATGTTTAGCTTCTCACCCACCACTCGCTTTTGCTCAATTGGTAGGTCGCGCAGTTGCTTCATTAAACCCGCCAACCTGCCGTTTTTGCCTAAAAATTCGGTGCTGAATTGCATTAAAGCCTGCTTGTCGCTAACACCAGCGATTTCATTTTTGGCATCAATTAAAACTTGTTCAATTTGTTTTTCCATATTTGTCTCCTTTTAAATAAAAAAACTTCCCCCTAGCAATTAGGACGAAGTTTTCTCCGCGGTACCACCTAAATTCTCTTGATTAAGAGCACCTTAATTGGGTCTTAACGCGACCTAAGACACGCCCTTGCCTACTGCTAGTTCAACAAGAGTGCTAAAAAGTGAATTCACCAAAACCAGTGATTTGGGCTTCTCAGATGCCACCCATTCTCTGTAAATGTAGTACTTGGCTACTAGTCTTTCTCAACGCATCTCTATTAATATCACTTATTATACTCTTAATTTCAAAAATTGTCAAGAAAAATTTGGTTTTATATATTTTTATTATAATACGTCTGTATTTTGGCCGTTATCGGTAGTATTATCGGTAGAAGTGGTGGAAGTTGGGGTAAAGAGTGCCTTTAATACCATGCCACTTACATCGGCCTTGTCGAATGTAGTGCTTGCGCTGGTGCTCAAAATTGTACTCTCATCGGTGGCATCTACCCAACCTACGAAGCGGTAGCCAGAGTATGCAACCGCCATTAGCGACACGGTGTCGCCTGTTTCTGCTGTGTTATCCATGCCAACAATACGTGCCTCTCCCCCAAGGCCTGCCGTTACCACGGTGGAGCCAGAGATACCTACCCCGCCACCAGACGTAGGTGGAACGTCGTACTCGGGTCTAACGGTAGTAATGTTAAACTCGATGTGCATGGGCTCACCTAGGCCCGTGATTTCGAGGACGACTGCGTTCGATGTGTCGCTGGTGGTGTAGCGAATCGAACTAGCGGTGCCAGCCCCGAATAGATATGCAGAGTAGTAGTCGAGAGAAAATTCCATTCCGTCGATAACAATAGAGCCTACGTAGCAGGTCTGACCGCCTGAGTTATTGTTGGGCTTTATTACGAGACGCTGAACGTCGGAGTCGCTACTCGTAACCGTTACAGAGCCCGAGCCCCCGCTAAAACTCGTGGTTACGGAGGAGCCAGAGCCGGTGTACTGCCCTACTACGATTTGGTGCGAGGTCTCAGTTGATAGACCTTTTATTGTGATATTGATATAATTTTGGAATATACTATGTGAATAAGTTATAGTGCTATCGTCCACCACGACGGCGCCTGTATTACTATCACCTATTAACTGTACCATGGCGCCGTCGATAAATAACTGAACTTTATCATTAGTTACAAATTCGGCGGCAATTCTCGTGGTTATATAGCCGTCCTCGTACCATGTATACATATATTCGTTCATGAGTGTTATACTGGGTTCGCTAACCACGACACTTACATCGTACGCGTCCCCGTATACCACTATATCAATAGATCGTGAGACATTATCTAGCATTATATATACTTTATTACTCATTCGGTAACATTTTATTGAATAGCCCGTCCCCTGTGTGAATGTACTTGCGTTGTCGCTAGGTTCTACACGTGTGCCATTCACTGTTATGTGCGATACATAATACCCAGGTGTTGTCGAAATTGTGAATGTAGGGTAAATATTTATTGGAGTATCCGTGTAATAAATCTCAGAATTTTTGTCTAATTGAATAACATCCGCTACGTTCGAAGCCACGCTTGCGCTGATGTTGAACGCGAGAGCCGCGGAGACTGCGGCAGAGTCAAGATTTAAGTGAAGGGCAGGCCGCACGCCGTTGCTACTGCTCACATGGTTGCCATTATAGCCGGAGCCGGAGGAATTAAGGTCGCAGGCATCGTGCGAACCATAATAGCCAGACCGCGACCACCAATAGGTAGAAGCTGAACGTTCTGTTGTGGATAACTCCCAAATACCATCATATGTATCATTTTGACCTGTTTCTGAAAGGCTGGGAAGCCACAAATGATCATTTCCCCATTGGGTGTAATACGTTTTAGTTTGATAAGTGTTATTATTATAATAGCCTGAGAGATTCGTAGCTAGGGACTCGTTATTTAGTGTGTAACTTACACCAGCATATGTACTTGCAGACTGCGCTTGGGTTTGATACCATACATTTTTTGGCTGAACAAGGTAGTTTGTTAGACCTAGAGAGTCTACAGTAAAAAGCGCATATTTGTGGGAAGAGTCTTGAGTTGCTTGCGTTACACTTGTAGGATTTGAATTATTGTTGGCAATTTTTACATATGGCCCACCATTATTTAGAGTTACTGCACGAATGTGGCTAGTACCATACATACTGGTGGGATAGCCATTGGTAAAGTCATTTGTACCATAGTAAGAACTACTACCATATCTTGCCTCGCCATCATTGTTAACCATTAAGAGTGTGGCTATACGGTCGCCTGTGGTGTTACCTGTCCTAGTTAGATATACCACTTGCCACTGGTAATCGCCTATGGTAACTACAACTGATTTGCCACTCTCTTTGCCACCGTAGGTGTAGCCACGAATGTCTACTGCGGTTTGCTGAGTTGTGTTTACTCCATTTAGTGTACCATCACTTGATATAAAACTAAGTAAAGTTTTTAAATTCGTTGTATTAAATGTCTTTGTGCTACTATCCCAAAGTTGAGAAACTGTGACCGCGTTAGAACTACTTACACTGGTAAATGCGTTTACACTATCTTTTGGGGTAAATAAAAAAGCGGTTAATAATGTGGTTATGGTAAAAAAGCAGACAAGGGCTACTATTAAACTCGTTTTAGTTTTGGATAATTTTATCATAAAAACCTCACTTTAACAAAACATTGTATATAATATTTTGCTCTATAAATTATAAAATTACTAAAATAAAATTATAAATTATAAAATAAAGTGAGTTTTTCTAATACAAGAAATTTTTAGGCTAGAAAGCGCCCCCCCCCCGTGGGTTTTTATGCAATTTTGTATTAAAAGAGTACTTCATATTTATTTTTCAACAACATAACTAAATATAATTTAATTTTAGACTAGGAACAAGGCTTAATTTAATGCTCAGGTTATACTTTGATTAACTAGCAATTAAAAGCTACATCGTCCTAGAAGTTGTTTGTTGTTGATTCCCTCCTTTATATATTCTAATAATATTATTTTAACAATTTTCGAGATTTTTAGCAAATTTTTTAAAATCTTTTTAAAAATTTAGGGCTGTAAAATACTGGTAAATATAAAACAAACTATCAATTTTTTCAGTATTTTCGGTTAAAATTGTGATAAAAAACACCCCAACAGCGTTTAAACTTTGGGGTGTGTTTAATTAGATTAAGATATTTTAAATTAAAGAGTTGTAGATTAATCTGGAATTAGGTTCATCATATCATCGAGGCTCGTTGAGTTTAGGTAGGTGTCTGGTATCTTGCCCACAATTATCGATTCGCAAAGCAAAATTTGAGTGTCTGTCGTGATTGTACGGCTGGCGGTCGGCATAATTAGGTTTACAGTCGCCTTTACATTCATATAAATTCGGTGATTGGTTTGGTTAATACCCGCGCTCTCAAACTCAGACTTGAAAACCGAACTAATACTACCGATTGGATGCACCTTGAAGGTAAAGTCTGGGCCGATTCCCGTAAGTAGCGGGATGCCAGTCAGTGTGCCCAGGGGAATCTCGATGCCTTCGCTCCCAAGTAGCTCGAGATTTTGCAGAGCGACCTTGCCAATGTCCTTGCCTAGTTTGTTTACCAAAATCGACTTGACATTAAAGGCAGTAATATTCCCTTCAGTATCGGTGCTAATCTCTATTATATCATCGTATACATTATTGTTGCTAATTACACTTTGTACTGCACTATTTACCGACCTATTTGTAATCGACTTGACTGTAGCCTCGCTAAACTCAACGATTACTGGGTTTACATGCAAATTAAAAAACAATAAAATTGAGACCACGATTACCAGCAGAACGGCTAAGGTGATATATAACTTCGTTCTGGGGCGTAACTGGCGTTTTTTGATTTTTCGCATAATAATCTATATGCAAAAAGGAAGATAAAGTTTACTTTTTAGTCT
Organism: uncultured Clostridia bacterium; assembly: GCA_944381215.1. Lineage (GTDB taxonomy): Bacteria > Bacillota > Clostridia > Christensenellales > UBA1242 > UBA7867. Next base: position 16,555 of record CALWKF010000002.1, read on the forward strand.
TGCTGGTAAATATTAGGCCCACCAAATAGCCCGCGAGTATCGCCGCCGCAATTCCGCCAGCAACAGCGGAGAGCCCTCCCGTAAACACGCCAAGTAGGCCCATACTGTTCCCTGCGTCGATTGCGCCGTGTGCTAGGCTCGCGCCAAAGCCGATAATTGGCACGGTTATTCCCGAGCCCGCGAAATCTCTAATCGGTTGAAAGAGTCCTAGTGCCTCCAATGCTACGCCAAATAGTAAAAAGGATACCAAAATTCTTGCGCTGGTCATTTTTGTCGTAATAATCAAAATTTGGCCAATCATACACACAAAGCCCCCGACTAAAAAGACCTTTAAATACATAATAGGATCGAACATCATTTACCCCCGAATTTTATTGACACGGCGTGAGCGATCGCGGGAATGCTGTTCCCCTGCTGACTCGACAGCGTGCTCATTAGTGCTCCAGTTGCGATAAATAGTACATTTTTTAGCATTCCCTTGTTCATTCGCGAATAGACATAACTATTTAATATACTAGCTCCACAACCACAACCGCTTCCGCCCATAAAGGTTTTTTGCGTATTATTAAAAATCATTTGCCCGCAATCGTTATAGTTACTCCCCAATTTGTACCCGTTATATTCCATTAAGTCCATTAAAATTTCGCTACCGAGTTTTCCAAGGTCGCCAGTTAAAATAAGATCATAGTCATCCGCTGTCCTGCCCGTGTCCTCAAAGTGCGCCTTTAAGGTGCTCATCGCCGCAGGTGCCATTGCAGCACCCATATTATTTGCATCGGTTACATCCCAGTCCACGACCTTGCCAATAGTCGCGCATTCTACAAAAATACCTGCACTGTCATCGTTACCCAAAATCGTGCACCCTGTCCCCGTTACCGTCCATTGCGATGTTGGTGGCCGTTGTGTGCCCAACTCTAGCGGATACCTAAATTGCTTTTCTGCGCTACTGAAATGGCTACCTGTCGCGCATGCTGCATACCTTGCAAACCCGCCGTCGACATAGCACGACCCCATAATTAGCGACTCCGCCATGGTACTACACGCGCCAAACAAACCAAAATACGGAATTTCCAGCTTGCGCGCGGCGAAACTACTGCTAATAATTTGGTTCATAAGGTCGCCAGCAAACAGCGCATCAATTTGAGTCTTGTCGATATTTGCGTTTTTTATGGCCTCGGTAATGGCGAATTTTAACATTTTACTCTCCGCTGCTTCGTAACTTTTTTCGCCGAAAAGGTCGTCCTCGAGAATTTTATCAAAAAATTTAGCGAAATTCCCCCTTCCCTCTTTGGGGCCAACTACTGTATAACTTCCCACCACGCGCGGTTTGTTTTTAAATACTATTGTCTGTCTACCTAATCGATTCACATCCTACCTCATTCCTATATATTATATAAATAAGTATACAAGCCCCACGATTATCGAGGCCACGACCCCCGTAACTATCACGGGACCAGCGATTATAAACATTTTCGCCATAAGCCCAAAAACCAGTCCTTCGCGTTTGAATTCGACTGCGGGGCTCGCAATAGAGTTACTAAAACCCGTTATTGGAATTATTGTCCCAGCCCCTGCATACGCGCCAATTCGGTCAAATATACCGAGCCCAGTAAGCAATGCCGCCAGTACGATTAAAGCAATTAGCGACCACGTGGAGGCCGTTTGGGTACTCAACTCGGGGGAAATGTACAGGCACAAGTCTTTTATCAGTTCCCCAAGACAGCAGATGAGTCCTCCCACCCAAAACGCGTGGAAAAGCGAGGGCCATGGCTTCGTTTTTGTCATCTTTGCCGATACATAGGCATTGTAGCGTTGATTTCTTTCCTTTTCATTCATAATATTATCTCCATATACATAAATTTTGACACTTTTTTTAAAAAACAAACTAAAAATTTGAAATTTTATAAATATTTTAAGGTAAATAAAGCAAACTACTCTTGAAAATTTTAAATGAGGTGAAAATTTATGAAAAAAATACTTGCTCTTTCTTTAACACTGGCACTTGCCTCCGCCTTTACAGGCGTGAGCGCGGAACTACAAATGAATAAGGACAATGCACTGCGCGCCGACATAGACAAGGTGCACCTAATTGCAACCAACTCACAGGTGGCAGAGGAATTGAAACTTGATGACAATTTTATCATCAGTAAAGATAACGACTATCAAATTTTGCCTAAAAATGTAGACACTTACAAGAAAAACAACACGGACACTCAAACGCCTAAATCTAACGATTCCACTATAACAAACCAGCAAAAGTCGCAAGGCACGACACAGAATAATCAAGTTGCTACTCAAAACACGAATAGGCAGACAAATCCAAGTAATACTAATGCAAACAACGCAAACTCCGCAAACACGGTTAACAACACTACAACACCTAATGCAACTAATAACGCAACACCAAATGCGACAAACAACACCGCTTTACCTAACACGGCAAATAATAATACTACCCTGCCTAACAATACAAACAACAATTCAGCGTTATCTAACACAACAAACAACAACACTTTACCCAACACAACAAATAATGTAAACCAAGGGACACCAAATGTTGCTAATGGCACAAACCACGTAAATAACAACGGGAACATCAACTCGAACAACCTAAACAATGTCAATGGCAATAACAACAACCTTAGTGCTAATAACAGCGGTACTGCACCTTATGGAATTGGTAATGCAAACCAAGGAGTGCTACCAAATCAATCTAATGGTAACAAAGTGGCAAACAACTTAAACTCCAACAATCTCGACAGCATGGTTAGGACAAACAACATCGACACCTACAAAAACAACACCAACACAAACCTCGATGGCACTGTTTACAACAATAACGGCGCGGTAGTTAATAACACCAACCAAAATGGTGCAGTTGTAAATAACGCAAACCAGCAAACAACACAAAATAACTCAGGAGTAAATAATACAAATCAACAGACAACCCAAAACGGCGCAGTCGTTAACCCAAACAACAATTTGCAATCTAATGTAAATACGCAAAATGGTGCGACCTTAGAGAACCCAACTACTAGCAACTTAAACACTCAAAACACGACCTCAACCCAGAACAACACGAACTCACAAAATCAAAATGCCGTAAGCTCTCAAAACAACACCACATCTAACAATCAATCAACGCAAAACGACACTAATACACAAAATAATACCTCTACACAAAACACAACAAATACTCAGTCCACTCAAAACAACACAGCAACCCCCTCGACACAAAACGACTTTGAGCAAGAGATTGCAGACTTAAACGACAGGCTTGCGGAATTAAACGAAGTATTAAACCAGAACATGACGCTTGCCCGTGAGAACATGGATAAGGTTATCAACAATTCCGTACAATTAGATAAGGCACAAATTAGACAAATTAACGGATACTCACATGTTTTGCAGTGTATGTCAAAAAAATTAGCAGAGAGCCAGTTTGACCTAATGCGTAGTGCTGGCAAAATTGCGCTCATTCAAAGCACTCACGGGACGGATGCAAATATCGACCCAATATATCTAGAAATGAAGGCTACACTAGAAAGTCGTGAAATATTTTACAACTACGCAAATCAGGCATTAGAACAATTAAATGCAATTTTTAATCAAACCACTGATACAAATACAGCAACTCAAAATGAAATTAATACAACCAATAAAACAGCCAACAACACATCAAACACGACTCTTACTGAACATCAAAACAAAATTGCAACATTGAGAGATTCTAGAGCATCGACCAATCAAGCATTAGAAAATAGTCGCCCAAACGATGACTCCGTTAAAAGATTAACAACTAACAAACCTATCGCAAAATTCGAAGCACCAAAAGTACAGAGCACTAAAAACAACGTGAATTTTGAAGGCAAAGCAAACACAAGCAATGCCATGCAAAAAAATAATTCTGTACTCGCCCAAGATAGTTTCTAATTAAATACAAGTTAAAAATAAAGCATATTTCAAAAATACAGAATATGCTTTATTTCTTTATTATATCAAAAAATCGATTTTTTAGCACATTTTACCCCAAATTTAAGGTACTATGCATAATACTATGCATTTGTATAGTATTGCATAGTACTTGATTTTTGCTATATTTCACTCTATAAATTTAATTTTCTAATAAAAAATAATCCATAATTTTATGGACTATTTTTATAAGCTCCAATCGTTTAAAATGTCATGTATTGTATCACCATAGCTCTTGGCTTCGATGTCGTTTACAGAAATAATATTAATCTCTTTTAATACTTTATTATTTTCGGTTACTATAATTTTGCCAACCACTTCGTTTTGAGCAATCGGTGCAATAAGTCTATCAAACTCATAGTTAATTTGTATGTCTTTATTTTCACCTTTCTTTTTCAACACAAAGTAATCTTCTTGTGGCTTAAATTGTACTGCATTTTTTGCTTTGGACACGGTAGGCGCATCTAGAATTTCGTTATCACTGTTTACTAATCTCTCGCTAGTAAAATTAGCGAATCCGTAATTAAATAAGTCTGCACATCTTGCAAAACGCACCTTACTGCTATCAGCACCAAGCACAACAGCTATTAGACGCATATCACCTTTTTTAGCACTTGCACTCATGCAGTAGCCTGCTTCGTTAGTTGAACCAGTTTTACCAGCATCACATCCTGTATAACTTCTTAGTAATTTATTTGTATTTGCCATTTCTGTAATTCTGCCAGATGGGTGTTGGAAGTCCTCCATCCAAATCTTGCTGATTTCAAAGTATAACGGGTGGTTTAACACTTCGCGCATGATAAGTGCTACATCATGCGCACATGAATATGCGTTTGCGCTTGGTAGGCCTGTACAATTAGTGTAATTTGTGTCATTTGCTCCAAGCTCTTGAGCACGTGCATTCATAGTCACGACGAAGTTATCTTCACTCCCTCCCAATCTCTCTGCCAACATCACACTAGCATCATTTGCAGAACTTATGATTACCGCATGGAGTAGATTCTCTACAGTATACTCACTTCCTGCATCAATAAACACCTGAGAGCCACCCATGCCAGCAGCATTATCGCTAGCGGTTAATATCTCATCAAGCGCAATTTCATTCCTGTCCAACGCTTCAAATGTAAGAAGCAAAGTCATAAGTTTTGTTACGCTCGCTATTGGTAAATGCTCTTTTTCGTTAGTTTGACTTAAAATCTCACCCGTACCATAGTCCATCAAGACACTCGACTTGTAGTCCGCAACCTCAACCGCACTCACAATTCCAGGAGGCGGTAAAAATGGAAAAACTAGCAAAAGCGCTAATACTAGACACAAAAATACAGTTCTTTTCTTCAAAATCATAATAAAACTCCTTGTTTTAGTATATAACTAGTTTTTGCTATTTTGGAGTTTTTATGTAAACCAGCGGTAAAACCGCTAGACGATTATTGCAGTAGTAAGCCAAGGAATTAGTAATGATTCATAAAAAATTGCCACAAACAATATAGTCCCTATTACCATAAAGTAGCGTTTGTTTTCACAAAAGAATGCCTTTGTGCAAACGCCACCGCCGTAGATTCTAGAATTGAGATTATAACTCATTGCCACAGCACTACAACTAATTAAGCAAAGCAATATGGTAAAATGACTAGGAATAATGATAAAAATTACATTTAAAATTCCGCCTACATTAAATAGTACAATCAATAATGCAAAGGTGGCTCCAACAATAAAACCTCTATATACTAAAAACAAAACATTCAGGAAACACAAAAATGGCCTAATGTTTGCTAGTAGTATTATAAGTAAAATTGCTAGTACACTGAATACTCTCGCAAAAAATACACCAAAAACTGAGATATCACGCGCAAGGAAACTTGCAAAAACAGAATCTGGTATGTTATCTATTGAGGCATCTGGCGCAATAGTAAAACCTGTAATTAGACCTATAATAAAGCCAATTAGTACAAATATAGACAGCCATATATACCACCATTTATACAGTGCCAAATGCTCACTTAACTCGCATCGAGCCGTCGATAAATTTCGATAAAAGGAATAAAACTTTGACATAGTTAATATTTATGCCAAAGAAAAAGCCTATATGACTTTTAAAATTTAAATACAAAAATATTACAAAAAACTACATTTTTAACAAGGTTTGACTTTAAATTTTTTATGATGGCTGTCGTCATGTATTTTATTAGCAACATAATACATAAACTCTTTCGCCTTTGGGCATTCGGCAAAATCGTCGAATGTAATTCCATTTATTGCTCTAGTCTTGTGATTCTTGTAACGCTTCCACGCAGTATTAATTACTGCTTGAATGCAACGTGCCACATTAGATACAGTCGTGTTATTTCGAATTGCCAATTTCAAGTAGTATTTTTTTACAGCAATATTTGGTATGCACCTATTTAGTAAAATTTCTGTAATACAGTACTCTAAATATCGCCTGCCTCGCGTACCCATATTAAAGCCTAGACAGTTAAAAATCTTGTGAAGTATAACATCATAATTTGTGATATTAATGTCAAGATTAGCATCATTTTCATGCATTTTTTCTAAATTTGCTACGATTTTTCTCAAATTTTCCGAAAAATCTGCAATTTTGCAATAAATAAAATTGCTTGGTAAGTTAAGCGGAAAATCTGGAGTAATATTTCCTAACACCAAAACTATCGGGACCTCAAACATTGATCCAGCTTCAAAAGTACTTAAATACTTTACTCCATTTTTGTAATCTACTAAATTTAAAATCAACATGCTAGGTCTACTTGTTACGACATGACTCACAAGCCTAGAAAAATCAATTTCGTAATCAAGATTTATTTTTTGATTAGCACATATGTTATTAATTTCCCCATAAGACTGATCGGGATCAGTAACATAATATATAACATTAATTTTGCTCATAATACACCTCGAAAGAATTAATTTCGGGCATATTGTAACAAATGTTTGTTATTTTGTAAACTAATTTTGTGTATTTTTGTAATATTTTTTAAAATATTGAAATAATTTTTAATTATTTATCATATTATCAATATAAATGGCAAAACCTTTTGTGGCATCATTTACAAAAACATGCGTAACTGCACCGATTAATTTCCCATCTTGGACAATTGGACTCCCGCTCATTCCCTGCACTACTCCACCAGTTGTATCGATTAATCGCTTGTCCGTTACTTTAAATACCATATTTTTAGGACTTTGAGCACTTTGATAATTTGTTTTGATTATTTCAATATCATATGCCTTTATATTTTTCCCGTCAATACTGCTATAAATTTGAGCTTTGCCTGGATGCGCTGTCAGCCTGCCACCCACTTCGATTAATTTTTTATCGTTTAATATGTCGCTATCCATATTAAAATCTCCGAAAATTCCACTTTCTGTATTTTTATCAACGGTCCCCAGGTCAGCTTTTGAACGTACAAACACTCCGCGTAGTTCACCAGGCACACCACGGACAGCCTTCTTTACTCCTAAAATAGCGCAATCATGCAATTCACCCTCACTCACCCCTAGCATTGTGCGTGTATTTTGCTCTAAAATTGGGTGCCCGAGCGCACCAAAACGCCCCGTATCTGGGTCTATGAATGTAAGGGTGCCAATACCGCTCATATTTTCCTTAGTCCACAAGCCTAACTTATATTTACCAGACACGGCATCATAAGCTGGCTTGACCTTCATTTCTAAATTTTCACCATTCCGTACAACATTTATCTTTATAAATTGATCAGGATTTTCATTGACAGCTAAAACCAAATCTGAGATACTCGTAATTTTTTTGCCATTGACACTTTGAATTATGTCGCCAGCTATTATATCATTTTTAGAGGACGCTTCATTTTTTGCAATAACTAAAACTCCATCTCCATGATACGCAAAACCTAATGTATTTCCACCTAAGTAGACCTGTTTCCCAGCTTCAGCACCCACTGAGTGAATTTTTACAGCATTGAATAGCAAAAAATCCACTTCCTGTGTGTCTTCATTATATTTTGTGGTAACAAGTTCGCTAAAATTGTGCCCTTTTTCTGTGGGACTGCAATAAACTTCATTATCTATACTATATATGTCGCCAAACGGCACAACCCAACAAATTACAGCGAATGAAATACAAAGGAATAACGATAAAAAGAAAAAAATTTTACCAAATCGCATTTTTTACTCCTTGTTAGTAGTGTTTGAAATGGTAAAATTTTTATTCAAATATAGTGGCGGTAAAAATTGTTATTTTAAGCCCGCAGAAAATTTTAAAGCATTGGTTTTCAACTCTTGCGCATGCGCTAAACCAAGTGCAGAGCTATTGTCCCCACCCGCGAGCCTTGCAATTTCGCAAAGTTGGCCATCATAATCAAGTGGTACAAGTGTACTATTCGTTTTACCTCCATTTACACATTTTACAATTTGAAAGTGCGAGTCAGCGAAACTAGCAATAGTTGCCAAATGAGTAACCGTTATGACCTGAGCATGCTTGCTTAACATTGCCATTTTTTGCCCGACTGCGATGCTAACTACTCCGCTAATACCATTGTCAATTTCATCAAAAATCATGGTGTCAACGGACTTTAATTTACCCATTACCACCTTAAAGGCTAGCATAAACCTCGACATCTCACCACCAGAGATGACCTTTACGAGAGGTTTTAATGGTTCACCAGCGTTCGCTGAAAACATAAATTCGACCGCATCTGCACCATCACTTTGTGGCGTAATTGACGAAAAAGCCACCTCAAAAGTAGCATTTGACATTCCCAGCTCTTTAAGTTGTGATAAAATCGCCAGTTGAAGTTTTATTGCTCCAGACCGCCTAATATCAGTAATGCATGTACACACTTCATTTATGGAATTTTCTACCTTGTTTAGAGAGACTGAATATTCACCCAAAAGCGCCTCGGTATCCTCTAGTTCAAGCAGGCGCGATTGACAATTCGCTAAATATTCCAACATTTCTGCAATTGTAGAGCCATATTTGCGTTTGAAAGACTTAATAAGGTCTAACCTCGTATCGACCTCGCGAAAGTCAAACTCGTTATACTCACACTCATTAAGCTTTTGTTCCAAAGTATCGGCGATGTCATCGGCCTCAATTTTCATACTATCGAGGCGCGTAACAATTTCCGCAAGTTCAGGGTCATAGGCCTCAACACTACTAACTAACTTTGTCGCCATGTGTGCATTGTCACAAATACTACCGCTAGGCATAGTCGACAACAATTCGCGAGCCGAAGCAAGAGCCTCGGAAATTCGCTGGGCGTTTTCCATGCGTGCCTTTTTGTTAATTAGTTCTTCTTCCTCTCCCAATTGCAAATTCGCATTTTCTAACTCGTGCACCTGATATTCGAGCATTTCACGCTCGCGTTCACGCGATAACTCATCCCCGCCTAAGCCCTTTATCTTTTCCAGCAAAGCGTGCCTGCTACTAAGCAGTTCGCCCAATTTTTGTTTAACAGACGCGAGATTTTCACCCAAAAACTTATCTAAAAAACGGATATGAGTATTGCTGTCTAAAAGTGCCTGATGCTCGTGTTGACCATAGATGTCTACAAGGTGAGTAGTTACACTTTTAAGCATCGCAAGAGTCGCGGAAACGCCGTTTATACGGATATCATTCCTACCATCAAGGGTTACCTTACGGCTAACAATTAGAGTGTCCTCAGGTTCGATTCCTAAATCACGAAGAGCAAAAGAAACGGCCTCGTCGTTTACTACATCAAAAACCGCCTCAACTCGCAAACTATCGCACCCCGTACGCACACTCGATTTGTCAGCCCTGCCACCTAAAGCCAAATTAATAGCAGAAATTAAAACAGATTTACCAGCACCCGTTTCCCCCGTAATCACATTTAGCCCCGCGCCAAATTCAACTTGCATATTCTCAATTAGCGCAAAATTACTAACAGAAATACTTTTTAACAAGGCACACCTCGCACATTTGTTCTAGTTTATTATAGAACAAATGAACAAAAAACGCAAACAATTTTACATACTTTTTTAAAAATTTTTAGTATGTTAATTATTTGCGCTCATATTATATAAGAATAAATCTTCTTTCTAAATTAAATTAGAAAATGATACACCTCTCCTTTTAATTAAACAAAGAATTTTTTTACTAATTTGAGTGCGTTTTTCTCTAGCCTACTAACTTGGGCTTGGCTAATACCAATTTCGTCGCTGACTTCGACCTGTGTTTTGCCCATGTAATACCGCATTATGATTATGCGCTTTTCGCGAGGTGCCAAGCTTTCCAAAGCATCTTGAATTGACACATTATTGAGCCATTTTTCATCATTTTCAACGGAATCTGCAATATGGTCACCAAGTTCGAGCGCGTCAGGGTCGTCCGAATACATTGGTTCTGATAACGACATAGGCTCTGAAATAGCATCCAGTGCGCAAGCCACCTGCCTATAAGGCGTATCAAGGTCGAGAGCGATTTCCTCCAAAGTGGGCTCGCGTTGGAGTGTAGCCCCCAACCTTTCACGTGATTGCAACGCGCGGTATGCAATATCACGGAGCGACCTGCTAACTCGAATTGCGCTGTTATCACGCAAAAAACGCCTAATTTCGCCTATAATCATGGGAACGGCATAGGTACTAAACTTCACATTAAGCGTGATATCGAAGTTATCAATCGCCTTAATTAGCCCTACACACCCGACTTGGAAAAGGTCGTCCATGTTCTCGTGTCGATTGCTAAATCGCTGGACAACGCTTAGAACTAATCGCATATTCCCGTAAATAAATTGCTGTTTTGCATCCTCGTCCCCTTCCTTAATACGCACCATTAACTCGCTTAATTCGTTAGCCGTAAATTTGGGCAGTGTCGAGGTATCGACACCGCAAATTACCACTTTGTTAGACATATTTGCCTCCGAAAATATCTTCAAGCAATATTTTCGGCAAGTGGACAAACTTTTATACCATTAAATCATTTTTGCTATGTCTTTTTTCATTTTATGAAGTATTTTCTTTTCAATTCGGCTGATATAACTCTGCGAAATATTGAGTAAATCGGCCACTTGTTTTTGCGTCTGCTCCTTTTCACCATTCAGTCCAAAACGCATCGACACAATTTGGCGTTCACGGTCATCGAGTTTTTCTAAAACCTTGTAAATTATGTCTTTTTCCATTGAGGTTTCCATTGATTTAAACACCTCGTCCGCATCGATTCCAATCACATCACCAAGCAACAACTCATTGCCGTCCGAGTCTAACGACAATGGCGAGTCGAGCGAAGTCTCGCGCTTTTGCTTGCTGGCCTTGCGCAAGTGCATCAAAATCTCGTTTTCTATGCAACGCGAGGCATAAGTAGCCAATTTTATCTTTTTAGTCGAGTTAAAGGTGTTCACAGCCTTTATTAACCCAATTGAGCCAACTGAAATAAGGTCTTCAAGGTCTACCCCAGTGTTTTCAAACTTTTTAGAAATATAGACAACGAGTCGAAGGTTGCGCTCAATCAGCTCCGCCTTTGCTCCCTCATCACCGTTTTCGAGTCTAATGAGGCACTCCTGCTCCTCATCGTTTGTCATGGGGTTCGGCAAGGCCTCATTACTACATAGATATAACAACATCTGCTCGCGCGAAATATCGTTTTCTAACCCTAACACCTTTTTAAACAAATTTTTAATAAAATTCAACATTTTACCGCCTCCAACAAATCATTTCCAACAATAGCGTTGCAGTCGCCCAATTTTACCGAACCATACGCAATACCCACACACGCAGGGACTTTTGCGCCGTCAATTATAATTTCGGCATCAAATACGAGCATTTTGTAGTTACCTCCCAGACTGTTTACTGTGATAGTGTCTACATTCTTTAACCCCAGTCCGTTAGTTTTACCAATAAGTAATGCCATGCGAGCATGGGTGTCAAACCAATGTCTTAATTCGCGCTCGGGAAGCACGACAATCGGCTTGCCTTCGCGATTTTTTAGGGTGTTCCCAGTATCTACAAAGCCTCGAATTGTTTTCATTTTGCCCAAAATTTCGATACCTAGTTGAATCGAATTTTCCCAAGCCTTGCGATGTGATAGATATCTAATAAGGCGAAAGCAAATTGCGCCAAATGCAAGTGCACTGACAAGAATTGTGCCTAATGGGAGCGACGAAACATAGCCTATATACATTGCATCGTAGACTTGGATTCCCATAAAGGTAAAAATGGCAATCAGCCCGCCTCCAAAAGCAAAAGTATAAAGTGTGAATAGCAGAAATCTAGGCAGAATTCGCCTAAAACTAAAGCACACTATAAAGGACATAATAAAGGCCACTAGAAATTTTAGCAAAATTGCGAGTATTCCAGTAACGCTAATTAGCGGAGAAACAACCGCAAATCCAGCGCCGAAAGAACTTGATAAGATTATCCCCCACCTGCTAAGAGGCTGGCGCAATGTTTTTAGCGTAAGAGCCAGCAGCAATGCATCGATTAAAAAATTATCGAGCAACACGTATTCCAATACAATTTCCATAAACTTTTCCCCTACATTCTATTTTAGCGCATTTTACTAAAAAGAGGGGTTAAAAATAAAAGATATATTACACGAATGGTGAAATATATCTCGTAAATTTGTCGTTTTTAAAAAAAATCAAAAAAGACTCCTTAACTATTTTAGTTAAAGAGTCTTTTTGTGATTTCAAAATTAATTGCAATTACTGAATAATCATTACTACCAATGCTACCACGATAAAAATTAGACCAATAACCTTGGTAGTAATTAAAATTGTATCGTCGTTAGGCACTTTATCAGCCTTGCGAGCAGCACAAGCAATACGGCGTGCTAAAAACGCAACGGCGATACCAATCGCACAAAGCACGATACCAATAATAACATTCGCCTGTGATAGTCTCTCAACCAAAGAAACTAACAATAATGCAGTAGTCATATTATATATACCCCTTTTTATTCTGTCGTTATATTGTAACACTAAATTTGAATTTTGTCAATATACAATTAGTCTTTTTTCTCATCTACTTTAGTGGCAGTAGCCTCTTTTACAATATTTTCGGGTTCAGTCTCAACCAAAGGTTCTTCTGCATCCTTTGTAGATGCACTTTCCTCTACTTTTGTAGCGGTGGCCTCGATAATTACCTTATCTTGTCCATTTTTGTTAAATACTCGTTTATAATTAAGAACTATATACACAATTACACTAGCAATGATTATAATCAAGCCAGCGTAGAGAATGTAGAGGTTCCACCCGTTCATCGACTTCGCAAAGAAGCAAAGCACAAGGCCTAATGTCATTACCGCGGTACCGAGTTTTCCTAAAAAGTTACTAGGAATCGTGATTTGCCTCTTAAACAAACACACCCCAGTAATAATTAATGCTAGGTCGATAGTAATCAAGGTCACGGTCAGCCATACTGGAATCACACCGACAACAGCAAAGGAAATGAGAGTTGCGGACTTTAATAATTTATCTGCAAGCGGGTCGAGCACTACCCCGTACTTCGTAATTTGGTTTGTCTTTCGCGCGATCAGGCCATCTAGTGCATCAGTTAGACTTGCCACTAAAAACACGATTAATGCGCCAATGTGGTAGTCACTCGGCTCAAAGAAAAAAACAATCAAAAATACGGGCACTAATATAAGTCTAAAAAGAGAAAGCACGTTCGGAACATTCCAAAATTTATTCATAAGATCCACCAACTTTTAAATTTATTCTTTTGCAAATTAATATCATTATACCATATTAATTCAAAAAATCGAAATGATTTAACAAAAAAAATAAAATTGGAATATTATATCATAAATGTTCAATTAGGAGGAATGAATGAGAAAAAGTTTATTTATGTTAGCACTTTTGCTCATACCTGCATTTATGTTTGCGGGTTGTGGTGAAACCGCTAGCAATACTAACAAAATCGTGCTTAGCGAAGTAACTCATAGTATTTTCTACGCACCTCTGTACATTGCTATGAACAATGGATATTTCACCGATGAAGGAATTGAAATTGAATTAGTAAACGGAAATGGTAGCAACAATGTTATGACTGCGCTCGTGTCTGGTAGTGCGGACATCGGGCTCGCTGGCCCAGAAACCGCCGTATACACAGCACAACAAAGCGATGGTTCGAGCCCCAAAGTGTTTGGACAATTGACTGCCTGCGATGGCTCGTTCTTGGTGGGCCGTGAGGCTGACCCCGACTTTACCATAGAGGACCTACGCGGTAAAACCATTATCGCTGGTCGCCGTGGCGGTATGCCTGCAATGACGTTAGAGTATGCCCTTGCACAGCATGGGATGATTGCAGGGCGCGACTACACCCTAAACCTTGACTACGAATTTGGCATGGTGGCAACTGTGTTTGAATCTGGTATCGGCGACTACTGCACGATGTTTGAGCCCGTTGCAAGTGAATATGAGGCTGGAGGCCATGGCGCAATTGTCGCATCCATTGGTGAAATGGGTGGTTATGTCCCCTACACCGCTTTTATAGCAACTGAGGAATACTTGGATGAAAACTCGCTTATCGCAGAGCGTTTTTTAAGGGCTGTGTATCGTGGATACCTGTATTTAATGAACGCGCCAATTGATGATGTAGTAAAGGCGTTAGTCCCGCAGTTTGCTGATAGTAGCGAAACGGGTATTAAATCAGCCATTGAGAACTATAAGGAATTAGACGCGTTTGCCGAAAGCCCCGTAATGACCGAGGATGGCTATAATCTGTTATGTAATATCATTAGGTCTGCTGGACAATTAGAGGGCAGTGTAGACTTCAATAGAGTAATAGATAACACTATCGCCCAAAAAGTCGTAAACTACTTCCAGTACGCTTAAAATAATTATATTATAGAAGTTAACTGCGCCCTAAAAGTAAATATTTAGGGTGTAGTTTTTATAATTTAAAGGCTTTTTGGATAATTTCTTCATTTAAGTAACATTTTTTTGCAAATCTCAATATAATGGCAATGTAAGTTGTAAACGGAAGGATAAAATGTCAGGAAAACATTTGTTAGAACTCGAAAACATTTCGCTGAATTATCACACCCTCAAGGATGAGACGACAGCGATAAAAGACATCACGATGCATGTAGATACAAAAGAATTTATCTCTATCGTGGGTCCTAGTGGTTGTGGAAAAACTACCCTACTATCGATAATTGCTGGTATCCTAAAACCAAGCCACGGCAAAATTACCCTAAATGGTAGGCCAATTGCAGAAACCAAGAATCAAATCGGATACATGTTCCAACGCGACCAGTTATTCGAATGGCGCACGGTGCTACAAAACGTTAGGCTTGGTTTAGAAATCACCCACAACCGCGACCCTGAAAACGAAAAATATCTCAACGAGTTGTTAGACAAATATGGCCTTGGCGATTTTAGAGACAAGTACCCACACCACCTAAGTGGAGGTATGCGCCAGCGCGTTGCCCTTATCCGTACACTTGTACTGCGCCCTGAAATTTTACTACTTGATGAGCCTTTTGGTGCGCTAGACTATCAAACCCGCAGAACCGTGATTCAGGATGTAAGTAGCATCATCACCCGCGAGGAAAAAACTAGCATCCTGGTTACCCACGACCTTAGCGAAGCAGTAAGCCTGTCCGATAGGATAATCGTACTGTCAAAGCGACCCAGCATTGTAAAGGCAGAGTTCAAGACAAACTTACGAAAACTCGAAAACATCGAGGAACGCAAACGCACCGAGGAATACAAACGAATCGTTGATGAAATTTGGAAGGAGTTAGAGAATTGAAACAGCACCCGAATTACTCACAAGAGCACAAGCGTTTTTTAGCCCGACACAAACGAAAATCTGCGCTCATTCTGTGTAGTCAGTTAGGGCTCCTGGTATTCATCCTAGGCCTTTGGGAGTTACTCGCGCATTTTAATCTAATAAATACGCTAATCATGAGTTCTCCCAGCCGAATTCTCGCAACAATAGGCTCACTCTATTCCTCTGGCGAACTGTTCTACCACATCGGCATCACCCTTTATGAGACTTTACTAGGCTTCGCCATTTCGATTATACTAGGTGGACTGATTGCAATTATTTTGTGGTGGAGCGATACACTACGAAAGATTTTAGACCCGTACATCGTGGTGCTAAACTCCCTACCAAAAATTGCCCTAGGTCCAGTTGTCATTATTTGGTTTGGCGCGGGTATGCAGTCAATTGTGGTCATATGCGTGCTGATTACAATCATTATCGCTGTGATTTCGATGCTAAACGCATTCCGCGAGGTCGATAAAGACAAAATCTTACTGATGCGTTCTATGGGGGCAAACAAGTTTCAAATTTTGACTAAACTGATTCTTCCCGCAAGTTTACCTCAATTTGTTTCCGTACTGAAAATTAGTGTAGGTATGAGTTGGGTCGGCTCCATTATGGGCGAATATTTGGTCAGCAGCGCAGGGCTTGGCTACCTCATTGTTTACGGCAGTCAGGTATTTAGACTAGACCTTGTAATGGCTAGCACCCTAATACTATGTATACTAGCCTGCATTATGTATCTAGCCGTTGCCTTGCTCGAAAAGTATGTCAACAAAAAGCGCGGTTTATAACTTACCAAAAAGGGACTATCCTCACTCTTTGTGAAATAGTCCTTTTTTGTATGTAAGGTAGATTTAAATTATCTTCCCTGCAATCACAACTTATAATACCTGTTTACAAATATAAAAAATAAATAACTTAGAAAATAATCAATTCATTTGCTACTTTTTAAGTTGAGATTCGATTATTAGATTTTCATAAGATTTGGTAACTACCTTTTTTATGTACGCGTACCCAACACCAGCAGACACTGCCACTACTCCAAGAGTACCAACAATCGCCTCAGCACCACCTAGCACACCATTTTCAAACGCTATATTTAGTGCCGTCATACCGCCACCTGCTACTGCAGCCACCACAATACCACCTAATGTACATTTTCCCAAAAAATCGATACTAGCATCCTTCATTTATTTCCCCCACGTAAATTACTTTTGAGCACTCTAACCTAATTCCCAATTAACGGCCAGTATAAATTGCCACTAAGATAATAACTAAATAGTGGAATTATTTATTGTTCCCTAACTAATTTCGTTACTTATATATAATTTATAGAAGGTATCCATTCAATAATTAAAATTTGTTTAATTGTTTTACAAAAAATTAAGTATCAAGAAATTGTTAAAGAAAGTTATTATTTAATTACTCTGCAAAAGTCCTTCAAGTCTGTCGCTTACTTCAACTGCATTTTCTGCGCTGTTTGTAACAATCAAAAGCGAGTCATACCCTGTTACACATCCTAATACAGAATTAAAGCCCAACTTATCTACAACATTAGCGACAGCCTCAGTAGTACCCTTGATAGTTTTTACTAAAACTTGGTTAAACACAGGAGTAATAGATAGCACAACATTTTTATAAATCTCGTTTGTCTTCGAACTCAAGTTCTTGTCCTCTTTCTCTACGAAAGCGTACTTGTACTTCTTATTCTCCCCTGGAATTTTAAAGAGGCACAGCTCCTTTATATCACGACTGATTGTAGCCTGTGTTACATTGAACCCAGCCTTTCTTAATGCTGAGACCAACTCATCCTGGGTCTCAATTTCATTTTTGTTAATAATCTCAATAATCTTTGATTGGCGAACACTCCTTGCCATAGTATACATTTCCTTTCTTTTTTATTCAGCTATATTATACAACAAAATTTATAATTATGCAATACTATTTTGCATATTTATGCGTTTTTCTTGTTTATAATTATGCAAAATTAAAAATGTATATTTATGCAAGTATGGTTTTTGGCTTAAAATAGGGCCTTTTGAGGAGTAAATGTATAATTATACATCACTTTTTTCGAGGCCTGTATACAACCATTAAAGTGCGTGAAACGGCCATAACTATGCTGACTGGGTCGTTTAATGCATAAGATTTACCTATAGCTTTGCCCAATATTGTAAGAGATGCAATCACTGAACTTATAATTATTGACAACAAAATATTGCTAAAATTTGGGAGCAGATTTATAATTATTACAGAAATTGCGACCCCACCTGCTCCACTTAAAATACTGCAAATATCACCTATTACGTCGGAGCAAACGCATGAGACTTTGTCAGCATTCTTTACTAGCTTCACTGCAACACTAGCACCGCGCACGCCCTTTTGTTGAAGCTCTAATAGTGGCTTTATATTACATGCGGTAATTGCAACACCGATTAGGTCAAACAAGACGCTTGTCCCCACCAAAAGCATAATGAGAAAAAGCGCGAGTGCAAGACTTGCGTGTGACAAAGTAAGTTCCGAAATTAACGCAAACAAAACAGAAAGGCACAGCGAAGTAAAGAAAATCTGCACCAGCCAAAGCCTGCTTGTGCGTGGCTTTGTCTTTAATGTAGTGACTGTTTCATCCTCGCTATGCCGTTTTGAATTAAGAGTATTTTTATCCACTCTATATTATATGGCCTAATTAAGCTAAATATGTTAGTTAAGTGGTTTCTCGACGAGTTTTCCTAACTCCTCGCGAAGCACCGTAATTTTACCCTTGCTTTCGTTTAGCACCTCGTAACACTTTTTAGTAATCTCGGCACCCTCTGTAAATAGTTTATTTACCTCATCGAGTTTTACGTTGCCACTCTCTAATGTAGCAACAATTTCTTCTAGTCTTTTTACTAATTCCTCAAATGTCATTTTTAACCTCCTTATCTACGACCTTACAACCGACCGTGCCGTCAGTTAGATGTAATTTTACCGTATCGTTTAATTCAATATCTTTGACACTAGACACGACTTTTCCCGCGTTTTCTAGTTGAGCATAACCCATTCTTAAAATACGCACAGGGTTTAGATTCTCTAATTTTTGCGCGATTAAATCAAAGCGATGCTGGACATTTTGTAACAACACAGCACTTGCATTACACAGCCTTGAATTTAGGTTTGCGCAGTTTGCACTCTCCTGTTGCAAATATAGAATTGTGCTATTCTGGGCGCGAGTAATAAGGTTTGCCACCCTTTCCTCGTGATTACTAAAAAACTGGTCCACGAGCCTTAATAAACGCACCGCATTTAACTGCATGGTCTCAGTAAGTTTCGTGATGTTTACCGACACCAACTCTGCGGCAGCCGAGGGCGTGGGTGCCCGCACGTCGGCTACAAAGTCGGCAATTGTAAAGTCCG
This sequence comes from uncultured Clostridia bacterium, assembly GCA_944381215.1. Classification (GTDB taxonomy): domain Bacteria; phylum Bacillota; class Clostridia; order Christensenellales; family UBA1242; genus UBA7867. The sequence goes on from CALWKF010000002.1 coordinate 35,641, forward strand.
TTTCGTGCCCTACTGCACTAATAACGGGCTTATTTGCATTCGCAATTGCCATGGCGACAACTTCGGTATTAAAGGTCGCTAGGTCCTCGGCAGAGCCACCGCCACGCGCCACGATTATGACATCGACATCGGTTTTATCAAGTGCCTCGATACCTGCGACAACTGTACTCTCCGCACCGATTCCCTGCACCTTTGCGGGATACAGCACGATATCAAGTGTTGGGTTCCTGCGCGAAGTAATGTCTATAATGTCTTGAATTACTGCACCGGTTTCACTGGACACAACACCGATTCGGCGGATATTTTGAGGCAAAGGCTTTTTGCGGGCAGGGTCAAAAAGGCCTAATTTTTCGAGTTTGTTTTTCAGTTCCAAAAACTGCCTATACAGCACTCCCTCGCCATAGGGTTCGATTTTACTCACATTAAAGGAAAACCTACCACCCTTTACATAGTAGTTTGGCGAACCGCGGACAAGGACCATTTCACCTTCTTTTGCCATGTATTCGCCTACTCGTAGTCCAAACTTTACGCAGTTTAGCACCGCGCCCTCGTCCTTTATACTAAAATAGACATTATTCCCCGAGTACGACACGCCCGAGACCTCGCCGTAGAGTTGGATGTTTTGGAGCAACTCTTCCGCTAAAAAGATATTATGCACATATGTATTAAACTGGCTAACACTTATAACATTGTTACTCATTATTCAATTCCTGATTGATTTTATTTAAAACGCTGTTGACAAAGCCCGCGCCCTTTGGCTCCGAATACTTTTTGGCTAGGTTTACAGCCTCGTTTATAGCAACACTTGCTGGGGTATCTTCAAACTTTAACTCGTATGTGGCAAGCAACAATACTACCAAGTCCGCCGTGTGCAATCTGTCTAGCGTGTAGCCCTGCACATTGCGTCCTACAAGATCGCGCAACTCCTCTAAATTATTTATTACACCCGAAACTAACTGTTTGATAAAATCAAGGTCTTCCCGTGTTACAGGCTTGCCGTCTGCAACATCGAGAATTGTCTCATCGGTGCAGTCGATTTTTCTAAATTGGTTCGAGAATAGCACTAAGTATGCTAACTCTCTTGACGAAGTTCTACTCATAATTTCTCCTTAAATAGCCAAAAACCCCAAGGGTTTTGGGGTTTTACTCAGGCTTTGCAAATGCAACACCTAGCACATGCACATTGATTGCCTTTACGGGCATTTCAGTCATTGCTATGATGTTATTCTTAATATTCTCTTGTACACGACATGCAACATCGGCGACATTGTAGTTTGAATACACATTGAGGTATACATCGATAACCAAACTATCCTTCGTAGTCGTGACCTTTACGCCCTCGTAATAATTGCTACTAAAAATACGGCCAAACACAGACCCACCAAAGTTTGCGCACATCGAACTCACGCCACTAATTTCCTTTGATGCGATATTGATAATCGATAGTAAAATTGCTTTGTTATAACTAACTCGCCCACGACTGCCACTATTCATTTGCTCGAAAGCCATTTTGCACTCTCCTAAATGTACTAAGTCTAGTATACCACAGGTGCAAAATAATATCAACTATTAACAGGAATTATTTTGATATTATCGATTGATTTATTTGTCTGCTCTTGAACGATTTGGACAATTTGCGCGACTTGGGCATCGGTTAGGTTATCCTCGGCCTTTACCATAACGTTTACAAAGTTACTTGACATTGACACGATGACATCGTCAAAACCCTTTGCTTTAATGTTGCCTTCTAGATACAATTCGCTCTCAATTTGGGCAGCAATACTACTTAGAGCGGTCTGTGCAGAGTCTTTTGCCTCCTGTGTACTATTTGCGCTCTCTAAAATTGCTGTGTAGTATAGTTTTTCCTCATCGCGCGCCAAATCTCTGTCCGTTCTGTAACTTGTAAAGAAGTTTGCCGTCGAAACCGTCCCGCCAGTGTCGACCACCTCATTACTTTGATTTAAGGTAACGTTTAAGAACCCAGTCAGCACGAGTAAGCCCATCATTACACTAAGTACAATTATTTTCTTTTTCTTTGCAACCATATTTTTAACTCCTTTCATATTAATCACCTTTTACAAAAATTTCTACTTGCGCACTCGTTACATTTAGTAGTGCTTGGACCGCCTTTAAGATGTCTAACTTCACGCGGACATCGTCTGCCCCGCTCGACACTATGACAATGCCTTTTATATCTGGCATAATCTCGTACAGTACGAGTGGTTCGCTAGTGCCATTTACATTAATGATAATTGGCTCTTTGTTAGAAGTCGAGGACTCAGTCTTGTTTGTTGTACCGCTTGATGTCGTGTTTTCTGTGCTACTGTTTTGCTCATCGTTCGAGTATGCCAGCACGCGCTCGACCTCGCCATCGAGTGTAATCATGCAATCTACACTACCCGCCCCCGCGATTGAAGACAAAACTTTATTCAGTCTTTCCTCTAACGAACGTGCATACTGTTCAGTTGTTGTTCCTGTACCTACTGATGCATTGGTTTGGGTATCGCTCCCCGTTGGGAACAGCCATATTGCTATAATAACCACCGCAAGCAGAATGACTGCATATACCTCGATGTGTTTTACCTTTTTTAGTTTTTCGAGCCATTTAGAAAATACTTCCTTGTTAGCCATACACAATTATCCTTTTTTCATCAATTGAAACAAGATTTCCTACCAACTCCTTCACTGCGGTATAATAATTAATATGCTGAGAATTTTCAATTATGCCTAAATCGCTTAAATCGACAAAAATATAATTTAATTTCAATTCCTGATTTATAAAATCTGCTGAAATACTCACTTTTGCCCCCTCATAACTTTTATTTATATATTCCTCTATCTCGCGCTCTAAATTTTCTACATTCTGTGCATTTACGTTGTCTATATAGTTTTGATTGATAGTGTAGTTTGTGTCATTAAAGAAATTGTTCCAGTCCCAGTCGCTTTTAATTAGTTTGGCAAGTGGTGTTATGATTACTACCACTATAAAGATTGAATAGATACTCTTTATATACTTGCTGACCTTACTGTCAGGTAGCACAAGTTCTATTACCACAAGCAGGAATACTACTCCCACAACCGAAAGTAGATATATACTGATATCGCTCATCTCATCTCCTTACATCACATTAGCTGTGCAGAGTATTAGGCCAATGCTAACCATATACATAAAGCCCACTCCCGCAAGAATTACGACTAACATATTGAGTAACTTTGATATAGACATTAAAAAGTCTGGGACCTTCGACTTTGTTAAGGGTTCGAGAATTGAGGCGGTTAGTTTTAGCCCGAGTGAAAACACTGCAATCTCAATTAGCGGGAAAAGCACTGTACTGGTAGCAAGCACTACACCAGTGAGCCCTATAGCATTCTTTATTAAGACACTGCTAGCCATTACTAGATTAAATCCGTCAGAAAGGTACCCACCAAGTATTGGTATATAACTTTTTAGTGCAAACTTTGTAGCTCTTATGGATACGCTATCGAAACTCCCTGCAACTACACCGCCAATCATCATTGCGCCCATAAACACACTAAAACATATTCCTGCTACCCATTTAAAGATACTATAAAACAGCGACTGGAATTTGCCAAGTTTAACGGAATCAGTCAAATGCCCGACAACGCTAAATACAAAGGAGAATATAAAGAGCGGTATTAGAAAGTAAGTAAATATCTGCACCACTAGATTGCTGAGTATTACGAGTGTGGGCTGGAACATACTCACGGATACAGCACCGCCGACTGAGGCAAGCAGTGTGAGTAGTATCGGGAATAGCAAGTCCATCTGCGCCTTTAACGAGTTTATGCAACTGGTCGTGCTATCAAGTAACGAGAACACGCTAGCGGTAATTAGGACAATTACCACGCCATAGCACACAAAGTCGATAATCTTACCCACAGAGTCGCCACCAACATCACCGCGCATATTTCCAACTAGGCTACATAATACAGTTACTGCAATAATGATACAAAGCAAGGGAATGAAATCGCCAAGTCCACCGAAAAATGTACCAATTAGTGCATTAAAAAAGGAGCCGTAGTTTGTATCAAATTCACCATTTAACAGTCTAGTTACGCTGTCCCAAAAGCTTGTGCTATTAAAGAGGTCTTTCCCGTCTTGCGTAAGGTCGGCAATTATTTGGTCAAATTCACCTAAGTCGATGTTGCCTAGTTGGTCGTAGATGTTTTCCTCGAGTTGTTGTTCGAGTTCGGTACTGCTTGTCCCATCGGCACAGAATACAGCAGGCAGGTACATTATAATTATGACTACTAACACTAAAATCGCTATTAGGAGTTTGGGGTTTGGAATACGATTTAATTTAATCACGGCATAATACTCACAATTATATCTATTAGTGACTTGATAACGGGAATAGCCAATACAAAGATGACCAGTTTACCCGCTAGCATGATTTTACTAGCCACCGCACTATTCCCGCTGTCTAGGCATATATTAGCACTAAATTCAGTTAAATAACCTATTCCTATGATTTTTAGCAAAATGATAAAGAGTTCGCTGTTGAGCCCTGTGCTGTCTAAAATGTACGAGAAAACACCGAAAACCTGTTCTAGTAAGTCGATTATGTAAAAAAATATCAGTATTGATCCCGCAACACCTACCAAAACTGCAATCTCGGGCTTGACCTGCTTTACCACAATAACTGCCACAACCACGACAAACGCTAGGCCGATGACTTTTATTAATTCAACCACAGTGCCCCCTAATATAGATAAAATAGGTTTTGTACTGAACTAAACAATTCACTGACTAAATCAATCACGATTAGTAATACAACAATCAAGCCTGCTAATGTTGACAAAGTCGCTATTTCATCTTTGCCAGCCGATTTTAGCACCTGTGCTACTATTGCTACCACTATGCCGATGGCCGCAATTTTAAATATTACCTCTATCCCCATAAACACCCCTATAAAACAACTATGAATAGTGCTAGCCCTGCCATAACTCCTAAACGTGAGGACATAGCACCTTTTTTCTGTTCCTCCCGAGTTTTATCTAAATGAGTATTTAGAGATTCTTTTGTCTGTCTAATCGCCTCTAACTGTGCCGTACTGTCTATTCGCCCGAGCCCTTGCATAAAGTTCGAGATTAACTCTGCCGTGTCCTTGTCAACCAAATTCTGCTTGCTTGTCCACTCATCAAGGTACGTCTTAACATTTGTCAAATTTTTTTGATAACCGTCCAAAAATAAGTTAAACTCATTGTGAAAAGCGGTTTTCTTTTCGTTTAGTAGTGTCGAAATCTCATTTTGCGTAAACATGATGTTTGTCTCAAAGAAGTCAAGAAAGGTTTTAAAGTCTTGAATGAATACAAGTTTTTTATGGTATTTAGAAGCCACTCTAAATCCGACTAGTGCACAGATAATAAAAAGCAGAGTACCTAGTAAAATATTCAATCTTCCCTCCCTTAACCGAAAAAAAGGCACGAGTTATTCTTATCCCATACGCCTTCAATTGTGCCTACGCCTTTTCTGCACGACAAAACAACAAAGCGATCAAATAATTTACAACTCAAAATGTTCGCAAAACTCGGCTTGTTTTGTAAATCGTAGATATCTTTGCTGTGTGCGGTCGCAATAATTTTTACGCCTGAACCTGCCACATAGTTAACAGCCTCAATATCTTCTTTTGTCGCCAACTCGTCTAGAATAATCGCATCGGGCGACATTGTGCGGACACCGTTAATTATGCCGAACTGTTTTGGTGAGCCCGCATATATGTCTGTATACTTGCCGACATATAAACTAGCACGTCCGTCGACACTCGCCGAAATTTCGTTTCTCTCATCGACAATTAATAGATTCCGCGTAATAAACTTGTCACTGAGGTGAGTCGCTAAGTCGCGAATAAAAGTCGTTTTTCCTGCGCCTGGTGGAGCAATTACTAGTGTGTTTTTCACTCCGTCAGAATCGTGTAAAAAAGGAAGGGCATTAAGGCTACAATTCTTAACCGCGTGCGGTATACGTATGTTTATAGAGCTAAAATTTTTAATCGTCTTTATTTTGTCGTTACCTAGCACAATTTCACCACAAATACCCAAGCGGACACCTGATGAGAGCGTGATAAAGCCTTGTTTTAATTCCTCGTTGTGCGCATAGACACTACACTCACAGGCACGGAAAACTAGATCATTAAGTTCCTGCGCGGTTACCGTTAGCGCATCGCCTTCGGCATCAGCTAGTCCATTTTCACCCAAATAATAACGCCCGCCGTAATAGATAATTGTAGGATAGCCAACGCGCAACCTAATCTCGTTTAGTTTATTGACGTCTAAAAAATCTAGCGCGTGCGAAAACCGTGGTGGTAAGACCTTACTCAGCACTTTTGCCACCTCCTTCGCTCTATTTTATTGAGGAAAGTTGCTAAATATGATAAAAGAGCATGGACTTTTTGCTCCACGCTCTTACATATTTCTTAAAAATACATTCTCGTCTTGTTTTAGCCGCTCCATATCGCTAGTATTAAATATGTTTATCATTCGATTTGTTTTGCCGAAAATTTCGACTTTTTTATTTTGAGTATTTGTAAAATTGCCTTCGCCTAAGAGTCTAATATTCCTAGATATTGAATAGTTGTCGAGTTTTACGCCCCCACCGACAAGAGAACGGTCTGACACTATGCTATTCTTTACCACAGCACGCTCGCACACCACAGCATCGCCATAAATCTCACTATTCCCCGCAACCGAGGCATTTTCCTGCACTGTTGCATTTTGTGTTACAGAGGCCTCGGGGAATATCCAACAATCTCCCAACTGCGAAAGATTTTGAGAACTGCTAATTAGGCCACCTAACTCACCCTTTTTAACAAACTGGTACTTGTTATTAATATCGCGAAGGGCTTGAATACGGAACAAGCCAACGCCCTCAGGAAGCATTAAATATTTTGTCACGGGACGCTCCTCTTGAGGTTTGTAGGGTCTGCCAATACACTTGTCAAGTGTAACACTGCACAAGTCTTGAGTGCTGAAAAGTGAAGTATCCCCCGTAACGCTAGACTTAAATAGCAAGGCTTGCCCACCAACTACGGCATTTTGATTCACAAAGCAATCTACCAATTTAGGGGAACCGATAACTGTTGCATTCCCGCACACATAACTATTAAGTAATTTTGCTTTACCACTGATTAGTGCATTGTCGCAAACCACACTACTATGGCGTAAAACAGCATGACCGCGTACCACCGCATTGTCACGTACAATACTATTATCAAATATCCATGCATCGGAATATTTAGTTAAGTTCGCCTCACTGGCAACATATCCGCCTAATTCACCTCGCTTTACCACACCCGATGGAGTATATATATCCCTTAGGGCTCTAATGCGATATAATTTAGTGCCGTCGTTATCTCTTATATAATCATTCCCGACGATTTCGTATTTTGTATTCATATTTTCTCCTCTAAAAAGCAAAAAGGCAGGTCAAAACGACTTGCCTAATTTGCAAACTACATTTTTGCGACTTGGTCTTTTATTTTCTGCTTGCCTTTTTCAATGGCGTCTTTAACAGGTTTACAAGTCTGCACCAGAATTGCCCCAGCGACTGCGCCGAGGACCATTCCTACTAAAATGCCATCACACATAGTACTTCTCCTCCTTTATTTTCTAAACTTATTGTGTGTACTTTTTCACAAAATAAAGAAGTTAAAAATTGTTAAATCAAAACTATGCGCAATAGTGCTGTATTGACAGCCGTAGTACTTTATATTTTATTTAAAATTATTGGAATATAATTAACACTACTACTCCGTGCCAGTCTTGGTTTCCTTCTCCAAACGCTTGTAATAATCTTCAACAGCGTTGGTTAGAGCGAGGCTCGCAAGACTTAAACAATAGTCCTTTTGCGGAGCAATCTCGCCCAATTCCTCCAAGACATCGTTGATGTTGAAGTTTAGAAGTTCATCAACTGTTAGCCCGATTACCATTTTGGCAGTAACCGAACACACGGCAATCAATGTTGCACCTCCAAAAGTTTTAAATCTAGCATCAACAACCTTGCCGTTCTCAATTTGTAGATAAAACTTTACAATATCACTGCAGATATCGCTATCTGCCCTACCTATTGCATTTGCCCCACGCAGCATTCCCGCGTTTTGAGGATTTTGCAATATTTCCATAATTTTTGCGTTATACATATTACTCGTCCTCCTTTCCTACCTGTGATTTAGTCAATGCGGAAATCTTGCGCAACTTTTCCACACACTCAATAAGTTTTTCAACTACGTAGTCAATTTCATCCTTTGTAGTGTTTTTACCTAGGCTAAAACGCACAGCCCCTTGTGCAAGGTCTGGTGCAATTCCCATAGCAGTAAGAACGTGGCTATTCTCGATAGAACCTGACGAGCATGCCGACCCCGTGCTAACTGCGATACCGTTTAGGTCAAGCAAGTACATCAAGCTCTCGCCCTCGACCATACCGAATGAGAAATTGACATTGTTAGGCAGTCTCTGTACGGGATGTCCATTTAACTGGGTCATCTCGATACTGCTAACAACTCGTTGAATAAAGTAGTCGCGTAGAGTCCTCATCTTCTTGCTGTTCGCAATAATGTCGCGGGTGGCAATCTCGACAGCCTTTCCTAGTCCCACAATGCCAGGGACATTGCTAGTGCCAGCGCGGAGGCCAAATTCCTGCTCACCACCATTCATAAAGGGTGTAATTACAACCCCGTCGTGTACATATAGAGCACCTACACCCTTTGGCCCGTTTAGTTTGTGTCCACTTAGGCTTAGAGCATCAATGTTCATCTCGTGAACGTTGATATTTACGGCGCCGATTGCCTGTGTTGCATCAGTGTGGAAAATTACATTCTTTTCTCTTGCAATGTTTGCGATTGCCTGAATGTTTTGAATAGTGCCCACTTCGTTATTGGCAGCCATTATTGAGATTAAAATTGTGTCGGCACTGATGTAGTGAAGCAACTGGTCAATGCGCACAAGGCCCATTTCATCAACATCTAGATATGTTACCCTAAACCCTTCACGCTCGAGTTTGTGGCAGGTTTCTAGAATACTTGGGTGCTCGATTTTGCTGGTGATGATGTGGTTACCCTTGTGCCTGTTTGCCTTTGCAATTCCATTTAAGGCCCAGTTGTTAGATTCAGTTGCGCCACTGGTAAAGTAAACCTCATTTGGTTCACAGCCAATAGATTTCGCGATGCGTTCACGCGCAAGGTCGACAGCAGACTTTGCCGTCCTACCAAAACTGTGCAGACTATTCGGGTTACCGAAGTCGCTAGTTAGATACGGCATCATCTCGTTTAGAACTTCCCCAGACAACGGTGTAGTAGATGCGTTGTCAAGATAGATTTTGTTCATAATCTATACTCCTTTTTCTTTTTGTGTTGCATATAAAAGTCTCTTTGATAATTAAATTATATCACTAATCTATGATTATGTCAAGAGTGAAAGTAATGCATAAAAAAAGAATTACTCAAAAGAATAATTCCTTTTTAAATTAGTCCAAATTCGAGTTAATCAAGTCCTCAATTTGAGACTTTTGCCTAAAACCTGACACGCGAGTTACTTCGGCACCATTTTTAAATAAAATTAGTGTAGGTACGCCCATAATGCCATACTCTTTCGCTAGGTCCATACTCTCATCGATGTCGACCTTGGCAACAACTACTTTTTCGCCCATTTCCTGTTCTACTTGGTCAAGAATTGGCGATAACATCTTACAAGGACCACACCAAGTCGCAAAAAAGTCCACAAGCACTGGCTTGTCACCCTCAAGTGCAGTCTCCTTAAAGTTTTCGGTATTTATATGAACAATTGCCATTTTCTTTCTCCTTTTCACATAAAATCAGCTTATATTATACCCGAAAAGGCCAAAAATTACAAACAAAAATCTATAAGTTTTTGAAATTTGCAGTACTAGAGAGTATTTCGCCAGTCTCCAAATCTTTTATCTGCCATTCGCGTGTTTTTGCCTCATTCTCGCCGATTACTATTAGGTATTTAGCACCGATCGTGTTCGCGTACTTCATTTGCGCCTTGAAACTACGGGCGGTTAGATTTGTTTCTACCGAGTAGCCTGCATTACGATACTCTTTTGCTAATTCAAATACAAAAGGCAGTACGTCCTCGGTCGTGTTGGCGATGTAGTATAGTGGTGTATTAGGGACTAGCGACTGGTCAACCAAGTGAACGACTCGGTCGAGCCCAATTCCCACACCAAGTGCTGGGCAAGGCTTCCCGCCGATTTCAGCAACAAGGTTATCGTACCTGCCACCTGCTGCGATTGTGAGTTTTTTGCCGTCAAAACCGTCGTGCTCGAACTCGAAAACGGTTTTCGTGTAGTAATCAAGCCCGCGCACGAGCCTCGGTGTAACAGTAAAACCTACACCCTGCTCATTTAGTAGCCTCTGTAACTCCTCGAAGTGCGCTCTACATTCATCGCAGAGGTAGTCTAATATGCTGTGGGCGTCCTTTAAGATGTTTTGGCACGACTCGACCTTGCAGTCAAGCATACGCAAGGGGTTCTCATTCGCCCTACGTTTACAATCACCACATAGTGAGTCAAGGTGTGCAGAGGCGAACTCGCGCAAAGCCACGTTATACTTCGCACGGCACTCGGGACAGCCTATTGAATTTAGAAGCAAATTGTAGTCCTTGATGCCCAAAGCGTGCAAAAAGTTACTAATCAGCACGATTAGTTCCGCATCGGCCTCTGGGTTAGATGCTCCAAAACACTCGAGTCCAAACTGATTAAACTCACGATAACGGCCCTTTTGTGTGTTCTCGTAGCGGAAGCAATTGGAAAAATAATAGAGCTTTTGTGGCAAGGCCTCGTTTAACATTCCGTTCTCGACAACTGCACGCACGACCCCTGCGGTGCCTTCGGGACGAAGAGCCAAGTGCCTCTCGCCTTTGTCTATAAACTCATACATTTCTTTTGAAACAATGTCGCTGGTATCCCCTACACTACGCTTATACAAAGCCACATCCTCAAATGTCGGGGTGCGAATTTCGCGGTAATTATATAGGCCCGCAATCTTTCTGCCAGTGTCTTCTAAAAACTGCCACACACGGGTGTCCGCTGGTAAAAGGTCGCGAGTACCCTTTGGTTTTTGGTAGTTCATTTTATCCTCTCTATTACATAATATAACGACTTATGTCGTACTTTTTAACTGTCTGCTCTAACTCTTTTAGTACGAATTGCTTTGTGATGACAACTTTACTGAGTGGATGGTCGCCACCAGCCTCGTAACTGATGTCCTCGAGTAATGCCTCGATTATCGTGTGAAGTCTGCGGGCACCGATGTTTTCGTTATTCTCGTTTTCGAGTTCGGCGATGTGCGCGATTTCTTTTAGGGCATCTTCCTCAAACTCGAGCTCGATGTTATCAACTCTTAAAAGTTCAGCCTGCTGTTTTGTAATCGCGTTTTTCGGTTGTGTTAAAATTTTATAAAAGTCCTTTGCGGTTAAGTTCTCTAGCTCCACTCTAATAGGAAAACGCCCCTGTAATTCGGGAATTAAATCTTCGACCTTTGCGATGTGGAAGGCACCTGCGGCGATAAACAAGATGTAGTCAGTACGAATTATACCGTACTTTGTACTAACGGTACACCCCTCAACAAATGGCAAAATGTCGCGCTGGACACCTTCGCGTGAGACATCGGGACCACGGCTATTGCTGTCAATCGCGATTTTATCAATCTCGTCAATAAAGATGATGCCCTCTTGCTCGGCCCTGCGGATACCCTCTTCATTTACGGCATCCATATCAATCAGTCTGCTTGCCTCTTCGCTAACGATATTTCTGCGTGCCTGAGCAACGGTGATTTTGCGCATTTTACGGCGTTTTGGCATAAAGCTTGATAACATGTCAGAAAGGTTCGTATCCTGATTTCCTGGAATAATCTCGATAGTTTTTGGAGTTTCAACAACCTCGATTTCGATAACCTCGTTGTCGTGCTCGCCTGCCTCAACTTCTTTTAGCAACTTCTCAGCATCCGCCTTTACGGGGTCTTCCACAATAATTTCTACTGTATTTTCATTCACGTTGTTTGTGGTTGTTGTAGATTTTTTAGGGTTCCCACGTTTTTGAAGCAAAATGTCGCGGATTTTCTTGTTTGCGTTGTTGGTAGCGGTCGCTCTAACTTCCTCAAACTTCTCATCCTTTACGAGTCGAATAGCGGTCTCAACTAGGTCTCGAATCATACTCTCGACATCGCGGCCGACGTAACCTACTTCGGTATACTTTGTTGCCTCGACCTTGACAAAAGGTGCGTGCACAAGTTTAGCAAGGCGTCTTGCGATCTCGGTCTTACCAACACCAGTAGGCCCTTTCATTAAAATATTTTTAGGAGTAACTTCCTCGCGAACCTCTTCAGGCAACCTACTGCGCCTGTAACGATTACGTAGAGCGACTGCAACAGCGCGCTTTGCCTTGTCCTGCCCTACAATATATTTGTCTAGTTCGTTTACGATTTCCTTTGGCGTCATTAATTCCATAATTATTCCACCTCCTCAAAAAATAGGTGCTTGTTTGTATAAATGCAGTAATCGCTAGCGATTAGCAGTGCCTTTTCTGCGATGTCGTGGGCACTAAGTTTAGTGTTCTCGTATAGCGCACGAGTGGCACCCAAGGCATACGGGCTACCCGAACCAACGGACGCGAAGTCATCATTAGGCTTTGTTACCATACCGTCGCCAGTAAAGATGTACATATCGTCTTTATTAGCAATTATCATCATGACTTCGACATTGTTTCGCATAGCATTCAGGTTTTGCCAATTGCTAGACATTTCGACAAGGGCGCGCTGGAGATTGCCCGAGTATTTATTAAGGTTTTCCTCTAGCATTCGCAATACTGCAAACGCCTGGGACACCGCCCCAGCAAAGCCAACTAGGACCTTGTCGTTATAGATTTTGTGGAGTTTTTTCACACCATCCTTAAATACCATAGTATCCATTGTCGCCTGACTGTCTGCGCCGAACACGGTTTTTCCGTTGCGTTTGACAGCGACAATTGTAGTTCCTCTAAATTCCATATTACACACACTCCTTTATAGAATCAATTTTTGCAAGCGCGCGCTCGACAAGTGCGCGTTTTTTCATATTTTTAGGGACATCAATAGGTTTTAATAGTCCCCAATTTATATGCATAGGCTGAAAGTTTGTCTCACTGCCCGCCTCGAGGTAGTTTCCTAAGGCACCGAGACAAGTTTCAGTCCCGTACTCCACGGGGGCAAGATTGTTAAGTTGTCGTGCCATGTTTATACCACAAATTAGCCCACTAGCAATGCTCTCAGTGTACCCTTCAACCCCACTAATCTGCCCAGCAAACATTATGTTTGTATGATTTTTGAGCGAAAAATGGTGATTTAGGTATTTGGGCGCATTGATAAAGGTATTCCTATGCATTACGCCATACCTTAGCCACTCGGCATTTTTAAGTGCAGGAATTAAACTAAATACTCGACGTTGTTCCCCAAAAGTTAGGTTTGTTTGAAAGCCAACTAGGTTAAACATAGTGTTCTCGGTGTTTTCCTTCCTTAATTGCACCACAGCATACGGGGTTTTACCATCGATGCTAATACCTTGCGGTTTTAGGGGGCCACAGCGCAATGCATCGATTCCGCGTTTTGCAATAACCTCGATTGGTAGACACCCCTCGAAATTGATCTCGCGCTCGAAATCGTGGAGTTCGACACGCTCAGCCCCTGCTAATTGTTGACAAAAATTAATGTATTCATCACGGGTAAGCGGACAATTTAAGTAATCGCCCTCGCCTAACTCGCCCCACCTGTCTTGGTAAAAGGCAAAATTATAGTCGATACTTTCAGCCGACACGATTGGCGCGACGGCATCGTAAAAATATAGGCCTTCACCTACGAGAGTTTTTAGAAATTCGCTAAGTTTAGGCGAACACAAGGGGCCAGCCGCGACAACCACGGGCTCATCTACATTAAATTCGGTAACTTCCTCACATATAACATTAATCTTTGGGTTTTCGAGCAAACGCTGTGTTACTAAACTAGCAAATTTTTCGCGGTCGACTGTTAAGGTGTTGGCCGAAGGGATGCTAGTCTTATCCGCACAATCGAGCACAAAACTGCCAAAACGCCTTAACTCTGCTTTTAGCAATCCCGTTGCGAATTCCAAGGTGTCGTTCTTTAACGAATTGGAGCAAACAAGCTCGCAAAAATTAAGATTTTTGTGGGCGGGGCTCATCGACTTCGGCTTGGTATCATAAAGGTCAACCTCGATACCGCGACTCGCCAACTGCCACGCGCACTCCGCCCCCGCGAGCCCTGCACCTATAACTTTTACTTTTGTCAAATTACTCATCCTTCTTTTCTATTGTTTCTTGATAATCGCAATGCGGGTTAGAACAATAATTTTTTATCGAAGTTTTGCCATTATGGGTAAGAATCGCATTATTGCACTTTGGACACAAAGCCCCAGACGGCGGGTCCTTGAATATCATATTGCAGTCAGGATAGCCAGAGCAACCATAGAACACATCACCCTTTTTATTGTGCTTTTCTACGACATCTTTCCCACACAGAGGACAAGTGGCCACCTTTTTGCTAATAGACACGATATTCTTACATTTTGGGTAATTACTGCACGCTAGGAACTTGCCATATTTCCCCATACGCTCAACCATTTTATGCCCACACTTTTCGCAAATCTGGTCAGTTTCAACTATTGGTGAGTTTTCGGTTAAGTTGCGCTTGTAGGCACACTCGGGGTAATTACTACATGCCAAGAACTTGCCATATTTCCCAGTCTTTATCACAAGTTTGTGCCCACACTCTGGGCAAACTTCGTCAGTTTCCTCGGTCTCACCCTCTGATGCGATATTCTTGATATTTTTACACTTTGGATAGTTACTGCACGCTAGGAACTTGCCATATTTTCCTTGTCTAATTACCATTTTACTGCCACATTTATCGCAGACAATGTCGGTTTCCTCGACAAGAGTTTTCAGTGCCTCGTTGGCCTTATCCAAGTCGTGCTGGAAGCCCGAATAGAAGTTTGAAATTACATTTCGCCATTCCTTGTGCCCGTCGGCGATTTCGTCAAGGTCATCCTCCATGTGCGCGGTAAACTCAATGTCCATAATTTCGGGAAAATATTCGACAAGCAGGTCGGTTACAGAACAGCCTAATTCAGTAGGCTTCATATACTTTCCCTCTGACTCTATATATTTTCGGTTAAATAGCACCGCAACAGTTGGCGAATAAGTTGCAGGACGCCCAATTCCGCGCTCCTCCATAGCCTTAACTAAACTTGCCTCAGTGTACCTTGCTGGAGGTTTTGTAAACTTTTGGTCAGCTTTTAGTCCTACTAAATCGAGAACTTCGCCCTCAACGAGTGGAGGAATCGTGCTCTGCGTTTCATCCTCATCCTTGTCCTTTGGCACGTACTCCTGGTACAAAACTGTATAACCTGGGAAGATTGGAGTCCTGCCAGTTGCTCTAAAAGTATAATTTTTGATATCGATATCTAGCGACACCGAATTATATGTGGCGTCTGCCATTTGACTCGCCAAAAAGCGCTCATATATTAGTTTATAAAGTTTATAGTTATCAGTTGTTAAGCTGTCTTTTACATCCTCGGGGCGAATGTCAAGATAAATCGGTCTAATCGCCTCGTGCGCATCTTGGGCGGACTTTTTGGATTTATAAAAATTAGGCTTTTCAGGGTAATATTGTGCGCCGTATTTGGAAATAATAAACTCTTTTGCTGCCTTTTGCGCCTCAGGGGACACGCGCACGGAGTCCGTACGGATGTATGTAATTAGCGCGGTCTTGCCCCTGCCTGGAAGGTCGACACCCTCATATAGATTCTGTGCTGCCGAAGTCGTGCGTTTTAGCGACATCCCTAGTTTATTTAAGGCATCCTGTTGCATCGTACTCGTTATATATGGAGCCAGTGGGTGCGATTTTGTAACCGACTTTTTTATACTCCCCACTTTCCAAACTTGGTTTGCGATGTCAGCTAAAAAGGCATCCTTTTCCTCTGCATTGTGAATCTTAAATTTCTTGCCGTCTTTGTTGACTAAGCTTGCATTAAAATGTCTATCTGGCTCGCTGAGTTTTGAGAGATTCGCGGTAATCGCCCACCACTCCTCAGGCTTGAAACTCTGTATTTCGCGCTCTCGGTCGACCACCAATTTCAAGGTAACCGACTGCACCCTACCAGCACTGAGTTTTGGCTGAATTTTTTTACACAAAATGGGCGAAAGTTTGTAACCTACCAGCCTATCTAACACTCTGCGCGCCTGCTGTGCGTTTACGAGATTAATGTCGATGCTACGGGGTACTTCAATCGCGTGATTTACGACATTTTTTGAAATCTCGTTAAACTCGACACGGATATTTTCATTAGGATTAAGTCCCAATACGTATGCAACGTGCCACGAAATCGCCTCACCTTCGCGGTCAGGGTCGGTTGCGATAAAGATACGCTCGGCTTTGCTTGCCTTATCTTTTAGAGCCTTTATCACATCTTTTTTATCGTTTATAATTTCATATTTTGGCTCAAAGCCGTTATTTATATCTACACCAAATCCGTGCACTGGTAAATCTCTAATATGCCCTTTTGTCGCAAAAACTTCAAAGTCCGAGCCTAAATACTTCTTTATAGTATCTCGTTTACCAGGACCTTCTATAACTACTAATTTCATTTATACCTCCTAAAAAGCGCGCTTTATCTGCTGGCTAGCCACTTGATTATCCAAAAGCCAACAAATAAAAACAATAGCATTTGATAGTACATAACCCTTAATCCTTTAATTTGTAAAAATTACTTGGTAACTTATTTATTAAACCACGAATTTCCAAAGTTGTCAACAATCCGACCAACTTTTTTGCATCTATTTTAGTTTTTTCTAAAATTGAGTCGAAATGTTGCTCCTCTATCGACAAGGCCTCAATAATTGCCCGCTCCTCTGGTTTGAGGGTGGCCAGTTTGTCGACAGGTTTGGTTTCAATACTCTTTTCAATTCCTAAGTGTGCTAACTCATACGACTCGTTCAGCGTGGCAACAATTTCTTCGGGAGTCGTAACACAGCATGAGTAAAATTGTTTTATTAACATGTTTGTGCCAACGCTTGTGCGACTGTCAATGTTGCCAGGGAGCGCAAAGACGTCCTTGCCCATATCAAGGGCAAAGTTTACGGTATGCAACGCACCACTCTTCTCGCCAGCCTCGGGCACAAACACGCCTTCGGCAATTGCAGCAATCAAACGATTGCGCTGAACAAAGGTAAAGTTCTTGGGATTCACATCAGGTGCTTTCTCCGAAATAATAACTCCACCGCTATTGACGACATCGCGGGCAAGTTGCACATTGATTGCGGGATAAATATATTTTAGCCCACCAGCAAGCACACCGATTGCCTTGCCCTTTGCACGTAACGTACCAATATGCGCATTACCATCAATTCCTTCGGCAAGACCACTGACAATAGTAAAGCCCGCCTCGGCAAGTTTACAAGCAAACTTTTGTGTTTGCTCGGCACCATAACGAGAGCACGCACGCGAGCCTACTATTGCTACACTTCTAGTATTTAATAATTCGAGATTTCCTATATAATATACCACAAACGGAGGAATGTCAAGGTTATAAAACACTTTTGGGTAATTTGGGCTATTTAGTGTTGTATATTTTATTTTTGAGGTGCTTAAATACTCGATTAAATTTTCAAGTCTACCATTATCTCGCAGTGTAACTAGGTCCTGAAATTCTTTTCCAGACAAATATTGCATGATGTGATTATCATAGGTGCGAATGTGTAACATATCGCCAATATTTTCAAAAGAGAGCGCAAAGTCGTATAACTTCTTAACGGGCATATCCGATAGCGATAGCCATAAAAATACTTTTTCTAAATCTTGCATAACTATACCCAGTACTTTTTATCTAGTGCCCTGTACCCGATTGCCTCTGCCAAGTGATACAACTCAATTTCATCGCTGTCATCGAGGTCGGCAATGGTTCTAGCGACCTTTAAAATACGATTGTGCGCACGCGCGGAGAGGTTGAAGCTTTGAAAAGCCTCTTTTATTAACTCTTGGCACTCCTCATTCAGCACGCAAAACTCGTTAACCTGCTGTGAGGTCATCTTGGCATTACACGTGGTTTTGGTACCCTTAAACCGCTCAATTTGGCGAGCACGGGCGCGGTTTACCCTCTTTCTAATATCGGTACTCTTTTCCTCTAAATTCGACTTATCGGCGAGTTCGTCATATGTTACGCCGTCGACCTCGACATGAATGTCGATTCTGTCCATCAACGGCCCGCTTAATTTTTCGAGATACTTGTGAATCTGTGTAGGTGTACAACGGCATTCGCGCGTTTTGGAGCCATAATTTCCGCACGGGCACGGGTTCATACTGGTAACCAGCATAAACTCCGCTGGATACTCGATTGTAGAGTTCACGCGAGCGACAGTAATTGTTCCGTCTTCGAGTGGTTGCCTTAGAGTTTCCAAGGTTTTACGGTTGTACTCGGGCAATTCATCGAGAAACAATACGCCGTTGTGTGCGAGGCTGATTTCGCCAGGTTTACTCCTATTTCCGCCACCAGTAAGAGTTACGGCGGTAGTTGTGTGGTGCGGAGACCTAAACGGGCGATGCCATACGATTCCCTCGTGGGAGTCAAGGATGCCTGCGATACTATGTATTTTTGTAACTTCGAGAGCCTCCTCAAAGGTCATGGAAGGCAAAATACTCGGCAAGCACCTAGCGAGCATGGTTTTTCCCGCGCCTGGTGGCCCAATCATCATCATATTATGACCGCCAGCAGCAGCAACTTCCATAGCACGCTTCGCCGTTCTCTGCCCCTTGACATAGCAAAAGTCGTTCTTGTCATCAATGAGTATTTGCTGGCTGTAAAAATCGCGCTTTAATATAGGAGTTAGCATAATTTCGCCGTTTAGGAATGCTACGACTTCCCTTAAACTCTTGACACCGTACACATCGATGCCATCGATAAAACTTGCCTCGTTTGCGTTTTCGGCGGGAATAAACACCTTTTTGTGCCCCAAGTCGCGCGCCGAAATAAGTAGCGGGAGTATACCGTTTGCCTTTCTAGTAGAACCATCCAGACTCAACTCGCCCACAAATGTGTAATTTGATATATCCTCGTTTCTTATCTCGCCCGTGCACACAAGCAGTGCCACCGCGATTGGCAGGTCGTAAATAGGACCCTCCTTTTTCGTGTCTGCGGGCGCAAGGTTTATTGTCAGTTTCAACATTGGGAATTTTAGGCCAGAATTCTTGATTGCACTGCGGATGCGCTCCTTACTTTCCTTTATCGCGGTATCTGGTAGGCCCACGATGTCAAACCTAGGTATACCATTATTTACATCTGCCTCTACGACTACGTTGTAGCCATTAATCCCCACAAGCCCCAAAGTTTTGATTTTAGATAACATTTACTTCTCCTTGACTAATCTACCCACCATTTTTTTGTAATATTTTAACAAAACTTTGCATAAAAGTAAATACTATTTCAAAAAATCAATACCAATATTCATAAAATACTTGACAGAACCTGTAATTTATGGCAAAATATACTTAAATTTTTACGCGAAGGTGGTGAGAAGCGATGACAATGGTTGTAGTTGGCAAGGACGAATCAATCGAGAGCGCATTGAAGAGATTTAAGCGCAAGTGTCAAAAAGACGGCATTATCGGTGATTTGCGCAAGCACGAAGCATACGAAAAGCCTAGCGTAAAGCGTAAGAAAAAGAGCGAGGCCGCTAGAAAGCGTAATCGTAAATAATTTAAAGAACATAGAAAACTATGTTCTTTTTTATTTATTCAAGTTGTTTTTTAAATATAATAAGTCTAAATTTTTTAGAATATTTTTTAATTTTTAGGCTAAAATGTTTTAATTTTCCCTTGTAATTAAGGCACATTTGATATAAAAAAGCAGGTCGCCTATTATTCGGCGATTCCCTGCTCTTCTAAGAGCTTGTTGTAGATTGCGAATACTTCGTCAATGACAGCATCGCTTTCCTCAACTACGAGTAGTTGATCCTCGTTATCATCCTCTTCGAATGAAAATACAATTGCCTCATCATCAGCAACACCATCCATTTTGTTAACTGGTTTTAGGATAGCGTACAACTTCTCGTTATAAGGAATTAGCGCGATTTGCTCAAATTCAACAGGCTTCTCATTTTCATCGTAGAGTATAATCGGGTCATTGTTGTCTGGGTCTAGTAATTGTAGAATTGGGTTGTCTAATTCTTCTTCCTTTTTTGCCATGATTTTTCATCTCCTTTAAATTTTCTTATCCAAATAATTTTGCAGAATAATACTAGCGGCGACTTTGTCGATGACTGTCTTGCGTTTTTCCCTGCGGACGCCACCCTCGATCAGCATTTTTTCGGCACTTACTGTTGTAAGCCTTTCATCCTGATAGACGATTTTTGCGGGAGTTACTTTTGAGAGTTGTTCGCAAAAGTCGTAGGTAAACTTTACCCTCTCCCCGTCGGTGCCATCCATATTCTTAGGCAGTCCAACAACGATCACATCGACATCTTTTTCCTTAACTAGATTAGCCAAGTACTCCAAATCTTGCTCCATAGATTGTCTACGGTAGTTTAGAAAACCGCTGGCAAACATACCTAACGGGTCGCTAAACGCAATCCCGATATTTACATCGCCAAGGTCAAGTCCCATTTTACGCGCCATTATTACCTCTAAATATGCAAAAGATTTGTTAATGAAACTATACCATATTATGAGTTTTTTTGCAAACTTTTAAACGCATTTTGTGCTAAATAAATTAAATTAGCGTTTTTTCTAGCGCAATTATTACCCTTTTAAATTATTTAATAGCTATTTAAAACCAATAAATAGCAGTCCGCGCATTCGATAGTACATTGGTGTCCGCAGTATTAGCCGTTGTTACCGCGTTACTTGCATTACTGCTGGCAGTTTCTGCGATACTTTTCGCAGAGTTTGCGGTAGTTTCCACTTCATTCGCTTTTAGTAGAGCAGCGGATGCATTATTTACCGCAGAGTTTATTTGCGTATTAAAGGCATTCATTGTAGTAGCATCAATTGGACTGCCTGCCACCTCAATTTCACCTTCGTTACGAGTAATGTCTACTACCAATTCGGTAGGGGTTTGTGATACAATAGTCAATTTTCTACGATTTATATATTGACTTTCTCTATTTTTAAAATCTTCCATATTTACTCCTTTTTATATAAAATTTTTTAATTTTAAGGTATTTTAAAACAAGGAGTACTTAAAAGTTACTTCTTTTATACAATATTAATTGTTTTTTCGTGTGTTTAAACTAAGTAACTTTTAAGTTACTCTATGCTTGTATTTGTTTGCAATACTGTTTTCTAAACCTTTAATTACTTTTCTCTGAATTATCTATCGTTTTTTCACTATCTATATAAGTAATTATATTTTTATTTTCTTGATTTATTATATTTTCTGCTTTTTGTTTTTTAGTTTTTTTACGAATTTTTTCTCCGCGTTTCAGTTGTAAATCTTCTCGATTGTATCCACCATAAATATACCAGTCTTGCATTATTTCATCGATATTCAATTTATTTTCATTGCCTATTTCTTGCATATTTTCATTGATGTATTTTAGCATTTTTATTATTTGTTTTTTATTATAATAATTTATACACATTCGTTGTTTCTTTTTGGTATTTATTAATGTGAATTCTAAATACTTCTTGGGCATTGAAGATGATACCCAAGCAAGTTGAATGCTTTGATTTTTAGAATTTTTTTCGCTAGCAATTATTGCTATTGATTGGATGTATTTGTAATTTACTGTACATCTATATTGAATTTTTTCAAATTTGGGTAATCCATCACCAAATGTGATTACATCGTTTTGTCTTAAATGAATTTTAAAGCATAGTAAGAATCTTATTGAGGTGTATAATAGAAAAATAATTGCTAGTACAACAAATGGTGCAGTGATGGGTTCTACACCAGGAATCTTTCCCATTAACCATAAAATAAATGAAGCTAATATAGCAATAGTTAATCCCCCAAAAAAGATATTTAAAAAAGCAAAGCCCACTGAAACTGGTATAAAAATTCGTTTTTTCATTTAACAACCTTTAAACTTTAAATGTATTATAAAAAATATCTATAGAAGATTCGTAAAATGATAATCCTAACATTTTACCAAATGTTTTTCCAGAAATTTTTTTAATAATATTCCTTCTAAATTTTGTGTACATTTGTTTAGAAATAGCGCTCCAACTACCTCGTCCAAAAGTTAATCCTTTTATTGCATATTGTGTATTCATTACACCTACAAATACCATAGATAAGATTCCTGCTTTTGCACCATTTAATAGAGATGTTCCCAAGTTAAATTCAGTTCCATACATAACAGAACTAAAAGCATCAGTTAGTACATTGGTTACAAGACCTGTAACGAATGCTGAAATATAAGAGCCCACACCTGGAATTATTGAGAACATACCACCAATTAATCCACCGAGCGCGCTTCCTAAAAATTCTGCTGCATTAAATTCCCAATTCCCAGTTGTTATGCCTTTGTATAGATATGAAATCCCATATGAAGCAGCACCTATGACAGTTCCAATAAGTGCTCCTATTAACATACCAATCAAGAAACTTAAGAAATATCCATTTTCATCAACTTCGTTTACAGGATTGTTTAAGCAGTATGCATAAAGGTTAACACCATTCAAAGCAATGTTAGTTACATTAAGAACAGAAATATCATCAATGTTAATAAATCTGCCAATCTCAGGATCATAGTAGCGAGAGTTTAGGTAGTATAAGCCTGTTTCAAAATCGTAATAGTAGCTACGGTAACGGAACGGGTTTTTATTTGCAATAAACCTATTTATATTGCTAATATCATTATAGCAAAAATCTGTTTCCGTTGCAACAAAATTACCACTATTATCCAAATATTTAACTATATGATTTCCCCAAACATCATAGGTGTATTTTGCTATTACAGATTATTGGCTGAGTCATTTGTTAATAAAAAAGCACACTTTATGTAGTTTTCACCACTTTAAGTGTGCTAAATTTTTACTTAATTTCTTTTGTATCGATTTCATGTTGAAGTGATTTTACGAAGTCACTTAAATTGAATTTCCCTAAATCACCTGCTTTACGGTGGCGAACAGAAATTTTGTTTTCTGCCATTTCTTCATCGCCAATGACTACCATATAAGGCACTTTTTGGAGTTGTGCCTCACGAATCTTGTAGCCTACCTTTTCGTTGCGCTCATCAAACTCTACTCTAATACCTGCCTTATCTAACTTCTCCGCAATCTCGCGTGCGTAGTCGTTTTGCTTTTCCGAAATAGTAATAATTTGCACTTGTACTGGAGCGAGCCACAATGGAAATGCGCCTGCAAAGTTTTCGGTCATTATACCCAAGAATCTATCAATTGAGCCGTAAATCACGCGGTGAATCATAATCGGTTCTTGCTTTGAGCCGTCGGCATCAATATAGTATAGTTCAAAACGCTTTGGCAACTGCATATCGAGTTGAATCGTACCGCACTGCCAAGTTCTACCAATGGCATCTTTAATATGAATATCGATTTTCGGGCCATAGAATGCGCCGTCGCCCTCGTTTATTGAGTACTCTTTGCCGAGATTTTTAAGCGTGTTTTTGAGTGCGGTCTCCACCTTTTCCCAGTCTGCTACATCGCCGATGTGGTCCTCGGGCATGGTGCTGAGTTCCAAAGTATAACTTAAATTAAAGACTTTATATGCCTCATCGACAAGTTTTAGGACGTTTGCAATTTCGCTCTCGATTTGCTCGGGCAACATAAATATGTGTGCATCATCCTGGGTAAATGCGCGGACTCTAAACAAGCCGTGCAGTGTACCGCTAGCCTCTCTGCGGTGTACTTTACCCAATTCGCCGACTCTGAGCGGAAGGTCCTTGTATGAGTGGATGTTCTCCTTATAAAAGAGCATGCACCCTGGGCAGTTCATAGGTTTTATAGCGTAGTCCTTGTCCTCATCGGCCTTAAAGGTATACATATTTTGCCTATAGTGGTCCCAGTGGCCCGAGACCTCCCACAACTCCCTACTCATGGCGGTCGGGGTCTCAATTTCGACATACCCTGCCTTTTTGTGAATTTCGCGCCAGTACTTGATTAGTTCATTTTTAAGTATCATACCCTTAGGCATATAAAATGGCATACCTGGGGCGTACTCGCTGATAAAGAACAGGCCCAGTTCCTTTCCTAACTTGCGGTGGTCGCGCTTTTTAGCCTCTTCAAGCATAGTTAGATACTCATCGAGTTCGCTCTTTTTCGGGAATGAAGTACCATATATACGAGTTAGCATCTTGTTGTGCTCATCGCCCTTATAATATGCGCCAGTCACTGACTGCAACTTAAAGGCCTTTATGATGCTGATATCATCAAGGTGTGGCCCACGGCATAAGTCGACAAGTTCGCCGAGTTTATAAATAGTCAAAACCTCATCATCAGGAATTCCCTCCAGGATGTCGAGTTTATATGGCTCGTTAAGTTCGGTAAAAATTTTTTGCGCCTCTGCTCGCGTAACTTCCATTCTCTCAAAAGGCACTTTTTCCTTAATAATTTTGCCCATTTCCTCTTCAATTTTAGGCAAATCATCCTGCCCTATTGGCTCTTTAAAATCGAAGTCGTAGTAAAAGCCGTTCTCGATTGCGGGGCCTATACTAATCTTGGTATTTGGGTACAATCTCTTAACAGCAAGTGCCAGGATGTGCGCAGAAGAGTGACGAAAGACCTCAAGCCCTTCCTTGTCCTTTAGAGTAACAATCTCGACTAGATCGCCCTCCGCAACTTTGGTAGCAAGTTGGCAGAGTTTGCCGTTCACTTTTCCCGCGATTGCGTTGCGCGCTAACCCTTCGCTAATCTTTTTCGCGACATCCATTACGCTTGCGCCCGCTTCCATTTCTAATTTAGAGCCATCTTTTATTAAAATAATCATACATTTTCTCCTTTTAAATAACAAAAAACTCGCCCTATACAAAAGGACGAGTCAACCCCGCGGTTCCACCTTTCTTGCCCTAGGTAACCTAAGGCCACTCAAATTTCTCAATAACGCCTGAGTCGCGCAATAGTCAAAAGGTGGTTTCGTATGCTCCCCCTACTAATCCCGCTCTCAGCCAAGGCGAAATTTCTCTGTATAGCGGTGTGAACACACTACTTGTCCTCTCTCACACTATGATTTATTTTATTATACTCCTGTAATTTAATTTTGTCAACAGTTTTTATTAATTTCCGACTTCAACTCTATCATCAAACACAGAACGCAATAAAGACACGATTTCGCCACCAGATTCGCTCTTGTGCACTTTTATTAAATAAGGGTTTAAATCAATAAGTTTTGATAAAATATCGTAGCCGTCATTTACATCAATAGAAGTTATTATGTCAAAATCGCTCTCTTGGTCATGGTAGATTAGGCACTTGTCTTTTAGTTCCAAAATCACGCTTTGGCACTTTGAGTCAATGCTACCAAGCAGAAAGCGCAAAAACTCAATGAAATTGTCCTTTTTTAGAATAGTAATGGAGTTTTGGTTTGCCAGCTCACAGAGTTCGCTCCATTTACTTATAAGGCCTTGCATGCGGAAGTACAGCAGGCTCTTCAAATTCAATTTTTTACCACTCAATTTTAATAATTTTAGGACCATGTGCCGTTCGGTTTCACGGTCGAAATATGTGCAGACCTTCAAAAAAGTTTCTGCATAATCTGGCAATTCGCTAGGCAGGTCGATATTTTCTTTTAAAAAATCGTACTTCATTAATTGGCAAAACACTTCGGTCAAAATCAAGCGCAATTGGGTTTTTACAGCTGGCATATTTTGAAGTTTCACGCCTAGTGAGAGATATATATACTCTCTATCCGCCACCGTTGCCATTACCCCGCCCGCTTGCGAGATGGGTTCGGCGAGTTTGTCCTGTATGTATCGCATATATTTGGCGTCCTTTAAATCGCAAATTAGTTCAAACTCCCACATAATCTCTCCTTCAATTTAAGCCTAGTGTATGCAATTTTACTTTTTAATACACCGAGAAATTAAATTTTTGCAAGTTTATATTTAATTTAGGCTTAAAGCTCAAACAAAAAACACCCTCTTTATTTGAGAGAGTGTAAAAAGGAAATATTAATTAATTTTAGCTTGCCTACACCACCGTAGTATCCGAGAACCAGGAGTCTTGCCATAAATTTAACACCAAATCATATTGGATATTGGCACCCATTTTAAATTGAAAATAATTTGTTTCAAAGCTATTATCACTAGAATCCCATATTGTTAACTCAGAAAATGATGGAAGCATAAAATATAGACTGTAATCAACGCCTTGTTGCAAATTTGAAAACACTATATTATTAGTAGCTGTAGAGCTACCATCTGTTGTACCCGCTTTTATGTTATAATAATGGCTTTCTACAATTTGACCGCTAGTATCAATTGCCTGCACGACAATAATAGCATTATTAGCAAATGATGAGGATAATTCACTACAATTCAATGTCAAACTTCCAGCGACAGCACTGACGGTTGACTTGGGATTAAGTGCTGAGTAGCCAGAAACGGCTAGGAGTGCAATCATTGCCACAATAAAAAGTGGCCAAACTTTTCTTAATAAATTGTTCCCCTGTTTGTACACAAGAAATCTCCTTCATTTAAATACTTCATTGTTATTATATCTATTTTCGTAAAAATAATCAAACAAATTTAGCCAAAAATCGAAAAACTTTATAATATCTTAGATTAATATAATTTTACTTGGTAAATTCCACGTTTTTATATTTTAGTATAGAAGTTTTATAAAATAGAAAGAATTAATTATTTCTTGTTGATAAACTACAACAAATTGCTTTTAGCATTCTATGAGACTTTCACTTAAAATGGATAGACATTCGATAATTGCATTCAAACTTATGCTTTTGCTAGAAAAAATTTAAAAGCCCCCAAATTATGTTTGGAGACTTTTTTAAGTATTAGTAGTCTTTCTTTAATAAAGCATAATAAGACTTTGGATGCTTGCACACAGGGCACTCTTCTGGAGGCTCTTTGCCGAAATAGTGGTTTCCACAGTTAAGGCAAACCCACTCCATCTCATCCACTCTTGCGAAAACTTCTCCAGTCTTCACATTAGCGAGTAGGTCTTTAAAGCGTTGCTCGTGGCTCTTTTCAATCGCAGCCACACCATCAAAGAGGTTTGCGATTTCCTCAAAGCCTTCTTCCCTAGCGGTCTCAGCAAAGTGCTTGTACATATCGGTCCACTCGTAGTTCTCCCCACTAGCTGCCCACTCTAAACATTCTGCGGTCGAGCCCATTCCGTGGAACAACTTAAACCAGATTTTTGCGTGCTCTTTTTCGTTATTTGCTGTTTCAGTGAAATAGTTTGCAATCTGCACAAAACCTTCTTTCTTTGCGATTGAAGCGAAGAAGTCATATTTCGAACGCGCCTGGCACTCGCCAGCGAACGCAGTCATCAAGTTTTGTTCTGTTTTTGTGCCTTTCAAGGCTTCTACTTTTTTTAGTTCCATTTTTATTCTCCTTTGATAAGACTTGTATTGTTATAACAAAACAAACAATATTTGTCAAATGTTTTTTACTTTTTCCAAACTTTTTTGCGTTTAAAATCCTTTTCTCGACCATTTTGGCTTGGCTCATAGTAAACTCTATCCTGTAGACCATCGGGCATATATTGTTGATATACATAGCCTCCAAAATCGTGTGGATACTTATATTTGGGCGCATTTTTGTCTATATGATAATTTTTTAAATGCTCGGGGACTCTATCATTTCGATAACTTTCAGCATCTTTTTTTGCGCGATTGAGGGCAGTTATTACGCTATTTGATTTAGGTGCTTCGCAAACGTAAATAATCGCATGAGAAAGCGGAATATTCCCTTCAGGCATTCCTAGGTTTTTGACAGCGACCAAGGCGCAAGTCGCAAGCAGTAGTGCATTACTATCCGCTATACCAACGTCTTCACTCGCATGTGCCATAAGCCTGCGCGCAATAATTAACGGGTCGCACCCTGCTGAAATTAAGCGATTACTCCAAAAAAGCGCAGCCTCGGCATCACTACCACGCAAACTCTTACAAAACGCCGACAACATATCGTAAAATATATTTTCATCGACACTTAAAGCCTTTGACTGAATAGATTGCTCCGCAACGATTTTATCTATTACAATTCGCCCATCTTTATCTAGTGGCGTTGTTCTAGCGGCAAGTTCGAGTGCCCCAAGAGCCGTACGCAGATCGCCTGCACTTACCCACGCATAGTGGTGTTTTGCCTCGTCCGTAAGCACAATATTTAACTTGCCAAGTCCCCTTTCTTTGTCCGCAACCGCCCTTTCAAGTGCCTTTATAATGTTTTCTTCGGACAAAGGCTTGAACTCAAAGATTCGACAACGCGATACAATTGCAGGTGTCATCGAAAACTGCGGGTTTTCAGTGGTCGAGCCGATAAAGACGATGCATCCCTCTTCAATCGCAGACAACACGCTATCGCTCTGCGCCTTGTTCCAACGGTGGCACTCATCTAGTAATAAATAGGTCTTTTTACCAAATAACTGGTAATCTTTTCTAGCCTCATCAATAACCTTTTTTGCATCTGCCACACCACTAGACACTGCGTTTAATTTTACAAAGTTAGAGTTGGTGGTGTTTGTAATGATATGCGCTAGGGTTGTCTTCCCTGTCCCTGGTGGTCCGTAGAAAATACAACTACCTAACATATCACTCATGATAGCACGACGGAGTAGACTATTTTTCCCAACTATATGTTCCTGTCCCACGAACTCATCTAGAGTATTTGGCCTCATTCTTTCGTACAAGGGCGCATTTTGTTTTGTATTGACATCAAATAAATCCATATTTACCTCGTACCTATATTTTATCACATTTGCGCCTAAATTGCAACCTATATAAATTCAATTATAAAGTTACTAGGATACTCTACTAAATCTAAAAACTCCACCCCACTCATTACTATATTTTCAACTTTTAAATTACGCCCAAAGCCTTGTTTAATTAAATGAATGTTATGTCCATGCATAAAAATTTCAATATTAAATCGAGCATCAATATCTGGTTCTAAAAACAATTTCGTTCCGCTTAATCTTAGCCCCAAAACTACATTTAAGTAATACTCATATTCCATACTCTTCTTTATCGTCTTTTTATCTAAAACAGCATCTAGAACGCGATTACTGAGAGCGTCATCTGTAATATATGGGAGAATTTTCTTAAAATAAACGCACTTTTGTAAGGTTATAGCTTGTAAATTTTTACTTAGCGAGTTGTAGAGCAAAGCTTTTACATCGCTACGCCCTAGTAAGTCATACCTTTCAAATACATTAATATAAGTTATTAATAAATTCGCCAACAAAAACTGCTGATTTACATTTAAAAATGTAGGATTGAGTAGACTAAATAATGTGTCTATACAAAGGTAAACGCCATGTAGTGTAAGTCTGTTTAAATTATACAAAAATGAATTAATTGATACACTTTTGGGAAATCTACCCCCTTCTCCTTTAATTAATTCACTAAATAAAAAAGTATTTTCTATTACCTTTGGCAATATTTCAACAACTGCCTTTCTTTTTTCTGTTGCACTGATGTACAAAAACATTTCTTTTAGAATAACACATTGTGAGTACGAAAAATCACCATTAACCTTGATAACGATTTCGAAATTAGTGAGCAAATCTTTAATAAATAACGTATTCTTGCTACGGCTGAATCGCAAAATCTTGGACAACCCCAGTTTATCTAAACTCAAAAAACATTTGGTAAAACAAAACTCACGACCAATCTTTTCTAAAAATAAACTGTTCTTGGTTTTTGGAATGTAGATTTTTAAATTTTTAGAATCGAGTAATTCGCTAAGATATCTCCTCTTTAACGCGTTTTCGGGCGATAAAGTTATATTAAACTTAGGAATGCTTTCCCAATTTGATGTATCAATAAAGCCAAAATATTCTGTTAAAATTTGCTTGTTTTCTTGTCTAACCGCTCTTAGTTTAAGATCTTCATAATTAATACTTGCCTCATTATTGATTTCACCATTAAAAGACAAAACTCTGCCACCCTGCACTTCGAGATTTTTAAAGCCTGTAAAAATTAACTTCTGTTTTTCAATAGATAACGCTTGATGTCTGCTGTCAAATGTAAATTTGCTATTGGGCCTTGTTACTGAAAAGTTAAATTGGCCATTACCTTTAATCTTTATACAATTTTTATCAAAAACGAGTAAAAAATTTTTAATACGCATAAAAGCACGATTTTCATTGCACAACATATCTTCACATTTGTCGAAAGAGAATAATAGTTTCGTATTTTTTACTATTAGTGCTACCACGATATTGGGCACAATTATAAGTTTTGCATTACTATTAAAAAAAATCGTGCTAAGCCGATACCCACACACTTTTGAATGTAATTTTCTTGTGCTATATATTATTGGCTTATTTAAAAACTTAAAAAGAATAAGTAAAGAAAAGGCAGTAACCAATATACTAGAAATTATTATACTAATCATATATTGATTATTGCCATAAAAAGAGAAATAAAAAGAGTGTGTTTAAAATTTTTCAATTTTAAACACACCCCACCCTGTAGCATGGTCTGTAAGCCGAGTTCTGTCGAGGACGGCCATCTATCTAGACACTTTGTCGCCAAAGTGTTCAAGCGATGTATAGCGGGAGCGAGCGGGCAACTCTTATTTGCCCCCTTATCTTGCACAAGGTGGGGTTTACAGAGCGTACAAATATCACTATCCGTACCGGTGGTCTCTTAAACCACCTTTCCATCCTTACCGCTGTAACTTTTTGTGAAAAAATAGGAGGTATGATACTTAATATCAAAAAACACAAAAATAGACAAATTAGCGGCGGTTTATTTCTGTTGCACTTTCCTTGGAGTCGCCTCCACAAGATGTTATCTTGCACCTTGCCCTGCTGTGCTCGGACTTTCCTAATTTGCGGTTGCAAATTCGGCCGCCCGACCAGCTACATTGGTAGTATAGCATAAAGTTTTAAAAAATGCAATACCTTTTTTTAAAAAAATATGCAAATTTGCTTGACAAATTGAATTTTAGGCTAAAAATAAGCAAAAAACTGCCCATTTTGACCTAAAAAATTTAAAAAATTATGTTTTTAGGTATGCAAATGCATAAAATTTAGGCAGTTTTTTATAATTTTAGGATGCTAAAACAATCTTTTCGGAGAGTTCGTTTAGCATATTTGTTAGATTCTTGTATTCACAATTAAAGAAATCTGTAACAATTGCTCTGTAACCTAATTCGGTAGTATTTAAGTTTTCCACATTCTCCTCGGATGCATCGTAGTGCTTTAAGGCCTCCAAGGTCATCTCGTACCCGTTTTGGAAGATATATTCATAGCTTCTAACGGAATTGAAGGTTGTAATTGCAGACTGTTCTTGAGATGTGGGGGTGCCCTCTTTATTTTCAAAAGCCTGGATGGTGTCAGCAATGTCCATATAGGAATCAAGTGCACTATTTATATCAGCACAATAGTTTGGATATGTATAGGCCTCTACATATTCAAAACCAGCGGTACCACCGTTGTCAACAGTAATCGATGTGGTTCCAGACTTATCGTAAATATTAACCAAATATACATTGATATAAACATCTGCAAGTGAAGTTAACGACTTTAAGAAGAACTTGTCAATACTGCCGATTGCTGGCCTACCATCGGGTCTAGTAGCCGTGTCGTCGCTCACATTATAACGCTCAAAAGCGTCGATAAACTGCTTTGAGAAGTTGTTAGCAGTTACTACTAGATTTGCGTAATCATCTAATAATTCCTCTAACCATGTTTGGTCAATTGCGTTAAGTTTACCATCTTCACCTATATAGAACGTACCCTTATTATCAAAGCGATTTTTGCTGTAAACGAAGTCATCGGTGGCATTTATTAAGTCTTGAAGACTGTTGTATAACGAAGTGCTGGCTGAAGTGGGTACATTTATACCTGTGGTAACATTAATGTAATTGCGGACATAGAGCATGGTAGCCTTTAACGTGGGTTCAAAAATTGCCTGGTCACTATTTGTATCACCAATTAGACGAGTAACTTTTGTAAGTTTAGTATCAAGGTCAGTCCGCCTAATGTAGGTATTCATTTGGTCGTTTTCATAGATTATGTCAATGTATCCGTTTTCATCAAAAATTTCGCCCTTGTATTCCTCGACATAGTCTTGATATGCAAGTTGGAACTCGGAGTATGTATACTGCGTTTCTCCACAACCACTAAAAAGCGGAATGGAGCACAAAAACATTGCAATCGCCATTAAACCGAAAATCGGTTTAGAAATAGTTATTTTCTTCATTATAACCTCCCCGACAACCCAAGCCCAGCGGCAACAATACGCAACTGAGCCTTCAATTCGTCGTTTGCGCTATTAAAATAACTAGATTTGTCTACGGCATTGTAAAATTCGGTAAAATCATAACTCATGTTTGACACAAGGCTAATAAATTCATCTAGGTTTAGACCTGAGTTTGATTGTTCCGTAAAGTTTGTTTGCTTGCACTCTACATAAAATCTAGCCATGGCGATGCTGTCCTGATATAACGTATTTCCAACGCCCGATTCGCTATCTAGTGCGGTGTTAACTAGGCCTGATTGGATATTTAAGGCATACGATTGCGCATACTTTTGACTGATAAATGGATTTACATTTTGGTAATAGTGGCTGGTTACATAGTTAAAGGTTTGGGACACAATCGAGTGGAAAATGTCCTGAAGTCTTATAAAATCGTTTAGGAAAAAGCCAAAATTTCTAGACACCTCGGCATACAACTCATTATCTTGCCCGCCATTTCCCAAAAGCGCGTGAGTGGTATTAAATAGTTCCTGACTGTGTACCACCTCTGCAAGGGTCGTTTCATAATTTGAAATTAAATTATCAAGGTTCCTTATGACCTCGCCATCAACATCGCCGACATAGACAAGAAGGTCCTTGTATGCGTCAAGAATTTGGCTGTCCATATAATATGCGAGGTACACATTTTTATAATTAATATTCCCCGCATCGGTATTTGCGTATGTATAGTAGTCGCCCGACTCCAATCCGCCTATATTTTGCTCAAAGGTGGCTTGATTTTCCGAAGTCAAAACTCTCACCATTTCTTCATACGTGTTTCCTCGCGAATCCCCGCCCCTGATTACCAAAAAGTAAATTAATGCAGCGATACCAGCGAGCAAAATTAGTACTACGACAACCCTAGCGATAATTACGCCAACAGATTTTGCCATAATTTCCTCCCTTTTTAATAAACTTTAACTAGTCGTTCAACATCAAAATAAGTCCAAGGCTTGCCTTCTTGGGGCATTGCCTTAAAGGTGCGGTGCCCGTCGCCAGCGATATCTGGGAAACCGACACTGTGTAAAATTAGCGCAGTGTGCGTGTTTTTTGCAAGCGTGTCGCCCTTGTAGACCTTGTCCCCGAAAACGGGGGTACCTAGGTCGGCAAGCATGAACCTGACACTTCCCTTCCTATACTTACGAGCCTTTACTGACAAAAGCGAAATGTTTTGCACCGAACTTAATACTACGTAGTCTAGCGCAATATGTTCCGCCCCCGCGTTAAGCATGGGAACGTGCCCGAGTTTGTGCTCGACCTTGTCGTAGGCAATGTATGCCGAGTACATATCGCGCTCCTTTTGGGGCTTCCCTACTATAACGGCTAGAAATTCAAGAGAAAACTCGCCGTTTTTGTAAAAGTCAGCAAGCGTCTTATAGGTCTGCTTGTCCTTTGCAAATACTACAATTCCGCCCGCCACATCATCGAGGTCGTAAATTGGGGCAAGCTTTTCATCCCCCGCCTTAACGCGCGCGATAAAGTCTTGCATACTCTCGCCCTGCGACTTATATGCAACTAGCATTTTGTCGTTATTTTCTAAAATATCGCTCATAACTATACCTTTTGAATACTTATTTTGCACTCAATTCCGTTTATATTCTCTACAATTACATTATCAAATAAACTTCCGCGTGTCAACTCATTTGCGAGTATTACACTCGAAATAGTAGATTTGTACTCATCGAGCACATGAGAGAGAGTGTCGTCTGTTTCGTAATGTACTAAAATGTTATCCTCCACCGCAAGTCCCGACTCCTTACGCAAATTCTGCACTTTGCTGATAAACTCGCGCGCATAGCCCTCGTTTATTAACTCTTGTGTTAAAGTGGTATCCAAAATTATGGTAATACCAGCGTCCGTTTCCGCCGTAAAGTTAGGCAGGCTGTGTGGATATATTAGCACGTCGCCATTAGATAGAGTAATTCCCTCCTCTTTGTCTACCACAATTTCGCCACCACTCTCTAAGGTGTTAACGACCTCGTAGGCATCGCAGTTGTTTAGGTATTCGCGGATGATATTTAAATTCTTGCCATACTTTGGCCCTAGGGTTTTGAGTTGTGGCTTTAATTCAAAGGAAATGTACTTCTCAGGTGTCGCGATTATGCTAACCTCTTTTACATTGAGGTCATCGGCGACGATGTCGAGTAAGTCTTGGTTTAAGTCAATCTTGTGCGTTGAGTAAATATACAAGTTCGACAAAGGCTGGCGGTTTTTGATACTGCTAGCATTTCTTGCGGCGCGCCCAAGTTCTACAATTTTAATTAC
Organism: uncultured Clostridia bacterium; assembly: GCA_944381215.1. GTDB lineage: Bacteria > Bacillota > Clostridia > Christensenellales > UBA1242 > UBA7867. The sequence continues at coordinate 70,306 of CALWKF010000002.1, forward strand.
CTCACGCATCTGCTCGTTTAGGGTTTCATTAATTAAGCTCTTGTCTGCCTGCGGATAATCACATAGGTGGACACTCTCTACCTTGTTTGGTAGCACGGTCGCGAGATTTTGGTAAATATTATCACTGATAAACGGCATAAATGGTGCCGAAATCTTGGTCAATTCAATAAGGACATAGTATAAGGTGTTGAAGGCCGCGGTCTTGTCCTCATTCACCCCGTCGAGCCAAAATCTCTCACGGCTACGGCGGACATACCAGTTAGAAAGGTTGTCGATAAAGTCGGCAATTTCGCGCGTGCTGGTGGTAAAGTCAAAGTCAGCCATATACTTTTCAATTCTCGCCTCCAAGGCATTCAGTTGCGAGAGTAGCCACTTGTCCATTAGGTTTAGTTTGCAATCGTTTAACGGGGTTGGCTTGAAGTCATCGAGGTTTGCGTAGAGCACAAAAAAGGAGTATGTGTTCCACAGAGTCGAAATAGTCTTTCTCTGCACCTCGGCAAGTCCGTCCTCGTCGAGTTTTTGGCCAAACCATGGTGCTGAATTCGAGCAGAAATAGAATCTAACTGTGTCGGCACCATATTTGTCGATTAGGTCGTTGACGTCGATAACGTTACCCAAAGATTTACTCATCTTTTGCCCGTTTTTGTCGGCAACATGACCGCACATTACAACGGCTTTGTATGGAGTCGTATGGAATATAGTCGTCCCAATTGCCTGCAATGAATAGAACCACCCGCGCGTCTGGTCCTGCGCCTCACAAATAAAGTCTGCGGGGAATTGCTCTTTAAACTTGTCCGCATTCTCAAAGGGATAGTGCCACTGTGCAAAAGGCATTGCGCCCGAGTCGTACCAGCAGTCGATTACCTGTGGCACGCGCTCCATGGTACCCCCACACTCGCACGGGAATGTAAACTGGTCGATGTAGGGCTTGTGCAGGTCTTTAATCTCGGTTGCACCTGTTAGGTCGCATAGTTCCTGTCTGCTACCTACCGAGTGGAGTTTTCCGCACTGGTTACACTTCCAAATGTTTAGCGGAGTGCCCCAGTATCTATCACGCGACAAGTTCCAGTCGATTGCGTTGCTTAGGAAATTGCCCATGCGTCCGTCCTTTACAGACTCGGGGTGCCACGATACCATGTTATTGTTTTTAACCATCGCCTCGCGGTACTTACTCATGCGGACAAACCACCCACTGCGTGCGTAGTAAATAAGCGGTGTGTGGCATCTCCAGCAATGCGGATACTCGTGCTCGTACATTTGCTCGCGTACAACCACCCCACGCGCCTTTAAGTCGTCGATAATCTCGCCGTTTGCTACAATATTACGCTTGCCTGCATATTTAGGCAAATCGTCGGTAAAACAGCCTTTCTCGTCGATAAGCTTTAAGAAAGGCAAGTTGTATGCGTTGCCGACATTTGAGTCATCCACACCAAAGGCGGGCGCGGAGTGCACAATTCCCGTACCGTCAGATAGCGTAACATAGTCAGCACAAGTAACATAGTATGCCTTTTTGTCCTCAAAGAGCGTCTCGGGCAGGCTAAACAAGGGCTCGTACTCGGTAAACTCGAGGTCTTTGCCCGTAAACCTAGCCACAACATCGTATTCCTCAAAGAGCTTTGAAACCAGATTTTCTGCCATTATGTAGTGTTCAGTGCTATCTTTTGGCACGATTTCTACGTAACTAAACTCGGGGTTTACGGTAAGGGCAACGTTACTAGGCAGTGTCCACGGGGTTGTGGTCCATGCTAAAAAGTAAGCATTTTCTCTGTCCTTTAACTTAAATTTAACGTACACGGTGCGGTCTTTTACTGTCTCATACCCTTGCGCCACCTCATGACTCGCAAGGCTCGTGCCACAGCGCGGACAATACGGCCCAACGCGATACCCTTCATAAATGTCGCCCTGCTCAAATAGTCGTTTTAACGACCACCAAACAGACTCAATATAGTTATTGTCACAAGTAACATAGGCATCGTCGAGATTTACCCAAAAGCCAATCTTTTTGGTGGCAATTTTCCACTCGTTCTCGTACTCGTTTATGATGCGCTTACACTCGTCGACAAATTTTTGGACGCCTACGCCCTCGATTTCAAACTTGTTCTTTATCCCTAGATTCTTCTCGGCCTTTTGCTCAACTGGGAGGCCGTGAGTGTCCCAACCTGCTTTACGTAGCACCTTGTTACCCTTCATCGAGTAGTAGCGGAGCACGGTGTCCTTGTAAATACGCGTACTACCATGGCCGATGTGCGGGAGCCCGTTCATACCTGGAGGTCCCTCGTAGAACACAAAGGGCTTATTACCCTCGCGTACCTTTTCGCTTTTTTCAAATATATCATTCTTATCCCAAAATTCTAGCACTTCTTTGTCTAGTTCAGGCAAATTCATTTTGCTGTCAACTTTTTTAAACATAATTACCTCTGTTATTATACATCGTAGTCTTCTACCACTTTATTTAAATCAATTATATCAGCGGTGGTAATGATACTAATTGGACGCTCTAAATTACTCCCATTTTTAGTCAGCACCACTGCTTGAAGGCGTCTATTATTATAAAATAGGTCGAGTGCCTCCTGTACGGTTAGATTTTTAGGGCGAATGGCAAACACCCTGCCGATATCCTGCTCCGAGATTACATCGCGGACCGCCGTCTTTGATGCAAAGTCATCAATATTTACGCCATTACCTACCTGCATGCCGAGCACATTTACAATTCGACCTGCATTAATTACCCCAGCAATAGTTTCGTTATCGCAGACGGGAATCGACTTAAAACCAGTCTTATAAATGGTTTCCAATGCCTTTTTTAACGAAATTCCGCCGTCGAGGACTAACACATTTTTAGTTGCGATACTGTCTAGTACTTGTGGAGGCCTTGCGACAAGGTCGGCAATCCTCTCCATTTCGAGAACAACATCGTCGTGGGGCTCGGCAATAATTCGCTCCTCATTACTGTTATGTATGATTGCGTTTCTAAGGCGCGCGTAGTCGATTAGTTTATCCTCATACTTTCTAACTACGCTATTTAACGACACTGCACGCCTAATCATATCGCTAAACGTTATATTGCGCTTGAAATTATACACAGCGCGCAGAGTTTGGTCGATTTGATTATATGCATTTATAAATCTAATTGCGTTTGATTCTTTTGGTGTTCTTATATCCATATTTTTATACCTCGTATTTTTAATTCTACCATATTTGGCATAAAATAACAATAATTTACGGCTATTTTAATAAAATAAAAAGGGAATAATGATTCCCTATTTTTGCATTTCCTCAAAATAAGCCTTTATATTCTCGTCGCGTTCTTCCTTTGTTTTGTGAGCACTAGCTAACTCTTCTTTAAGTTTATCGCGCTCACTCCTTAATTTTTCTCTGGTCTCATAATATTCATCAATATTCTGCTCTAGCGCGTCATCGATTGCCCCAGCGAGTGTATGTACAAGAAATGAGCGAATTTCGCTAAATTTCCCATCAATAACTTTGCACGCATCTATAAATTTCATTTTCCTGCCCCCATCATTTACTGGAGAATAACATACATTAACTTCGTTCTCCAAGAGACTGTCTATGCCAACATCCTTTTCTCTAGACCGATAGAGTGAGTCCCAAAAGGCTTCAATAGCATCGTCAAGCGCATCCTCTAAAATCTCCGTGTGCAAATCGGTCCTACCAATATAACTAGGGATTTTTTCTACTTCTCGAATCGCGTCATTATAGTCTTCAATACGTTCCTTAACTGCCTCGCGATACTCGGGGTTATCATATCTACGCAAAGCCTTTTCCTTTTCGACTTCTTTGTTTAATTTTTCATACTTTTTCATTTTTTCGCTTTCCTTTATTTAATATATAAATTATTATAGTATAAATACAAGTCTTTGTCAAGAATCTTGCGAAATCAAAATTATTTTTTTGTAGATTGCTTGATTTTTTAAAAACTTTGTGGTAAACTAATTTTACTGTGCTAGACGGGGAGCTAGCGGTGCCCTGTACCTGCAAACCGCTTTAGCAGGGTCGAATGCCTTTCTCGGTGGTGCGTTAGGTTTGGCACGTGTTTAGTATTTTGTGATGAACGTTAAGGTCTTGTGCAATACTGCCCTACGAACCGTGTCAGGTGCGGAAGCAAGCAGCACTAAGGAGTGTGCAGTATGTGCCATAAGGTCGCCTTGCGGGAGCATTTTACTAGATGACGACCAAGTCTTTCCCCAACAAAAAAGGTTGCACAGTAATTTGTATATAACCTTATTTATATAAAAATCTACAGGTATCCTGTAGATTTTTGCTTTATAGTCGCAAATTTTTGCTACTTACCTACATTTTTTATAATAAACCGCAAGTAAAATTTTCATAAACTTGCGGTTTTTTGTTAGATGCTATATTTCTTGATAGATTCAAAAACAGCGTCAACGCGGTCCTTGTCCCCTTCAATTCCTACAACTAGTGCGCTATAAGGGCTAGAATATTCGTCGAGTTCAAATTCTACGCCCTTGGTTTTATAAACTGTGCGAGTGCGAATCATCGTGTTGTCTTTTTTATAGTTTAGGAAATCTAAAATTGATGCAACTGCCTCATCGTCGGTAAAATCAATCGCCTGCGACTCTTTTAATTCCTTTAACACCTCACCCTCGACCCAATTGTCTTGCTTAAAATCGAGCTGTTTTGTGATTTTGTCGTCGGCTTCGTTGATAGTAATGCGCGCCATTGTCTTGTTTGGGTTGCGGTAAATTGTGCGAGTTTGCTTTGATTTTGATACAAAATCGTAATTATTCTTTTTACAATACTCTTCTATCGGCTCAAAGGAATTCACCTTAAATGAATATTCGTATTCAGTGTTACTCATAATTTACCACCTGTCTCTATCTTTCGTTTTCCATTACTTTTTTAAAAATTTTATATGACAGCCCGAGGCCTGCAAGGCAAACCGAGGTCCCAAGCACTCCTAGATAAAGATTGCCACTTTCCGCCCCCGCGCGCAATGCCGTAAACCCCGAAGTTAGAGTAATAAATAGCGTAGTGCCACAGAGCAGAGTGTTTTTAAATTCAAACTCATCCATTCTACATCTCCAAGCGCTCGCCCGCTAGAATGTGAATGTGTAGGTGCATAACCTCCTGCCCTGCATCGTTTCCACTCTCGCCTTTTTGATTTATAATGAGCCTGTATCCGTTTTCAAGCCCTAATTTACTCGAAAGTATTGGAATTTTTCCTAAAATTCGACCAAGCATCATAGAGTCCGCCTCGTCCATTTCGGCGAGCGTTGCAAAGTGCTTTTTTGGAACGGCTAAGTAGTGCAGTTTTGCCTTTGGGTTAAGGTCGGGGAAAATTACAAAGTCCTCATCGTCGTAAACGATGTTACTCTTAATCTCCCCGCTAATAATTTTACAAAATACACAATTTTCCATATATTTTACTCCTTTTTAATCGCTTTTTTAGTTTTCCCAGCCACGACTTTCAAATTCATCATCGAGCATTGCAATTTCATAACCGATGTCGTCGATGACCGCTTGGATTTCGGCCTTAACCTCATCGCTAAAACTTAGCACCAAAGTCATGTCCTTTAAAAGTGCTTTTTGTTCTTTGTAAAAGTCATCGATTTTGTCGAACTCGGCAAGGGCGACCTCGGGCTCTTTAATTTCCTTTACACGGTTGATTTCGCTTTTTAACGCCTTCAATTTTTCTAAAATTTGTTCATAACCTAATATTTCCATAACTTCCTCCTTAATCAATTTTATCAGTTGATAAAATAATACCGCCAAACTCTAAAATAATTTTATTCATCTTTTATAATTTCGACTACATCGCCTTTTACGCCGTCGAGGTAGGGCTTGCCCATACGCACGTTTGCGAGTGTATTTTCGGGCACTTGACCTATGGGAATGTAGACTTTAGTATAATTGCGGGCGTGTCCTACTATGTAGCCGTCCTTTTCCTGTTCAGTTAGCACCTCGTAAATCATGCCGTGCTCGCGCTCCAAAAAGGCAAGTTTTAACTCGTTTCGAAGTTTACTAAGTTCCGCTACACGTTTCTTTACAGTATCGCCGTCTACCTGTTGCATTTCAGCGGCAACGGTGCCTTCCCTCTTCGAATACGGGAAAATGTGGATGTCTGCAAAGCCAATTTCGCGAATGTTTTTCATAGTCTCGGCAAAATCTTCGTCAGTTTCTTCGGGAAAGCCCACAATTATATCTGTGGTGATTCCAGCGCGTGGAAATGCCGCACGCAACATAGCGACCTTTTTCTTAAACTCGGCGACTGTGTAACGCCTGTTCATTGCTTTTAGAGTTTTATCGCACGCGGACTGCATACTAAGGTGGAAGTGGTCGCAGAAGTTTGTCATCGAGGTCAGCACCTTGATTAAATCGGGGGTAACTACATTTGCCTCCAGAGAACTTAGGCGGATGCGGGCATTGATCGTGCTAAGAGAGCCTAAAAGGGCTGGTAAATCAGACTTTATGTCCTGGCCCCAAGCACTAAGATTTATGCCAGTTAAGACGATTTCGTGGTGGGACTTTGCCAGTCTAAACACTTCGACTATGATACTCTCGAGGTCGCGGCTACGGCTGTGCCCGCGCACATACGGAATAAGACAGTAACTGCAATAGTTGTCGCAACCGTCCTGAATCTTAACATAGGCGCGAGTACGCTTTGTAGTTGAGGTTATGTGCGAGTCATCCTCCTCAAAATACTCGTACTCGCAAGCGGGCTCGACCACGTAATCGCCTTTTTGGTCAAGTAGGTCGGGTATCCAAATTTTGCCCGAAGTACCTACTACAACCGTAACATTCGGCTTGTCTAAAAACTGGCTCGAGTCGTTTTGGCTGGCGCACCCGCACACGATAATGCGGGCGTTTGGCGACAGTTTTTCGAGTTTCGAAATCATTTGTCTTGATTTGCGCTCTGCCTCGTTTGTGACCGCGCAAGTAGATAAGATAAACACATCGGCGGGCTCTAGCTCTGTACTCACCTCGTACCCACGACTCCGTAAAGTGCGCGCGATTTGGTCGGCTTCGTACTGATTGACTTTACATCCTAATGTTAAAAACGAAATTTTCATATGTATTTTTTCCTTTTAATCTTCTTTAAAATCTTTTATTTAACGATTGTTCCGCATTAAATTTTTACTTTTTTTAAAACTTCGAGTGATATAAAAAACCGAGCATTTAAAAATCAATTATGCTTTACTTCCCCTTTCCCCAGGCGTCGAATTGATATAAAAGTGCACTGGTGAGGGCAACGGCGGCGGTTTCTGCACGAAGGATGTTGTCGCCCAAACTAATTACTTTTGCGCCCACATTTTCTAGGCTCGCGATTTCAGTTTCGTCAAAACCGCCTTCGCTACCAACAATTATTGCGGTGTCGCGAGTATTGTCGAGGGCGGATAAAACCTCTTTTGCGCTGGCGGTGCTATGCTCGTAGGCAACAATTATTTGAGAGTAACTCTTTAAATTTTCGAGCATTTTGTCAAAAGCAAGTGTTTCGGAAATTTCGGGAAGCCTAACTCGTCCCGATTGCTTGCTAGCGGACAAGGCAATTCGGGAGAGCCTTTCACGCTTGTTGCCCTTGTCCTTTGCAGTACAAAATTTGCTCTCAAAAGGGATAATCGCGTCAATGCCGAGTTCGGTTACCTTTTCAATGGCTATGTCCATGCGCTCAGACTTTGTTAGTGCCATAAAAAGCGCAATTTTATTTTCACGCTCGGGAGCAACCACGATGTTTTTTATTTTGGCGAGCGATTCCTTTTTGCCGACTTCAAGCAATTCACACTCGTAAACATTGCCGTCATTTAGGCAAATGTCTACCCTGTCGCCTGGCTTTAATCGAAGCACCGCACTTAGGTGCACATTCTCGCCTTCTGTAATTAAAATTGTATCGTCCGACCTATTCACAGGCAAGACGAAAAAACGCGGGTACTGCATAACTTTCCTCCTATTAAATTATAGCACAATGCAATCTTAAAATCAATCTTCATATATAAAAAACTTGATTGTAAAATACTTTTAATTTACCAGCATTTTGCTTGTATTTTTAAAAATTTAATAAAAATTCGTATTTTTTGCACGGTTTTAGCAGTACTATGCAATAGTTTTCAATATTAAGTTGGCTTTTAAATTAATAATGTCTACCACAAAATTAAATAAAACAGTTATAAATTTACTCAAAAAAGTAACTAATAGTTATTCCATTATCTAATTAAAAAGAAAAAGAGCAGGTTATCTTCTGCCGTGCTCTCTTTCATATTCCTCTTCGATACGCTTCTGCATATAGTACTCTTTTTTCATTTGTTCGTATCTTTGTTGATCTTCCTTTTCCTGATCCTTTTTCTTGTAATATGCTGTGATGTTGCTCATAATTGGCATTCCTGGACCGAATGATTCGGCAAACTCCCTTACCTTCTTTTCACCCTCTAAAATTGTCCAAATGTTTTTAATTGCTCCCATTTTTATACCCCTTTATTTTTATATAATAAGTATATCACAAATTTAATTATTTGTCAAGTTTTTATACTATGCAAGGTACTATGCATATCTATTTTGCGAATAGTTAGTATTTAAAAATCTAATAAAAGTACTATGCAAATATATTTTATAAAAACTTTGAAAATTTTTTATAAAAATGTTAGTTTTTAATCAATTTTTTTAAAAAAAAGCAAAAAGAGGCAAAGTGGTTGCCTCTTTTTAGAGTGAGATTATTCATCTAGCTCATTAATCTTTTGCATTAAAGTATTACCATCCCACAAAATTACATCGTTTGCTTTTGCCAACTCACGTGCAGCTTTTGTAAAAGAGCTGTTTGTGATAACCATACATTTTTGTGCTTTATAATATTTTTTGCCTGTTACAACTTCTTGAATAGCTTTATTGCCAACTGAATTTTGAAAGAAATGCTTAACTTGAATAGCTATCTTCTCTCCAGCCTTTTCTGCTACTACGTCTACTCCTTGGTCACCTGATTTTTTTGTCTTATATGAATTATATCCCATTTTCTTAAATAGATCTGCTATAAATTGTTCAAAATCAAATGGCGACATTAAATCAAGGTCTATTTTTGAGAATTTTCCATCCTCATCAGTTTCTGCCTCTAACTCATATAAATAATTTTTTCGTTCTTGCGCTTCGCGCAAATTTTCTAAAATAGTTGAGTTTTTTATAGTATCCACTTCATTTAAAACTATTGTTTGATCATTTTTATTGTTATAATAACCATCATAATACATAACAATATCTTCATTTGCCATATTTATATTATACTTAAAGATTTCTTTTGCGTAGTAATATAAATCTTTATTTTCAATCAAATTTAACCGATCAATATAGTCTTTATAGAATTTTTCAGACAATAAAACATTTCTTTCTTGAAACATTAAATAGAATAAAGCAAATTTTTCTACAAAAGTATCCAATATAAAATTGGATTCGGTCAATGATAAAACAAACTTATCAAATTCGGCTTGGGAAACATTTTCAGAAAAATTTAAACTATTTAAATAACTATTATTAAAAAATAATTCATTAAAGTATTTTTCCCGAGCTTGACAAAGTTTTATAAGATATTGAATAATTAAAGAGTTTTCGTTAGTTTCTATATTGTCAAGCAATTTATCTGCACAAAAATTAATTTTTGAAGAGTATTCACTAGGAATATATAACAAAAAGTTAAAACGATCATATAAAAAGAAATCATTTCTTTTTAAAAAACTTTTTATGAAATTATGAATTCTTTTTTCATTTTTTATATTAGAATATGATTCAATGATGTCTAAAAAAAGTTTGGATATCTCATTAATTTCTTCTAATGTAAGTCCATCATTTTGAGTGCATACTGTAGATTTCGGTTCTGAAATTATATTACTGCTAGATACTGGTGTTCGTGATATATTTGAGAAGTCATTAAAAAATAATTCATTGTACTCAGATTCATCAATTAAGATTCGGCGATTTCCGTTTGTTGAGTTAGGTACCGAAATAAACCCATGTCGTTCCATTTGATCTATTATACGCGCTGCACGCGCATAACCCACTTGATAACGGCTTTGAATAGCCGAAATCGACCCAGTCCCCGTTTTGATAAACTCAAGCAATGCCTTTGGTAAAATCGGGTCTAATTCTTCATCTCGCTCAACATCTTTACTTTCTATACCCCTTGAGCAAGATTTATAATTATTACTTTGCATAAAGTTATCACTCCTCCCACTTGCTAATTTTGAAACATTTTGATTATAATTATTTAAATGATTATTTGTCCTATTTATATTTATATCAGAAAATAACTTTTTACATATATAATAAATTATATAAATAGGGAGAATAAAGATTAAAAAAACAAATAAAAAATCACCTGAACCCTTTTTCATAAACACCTCTTAATAATTATCAGTTTATCACAACAACAAAATAAAATCAAGACCTAATAAACTAATTCGTTTATATTGATTTTAAAATTTTTAAGAAAAATTGAAAATATGAAAAAAGCGAGTAAATCTCGCTTTTTAGAGTGATTTGAGTTGTTTGTTGTAGTTGTTGAATTTGTCGAATTTATCTGTTGGGAAGTTAGATTCGAGTAGGTCGCGTAGTTCTTTTTTATTCTTACCCGTTTTGGGGAGTTCCACGCGCACGGTAATCAGCATATCGCCATAGCCGTTTTTGTTTAGTTGCTTGATACCTTTGCCTTTTAGCTTTAAAATAGTACCGCTCTGCGTGTTTTCGGGAATGTTTAATTCAAGTTTCCCCTCAAGGCTGGGAATTAAGACTTTACCACCGAACATGGCCATTGTAAAGGGTATTGGAACATCGAGCAACACATCGAAGCCATCGCGTCTAAGTAGCGGGTGTTTGGTAATCGAGATATTTACGAGCAAGTCACCAGCAGGACCTCCGCGGGTCCCCGCTTCGCCGTAACCCCTTGCAATCACGGTCTGCCCGTCGTCAATACCAGCGGGAATATTAATCGAAGTGGTACGCTGACCGCGCTTTACCCCAGCACCGCCACAAGTGGTACAACGCTCAGTAATTTTCCTACCAGTACCATTACATTCTTTACAGATGCCAGTGTTCACGACACGGCCAAAAATTGTGTTTTGGGTGTAGTTGACTTGCCCTGTACCGTTACAGGTTTTACAGGTCGTGTACTCGGTGCCGTTCTTTGCGCCAGTACCGTGGCAGTCGCTACATTCTTGGGTGCAGGTGTAAGTTATGTCACGCTTGACACCCTTTGCGGCCTCTTCAAATGTAAGGGTAACTTTGACACTAATGTCGCGCCCTGGGACCGCGTAGTTTGCTTGCGTTGCGCCACCAAAGCCACCAAAAATGTCGCCAAAGATATCGCCGAAGTTAAAGCCGAAGCCCCCAGTGCTCCCTGCCCTATTGCCACCGAAATAATCGCCAGCATTTGGGCCGTTTGCACTACCGAATTGGTCGTAGTTCGCCTTTTTCTGCGGGTCGCCTAATACTTCGTACGCCTCATTAATTTCCTTGAATTTCGCTGCGGCTTCGGGGTTGTCTTTATTTAGGTCGGGGTGATATTTTTTCGCTAATTTGCGATAAGCGGACTTGATTTCGTCCGCGCTCGCATTTTTATCCACCCCTAACGTTTCATAATAATTTTGTGCCAATTTTATCTCCAAAAGTTAATTTTTTAGTCTGCTTTCTTTGCATCAGCATCCTTTACTTCGACATCGGGCTCATCCTTTTTGCCTGCCTCAGTGCTACCGTTTGCGTTTTGGTTTGCTTGGTAAAGTTTCGAGATTATGTCTTGGCTAGACTTGCTCAACTCGTCAATAGCCTTCATAATCTTGTCTTTGTCGTCTACTTTAATTTCCTCTTTTGCCTTCTCAATTGCCTCAGTAAGTTTTTTCTTGTCGTCCTCAGAAATCTTGTCGCCATTCTCGCGCATTGCCTTTTCGAGTCCTAGAATTAGTGAGTCTGCCTGGTTGCGTTGCTCGATAATCTCACGACGCTTCTTGTCTTCCTCTGCGTACTTCTCGGCGTTCTTAATTGCCTCGTTGATTTCGTCTTCCTTCATATTAGAACTTGAAGTAATAGTAATTTGCTGTTGTTTACCAGTGCCTAGGTCCTTTGCGCTAACATTTACGATACCATTTGCGTCGATATCAAATGTAACCTCGATTTGAGGCACGCCCCTTGGTGCTGGCGGAATGTCGGTTAGGTTGAATCTGCCTAGGGTCTTGTTATCCTTTGCGAACTCGCGCTCACCTTGTAGTACGTGAATTTCTACGCCTGGCTGGTTATCAGCGGCGGTCGAGAACACCTGCGATTTCTTAGTAGGAATTGTGGTGTTACGGTCGATAATACGGGTAAACACGCCACCCAAGGTCTCGATACCAAGGGAAAGTGGAGTAACATCGAGTAGCAACACATCCTTTACGTCGCCGCCCAGTACACCGCCTTGAATAGCGGCACCGATTGCGACACACTCGTCGGGGTTAATTCCCTTGAAGCCCTCTTTGCCTGCAAAGTTCTTTACAGCGTCGCAAACTGCTGGGATACGGGTACTACCACCGACAAGAATGATTTTGCTAATGTCGCTTTTATCAAGTTTAGCATCCTTTAAGGCTGCTGCGGTTAAGTCGATAGTTTGCTGAACTAGGTCGCTCGTGATGTCGTCGAATTTTGCACGAGTGAGTTCGTACTCAAGGTGCTTTGGACCGCTTGCATCAGCCGAAATGAAAGGCAGAGAAATAGTAGTTTTCATAGATGCTGATAGGTCGATTTTTGCCTTTTCTGCAGCCTCTTTCAACCTCTGCATAGCCGTTTTATCGGTAGTCAAGTCGATACCATTTTGGTCCTTGAATTCCTTTACAAGCAGGTCGATAATGCGCTGGTCGAAGTCATCACCACCGAGGCGGTTATTACCCTTTGTGGCAATTACTTCGAACACGCCGTCGCCGATCTCGAGGATAGATACATCGAATGTACCACCACCGAGGTCGAATACTAGCAACTTCTGGTTGGCGTTTTCTGCCTTGTCAAGGCCGTATGCAAGAGCGGCAGCGGTAGGCTCATTAATTATACGCAAAACCTCAAGCCCTGCGATTTTACCTGCGTCCTTGGTCGCTTGACGCTGACTGTCGGTAAAGTAAGCGGGCACTGTAATAACAGCTTGAGTAACCTTTTGACCCAAGTAAGCCTCGGCATCGTTCTTTAATTTTGTTAAAATCATTGCGCTGATTTCCTGTGGAGTGTACTGCTTGTCATCGATTTTAACCTTGTAGTCACTACCCATTTCACGCTTGATACTAGAGACGGTGTGCTCTGGGTTCGCCACTGCCTGACGCTTTGCTACTTGACCAACGAGACGCTCGCCGTCCTTTGTAAATGCAACAACTGAAGGGGTTGTGCGAGAGCCCTCTGCGTTAGGGATAACGACAGGTTCCCCACCCTCCATAACTGCTACACATGAATTAGTTGTTCCTAAGTCTATACCAATGATTTTTGACATAATTTTAATCTCCTTATAACTTAATAATCATTTAATATTTAAAATAGTGTTACTTCGCAATTTTGACCATTGCCACGCGCACAACGCCGTGAGGACTAGAAAAGCCTGATTTTAACTCTTCTATAATCTGTCCGCTTGGCACGTCGTGGTTTTCCTCTGCAACGACTACATTGTGCAGATTCGGGTCGTACATTTTGCCGACCGTTTCGATCGGCTCGATACCCAGGCCTCGCAAATTGTCGATAAACGCGCGCTCAATCATATCAAAGCCCTTTAACGTGTTTTCGTCCGTAATGTGCTTTTTTGCCGATTGAATGGCATCAAGTGCAGGAAGTAGTGCCTTGACTGCGTCAAAAATGCCGTTTTGGCGCGCATCACTCGCGATACTTGCGTTGCGCTTTCGATAATTTGCAAAATCTGCCTGTAATTGCTGTACTAACTTAGTAAGCGCTATACTATTTTCTTTTTCTAATTGAAGTTTGAGGTTCAAATCCTCAGGCGGTGATAGCTCCTCGTCTATCACTTCGCTTTCCCCCGCTACCAGGTCATCTTGACCAATTTGAGCCTCATTCTCGAGGCTCGGTTCCGTTTCAGTCTCGTGCTTCAAGTCGTCTTTATTTTTGTTCATCTTTATCTCCTTTATTAGAATCTAGTGCTTTAAGGTTGGCAAACTCGCCAACTACGAATTTTAGCGCACTAGCGATTTTTGCGTAATCCATTCGCTGTGGGCCGATGATGCCGATACTTGCGATACTTTCGCCGTCAATTGTGTAATCGGCGCGCGCCACGGCGCAATCTTGTAGTTCCGTAACTGGAATTTCGGTCCCTATTCTAAACGAGATTTCCTCATCATCTGGTTCGTCGAAAATCTGCTCTAGGTCTTTTGGATTACTGAGAGCATCGATAACTCGCTTTGCCTTGTCTAAGTCGTGGTACTCTGGGCTGTTTAGTAGCCTTAGTTGACCCCGCGCTGTAAAGCCACCAGACGAGGCAATTTTGTCGCAAAGGCATTTAAGTGAGTCGATCATTGTGTCGAAAATTCCGCAGAATTCCGCTAGGTCCTTGCCCATTTGCACGCGGTAATTCTCGATATTTTGAATCATGTCCGCCACGCTGTGTTCCGCGAAAGTCGTGGTTAAAAAGTTGCTTGCGTCGACATAAGTTTGTGTTGGGATATCGACTTTTGCGGGCATAAAGTTGTTTATAATTCCGCTGTTTGTCTCGATTAATATCAGTGCCTGCCCTGTCATAAGTGGAACAATTTTTACATTTTTTATAATCAGCTTTTCAAAGCCCTTTAGCATTACGACCGCTGGATAATTTGTGGCCTTGCTCACGATATCTGCAATTTCGTTTACCATGTCGCCTAAGTATATCGACCGATTTTCAAAAATGCCGTGAATCTCGTCGAGAACAGCCTTGTCAAGCGGAACATCGCCCATAATCGAGTTCACGAAATAACGATAGCCCTTTGCTGTGGGGACACGGCCACTCGATGTATGTAATTGCCTAAGATACCCCATTGCCTCGAGGGCATTTAGCTCGTTTCGCAAGGTCGCGGTGCTCAAGTTTTCACTGCAATGGGACCGAATGTTACTGCTCGTAATCGGGCTGGCGGACTGAATATACTCCTCGACCGCATTTAGCAAGATGTCGCGCTTTCTGTCGCTCAATACTTCATCATCAAAAATACGCTCACCTCCTAGTCAATACTGCTAGCACTTGTTTGTTTGTTTTGTTAGCACTCTCGCCAATTGACTGCTAATATCATACTACTATAATATTCGTTTGTCAACAAAAAATACACACTTTTTTAAAAAATTTTAAACTTTTTTAATTAATTTTAATCTTATATCTTGCATTACTCTTTTATATATTGAAAAAGCGGAATGAGATTCTTCGTCTCAGGCTTCGAGGGGCGGGCTCAGAATGGCTAAAATAATGATAAACCACACCTCAAAAATGTTTTCGGGGTGTGGTTCAAATCTCGGTTATATTTTTATAAGCGGAATTGATTCTTCGTCTCAGGCTTCGCGGGGCGGGCTCAGAATGACAGTGCCTTTATTGGTTATTGAAAAAACAGAACGGAACGGGCCTGGGCTGCCTTAGACAAGAATCTCTCTTGGTCATCCTGAGTGTCGACCCGCGTAAGCCCCTTGACGAAGGATCTCATTCCTGCCACTTAAATAGGCAAATTAGGCAAAATCGTCGTAGTTGTTGGTTTGGTCGTTTGTGGAGGAATCGGTGTCTACGGCTTCAAACACGGCCTTGATTACCTTGCCGTTTACCTGTTCTTTGGTGAGGCTGATGTTGGTGGAGGTGCCAAAGGTCTCGTCCTCGTCGTTTGCGTTTACCCAGCCTACGAAGCGGTAGCCTGAATACGCAAGGGCTATGAATGTAACTGTGTCGGTATCTTCGCCGTTTGCGATGTCGTTACCCACCATGCGCACCTCGCCCCCCGATGTCGCTGTTGCCACTGTGCCAACTATTCCTACTCCGCCACCACCATTCACGGTCGGAGGAATTTCGTATTGAGGTCTAGTTGTGGCGAGGTTGAATACCACAGTGCTTGCGGCCATTTGGTTTTCAAATTCCATTATGAACAAGTTCGTGGCGTCCATTGCGGTGTAGCGCACGTTTAGAGAATTGCCAGCACCGTAAATTGTGGCCTTGTAGTATGTAGGGGTTATGGTTGCCCCGTCAATAGTTATGGTATTCACGTACCGCCCTGTTTGCGGGTGCGCAATCACGTACAAAATGTCGCCCTCTCTAAACGACTCAATCGTACCACTCCCGCCCGCGAATGAGGCATTTATTCCCACACTTGTGGCGGTTACATTAATATCTTTCATCAACGCACGAATTATTAACATAATTGAGCCGTTTTCGTCGTTGTAGCACTTATATTGATACTGACCGTCAACATTTATAAATATGCGGGCACTCGCTTCGCTCGCGCTGATGATTATAGGGTTGTTGTCGATCGTTAGACTTATTTTTGATACATTCGATGTTTTTGGACTAAATGTTAATGTAACTACATCTTCCGTGCCGTCCTCATTTGTTGAGTATGTGGATGTTACAGACACATTGTCGTCCAGCGTGGTCGTAACTGCGCCATTCACCGCGCTAAGCGCGGCAGTATCAAGGTTTAAGTGAAGCGCTGCCCGCACGCCGTAGCTAGAGCGGACATAGTAAGCGCCAATCGAGGAGCCGCCGGAGGAAGAAAGAGGGTAAGCAGAGTTCGAATTACTACAGTAACCAGACCGCGACCACCAATTAGTAGAAGCTGAGCGTTCTGTTTTGGATAGCCCCCATATTCCAGAATCGGAATCGCTAGTACCAGTTTCTGAAATACTAGGTATCCATAAGTAGTCTGCACCCCATTGAGTGTAGTAACCTTTCGTTTGATATGAGTACGCAGAGGCATCATCCTGAAACCAGCCTGTCGTTATGTTAGTAGCTAGGGACTCGTTGTTTAGCGTGTAGTCCATTGGGTTATCGCCACCAAGCAATTGAGGCTCGGTTTGATACCATACATTGTTAGGCTGCACAAGGTATTGCGTTAGCCCAAGAGAAGGGGCTGTATAGAGTGCGTATTTGTGTGTAGTAGAAGGGCTACCAGCACTAACTGTAGTGGTAGGGGTTGAGCTGTTACTCGTAATATTTATATATTGCCCACCATTATTTAGGGTAACCGCACGAATGTGACTCGTACCATACATAGAGGTAGGAAAACCGCTGGTAAAACTATCTGGACCATAATTGGAACTACTATTACCATATGTGGCTGTACCATCATTGTTTGCCATTAAAAGAGTGGCTATACGATTTCCATAGTTATCTTTTGTAAGGTATACCACCTGCCATTGATAATTGCCTAGGGTTACTACTACTGCCTGGCCATTCGTTTTACCGCCATAGACATATCCGCGGATGTTTTCGGCATTTTGATTGTTAGTATTTACACCTTCAATGGTGCCGTCACTTGATATATAGCTTAAAAGTGTACGCATATTGGTTAAATCAAATGACTGGGTTGCGCTGTCCCAAATATTGCCAACTGTAACTGCATTTGAACTGCTTACACTGGTAAAGGCGTCGACTCTGTTGTTTATATTTGGTGAAAATAACAAAGATAATAATAGTGTCGATATGCTGAAAATTCCAACGATTACTGCCATTACCCCTGTTTTGACCTTTGATAACTTCATACTAACCTCTTTTATTTATATTCCAAGTATTATTTTTTGCTTTTAAACAAATTATAATTCATAAATACTAAACCAGGTTTACTTTGTTTAAAGGCAAAAATTTTAAAGAATTAGCCTACTTTTTAATTGAACCATTATTAAAACATAAAAGTAATACAGAATTAACTTAAAATATAGATATTCTATATATTTATTTTATCAATATTTGAAGTTTTTAGCAAATTATTCAAAAGGTTTTTAAAAATTAGATGCTGTAAAATACTGGGAAATTTTACTTTGAGAAAACCTTATTTTTTTCAATATTTTGACTAAAATTGCAAAAATTAACACTTTTTTAAGAAGAGATAGGAAAAATTCCTAATCTGGAATAAATTATAACATTCCTGTTTGGGAATGTCAATGATTTTATTCCATTTTTGGAATAAAATATAAATATGTACAAATTAGGTGAAAGAATTAAAGAGTTAAGACTGGAACGCGGTCTTTCTATTCAAGCATTGAGCAAAATGGTGGACATTGGTGTCGCCTCTATTTGTCGTTGGGAAAACGGCAAGGCTGACATCCGCGGTGAGCAATTATGCAAGCTTGCGGACTTTTTCGGCGTAACTACCGACTACATTCTTGGGCGCGAGGACTAAAATAAATAAAGTCTGTGTAACATAAAAAAATTTTGCTGTCTTTTAATTTGTTTGTCCCTTCCCTCGCCCTAAAAACAAAAAAAGAACGATTTAGTTATATACACTCTAAAAATGACATTTAGAGGTCACTAGATACGTTCTTTTTTTATACATTTATATAAATAAAGTTAATTTTATTTTATAAATACTTAATGTTAATTTTATTTTGAGGCTTTAAAGATACGGGAAAACGATATTAAGTACAAGTACGGCTATTACATAACTTAAAAGCATTCCTATAGTTAAGAACAAGATGGACACGATCACTTTTAAGTACCATTTGTTAAGTTGCCTAATTATAACTAAATTCGTAAATCCCAGTATACCACCACATATTCCCCCAACCAAGCCAAATAGAAAGCAAGGCAAGAACACTAAAATTGACAGCACAATTTCGTACCAAGTCAACTTCCTTTCAAGTTCAATTTCGTTATTAAACATAGTTATGATCATACCGATAAACTGATTGCCCTTAATTCGAAATTGCTCGACTTTTTCGCCATCTTGGTACTCAAAAAGACTATTTTTTATTTTCTTTAAGGGGATACCGTTATATTTTATGGAACGCCTGCCAGTCCAAAAGTTTTCCTCAAACTCTAAGGGCTTATTTAGAGTTTTTACATTATTTAATTCTATTTTCATTGTGCACTCCTCAGTATTGGATTTCTATCCGTAGACATATCCCAAATTTCCTCATCCCAGTTAGCAAGACAAAATTCGCGTATAGTTTGCAAGTCTGCTTCGGTACCGTTTGTTCCTTGATATCTTAATCCAGTAACGGTGTTTTGATCGCTATAATAGCAATTAGTAATCTTTTGTGAATCATTGAATTTGCCGAAGGTGTAGTATGTTATGTTAGGATCGTTTAAGTCTCTAAAAAATTCAACATTTGTAGAACAAATTGCAAAACTGTTTTCTACATTAGAATAGTATGAAAATGCTACAACGGCTATTTGCGTGATATCGACCTCAACATCTATATTAATCTCGCTTTCTGAATAGCAATTTTTCACCGCACAACCATAGCCTGCAAACCCTGAAATGAAAGATTCGCTCAAAGTCGGGACATAACTATCACTACTTAAATCGACATTTAAAATGGTTTTGGCGTGACAATTTGTCACTCCTGCGCCAAAGCCAGCGAAGCCCGCAAGATCTACACTCGGCCTTTCCGTATATGAAATTGCATAAGTCGACAAGTTAATGGTAAGGTCAACGCTACTATTACTAATAGTACCACCATAACCAACTAGTCCAGCCATATAATGCGAGAACATTTCGTAGTTTTTGATATTAAGGACACCTTGTACGTGGCAATTATCGACAGTAGTATTTGCTGAATAGCCTATCAATGAACCTACATCCGCACTTTTAATAAAAGTTAGATTAACATTGGTAAAAGTAATGTTTTTAATAGTTGAACCAGAAGTACGACCAAATATTCCCGAACTGTATGCTGTTAATCTCGGTGCGGTAGAAAGGTTAGAAATAGTGTGGTTTTTGCCATCGAAATTCCCTGTGAAATCATACCCCACGGAATGATTATCAATACCTATACTTTGAGAAATCGGGTAACCCTCCATATCAATATCATTTTCTACCACGATGTCCCTTGACCAGTAATCTCTCTCGTTTACGAGTTCTATAAATGCCTCGGGAGATGTGAGCACCACAACGCCATCAGCCTCCAAAATATCGTACTCCGCTACCAAAGTTTTATCACCGACTGACCCGCGATAGATTTGGGTAATAAGGTAATCTCTTCCATCACGCCAGCCAATAAACGTGCACCCTGGCTTTTCGGGGCTGTTTAACGCGAATGTGGGCGTTTCTATATTGTACGTAGTGACATTTTCAACTGCCAACGTACCGCCGTTTAAGTCGTAAGTTATTGTATAGTTTATCGGGGTATATTTCGCGTAAAGTTGCACCTCGCCCATACTCCCTAACGGAATACGAGTAACAGGCTCGCCCTCGAGTTCGGCATTATCGAACCACCCGATAAAGTCGTAGTACGCTCTCCCTGGCTTAACCGAAATAATATGCTCCTCAACTATGGTGTAATATTTGTCGGTATCTTTTAAAGAGGTGCTACCACCGTTCATATTATAATTTATTTTATACTTAATGGCCGAAAACTTTGCGTACAATATCAAGTCTTTACACATTGTGGGCGAAATCTCGGTTATTGCCTCAGTAAATAAAGCGTCCTGATACCACCCCACAAAGTCAAAGCCCTGTTTTGAAGGCTCTTTGAGTACAAAACTTGTCGATAAAATATTGTATGTGGTGATATTATTAGTATCATTTGTGCCACCATCTAAAACATACTGGACATCGTAGTCAATTACCTCCCAGATTGCGTAAAGTGTAACTATACTTTCCGTTTCGGTCAAGTTGCACACTTGTTGGCCATCGCTATAAACTTTGTTATTGTAGGCCCAACCGATAAACTGGTACCCTTCCCTAACATAAGTATTTGAAATCAAGAGAGCGGTTTGGTTATATGTGATTGTCATATCGGGCATTTTTGTATTTGTAGCGCCATTGCCATCAAATACTACCCTATACTTTAGAATTTCCCATTCCGCCGTTAACACGACTTGAGCACCTTGCTCGCTAGTTAAATTATATACTCGCTCTCCATCGTAATAATGATTATCATCGTATCTCCAATATTTAAACATATATCCTACTTTTCTAAAAGCGCATTCGTTGAGGTTTGCGCCAGTATCGTAGGTGAACACCTGATCGCTCATACTCCCGAAACCACCGTTTGCATTAAATGAAACCGTGTAACTTATCGGGGTTAATTTAGCAAACAAGGACATCGAGGTCATAATCGGCTCGCTACTATCAAATTTATTAATGAAGTTCGCGTCAAGGTAATAACCATCGAAAATATAACCTGTTTGATTAAAATTTTCGAGCAGGTCACCCTTGTATACTTCTATGACGCCTAGCAAACTTGTATCCTCGTCATAAACAGAAACTTTTAAGCTGTTATCGAAAAACTCTTGCATAGAGATATCGTAATCGTGCTCAACATCGTTTATTCTATTTATCGGTTTACATATATTGACCATATCGAAGCCAACGCCACTTACACTCAAATAGCCTGAAATTATGCCGATCGCCTCGCCTTTTTCATTAAATAGCACGCCACCTCGATTTGCATTATCAATGCTAGCAGTGGTTTGAAAACTCGTGACACCATTTGAATCAGATTCGACTTTAAAAACCATTCCTTCAGTCACGACACTTGTGTAGTCGTCTTCATCAGTGTAAGTTATTGCGTAGACCTTCTCGCCCATTTCAACGTGATTACTATTTGCCATTTTTATAGGCTTGGTTCTCTGTACACCAGTTTGGAAAATTGCTAGATTGTTTTCTTTATCAATTCCAATAATTTTTTCTATATTATATTTGGTGCCATCGCTTAATTCGATAGTTCCTGATGTGCAATTTTGAATGTTGCTATATAGCGACACGGCAAGGCCTGAGTTGTTGATAAAGAAGCCAGTACCAGTTTGGCTAATCGATGGACCTTGTGCCGAAATATAAAATACTGAGTTGTTATAAGTATTAAAAATTTGTTTACTTGAATATGTAGCAGGGATTAAAATAACACACAAAAGCAAGATGACCGCCAAAACTACAAGACCTGCCACCAAGTACCACGGCTTAGTTTGTAAAAAATTCCCTTTTGCTATTACAGAAGTTTTATTAGGCTGACTATTAGTATCATAAACACCGTTTGCTAAATTAAAGAAATCAGTCATAGTTATACCAAAAACTTGAGTTAACTTTTCAATTGTATCGAGGCTTGGTTCTGCTAAGTCGTTTTCCCATTTTGAAACTGCTTGATATGATACGTTCAGCATTTTGCCAAGTTGCTCTTGCGTTAGCCCTTTATTTTTTCTCAGTTTAGCAATTACTTGTCCATACTTTTTCATAGTACTTCTCCTTTTTTATACTAACATTATAACATATAAAATTGAATTTGTGATACATTTATTCTCAACTACTGGTTGAATTACATTATTTTTTGTTGAAATTTGCTTATTTAAACTAAAATCACGAATTTTTTTACAAAATTAATCTCAAATCGATACTTTTTTAAACTAAACTATTTTAATTTTAAGTTAATAAATTTAACCCCTTCAATTTAAAAAGAAAAAAAGCATAATTAAAGCAATCACTCAATTTATGCTCTTTTATTGTGCCAATTTAAATTTCAAGAGTAAATATTTACAATAGGTCGTCGACGTCGAGGTCGTCGAGTGGGGACTTGGTCTTGAATACCTTTTTAGATTTTGGTTCGGGCTCGGTGTCCTCGCCTTTTTCTTTCTTTAAGGATTTGGTTAGTTCGCGCTTGTTAACCTTTTGCTTTTTCTCGGTCTTGGTAGACAAGGCCACGTCGACTTTTTCCTCTTCCCTATCGGCCTTGCTCTCTTTCTTCAATGACTGCAAGCGTCGGAAATCGTCCTCAATCTTTTCAACTGGGACATTGTAAGCGGTGTCCTGTGTCATGTCGAGCATTTCGGAGACGTCAAAGAGGTTGTCATCAATTATGCCCGCCTCGACCATTTCCTCATGCTCGCGCCGTGCTTCGCGGACTTTTAGTCTTTCTTGCGCAAAAATCATGATGACTGACACAACAGGTGCGGACAGAATCATGCCTACGACGCCAAACAGCGCGCCACCTATGATTAAACCTGTAACAATCACGAGTGCGCGGGTATTCATGCGCTTACTCATAATAAAGGCAGGAACAAATGTCGTAACGATTGCCCAGTCGAGAATTGCAAATATAATCGACATCAGCATTAAATTTGTGTCGCCGAACATCAGGGTAACGATTGCAAGAGGGATACATGCGATAAAGCCACCGAGGTATGGAATAATCGTGAAAATTCCCAGCAGTAGAGCCATAACGATTGCCATTGGCACGCCCATGATTTGGAAACCTATCCAAGCAATCACGAAAACGATAAACATTACAATCAAGTTTGAAATGATGTACTGGTTTAGCATATCGTTTGTGCGGTGAGTAACCGTGATGATTTCCTCTGCACTCTTGCGGTTATTGTAAGCGTAGGTCATACGGCGACAGGTCTTGGAGATTAGCTCTTTGTCCTTTAACATCAAGAAGGACACGAGCAGACCCATAATAAAGGAGAATACAAGCGAGACTGTGTCCATTAGGTATGTGGTGATATTGTCTACAAAGTCTGAAATGGCCCCTTGGATGCCGTCGCCGATGTTATTTATCGCGCTGGTAATTGCCTCGTCGAGTTGCTCGGCGGGTAGCCCCGTAAGTCCCCCGATTAGACTAGTTAGGGAGTCTTTGACTTTATCCACCATGGTAGTTAGGTTGTCCCCTTGCAGTTGCTCGAACACGCCAATTAAACTTGGCACTGCAAACACGATTAACAAGACAAAGACAAGAATTATAATTAGATACAGAATTGTTAGCGAGATTGCGCGCTTGTATTTACTGGCACGCGGGTTGCCTACAAAGGCATTTTTTAATAATCTATCCTCAATAAAGTGCATCGGGCGCAAGAGGATGAAAGATAAAACTAGCGCAATGAGAATGGGTGTAATACCTGCGAGCAGGCTCATAAACAGGTTTCGAATAACATCGCCCGCCATGCTCCAAAGAAGCAATGCACAAAGAATGGCTATAAAGAGCCAGACATACCACTTGTGCCCGCCGTGGCGACTATTGTTTGTCGGATAGTCCTGTTCCATCGGGTTCCCCTCCTTGTTTTTGTTCTACATTATTTTCCTGAATTTTTTCTAGCACTTTTTCTTCTGTGGGCTCGATTTTCTGGCCGTTGTTTTCGAGCATTTTTATGAGGTTGCTTTCCTTGGCTCGCTGTTCCTCGTCCTTAAATCGCTGGAGCATTGGCTCAATCTTTTTATTACCGATTGCAAAGTCGTAAAGAAGCAGCAGGCCACCTTGAATTAAGTATGCGTAGTATGTGAGAATTCTATAAAACAGCACTGCCCATACTAGCACTCCTGGAGCTGCGGCCGCGTAGAACGGAGCAAAGACTGACTGGAAGGAAAGTTCCGCGGTACCTGCGCCACCTGGAATTGGAATAAAACTGATTGCGAGGTCGCACACGAGTTGGAGTACAAAGAAAGTGTACCACAAATTTATGTCGAATGGACAGAAGATGCAGTATACAATAAAGGCTAGTGAGTAAAGTAGCAAGTTATAGAGTATACTCAAAGCAAACTGGATAACGCACATCCACCCGCTAGTCATAAACATGCGGAAGGTAGAGACATACTCCTTGACAACGCGCATGACCTTTTTGAATAGTGCGCGCGAGTCCTTTATAATATGCATCCATTTCAGCATTTTGAGTAGGCCGAACATCATTCTGGGTGCAACCTTCTTACTGATAGATAGGAAGAATATTGCGAGCACGAGTAGCAGGTTTAACCCTAGACCTATATAACATAGTGTAAGCACAAAGGGCGAAATATTTAACTCAAACAAAATTCCACTGCTAGACAATAGAATTATTACGGACATTAACACGTAAGTAACTTGAGCATAGATGTATTTTGCGAGCGGTACGCTAGTAGCACTGCTGGCATTCAGTCCGCGCTTGTTTAAATAAAAGACTTGAAAAGGCTGTCCACCAGTTGCTAATGGTGTTATGCAGTCATAAAAACGGCAACACAAGACCGACTTATAACTCAGCCATGGTCGGCTCCGCCCTGTAACCTTTTTAATCGCGATATAGACGCGCGCTGCATCCGTAAAATTTATCAAGAAGAACACGGCAATGGCGATGATTAGCCACCACCAATTTAATTTGCTGGAAAGCAGTTCGGTTAAAGATACAGGGTCTTCAGTCGAGAACTGCCACGCAAATATTACTGCTAAAATTGCTAGGTTAAGTAGCAAAAAAACGACATTAAGTATACGTTTTTTCTTACTTTGTTGATTTTTTACGGTTTCGTAGGTCGACTTAATTGCCTCTTTTGTCTCGACCTCTTTTTCCGCCTCGGCGACTAGGTGTGGAATGGCATTTTCGGCTGTGATTGTCGCAGGAGTATCATTACTCTCGACAGATTCTGCGGGCGTAGTATTTTCTAACTCGGCTGTCTCGGTATTTGCAGGAATGTCCGTATTATCTTGTTGAGGGGGTTTTTGGAAAATGGAAAAAGTAAGGCCGTGTGTGTGCGCACGAGAAAAAACCTGTTTTTTAAACAAAACAGGTTCGTTTATTCCCCTTATCTTGTCGGTTAAATTTCCACTTTCCATTTAAAATCCCTGTGCTTCGACTTTTGTTTATGTGTATATCTTACCATTTAATAAGTACTTTGTCAAAGAAATAAATAAAAAATTGGGACTTTATACCCAATTTTGCATATCATACTTAATTAAACCACAGTGTTTAGTCTCATCGGTTACACGCAACTGCTCGCTAATGTCGACGCCTGCGACAGCAAAGACCTCGCTACCCAAGGCGAGCACGGGCAAATAATTGCGGACACGGGCGGGCACTTTTTTGTCGTTTAGGTAACTTTTCAATTTACGACTACCTCCACCAAATTTCACGATGTAGTCCCCGTCCTTGCGAACGCGCCACACTGCACCTTTTGGGACCTTGTCCATGTCGATTAGTAGATAACCAGCCTTTAATTCGGGGTCTTTTATACGGCGCACGGTGAGTTTCCCATAGTCGCCGAACTTAATGGTGCCGATTTTGAATGGCCACTCGGTGCTTGCCTCGAATTTAGGTTTATTACGAACTAGTGTAAGATACTCATATTCTTTAAATACGGAAACGCCTTCCGGAAGGTCGAGCCTAGCACCATTCTCACCAATTCTAACTACTTCGCGGATGAGGTTAAAGTGCTTGCGCTCGATATTTTGGGTAACGCCGAGTTTTATAAAGCAATCATCGAGCAAGCGATATAAGTACGAATTCCCGTACACGAAGTAAGTCAGCGGAATTTTGATAATATTATCGTTATACAAAACCGCATCGAAGCTAATCATGGAGCGAATGACGGCGTCATCCTCCTTACAGGTCTTGCCAAAATTACATAGATTGCGGTCCAGACTTGGCCAAACCTTACGCAATTCTGGCATAACGACATTGCGGAGCAGATTACGGCTGATTGTGTTATCCTGATTGGTTTCGTCCTCTAAGTATGGAATTTCGTGCTCGTATACATATTGCATTACCTCGTCCTTTGGGGTGTCGAGGAATGGGCGGACATAGAAGTTGTCGCGCACAAAGTCCATTCCACCTGCTCCGCCGAGTCCACTACCGCGTAAAATATGAAGAAGAATAGTTTCTGCCTGGTCGCGTTGGTGATGCGCAAGAGCGATGTAGTCGACAATACCGCGCTTTTTGAGGCTTTCGAACACGCCAAAACGAGCCTCTCTGCACGCCTCCTCATTGGTCATACCCTTCTGCTTTGCTAGCACCCCTGCTTCAACACGGAATTTGTAGAAACGGATGTGATGCTCCCTACAATAGTCCTCGACAAAGATTGCCTCTGCCTCATCGGCCTCACGCGTACCATGGATGACGTTGATTGCCACGACGTCGATGTCGAGCTTGTCGCGGTTATAACTCAAAAAATGTAGTAGTCCCATGCTGTCGGAACCTCCGCTGACACCCACGCCCACGACACTGCCTGGGGTGAAAAACTTTTCTTTTAAGATAAAATCGAGTAATTTTTCCATTTTGAGTATCTCCTTTTAACTTATTATACAATAAATTAGGAGTTTATTCAATACAAATTAGAAAAAAAGTCTAAACTTGCGCGCATTTTGGGCAAAATTTCATACTTTTATGTAAATTCTGCCTATTAAAACGGTCATATCGTCGGCTGGGACATCGTGATAATTTTTTACGGCGGTGTCGAGAATTGCGTTTGCCAAAGTTTGCGGGTTTGTGGTGTCGGTCTCTTTTATCAAGGTTTCGAGCTCTATTAGGTCGGTAAAGCTGTCGGTAATACCGTCGGTAAGCAGTATTACCATGTCGCCGTCTTTTAGTGGTATCGAGCGAATTGTAGGGCGAATATCCTCGAGTATTCCAAGAGGCAGTGCGCCTGCATCGAGCCGGGTTACAGTGTCGCCTGATTTTATATAAGTTGCGGGTGAGCCGAGCTTTATTACATCGCAAAGTCCGTTATTAAGGTCGACAACTGCGGTGTCTAGTGCGCTAAAACTCTCGGCACCACTAAGAGATAACAGTTTATTGACACAAGAGAGAATTAGATTGTTGTCAAAGCCTGCCTTGTAGAAATTTTCAATTAGCCCTAGGGCAAGGCTACTAGTTTTTTCGGCCTCTTCCCCGCTTCCCATTCCGTCGCTGAGGGCGAGCAAAATTTTGTTGCCGTCGAGTTTGAGTACAGAATGAGTGTCGCCACTTGCCTTACTTTCGGCCTTTTTTGCGCCCGCGCTCCCGAAAACGATGTCGTAGCGGTTGGCGTTCTCAATAGTAATTACTAAAAATCCTGCCTTTTCGCCATCGGTTATGGTTGAAATTGCCATTGGAGTGCCGAAGACCTTGGATAAAACTTTTATAATTTTAGCCTTGTCCATTCCGTTTTTACGCACGACGAGAGTGATACTATACAAATTTTCGCGGCGGGAGTAGACAATTGCCTCGCTACACACGACGCCTTCGTATAAAAGGCCTTCAATTATACTCGACTCTAAGGAGGTGTCGAAAGAAACGTTAACTGCGACCTCGTTTGCTAAGGTCTGCATAATTTGGGACACGCCCCACATCTGCTCACCCAGTAATAGCCTACCACTGTCGAGGCTGTTTTTTGTTTGTAGACCTGTTTTATATTCGTCGACTGCGCTGTTTACTGCACTAATTAGGACATTTAGTTTACAGCAGTGAGCACATAAATTTGCGGGGACATCAAGGAGTGATACTTTCCCGCGGTCGTAGGCAAATCGCACCATTTCGTGCATCGCGCGGTCGGTATCATCCGCTTGAATTCGCAGGCACTCGTTTTTATTTTGGCAAGAGAGGCACATTTGACGCTTGATATTTTGCACCAAATAGTCGCTCGCCTCGTCAAAGTCTAGGTTCTTACCCACCATGCCATTAAAGACATTCTTCATCTCATAGAATGCATCACTGAGTTCGAGCAGGCGGTTATACAGGACTCGGCGGTTGCGATTTACTAAGGCACGCACGGCGACTCCGTCATTTTCGCTGATGACAAAGGAGTCAATTTTGGTTAACATTCGTGTAGGAATTAGCAAGTAAATTAATGCGCCCAGCATTGTGGCGAGCAAGTGGTACAGCGAGTAACTGGGCATAAAATATAGACCCACGATTACATCGACTAAAATTACAGCAATGCTAGTATAGACTCGCTTTGTGCACATTGTAGCGTTTGCACCAAGGGATAGCAGTGTAGCGTGTGCGACTAGGAGTACTTCGCTACTAGCAAAAGCACTGCCTAGGGAAAATGCGATTGCGAAAACTATTGAGGCGGTCGTTTTGAAAACTTGGGCAATCAGTAATGTAGAAAGAGTTAGTACTCCAAAGTAGATGTACTCGCCGAATGGTACGCAAGTAATTCCCACACCGAGCGCAAAGATTAGCACGCACAGACACATTATCTCGTCGATTAAAAATTTTCTGCGGACACCGCGCAAGATTATACTCTCTAAAATATGCATATAGCAGTACATTGCGGTTAGACCAATTAGTAGCGTAATTATTCCGCCCCAAATATCAAGATTTATAAAGGAATAGTAGAGCATTAAAAATTGCGAGAGAAAAGCATAGAGGCCGATTAAAATTTTACTAAACGGCCGTTTAAACCGATAGTGAAAAAAGTACATTACGAGCATTACACCGACACAAACAAGGTCAATTAACAACTTCGTTACATCAAAAAAGGCTAAAAAGCCACCTAGCAGGTACACGGGGGCAAGCAGGTAGGGCTTTTGGTTGCACCACATCAGTGCAAACAGCATTCCAAAGGCGAAAGGATGTAGCCCTTGAATACTGGCAACATTTAGTATATAGAAAACAAGCAAATATAATAGGTATTTTAATAAACCGTACAACAAAACTTTATTCATAACTTACTCCTAGTTAATTATAAAACTTCTAGAAAAAGTATGCATAAATAAATCGTCGCGATTAAGTCAATATTACGACTATTTTTGGTAAATTTTAAATCTTTTTGTTTAAACTTTGCAAAATTTAATTTTTGTGCTATAATATAGGTATGAATAAAGTTATTGCAATTACTGGGGCATCGAGTGGCATAGGCCTTGCGATTGCCAAAATGTTAATAAGTAGGGGTGAAATTGTGTACTGCCTCGCGCGGACAGAACCCGAAGATAAACGCATTCTCTTTAAGTACTGTGATGTGTCAAAGAGGAACACAATTAGTACGGCCGTTAGCCAGATTATCGAGGAGCAAGGCAGACTCGACTGCATTATAAACAACGCAGGCATGGGAATAAGCGGACCAGTTGAGTTTGAGCCAGCAGAGGACATTGAAAAAATTATCGATGTAAACCTTTTAGGCGTGGTCAACTGCTCGGCGGTCGCTCTGCCCTATTTGCGCAAATCTAATGGACTAATTTTAAACATTAGTTCCATAGCTAGCGAGTATGCGATTCCCTTTCAGGCACTCTATACTGCGACAAAAGCGGGTGTAAAGGAATTTAGTGTTGCCTTAAAAAATGAGATGCGCCCTTTGGGGGTGCGAGTTTCGTGCCTACTACCTGGGGATGTCAAGACTGATTTCACAAAAAATCGAGTCAAGACGCAAGTGGACAGCGTTTACCGTGAGCGAGTCGAGCGCAGTATTGCCAAAATGGAGCATGACGAGGAAAACGGTATGACGCCCGAGGCAATTGCCAAAGCGGTCGTGAAAGTGATAAACAAAAAGAATCCGCCAGCGACATTTACGGTCGGGTTTAGTTACAAATTACTGCGCGTACTCAAGCGATTCTTGCCCCAAAAATTCATCAACTATATTTTATATCAAATGTACGGGAAGTAGAAAACAAAATGCGTATTTGTGTATTAGCAAGTGGCAGTAAAGGAAACTGCACATTTATTGAAGGAGAAAGCACTAGAATCTTAATCGATGCGGGGCTAAGCAAGTCCGATATTGAAAACAGGCTCCTGCAAATCGGAGTAGAGCCGAGTAGCATTGACAGCATTCTAATCACTCACGAACATAGCGACCACATAAAAGGGCTCGGCAATTTCGCTAGAAAATATAACTGTCGGGTCTTTGCCCACCCTGACACCTGGGCGAACATGCAAGAAAAAGTGGGCGCGCTCGACCTCACCCACCGCATAGGCATATATGGAAATGACTTTTACATAAACGAGTTAGCGGTATCTAGCTTCGACCTTTCGCACGACTCGGCGCACTGCCTGGGGTTTAGCATTTATGACGGAAACAAAAAAATCAGCACAGCGACGGACCTTGGTTACATTAATGATGATATAATTAAACATTTGGCGGATAGTAGCCTAGTGATACTCGAGGCAAACCACGACATCGAGCGTTTACGCCTCAACCCGCGCTACCCTATTTACCTTAAAAATCGAATTTTGTCAAAGCGCGGGCACCTAAATAACAAGGACACTGCTGAGGCAGTCTTGAAAATGCTGGGCTACGGCATCCGCGGGCTGATTGCGGCGCACCTTAGTGAGGAAAACAACACCCCGACCCTTGTCATGCAGGCATTAAACGAGGTGGTCGCACGGAATGGTGGTGAACTCGCAAAAGAAATTTATGTTGACATTGCAAAGCAAGACAGCGTTGGAAATATCTACCGAATTAAATCGTAAAAATTAAGGCCAAAGTGAAGGCCTTTTTTTGTTTGTTGTCGAAAATTTTGTAAAAAGATGTATAAATACTTTTTTACTACGCAAAGTATAGATAGAAAAGTATAGGAGAGTGAATCATGACTACAAAAAACAAAGATACAAAGTCCACCAAAAAGTCGCGGACAAGTACGAAAGCCGATAACGACAAAAAGGAAAAGAAGCCACTACTTAGCACGAAGCGCAAGGTAGGAATTGCGGTATACTTTACTTTTCTAGCGACCTTGGCACTGACATTTGGTGCGCAAATATGGATGATGGATGTATTTAACCCACCAGCGACCCAAGACCCGAGCAATGCCAATCAAACTACCGAAGCACCAATGACCAGCGACACTCCCGCTACCCAAGAGCAGAGCGAGGTTGTAACTTATCAAGAGGAAGCTCCCACCCCTGTGCAAGAAAACTTGGATGAAAATTTTCAAGATTATCAATTTGAGACTCCAGACAACCAAATCTACCCTAACATTGTACTTCAATAATAAATTAAACATCTCTTAATTGAGGTGTTTAATTTATTTACTTGTGCCCTAGCCTAATAAAAATTTATATCATTTCATTATATAAATCTTGCGCATTCGCCCTTATAAATTCTTTCCATTATATAATTATATAAATTGATTATATAAATTGACTATAAAATTTTTAATAATATATTTGTCCTTTATAAAATCTTTATTCAACTTTTATGTTAATATAAAAACAAGGATAGCCCTTGTTTTAATAAAATAAAAAGTGCCAAAAATACTTTGGCACTTTTTATATTAACTAGATGTTAAGAGTTGGGTATGAATCACTCACAAAGTTCCAAATTGTGCTGTCAAAGCCACGGTTTGTGAATGTTTCCATTTTCTTACAATTCGCGTCGCTAGTCATACCATCGTCAGGGTTTGTGTGGAGCCACAAGAATCTGAACGAGTCATATCTACGCTCTGCGCCATTTGCAGAATCACTATTGTAGATACAGTGCTCAACATAACCGCCAACCTTGGTGTCTGCATTCCACCAGTTGTTTAGTGCGCGAACTTCACTAGAAGTTTCTGCATAAGCATTGCCTGCGGACTTGTCAAATGTTGCATTTGAGAAGCAGTAAGATACTCTACCATAGTCAGAGGTGTTTGCAAATAAGATGTCTGCTGCAAAGCCACCCATTACACTACCGCTAAGGTAGCAAGTTGTGTAGCAGTTTACGATACCGCCACGAGTGATTTCACCAGCAAGGCCACCAACTCTCGTACCGTAGATGCTACCAGTAGAGTAGCTTTGTGCTACGACATTAGTAACACCATTTGCACTGCTAGAGTCGAGCTTACCGATAATACCACCAACAAGGTATCCTACTAGGTAGATGTTCTCTGCCTTGTTTGCGGTGATTAGACTCATGCTGGTCACGGTAGATGTTTGATACTTACCTACGATACCACCGACAATTACACCCGATACTGCAGGAGCATTGATGCGAGCAGTCGAGGTCGAACCGCTAACGGTCGAATAAAGTGAGCCTACAATACCACCTGCGACAATCTCCGCCCCTACTGAATCGATGTCAGCGGTAATAAAGTATGTGTAGTTGTTGTTAATCAATGCGCTGTTGTAGGTACATCCTGTAATTGTAGCGTTGCTACCACTGTAACCAGCGATACCACCGAGGTTAATCTCGCGTGTATTAGCATTACCAGAGATGATAATCTTGATTGCAACAGTGCTGTTTGAGATGATTGCGTTGCGGTCATTGTAACCAGCGATACCACCTAGGTACTGGTTAGCATTCTTTACAGGTACGTCGATACCAACGGCCTCGGTCG
Organism: uncultured Clostridia bacterium; assembly: GCA_944381215.1. Taxonomy (GTDB): domain Bacteria; phylum Bacillota; class Clostridia; order Christensenellales; family UBA1242; genus UBA7867. The sequence goes on from CALWKF010000002.1 coordinate 103,330, forward strand.
TACCATTTGAAATTACGCTACTATTTGTAATCGAACCGCCATTTAGACCTGCAATTGCGCCTACATAGGTACCAGCCTCGATGCGCACGCCCTCAATAGCGAGGTTTTGGATGTTTGCATTCGCACCAGTTACACCGAAGAAGCCGTTAAACTCTCTGTCTGTGTAGATAACTAGATTTCTAATAACTGGCATGTTGCCGTCGGCCTTGGCTACCATAATGAACGTACCATTGAATGGCATATCACGATCACCGATTGGAGTCCACTCGCCAATCTCAGATAAATCGATATCGTAATCGATAGTGTACGAGCCATCCAGCACTCCGTCGGCCTTGTCCTCGTTAATTGCGTTTACAAGTGCCTGTGCGTTTGAGATGTAAATTACATCAAATTCGTCGTAAATCGAGTCAGCAATTGCTACTGCATTTGATTTAATGTAAGGATATCCATTGTTTTGTGTTGCGTCGATTGTCCAAACAAGATCGAAGTTCCACATAGCGAATTTACCTTGGATGTCGTAACCGATGAAAGCAATCGTGCTGTCAACATTTCCTGAATTTGTGATGTTGTCAAGTTGCTCTTGAGTAGGCTTCCTCTTTAAGTTCTCAGCAGTTTGAGGGTATGCAAGGTATGCGTCCATTACATCCTCAAAGCCACCTAGACCATTAATTTCAAAATTATTTACACTAGTCTTCTGGTAGAAGTTACCCAAAATTCTGTTATAGTTTTTGAGCTCGTCATTCTCACCTTCGGTAATTTCAGGTCTTAATACTGCTTGAGAATTTGCACGGTTATTTGAGTTCCACCCAACGATTCCACCAATACGGCTGTTGTTAGTATTTGGAATGTCAAGGCTGGTAAACACGCTGTATGAGTTTACAACAGCATTTCTAGTTTGAGTGCCAGCGGTTGCCTCTGGGTTAGAAAGCACACCTACGATACCACCAATAACAGGGTTATTTGCGCTCTCGGTAGAAATTGAAACAATAGCATAGGAGTTAGCAATAACAGCCCCCTCAGCCTCACCTGCAATACCACCGATTTCGCCAGCGTTAGCAACAGCGATTGTTGAATTTGCAACGCCTGAATATTGCACCCTAGCACCATAGTCAGTGCCGACGAGGCTACCAACCACACCACCTACTGTAGGAGTGTTTTCACTAGTGCTACTAATAACTGAATCAACTACATTTACGAAATTAATTCTGCCGTTTGATACACCAGCCAATGCGCCAGCATAACTGTAATTTCCGTCAATAGTTGCGTTGGAAATTGTAAGACGTGATACCTCAGATCCTGTACCAAGGCGGGCAAACAAACCAGCCTCCATTACACTTGCATCTGTATATACAGTGTCAGGAGTTGCGTAACTCGAACCCTCTTTAAGCAGAGTCAAGTTCGAAATCACGTGGCCGTTACCATTGTAAGTGCCAGTAAAGCCAGCAGTTACGCCTGTACCAATAGGAGACCAAGCCTTATTTGCAACGCTCATGTCGATATCTGCAACCTGTTGATAGTGTGCAGTCAGGGTCATACCCTTTTCACTATTAGCAAAGTCCTCTAAGTCTTGATACGAGCGGATGTAGAATGGATTCTCAACAGAACCATTACCTACATATACTGCGACATTGAGATTCTTGTATGCCTCGTTTGTGGTAATCAACTGAATGGTTGTGTTACCGCCACTGATGGCCCTAAATCTCCAAATTTTTACATTGCCTGAATTGTCGTCATCAAAGGACTCGACAAATTCAACAATTTCTTCATTCATACTCTGCATTGAGTACTCATCGCTACTGCCGTTTGTCCTAGTTACGGCAATATCGAAGGTTTCGCCCTCGTTTACGTACTGAGTAACGGACTGTTCACCTGTGCCAATGCTGAATACCTCATTATTGCGCATAAAGTAGTAGATAGACAGACCGATACTAATTCCCACGATCACGATGAGCAAAAAGATTAAAAATCTACTTAGCCATTTCATAAAAACTACCTCTCTATTTATTCATCTAGTAATTCGTAATTAATTATACTCCAAAATACTAATTTTGTCAATATGCAATATAAAATAAAAAGTAAAAACCGCCATTTTTTGCGGTTTAACTTATAATCCTAGACTAATTAGGAGTGCATTATCGATATTTTCGAGCGTTTTTGCGTCGGTGTTACCTATTTTTTCAAGGAGACGAGCCTTGTCTAACGTGCGAATTTGCTCGAGCAGGACTACGCTATCCTTCTCTAACCCATATAGGTGCGCTGGGAGTTCGATGTGCGTGGGGAGTTTTGCCTTGTTGATTTTACTGGTGATTGCTGCCACAATTACTGTGGGACTGTATTTATTGCCAACGTCGTTTTGGACAATTAACACAGGCCTAACACCGCCCTGCTCGCTCCCTACAACTGGGGAAAGATTTGCATAAAATATGTCGCCTCGCCTAATTAGATCCAATGTCGTGCTCCTTTAACCACTGCTCGTATTTTGAGAAATCATCAAACTCGCCCCATATTTCCTTTTCGGTAAAGCCAGCGAATTTTTTAAAGTCGTTCTTTACCATTATATGAGTGCGCTTTATCCGTTTGTGCGGAATAATTTTTTGTAATGCTTTACTATATTTTTTGATATCTTGCATAATAATTTATCCCTTTTACCCCTTGAAATATACCTAAAAAATAAAAAATAGCCCTTCTAATAGGCTATAATTTGTCTTTTTTATAAAATTATACTCTAAACCGCCACACAGATTGCAATCGCCTGGGTATTAGAGTGCGAGATACTGATGTCCGCCTCTTTTAACTTCAAGGCGTTAAAGTATTCCTTGGCAAAACCATGTAAATTTAGAGTGGGTTTTCCCAAAGTATCTGGTAAAATCTCTATATCGGTCCACTTAATGCCCTTGTCTATGCCTGTCCCTAGCATTTTTGCGACCGCCTCTTTTGAGGCAAACTTCCCTGCCATTCGCTCGGCGATTCCCTCTACACTATTTAGTTCCATAATGTGCTCGCGTTCGTGCTTTGTAAAAATTCGGGTCATAAAGGCGTTGTCGCTTGCCTTGCCTAAAAATCGCGAGATTTCAACTATATCAATCCCAACTTTCATCATATTCTCCACTCCTGAATTTTGAAATTACAGGGCTAATGTCGTTCCACGAAAAGCCCTTACTTACTAAATGTCTTGCAAGCTTGTCGAGGTTTTCGCGTGTAGGTTCCTTATTTTTTAGGTACTTTTGGGCAAGGGTGAATACGGCATCCTCTTGCGGTTCGAGCTCATCTAAAACCTCGTCGATTGTCTGCTTGTCGACGCCCTTTGCTTGCAGATTAAAGCGAAGTTTTTGCCTGCCGAACTTCTGCTTATATGCATCGACATACATTTTTGCATACTGGGAGTCGTCGAGGTAGTGGTATTCTAGCATTTTATCAATAACCGAATTGACGACTGCGGACATATATCCTTTATTATATAAGTAGTCTTTTATCTGCTTTTTTGTCTTTGGAGTATTCGAAATTAGGTCGATTGCGCGCTCGAAGGCGGTGCTAGACTCACTTTCGAGAGTGATTTGTTCGAGTGTGGCGCGATCAATCTCGAGCCCTACTTTTAGGTGATTTTTAAATGCGGTAAAGTCGTCGACCGTGCATATAAACTCATTATCTATATAGATATGCTGGCGTTTTTTATTGCCTTTTGCGACTTTTATATCGGTAATTATACCCATTTTTTACTCCTCAAAACTATAAATTATTTCCTCTAATAAACTTGCGCCGTCAACCTCTTCATCTCTCCCCGCCACAATCTCTAACTCTACACCGCTTGAAAAGTCGGCATTTAATACCTTAATTTTGCGGTTTTTGATTTTATTTAAAAAGGGCTCGTACTCGCTGTAATCGAGTTTTATTTTTAGTCTCTTTGCGGGCCCCCATGTTACCAATTTAGCGGTATCCAGGGCCTGCAAAGTTGCGTTTGAATATGCGCGCAAGAGCCCGCCTGCACCAAGTTTTATTCCACCAAAGTACCTAACAACTGCAACAATGACGCATAATAGTCCGCGCTTTTCTAAAATATTTAAAATAGGCTTGCCAGCGGTCCCAGCGGGCTCGCCGTCGTCGCTTGCCTTTGCGGTGTTTAGTAGCCTATATGCGTAACAGATATGCCTAGCGTCGTGGTATTTTTCGTGGAGAGAATGCAAGTATTCGTTTGCCTCGGCTTCGGTAGAAATAAACTTTGCAAAACCCAAAAAGCGAGATTTGTTAATTACAATCTCGCTCGTAAAAATTTTATCTTTGGGGATAGATATAAATGCCTGCATCTATTCTACATTTACCTTTATGATAGTTTTCTTGCCTTTCTTTAAGACAAACTCCGAACTTGGGCAAGTGTAGTCGAGGCTCGTGATAGTTTCGTCGTTAACCTTTATGCCACCGCCCAAAATCAACTTTTTAGCGTCTCCGCGAGAGGAGGCAAGCCCTAATTTTACTAGACAATCGATGATTCCTAGGTCTGCCTTGGTAATTTTAGCCTCGGGCATATCGTTAACATCGCCACCAAAGGCTGCACGGGCCTGATTTAAAGCCATCTTTGCGCTCTCCTCCCCGCGCACGATTTTGGTTACTTCGTAGGCGAGGCGTTCTTTGGCCTTATTAATCTCTTTACCAGTGCCCTTGCAAATTTCCTTGATTTCGTCTAGCGGAAGCAAGGTAAGGATACAGAAAACCTCCTCGACCTTGGTATCCTCGATATCGCGGAAGTACTGGAAGAAGTCGTAGTCGCTAAACTTTTCGCGGTCGAGCCACACTGCATTGCCTGCGGACTTGCCCATTTTTTTGCCGTCGGCCCTAGTAAGTAGCGGGGTTGTGAGGCAGAAAACAGGGTTTTCCTCTTTTCTGCGAATCAGCTCGACACCTGCTAGCATGTTTGCCCACTGGTCACTCCCGCCGAGTTCCAACTTGCAGTCATAATTTTTGTACAAGTACCAAAAGTCGTAGGCTTGCATCGGCATGTAGTTAAATTCGAGGAAACTGAGACCATTTTCCATGCGCTGTTCAAAGCACCCCGAGCTCAACATTTTATTAACGCTCATATTGAGGCCCACGGTGTTTAAAAAATCGATGAAACCTAGGTCCTTAAACCAGTCATCGTTATTCACGACCACTAATTTATTAGGTACATTTTGGTCAAAAAAGGACTCAAGTTGGGCCTTGATTTTGCGGACATTTTCGTCGCGCTCGGCTTGTGTAATCATGGGGCGCATGTCGTTTCTGCCTGTTGGGTCGCCGATTCGCCCCGTTGCGCCACCAATAAGTGCGATTGGTGTATGCCCCGCCCTTTGCATACGAATTAATTGTAAAATCGAGGCGAGGTGCCCTACGTGTAGGCTGTCTGCTGTTGGGTCAAAACCGCAGTAGCATACGATTCGCTCGGAGTCGAGGAGTTTACTCAATTCCTCCTCGTAAACTGTTTGGTATACTAGACCGCGTTCTTTCATTTCGTTAAATAGATTCATTTTAGTCGTTCCTTTGTTTAATAATATTAAATTTTAGCACAAATTAAGCCGTAAATCAATCTTATAAACGAAAAAAGCGAGCATAATTCGCCTTTTGGTCGTGATATTAAATAAAGTTCTTATAGTATTACACTTTGAACCGCACCTCAAAAGCCAATAATAAAAACTTTTTCTTGTATATATTTGTTTTAAGAGGAATAGATCCTTCGTCTAAAGGCTTCGCGGGTCGACACTCAGGATGACCTTAAATATATTGGGAGTGCGACTTTGCACCGCGCCAGCCCCAAGTAATTTAGATTTATTGCGTGTACGATTTGATTAATTATCGTGTATACGACTTTGCACCGTGCCAGCCCAGTGATTTAATTAGCCAATTATCTAGACATAAAGTCCTCGATGGAAGTTTGGGAGACTTTGTCTTTTACTTGGTGCGTGATGCGGTAGTAATAATCTTCGCAAGGCTTTACTAGGCTCTTTTGCTCTTGTGTGGGCACGTGCATTGCCTTTAAATACTGCCTATAATTATTGATATAATTTAGGCCGAATTTTTTAATTAAAAAAGCCTTGTGGACAAAGTCGTCCTCGTAGTCCTCGACAACTTGCTCCACGTGTGTTTCCTCGTCAGTTGCCTCACTTACGGCATAAAAGTCGAGCAAAACGCCGTCAACATGGCCCAATTTATCAGTCATTGGCTCGAAATGAATGTCGCTTGACACCGAATAACCTTCACCGCAAATTACAATGCCTGCGTACTCGTTCCAATCTTCTTTATTTAATTTTTCTACAAACATTTTCTTATCCCCTATGATTTAAATATATTACATTTTATCACAAGTGCATATTGCTGTCAACTTCTATAATGATAAAAAAATCGCAAAAGTATGCGTTTACGTTTTTGAAAATTGATAATTTGTGGTATAATTATGTTAAAATTACGCTATAAAAGGGGATAAAATGAAAATTAACGATTGCTATAAAGTAAATTCTTGTCCACACTCTGGACCTGCGCCCATCCCGCAAGAGGGCGAATTTACGCAAGTAAAAGACATTACCGAGATTTGCGGGTTTAGTCATGGTTGTGGGAAATGCGCACCGCGTCAAGGTGTATGCAAACTCACCTTGAATGTCAAAAACGGCATAATAAAAGAGGCTTTAATTGAAACCGTTGGTTGTAGTGGTATGACGCACAGTGCGTGCATGGCGGGCGAAATTCTGGTGGGCCTAACTCTACTCGAAGCACTGAACACCGACCTTGTTTGCGACGCGATAAACGACGCGATGAAGGACATTTTCCAGCAACTTGCCTACGGGCGCAGTCAAAGTGCCTTTTCAATTGGAGGCTTGTCGATTGGCGCGGGGGTTGAGGAACTGGGCTCCACCCACCACAGCCGTGTTGGCACTGTATACAGTAACGACAAGGCGGGTGTTCGGTACTACAACACGACCGAGGGTTACACTACTCGCCTTGCCCTCGATGAAAATAACGAGATAATCGGTTATGAGTACGTAAACTTGCCGAGATTGCTAAAAAACATCCGCGCTGGCATGGATGCAAAAGAGGCCCTAATAAAGTCTAGCGGGACTTATGGCAGATTTGACGAAGGCAAGGCTTATATCGACACAATGGAGGAAAACATATGACAGAAAAGTATTTCACGGGTTACAGTGAGCGCGCCGACGGCATTCGCTCCATTCTCAAAAAATATGGCATTTCTTCCATTGAGGAGGCGTATTCCCTCGCCGAAGGTGTGCTAAACTGCGAAGATTTTGTTAAAAAAGTCCAGCCGATTGTATTTGATAACGCGGTTTGGGCGTTTCGAATCGGTGCTGCACTTGCGGTGAAAACTAAAACTACCGACCCAAAACAGATTGCTCTACTTTTAGGGGAAGCGTTGCAGGCATTTTGTATACCTGGCTCGGTCGCAGCGAGGCGTCAGGTAGGGCTTGGACACGGGCATTTGGCGGCAACTTTGCTCGATGACCGCACAAAGTGCTTCTGCTTCATCGCGGGGCACGAGTCTTTTGCGGCGAGCGAAGGAGCGATTGCGCTGGCAACCAGTGTAAATCACGTGCGCTCTACCCCATTAAAAATTATTATTAATGGCTTGGGGAAAGACGCTGCGTACATTATTAGCCGTATTGGGGGATTCACATATGTGCAGACCGACTATGACTACAATCGCGACAAGTTGATTGTTAAGTCCGAGCGCAAATTTGGTTCGGGCGACCGCAGTAAAGTGCGCGTTTACGGGGCTTTGAGCGTTAACGAAGGGGTTGCAATTTGTGATTATGAGCAAGTTGACATATCAATCACGGGTAATTCGACCAACCCGACGCGTTTTCAGCACCCAGTGGCGGGTATTTATAAAAAAATGCGCGTTAATCAAGGACTCCCCTACTTCTCGATTGCAAGCGGTGGCGGGACTGGTAGGACCTTGCACCCAGACAATTTAGCAGCGGGCCCCGCAAGTTACGGACTCACCGACACTATGGGGCGTATGCACTGTGATGCGCAGTTTGCTGGTAGTAGTTCTGTCCCCGCCCATGTGAATATGATGGGATTTGTTGGAATGGGAAATAACCCGTTAATGGGGTGTACTGCTAGTTTAGCTGTGCGACTTAGTGAACTTATTAAGTAGTTGACATTCCAACGCAGAACCGCACTTTTGTTTGTTTCGGTTTTGTTGAGTGCGAGAGTTTGACTATACCCTATTCAATCAGGGTAGTCGGCTGAGCAAAAGTGCATGTTTCCAAGTTGGAATGGGAAATAACCCGTTAATGGAGTGTACGGCGAGTCTTGCTGTAAAGTTGAGTGAGTTGATTAAGTAGACAATTCCAACGCAGAACCGCACTTTTGTTTGTTTTGATTTTGTTGAGTGCGAGAGTTTGACTATACCCTACTCAATTAGGGTAGTTGGCTGAGCAAAAGTGCATGCTTCCAAGTTGGAATGGGAAATAACCCTCTTATGGAGTGTACGGCGAGTCTTGCCGTAAAGTTGAGTGAGTTGATTAAGTAGACAATTCCAACGCAGAACCGCACTTTTGTTTGTTTCGGTTTTGTTGAGTGCGAGAGTTTGACTATACCCTACTCAATTAGGGTAGTTGACTGAGCAAAAGTGCATAAAGGCGGAAAAATAATTAATATAAAAAGAGTGAAAATATATCTTTCACTCTTTTTTTGTTATAAAAAAAGCCTAGGAAAAACCTAGACTTTTTAAAGTGAGTATTAATTAAGCCTCAATCTTGGTTACAACACCACTACCTACAGTGTGGCCACCCTCACGAATAGCGAAGCGAAGACCCTCTTCGATAGCGATAGGAGTAATTAACTCAACTTCCATCTCGATATTGTCGCCTGGCATAACCATTTCAACGCCACCAAGGAGTTTGATGGTACCAGTTACGTCGGTTGTACGGAAGTAGAACTGAGGACGGTAACCAGATACGAATGGAGTAGAACGGCCACCCTCTTCTTTCTTTAGAATGTACACTTGTGCAGTGAACTTTGTGTGTGGAGTGATTGTCTTAGGAGCGGCAAGCACTTGACCACGTTGGATGTCCTTACGCTCGATACCACGGAGCAAGCAACCAATGTTGTCACCAGCTTCTGCTTGGTCAAGCAACTTCTTGAACATCTCAACACCAGTAATAACGGTTGTCTTTGTAGGACCCATACCAACGATTTCTACGGTGTCGCCTACTTTTACAGTACCACGCTCTACACGACCAGTAGCAACGGTACCACGGCCAGTAATTGTGAATACGTCCTCAACTGGCATAAGGAATGGCTTGTCGTTGTCACGAACTGGGTCTTTGAAGTAGCTGTCGCAAGCGTCCATAAGCTCGAAAATGCACTTGCACTCCTCGCCGTCAACATTACCTGCAATAGCAGCATCGAGAGCACCCTTTGCACTACCACAAATAATTGGAGTTTCATCGCCTGGGAAGCCGTACTCGTTTAACAAGTCACGAATTTCCATTTCAACGAGCTCAATAAGTTCTGCACGGTCAGCTGGTGGAAGCAAGTCAACCTTGTTGACGAAAACAATAATTGCAGGAACACCTACCTGACGAGCAAGTAGAATGTGCTCACGAGTTTGAGGCATAACACCAGCGTTTGCAGCAACTACCAAAATCGCGCCGTCCATCTGAGCAGCACCAGTAATCATGTTCTTTACATAGTCAGCGTGGCCTGGGCAGTCTACGTGTGCGTAGTGACGCTTTGCGGTTTCGTATTCTACGTGAGTAGAGTTAATTGTAATACCACGAGCTCTTTCTTCTGGGGTGTTGTCGATAGCTGCGTAGTCACGCGCTTCAGCCAAACCCTTCTTTGCTAATACTGTAGTAATAGCAGCGGTCAAAGTTGTTTTACCGTGGTCAACGTGACCAATTGTACCCAAGTTAAAGTGGGGTTTCTTTCTTTCAAATTTTGCTTTTGCCATAATCTTTTAAAATCTCCTTATTAATTTTTTTTAGTTGGCAGAGTTGCGTTGGCCGATAATTTTTTCGGCAACAAATTTAGGTACTTCTGAGTAGCACTCTAGGTCCATAGTGAATATTCCACGACCCTGAGTGATACTGCGCAAGTCGGTCGCATAACCGAACATCTCGGCCAGCGGAACGAGTGCGTTGATAGTCTGCTGACCATCCTCGCTCTCCATTTCGCGTAGTTGACCGCGTCTGCGGTTAATATCGCCCATAACATCGCCCAAATATTCTTCTGGAACGATGACTTGCACCTTCATAATAGGTTCCAAAATTACAGGACTTGCATTCTTGGCTGCTTCCTTGAATGCCATACTACCTGCAATCTTAAATGCCATTTCACTCGAGTCAACATCGTGGTAACTACCATCGACTAGCGTTACTCTAAAGTCAACCATTTCATATCCAGCGAGTACACCATTTTGCGCTGCCTCGCGGATACCCTCGTCGATTGCGGGGATGAACTCTTTTGGAATTGCACCACCGACAATTTTGTTTACAAACTCGTAGCCCGAGCCTGCTGGCAGAGGTTCCATCTCAATCACACAGTGACCGTATTGACCTTTACCACCTGATTGACGAATGTACTTGCCTTCCTGCTTTGTCTTACTGCGAATTGTCTCGCGGTAAGCAACCTGAGGTTTACCGATGTTAGCATCGATATTAAATTCGCGCTTTAATCTGTCGCAGTAAATATCGAGGTGAAGTTCACCCATACCAGCGATGATTGTTTGACCAGTTTCTTGGTCAGTGTAAGTTTTAAATGACGGGTCCTCTTCGGCAAACTTTAATAGTGCTGCGACGAGTTTCTCCTGTCCCGCCTTAGTCTTAGGCTCGATTGCAATACGGATAACAGGGTCTGGGAAGTTTATACTTTCTAGAATAATGGGGTGTGCCTCATCACAGAGGGTGTCCCCTGTTGTAGTGTCTTTTAGACCCACAATTGCTGCGATATCACCAGTACGCACCTCGTTAATTTCAATACGCTCGTTCGAGTGCATACGAATAAGTCGTGCTACGCGCTCTTTCTTACCCTTTGTAGAGTTGTATACATAACTACCGCTCTCAAGTTTACCACTGTATACACGGAAGTAAGTAAGTTTTCCATATGGGTCAGTCGCCACCTTGAATGCAAGTGCACTGAATGGCTCGTCATCACTTGGGTGACGCTCTGATTCCTCACCGTTTGGAAGCACTCCCTTTATTGCAGGAACATCGAGAGGGCTCGGCAAGTAGTCAACAATTGCGTCGAGTAGCTTTTGAATACCCTTGTTCTTGTAGCTTGTACCACAAATAACAGGGTTCATGCGAAGAGACACTGTGCCCTTTCTAATTGCCTTTTTGATTTCCTCCTCAGTAAACTCTTCACCAGCGAAGAATTTTTCAAGAAGGTCATCATCCATTTCGGCAATAGCCTCGATTAATTGTGCTCGGTACTGTTTAGCCTGGTCTGCGTACTCGGCAGGAATGTCGGTCTCCTCCATTTCCTTGCCTTCGTCGTCTTTATAAATTGTTGCCTTCATTGTAACTAGGTCGATAACACCTCTAAAGTCATCTGCGTGACCTATTGGCAACTGAATCGGCACTGCGTTTGCACGCAAGCGCGATTTCATCATATCAACGACACGGAAAAAGTCCGCACCATTCATATCCATTTTATTTACGTACGCAATACGCGGTACGCCGTATTTATTTGCCTGTTTCCAAACGGTCTCACTCTGGGGCTGTACGCCACCACGAGCACAGAACACGGCTACGGAACCGTCGAGTACTTTCAAACTACGCTCTACCTCGATTGTAAAGTCAACGTGGCCTGGGGTGTCGATAATGTTAATTTGATTATCTTTCCAGTGGCAAGTAGTCGCAGCAGAAGTAATTGTAATACCGCGCTCGCGCTCTTGAACCATCCAGTCCATTGTGGCTTGACCTTCGTGTACCTCGCCTAGTTTGTGAGTAATACCTGTATAATATAGAATACGCTCGGTAGTAGTTGTTTTTCCTGCATCGATGTGTGCCATAATACCGATGTTACGTATCTTGTCTAATGGTGTAGTTCTTGCCATTTATATCTTAATTATCCTCCTAAATTACCACTTAAAGTGTGCAAAAGCCTTGTTTGCCTCTGCCATACGGTGCACTTCGTCTTTACGCTTAATTGCGCCACCAGTGCCGTTGAACGCGTCAACGAGCTCACCAGCCAACTTGTGCTCCATACCGCGCTCGCCACGCTTCTTTGAAAAAGCAACTAGCCATCTAATTGCTAGAGTCTGGCGACGTGCGGGTCTAATTTCGACAGGCACCTGATAAGTGGCACCGCCCACCTTGCGTGCGCGAGTTTCAACAACGGGACTGGCATTCTCTAATGCCTTTTCAAGTGTCTCCATTGGAGAGACACCAGTCTTTTCACTGGCGATAGTCATTGCATCGTAAACGAGTCTTTCAGCGATGCTCAACTTACCATCGAGCATAACTTGGTTAATTAGCTTACGAACGACTGTACTGCCATAAACTGGGTCTGGTAGCACGCTACGGACGGGTGCTTGATTACGTCTTGACATAATTATTCTCCTTTTACTAGATTTTTCTATTTAATAAATAAGTTAAATTACTTACCGTCTTTCTTTGTGCCGTATTTACTGCGACCTTGCTTACGCTTTGCAGTGCCTGCTGTATCCAAGACACCACGAACGATGTGGTAACGCACACCGACAAGGTCCTTTACACGACCGCCACGAACGAGTACGACAGAGTGTTCCTGAAGGTTGTGACCTTCGCCTGGGATGTACATTGTACTCTCACTACCATTACTCAAACGAACCTTAGCAATCTTACGAAGTGCTGAGTTTGGCTTTTTCGGGGTCGTAGTAGTAACAGCAAAGCACACGCCACGCTTCTGCGGACATTGATCTAGCAAAGGCGACTTAGTCTTGCGCTTTTGTTGCTTACGACTCTTTCTAACCAATTGGTTAATTGTAGGCATATTCCCCTCCTTGTAGATTTACCACGATTTCAACCCTTATAAATCGCGGTTTGGCGACAAAATTTAACTCACATATTATATATAGAATAACTATGTGCCTCTTTTGCGTCCTGCTGGATAGTCGCGCAACACACCACTATTGCGTTCCTTTCCATGACCAGATTTTCTGGATTTTGTAAAAGTTTTTAAAGCCTAAAACTAGGCCTTTACCCTATACAAAGTGTATAGAAAAACGCTACAAAATCATTTGTAACGATTTGTATTATACCAAAACTATAACTTTAAGTCAAGCATAAATTGAAAAAAGTTTATAGAATTTTATTATGCAAGAGTTAGCAATAAAGTGCTGAAAGTACCAAAAATACTATATAAGTAGCGAGAATCAGCGCACCTATTACTATATGGAAGGAATTTGTCGTCTTTAACTTATTATTACCACGCTTAACAAGTCCCAATATAATCATCAAAACGGTCGCCATAAGCAAGCACGCAGACAATACTATTGTCTGCAAATTTGTCAAGAAAACTGTGCCACTAGTGTACGCAATATCAGCAATTGCTAATACGGCGTAGTTAAACAGACACGAACCGATAATATTTCCGTAGGCAGCGTTGAAGTTACCAAATCTAAGCAGAGCAAAACTTGATATAATTTCGGGAAGGCTTGTGGGCACACCTAAGAATAACGCTCCTGCCAATCCCTTACCCAGTCCGTAGGTTTCGGCAAGGCTTTCGGCAAGGAAGGTCATGGCAACTGAAACGCCAACTAGCACTACCGAGTAGCCGACAAAACTCCATGCTAAATACTTTTTCGATTTTTCCTCGTACTTGTTTACCGACTCGTCCTTGCTCTCGTCGACATCCTCGGCCTTTCTTGTGGCCAAAAGAGCAACAACATAAAGTACGATTATTAGCGGGGTTAAAATATTAATATTTATATAAGGAATGACGACTTGAACATTGCAGATTGCGAGCACCAAAATTAGCGCGGTGATAGCGAAAACAAAGAAGTCGAAAATAATATTAGCACGACTGACGGATCGGGTCTTGATGCGCTTAAAGTAAATTACGAGCAATAGACCTATTATAGTAATATCGAATACGTTGGAGCCTAGGATGTTACCTTGCGTCATGTCGGGCTCGCCCATAATTGCTGCAGTGAGGCTGGTAACGAGTTCTGGAAGGCTCGTAACACCCGCTAGTAATACGGCACCCAAGAACGCGCCAGAGAGCTTCGTCTTGCGGTCGAGTGCGTCTACTATGCCACCGATTTTATTTGAGACAAATATAACGACAACTAGTGTCAAGGCGTACAGCAACCACACCCACCACATAGGCTCCTCCTAAATTTAATAAATCTATTATACCCAAAACTGCAACAATTGTCTAACAAATTTACTAAACTTGGGAAAATCTTTTCCAAAACTCGATAACTTCGGGACGAAGCGGTTCGTTTTCGATTGGGGTGGGCTTTGGACGTTCCTTGTTTCCTACCACTTTTACTCCTCGGGTCGCCTGGTAACTAACACGCCTAAGGAGTTTACGCTCGACTAGTTTGTTCCCTTCATACTTTTCAAGAATTGCGCGCACGCGGTAGCCCTTGTGCGGGGCAGAAATATAGGCAGACTCATCCGTGTAATTTACCAAATTGCTATACTCGCCATTTTTGTCGATAATAACCTCGTCACTGGGTGGAGTAATTTCCTTTTCAATTTCGGTAACACGTTTTAGAGTGTAGCGTGTTTTATCGGGCTTGCCATAGATTTCGACGCCCACGCGATTGCCAGACACATACGTGCGGACAAACATATCGGTATCCGTATTATTCACCCAGCGAAGGTCCGCCGAGCCGAAGTTTACCATTGCATCAAAACCCATATTCACGTACGAACTAACCAGCGAGTGGCTGTGGACCTCGCGGAAGTCGAGCCCTGCAAGTAAAAGTGCATTGTATAGGGTCGTGCTGGCCTGGCAAACTCCGCCACCATAGCCCTCGACGTACTTTTTATCGACTATGATATTTGCTGGACGGTAGCCGTTTGCCTCGGTGCGTCTGCCCGTCGTTTCGTTAAAGGAATATTCCCTATTTTTCTCGATTTTTAGGCCGTTAAACTTGCTAATTGCGAGGGCTATGTTGTGCTTACGGTTTGCGTTGTTTTCGTTAAAACTGGTGAAAAAACTACCGCGCAGGGTCGCGTAGTCCTTTATGTCATCATAGTAGACATCGGGGTAAAGATTTGTGGGATGCAAGTCGATTGTAAAGGTGCTGGATGCCCTTAAATTATCGGCAATTTCGTGAGCAAGTGCCATTGTATCGAGGCTGTACCCCATTTTTTCGTGCTGGAAAACAAAGTATGGAGTGCGCTTTGGATTAAAGGTAAACGAGGCATCCTGTGGGGCGCAGTCGACGGCCTTTTTCATATCCGCAATCACCTGCTCTAACCCTGGAAAGCAGTACTGGAAAGCGACACTCGGCTCGACCCCGAGAGCAAGCACGCGCTCTAATAGATCAGCACGCTCCATGGGTGTGCCTAGGCGGTTGTTTTTCTGGGCAATAGAGCGAAAATAGAAGTTGTTTAGGTTATCAAGGGCCGTGGAGGAGTATGTGTAAGTCGTGCCGTTGTACCGAAAATTCATGGAAATTAGGTCTGCTTCTGTTGCCGAAATGGTCGTAGTTATGCCATTAATTAAGGCGCAAAAGACAATCAATACTAATCCCCACAAAATAGCGCGAAACCGCATACTCACCACTCCCCGTTTTTTGTGATATTTTACGTAAAATAGCCAAAAATATACTATATCACAAGGTGAATGGTTGCTACAATTTTTGCTAAAATCATCATTTCTCATGTAATAGAATTCTAATAATTTATAAATAATTCAATTTTAAATAATGATTATAATAAACGCATTGTTTGAATTGCTGAAAGTGCTTTTTAAAACAAAAAACACATCGGTTGATGTGTTTTAGGCGGTGGCCTTTTCAGGTGCTTTTTCGGTACTGCCGTGATATTTGGCGACGAGCGATTCTGCCTCCTCGCGTTTGCGCGCCTCCGCCATAGACCGCTGGGTCATGAGTTTTTGTTTTAGGTCGACAAGTTTCTCCTTTGACTTTGGCAGTAAGTCGAGCCTAGATTTTGCAAACTCTGCGGTAATGATGTCCTGCGTCAGTAAGTCAAGGAGTTGGTTCTGCCTAAAATCTGCGATTTTTAGCTGGATACTAATGGGCAGATTTAGAACAATGTGCCCGAGAACAAAGTTGTTTAACCGCTTGAAATCGGTCATTTTATTTGCTAGCAACTTTTTAGAAACGTTGTTATACCATTTGTCTAGCACGCGCTCCTCGTCCTCTGTCGAAATAAAATCGGACTTAAAGTTCGACAAGAAGTCGCGCATACATTCCTTGTCAGTAAAGAAAGCCTCGAGTTTTTGGCGGATGATTAATATGGTTTGAGAAAGTTCGAGAGATTTGATTCCCTCAATCGCGTGGAAGTCGCTGTTTTTATAGTCGCTCTCCTGCGTATATAATTTTTTAGGGTCCTTGGGGCGCACGAGTGAAACTCGGTTCCCATACATCCCCTTTCCGTAAATAAATTTTTCAAAGCCGAAGCCACAAGTAATCGCATAATCAAGATGATCCATTGATTGCTGGCTGGTAAAAATTTTTTCTATCATAGCCTCCTCCTTTTAAGCCACAATTAAATATCAAAACTAAACCTCTCGCGTGGTTGGAGGTCTCTACGGTCGCGCGCGTCCATAATCTCTGCGTCGACAAGTAGCACGATGTTTTTTTCGTCAGTTTTGACATCTATATATTTGGTCGCAGGCTCGACCTCGCCATTATACTCGAGGGCGCACCTGCAATAAACCTCCAAAAAGTCCTTGGCGCGCAAAAACGCGTCTTCAACAGACACCCCTTCTGTACAAATATTAAGATCGTGTAGAACAATCGTGTAACCATTATTCTCGGCATCTTTGTATAAAACTGCTGGAAAAACAAACTGTTGCATAATAATTACCTCACATTTTACCTATTATTATAGCATAAAGAAAAAATATTGTAAACTAAATCACACAAAATAAAGCCAAGTGTTGATGACCAAAAGTGTGATATTAATCAAAATCACAAATATTCCCCAGACGAGAGCGAAGTTGCCTAAATATGCGACTTTACGAATACTGCGCGCCATTTTTACCGCTTTTGCGGAATAGCCGATGCCCACGGCACCAATAATCATTGCACCACCCACAAGAAAGTCGAGCCAAATATTCCCCCCAAAAGGAATGGCAAAAGCAAATACAAAAATCGCAGCCAGCGTTACCAAAAGAGCACCGAGTCCAATAAAAGTGCCTGCCTTCGCAAAGACGTCAAAGTACTGGAACTCGCGCTGTTCTTTTGTTTTTTCCTCTAAATAATCAAAATAGCCCACTTTGTGTTCCTCCACTTTAATTATATAAAAAGTGAAAAATTTTAGCAAATGTTTGAGATAAAGTTTTGCCTAAAAGTCCAAATTTATTACTCATCTAAAGCGGCAGAGATGAGATCCTTCGTCTAAAGGCTTGCGAGGGGCGGGCTCAGGATGACCAAAAAAAATAGAGCGGGCGGGCTCAGGATGCCTGCCCTCTTGTTGCACAAAAAATAATCTTATTACATATTATGTAAGTAGCGGGCATACATATCCAATTAGGAGAAGAAATATGTCTTGTTTTGATGAAAGCAAATTGCCCTACTACAATTACAAAAACTACGGAAACCGATGCGGGTGTTATGTTCCACCAATTCCAAATCGCTGTGACAACACGCACTACTGTCCTGGTTATCCACAATGCCCGAACAACTGGCCACCCAAATCTAACTGTCCCTGCCCACCCAAGCCGTGTCCACCTAAAAAAGAGGGCTTAATAATTCACTTTGAAGGGACCTTTAGATTATTCTAATTTTGCTTGTATTTTTTAAAAATTAATAAAAAATCACACTTTTTACACTAATTTTATAGTACTATGCAATACTTTTCGATTGCATAGTACTATATTTTTATATTTAAATTGGGTTATTATTTATTTATTAATAGTGTTAATATGATTGTCTTTTTAATGTAAGAGAAGTTATTTTTGTGATACTCTTTTTAATACAAGTGTTATTTTTGTAGTTTTTAGATATAATACTCTTTAAATATTAGTTTTTAGGTAATAATTTTTGAACAAAAATTAGTTTATTTTAACTTGCCATAGATGATTTTATTTTAGTTCGCCTTCGATTGCGGCGACCTCTTTTAGCAAAATGTCTTTGCGGTTCATCTCGGGCATGATGCTGGTGCGGTGCAGAAGTTTAGTGAGAATTTGCGAGTAGTGGTTTTTGGGAATCTCGGGGTACAGGGCCTCGATGTCGTGGCCGTTGATGTCTAGTTGTTTGAGACAAAAGGGTACCTTGTCAATTTGCATGAGTGTGTAAGATTTCTGCAAACGGTGGCCGATGTGCGCGAGGTCGCAAAGGCCGAAAATTTCGGGGATATACTCAAAGTTGTCTTGGATGAAAATGCGGGCGCGTTCCTCGCTAAACACATCGCCGCGTAAAATCTCGAAGAAGCCGAGTAAAATTCTAAACTGGCGGTCGCACTCGCGCTTGTTTAGCATTATGCCATTAACCCCTAAAATGTCGGTGATGAGTTCGCGCGTAACCTTTAAATTTAGGCAGTTTATAAGGTCGGCGGTAAAGGCGGGTATGCGCAAAATCGGCTGGGCATCGAGAATTAAATGGAGCCAGGTGTTCGAGTAAAGTTTATTAATGTCCGTGCCCACAACTCTCGCGAGGGCTGGCAAAACGTACTCCCAAGCCCCGAGGTCGCCTATTAGTTTTAGGCCGTCGATGTAGGCACGGGGGTTCTCGATTGCGTCATACTTGTAGTCGGCAAAAAGAATGGCTATTATTTCCTTGTTAAACCGCTCTTGGGAAATGTCAGCAAGTTGGCGGGCCATAGTTTTGGCGGTATCAAAAGTGTGCTCATCGATTTTAAAATTCAACTCCGAAGCGATTCGAACTAGACGCAGAATACGCAGGCCGTCGCGCGAAAAGACATATTCGGGGGTCTCGACAGTACGCAAGATGTGTGCGCGGGTGTCAGTCGCACCGTTGTAGTAGTCGATAAGTTCATGTGAGAGGATGTCGTAATATAAGGCATTACAGGTAAAGTCGCGGCGACTGGCATCGAGGCTCATGTCGTCGACAAACCGAACGGACTCGGGCGAATGTGCCCCGCCCGCGTTATACTGCTCGGCGCGAAAGGTCGTGTGCTCGTACTCCTGCCCTGTTTCGTTTACACGGATGTGCACGGTACCGAGCTTTGCGTTTACGAGTTTGACCCCGTACTTCTTTTTAGGCAAAATTTCGGCGATTTCGTCAGGCAGTAGACGGCTACAAATGTCGATATCGGTTTCACAAAAGCCCAAAATTGCGTTGCGGACAAAGCCCCCTACGATATACAAGGGTGCGTCGTGCTTGGCAAAAATTTTGGCAAGGTCAATTAAATCTTTTTCTAATTTCAGTTCCATAATAATTAATTATAGCACATTTTTTTGCGAAATCAAAAAGATTTTAACCAAAAATCGTGCCAGACCAAAAACTTGCCAGCGTATCGAGGGCGTCGAGGCGTCGGCGGATGATGTTATTCAGGCTCGTACGCCGATCCGCGTCGGTTTCTAAATAAAGGAGCTCGACAATTCTATCTAGGAGTTCGGTTTCGTTTCGGATGTAGTCGCGCAAGGTCTGATTGAAGGTGCCTGAGTTCGTGTTGATTACGCTCGGGTTTCTGCGGATGCCGTTTTGATTGTAGTAGCCGTTGATTTCGTCGCGGTCCTGTTGGTTTAGTGGAATCAGCCCGCGGATAAAGGAGCGCATACAGCGGTTTTGTGTGCGGGATAACGAGTTTAAGAGCGCGGTGTTAGTCTCCCAGTCGATACTGCTAGCAATCGCGCTTAATTCGCTGTTTTGACCTAGATTTTGGCCGTTACTTTGACCTAAATTAATATTCGAGCCTGCGTTTTGGCCATTGTTGATACTTTGGCCGTTATTTGCGTTTTGCCCGTTGTTTACCCCGTTATTTGTGCCATTGTCCTCGTTTTGTAAAATGCTCACTCTTCGCGCATAACCTTGTTGCATTTTGGCAATGCTATCTTCATTAGGAAGTTGCTCATCATTATAAATCATTCCACCACCCCAATAAATTAATAGTGATTATTAAAGCACATGATTAAAAATTTATATGATGTAGCAGTAAAAGGTGTGAAAGTGAGCAAAAAAGACGCAAGGAAATTGAGTAAATTGCTTGAATCGGCGGAACGGGCTGAGGCGGAACTGCTGATTAGCAAAAATATAAGGCTTTCTAAAAACCTAAAACGGTTGATTAGGTTAAAGCAAAAAATCGCGATGCTGGAGGATAGCACGCGATTTGGATAAGCGGATGAGATGAGATCCTTCGGGCAAGATTTTAAGAGGATGGGATGAGATCCTTCGTCGAAGGCTTACGCGGGTCGACACTCAGGATGACAAAATGAATAGATCCTTCGGGTAGCATCATGCTAGATGTTTCTATTGTTGCTTTTTCTATGCGCTGAGTTACAAAGGCTTCGCGGGTCGAGGCTTATTTAAAGCGGAAAGGATGAGATTCTTCGTCAAGGGGCTTCGCGGGTCGGCACTCAGGATGACCCATTAATATTTAATATTTTTAGGCAATACTGATGCACTTAAAAAGTGTTGTTATTCGTACCGCCAATATATTAATTAAGGCACTGTCATTCTGAGCCTTGCTTACAGAGCCCTTTGACGAAGAATCTATTCCGCTTATAACATTTCCAAACAAACCGCAAAGATATAGTAGAATAAAGCGGATGAGACGAGATCCTTCGTCAGAGGGCGTTGCGGGTCGGCACTCAGGATGACCAAGTGATTTAATTGGTTGTTAAGGAAGCGGAATTGATACGGGCGACGTGTATTGCTAAACTTTTTATAAGCGGAATAGATCCTTCGTCTAAAGGCTTCGCGGGTCGAGGCTCAGGATGACAGTGATTTTAGTATTTATTAAGAGGATGAAGCGGGTCGAGGCTCAGGATGACCAAGTGATTTAATTAGTTATGAGAAGCGGTTAAAAGTGCGGTTAGAAAATGTCGGTGGTTTGACTGTTGTCGGCGGAGGAATTGGTGGTGTCTGTTGGGTTAAAGAATGTCGGGGAGGGTGCCGTTGTCGGTGGTAGAGTTGGCGGAGTTACCTTGTGAGGTGGACACAAATAGAGCCTTTAATACCATGCCACTTACATCGGCCTTGTCGAATGTAGTGCTTGCGCTGGTGCTCAAAATTGTACTCTCATCGGTGGCATCTACCCAACCTACGAAGCGGTAGCCAGAGTATGCAACCGCCATTAGCGACACGGTGTCGCCTGTTTCTGCTGTGTTATCCATGCCAACAATACGTGCCTCTCCCCCAAGGCCTGCCGTTACCACGGTGGAGCCCGAAATACCTACCCCACCACCAGACGTAGGTGGAACGTCGTACTCGGGTCTAACGGTAGTAATGTTAAACTCGATGTGCATGGGCTCGCCTAGGCCCGTGATTTCGAGGACGACTGCGTTCGATGTGTCGCTGGTGGTGTAGCGAATCGAACTAGCAGTGCCAGCCCCGAATAGATATGCAGAGTAGTAGTCGAGAGAAAATTCCATTCCGTCGATTACGATTGAGCCTATATAGCAGGTCTGACCGCCTGAGTTATTGTTGGGCTTTACTACTAGCCTCTGTACATCAGAGTCGCTACTCGTAACCGTTACGGAGCCCGAGCCCCCGCTAAAACTCGTGGTTACGGAGGAGCCAGAGCCTGTGTAGTGTGTAACAATTATCCTGTGCGAAATATCAATTGGCATTCCCTGTACTGTGATGTTTACATAGTTGTCGTATATACTGTGTGAATATGTTATAGTCGTGCCATCGATTAACACACCGCCCGTGTTACTATTCCCTACCAACTCAACTCTCGCGCCGTCGATAAACAGCCTGATTTGCTTGTTAGTGGAAAATTGGGCTACGATTTGGGTAGATATTAAATTATCTTCCACCCACGAGTACGTATAATCGTATAATAGGTCTAGCCCGAGGCCTACGGCCTCGACATTTACATTTGTATTATATTGCGAACCATATACAACTATATTTATATTCGTGGACACATCATCTAGTATTATTTGCACCTCATTCTCTACGCGATAGCATTTAATTTTATAACCTACCCCTTGTGTGTAACTGCTCGAGTTGTTACTAGGGGTTATTTGCGTACCATTCACGGTTATGTGTGAAATGTAGTACCCATTTTCAGCCGTCGCGGTGAATTGAGGTAATAAATTTGGATATGTAAAGGCTTCATTTTTATTTAATTTTATAAAATCGGTCATGTCGCTTGACACACTTGCCGTAATTGAGTGTGAATCATCTTGTGCCACGCGGAGCGCGGCAGAGTCAAGATTTAAGTGAAGCGCTGCCCGCACCCCGCAGCTAGAGTTGACAGAGGTGTTATTAGAGCCGTAGCCGGAGGAAAAAAGGAGGTAAGCAATGCGCGAATTACCAAAGTCACCAGACCGCGACCACCAAGAGGAGGCCGGAGAAGTCGATGCTGCGCGCTCGGTTGTGGATAGCTCCCAAATTCCTAATTCGGAATCAGAAGTGCCTGTTTCTGAAAGGCTGGGAAGCCAAAGGTAGTCTGTACCCCACTGAGTGTAGTAATCTCTGTCTTGGTAAGAATAACTTGTAGCACTATTATTAAACCAACCGGATGACACTCGAGAAAGAGATTCATTGTTCAAAGTGTAGTTAGTTGGGTTATTAGAACCTGTCAACTGAGATTTCGTTTGGTATGGCATATTTCGAGGCTGTTCAAGAAATTGAGTTAGACCTAATAAAGGCACGGTAAAGAGTGCGTATTTGTGGTCTACGGATTGAGTGGCTGTGAGTAAATCGTCATCAGTAGGGTTATTGCTGTTGTTTTTAATATCAGCGTAAACACCACCATTGTTTAGGGTTACTGCACGGATGTAACTGGTACCATACATACTGGTAGGATAATCGGTCGTAAAGTTGTTTGGGCCATAAAATGCGCTGTTATTTCCGTAAGTAGATGTGCCGTCATAGTCAAACATTAAAAGAGTGGCAATACGGTCGCCCTCGTTGTTTGTGGTAAGGTAAACAACTTGCCACTTATACCCACCAAGAGTAACGACAACTGATTGTCCATTGGTTTTTCCGCCATAAGTATACGCGCGGATATCTGCGGCGGTTTGATTGCTTGCATTTACACCGTTTAAGGTGCCGTCGCTAGATAGATAACTAATTAAAGTATTAAATCTGCTACCTACAAATACCCCATCGATATCGTAAATTTCAGGCACTTCTACGTATGAATTGGAACCACTAGAAGAGTTAAAAGCGTCTACTGTGCCGAGTTTGGGGCTAAAAAGTATTGCGGTTAATATTATTGAGGCACTAAACACAACAACAAATGTTGTCAGTATCCATAAACTTAACTTAGATAATTTTATCATAAAAACTCACCTTTTGTTATAAAATTACAATATTTTCTATAAATTACTTTTATTTTTAGTAAAATTAATTAAATTTTTTGATTAAAAATAAATTTATAGATTAAAGTG
>CALWKF010000003.1 GCA_944381215.1 uncultured Clostridia bacterium
TTTTTAAGTACTATGCAAGATTTTAGAAGCAAATTATTAGTCCTTTGTCTAGTGCGTAGTAGGAGCAAAGTCCGCGCATTTCGTGAATGTCGACCTCTTTAAAGGGGCAAACTGCAAGCAACATATCGCGTATTTTTTCGGCGTCCTCGAGGTTGTCGCAGTGGGTGATTACGAGCTTGCGGTCCTTAAAGTCCTCACAGCGCGCGCTGGCAAGTTCCACGAGTTTTTTATATGCACCGAGCGCACCAATCGACTTGCTCACCATATCAATTGTACCCTCGGGGCTAGCGGTACAAACGGGGCGAATAATTAGGGTCTTTGCCATAAAGCCCGCAAATTTCGACATACGGCCGTTTGCGACGAGGTTATCGAAGCGGTGTAGTATAAAGAATAGGTGGCGCGATTTTATAAATTCCTCAACTGTGGGGACAATCGTGCTAAACTCTGCACCCGATTCAATAAGTTCTACGATTTTGTCAACCACGAGTTGCATAGTGCCCGAGGTCGCTAATGTATCAAAAACGTGGATATTTTCCTTGTTTTCCGCCATATCGCGCGCCACACTAGCGGAATTGTATGTGCCAGAGAGACGGTTAGTCATCGCTATGCAAAAGGTGTACTCGGCGTCTTTAAACTTTGCCGACCACGCCTCAGGACTAGGGCAGGCAGAACGGCTTTTTTCCTTACTTTCGTGCATTTCGTGGAGCATTTCCAAAGGCTTTAAATTTTCGTTGTCCACAAACTCCTTTTCGCCTACATAAATTGACAAGGGTATGATACCAAAGCCAATTTCGGTATTTTTTACATAGTCGGGCATAATGTCCGAACTACTATCTACTAAAATTTGATATTTCATTTTTTTATCTCCTTAAATATTTCCTCGATACCCGCAATGTGGTATCTATCGATTAGTTTGAGTAATTCAATTTTTTCTGGGTCGGGTTTGTCTTGTTCGAGTACTTGGACATACATTTGCACATTGCTGGCAATCAACATCGCGGAAATGTCCAAAAAGTGCGGAGGAATCTCTCGGTTTAGCCTAAACAAAGCGCGCTTTTTGTGCCCTAGTAGGTTGTCGACAAAGTAGCCGATTCGCTCGTCATACTCGCGCCCTAGGTAGTGGTTTTTAAGAATTATGCACCTATTGGCATTGCTAATGATAAACGGATAAAATTCCTCATTAAACCACCGAGTAATTTCCGTCGCTGGTTCGCCAACCTGTAATTCGGTAATGTACATAGTGCGCTGTGCTAGTTTATCGTATAACTGCTCTAAAAACTCGTCTGTAATCAAATTTTCGTAAATATCGGCCTTGTTTTCAAAGTATTTATATACATTTCCAGTCGAGATATTACAGCGTTCGGCGATGTCCTTTACCGTAGTCTCCTCAAAACCATTTCGGGCAAATAATTGTAGCGATTCAGTGAGAATTGCCTCGCGAATGTTTTCTTTTTTACACTGTGCCATATTTCATCCCTGTAATTCCAAAAGTGAATTTACATTCACTATTATATGATAATTTATGATTATAGTCAAATAAAAAATACCACACATAGTAAAAATATATACTTTTTTTAATAAATTTTGCTATTTTTTATCGAATTTATATAAAAGTGGTGTTTTTGCTTATAAACTTTGGCTTTTTAAATTTTAAATAATTGCAATTTAATTTACTTAGATTTTTAAAAAATTTGATTTAATTTTTAGTATATTTTTGAATAGGGAAGTTAAATTATTTTTCAGTATCAAGTTTTAACCAAAAAATATATATTTTTTATTTAATTAAACATTAATTTTTATTAATCGGCTATTTATTATTTAAAATCGGCCTTGTGATTAATTTGGGGGTGGGTATTGAAATATGTGCAAATTTGTGATATAATACTATAAATGTAAATAAGGAGAATAAAAAATGGATGAAAAGAAGTTTGACGAGGACTTTGAAAAAACTGAAAACGAGAGCACCGCTGACTCAAAATCAAACGATAAACCCATAAGCTATAAGATTATATCTAATTCCTTGGAGCATGAGGGAAATATAATAGATTTTGATACACTTTTAGACCCTGAAGATTTTCCCAAAAAGGACAACGGAACTGATGAGGAATTCAAAATTATTAATGATGATAAAGCGAGGGGGGAGCGATTTGTAACTGTTTCTATCAATGTTATAACCGACCCCGAGAAGGTAAAGGAAATTAAAGAGCGTTGCGAGAGTAAAAAGAAAGCGGAAAAACCAAAATGTGCCGTTACCCAGCACGACGGTTTTTACATTGCTTCGAGAATCGAGGACATGAAAGAAGTAGAATGGGAGTCTATAATTGTTCACAATCGCAAGCTTTTTGATGAGCGTCGAGAGGAGTTTTACCGCACTATGCGCCGTTATGGTTACCCGATGAGTAGCGGTGTTACAAAAAGCCTCCGCGCTCTCGGCGAAATCACCTTGAATGAAGCTGTCGACCTCGAGTTTTATTTCTCGCTACCTGAGAGTATTCGTGCAATGTATTATGCGCAACAAGTTGTCGACCACAGCAAAGCCATAGCAGAATATGTCGAACTCGCAAACGACCTCCGCAACGCTGCACTGGTTATGGGCGCGCGCACACTAAATGCCAAGTCGCACTTGGAGCGAAGCAAGCGTTATACACTTCCTAAGCATCTCAAAATTAGCGCAAACGGCGTATTTACAGATATCGTAGAGCCTATGCGAAATTGGGAGAGAGAAATGTCCGCCACAAAAAGTAGCATTACTACCATAAATCAAGTGGCCGATGAGATTGCTAACGACTACGGAAAACCTGTTGAGGCGGTTTGGGAAGATGTCAAGGAAAAGGCAAAACTGTCCATGAAAACCGCGCGCAATATTAGGAATTTCCTCATAGCTGAGGGCTTTGATGACGGGCTGATTTTGTACGAAACTATCCGCATTTTGCGCACCACAATGCCATCTGAGGCCACAAAGTACCTCCGCCACTACAAAAAAGAAAACAAAAAGCTCGAGCGCGACGTTGAATATGAAATCGAGCACTTTATATAGTTTTTTGTAAAATGAATTAGTTAATTTATAAGCCACTCAAATTATTTGAGTGGCTTATATTATTTTTTCGCTAGCAATTATTTTACCCCAGTCGAGCCAAAGCCCCCAACGCTACGGTCAGTGTCGAGAGAAATCGTGCCTTCCTCCACCTCGCATGTGTAAAAAGGGCAGATGACCAACTGCGCGATTTTTTGCCCGCGCTCGACATGGTAGGGGGTGTCACTCGTGTTAAAAACGATTACTTGAATCTCCCCGCGGTAGTTGGTGTCAATGGTCCCTGGGCTGTTTAGCACCATTAGCCCCGATTTGAGCGCAAGCCCACTTTTGCTACGAACTTGCCCCTCAGTATTTTCGGGCAAGCACACCCGCACACCCGTACTAACGAGCCTCCGCTCGCCCGCGGGAATCACGGTATCAATGTCGCTAAAAAGGTCCATGCCAGAGTCGGTCGGGTGCGCATATTCGGGTATTTTAGCAGTGGGTGTGAGTTTTTCAAAAATTACCTTCATTTTTCCTCCAAAACGCATTTTTTGTCACTAAATGGCTAAAATTTGATAGTTTAAGCGCAATTTTTGGCAGTTATCCACCAAAGTTTTCCACTTATCCACATTTTAGGTGTGGAACATTACATCTTTTTCACGGCCTCTTTTACCGCGTCAACCGCTGGGCCAAACCCAAGTTGCAGACAGCGGTCGAGGTACCTTTGCGCGCGCTCAGTGTCCTGCTTAACTCTGTCGCCACGTGCCAAAGCTAGCGCGTAGTAGAACATCGCACGCGGTTCGTCCTGCTCCGCTGCCGCTTCAATAAGGCCGAATGCGCGAGCCACCGCTGGCTCAGTCTTGGCTTTTCTAAGGTCGACTACGCCTTGCTCAAACTGCGCGAACTTGCACCCGTTTTTAACCGACCAGTCGAGTAGTTTCTGCGCGCGCTCGGGGTCGTACTCCACAAGCATCTGCTCGCGGGTCATGTGCATGGCACCGATAAAGTACACAGCACAAGGCACGTGGTCGCTGGCGAGCTTCTTTAAAATCTTGTACGCGCGCCCGAGGTCCGCCTCGATTCCAATGCCTAAAATTAGGCAGTACGCATACCGCAGTTGCGCGAGAACAACTCCCATTTTGCTGGCTTCGGCGAGCAATTGAACTCCGCCACTTAGGTCGTTTTCTAAAAACCTGTCGACCGATAGAAATAACTTCGCCTCGCCGTCGTTACTTTTAGCCCAAAGTCGCTTGGCCTCCTCGCGGTCCTCGGGTCCACCAAGGCCTAAATAATAGACAAGGCCCAGTTTGTTGAGGTCGTCGCGGTTTTGACGCAACAATTCGGGGCTTGCGATTTCCACGTGCGGAAAGGCCCGCATTTCGCATTTAAAGGCCTCAATGTTCGTGTCAATTAAGGTTTGATTGTCGTTTTCCATACTTCGCCTCGCTTTTTTTACTTTAAATTTAGCAAAATTTCAATTAAAAGTCAATTGAATGTCTAACAAAACCCCTCGAGTATTTTCAATCGGTTAATAATAGGTCATTCTGAGCCCGCCCCACGAAGCCTTTAGACGAAGGATCTATTCCTCTAAAAAACCACAAAAATAGTAAAATTTTAAAAAGATTTTTTTACACAAACGCGAAAAAGGTGCAAGTTGCGAAAAAATTTCTTTTAAATTATAAAATGCTAATGTTTTTTGCTTTACTCTAAAATTTAAAAATGTTATACTATTTTATCAAAATGTAGGTTATTTTGCCGATTTTTACTAACAATAATTAAATAATCTGCAAATATTGCTAAATAAAAAAGTTAGAGTTTTTTAAAATAGGAGGGAATTATGACAAAAATCACGCGTGGGTCCGCCTTTTTACTATGCGCAATTTTAGGTGTTGCCCTGCTAATTGGGGCGGTATGTAATTTTGCTTACTCTCCTTATAGTAGCGAACCAGTAGAGGCAGCGGAGACATGGTCAAGTGATAGCGTTAGTGGAACCCCTACAACTACCTCATATCGTTATGTAACCTTTTATGTTTATGTTTATTATGATAATACTTATGTGTCATGCGCTGTGACAGCTCCAACGGTTAATTCTGAGGGCTCTTCTTATGTCTATTTTGATTGGGCTGGTTCATTTACGCTTACTTCTAGAACAGGTTACTCTTGGAGATCTGCACCTTCTTCATTAACAGCGCGTTTAGGGACCTCTACTTCATCTCGATCCGATGCTTACGATGATGCAACTAATGGATCAAGCTACACTTTTTCGCGTACTGGTGGTTCAGCATACAATGGCTACACTTTTACTAAAAGTAATGGTTTTCCTAACATAAATATTAACGCATCTACAAGTGCTAGGAATAGATTATATTATGTATTTAGAATTACTTCTACTGATTTAACATCCACAAGTAATTTTTATTATAATATAAGAAGTAATATTAATGGGTCTAGTGATACCAATACTAACGGTACTGCGACCTCTTCTGTTGATATGTCTACGACTTCCACAACAAGTACAGGATCATTAACATTTACTTCAAGGGCAAATGGTTACTTTAATGCAATAGCAATTGATGGTAAGAATGTGCCAATTGCTGCTAGTCAGCCATCTAGTTATACAACACTAACTAATGTATGTGAATATCAGTGTTGGAGAAATTCAAACACGGAAATTCGAGTCGTAATCCGAAATTGTAAAAAGACATTTATAATTAATGGTACACTTCATGTTATTTCCCCTAGTGTAACAGGGGGTTCGGATAGTACTGCCACAGTCGCCACTACAACTGCAAATGGGTATCCTCAGTGGAGATATACATTCACTTCTTACACCAATTATTACATAAACACTCTAAATGTAGGTGGTACCACAATATCATTTATTCCCGAATCTGACCCGGGTGATTTCACCACAAATGCTAATTGTCAATTTAAGTGCTATCGTAATAATAATAAAGTAATTGTAATAGTAAACGCACTATATAATAACACAAACATAGTCGGCACCTATGCTACTCTATGGACTGTAACTTCAAATAAGGCATCAGTCACTATTAGTGAGCAAGACACTACACAAACTCGCGAGCATTATTTTTCACCATTTTCCGCACAAATAGTAGCAAATTTTACAAATGATCAAAACTTTATAATGTATATTGATGGAATAAAGACTACTTTCAAAGGTAGTTATTGCACTGGTAGTGTGGCAGTTGCAAATGGAACAATAAATTATAGCTATGCAAAAGAGGGTAACAGCCTTACAATCTCACTTGAAAATATTACAATTGGACCACATGCTGTGCAGTTGGACTATGAGTTAGGCCTTGAATACAACGTAAATGCCTCAATTCAGTCGCCAGGACGGGGCACGGTCGATGTCTATATGGATGATGATGGGTTATATAATATACTTGTTACTCCAGCAACTGGCAGTTATGTTCACGCAATGATTTTCAACGATGTCAGTGTCGTGATTGACTACTACAAGGCCGAGGTTTACGGCGTCGCAGCTGCTGAAACTGTAACCTATGTTGCAAAAGACAGCACAAACGTTTTCCTACTCAAATTCGACAAAATCTACGGCGACACGACCGTTATCTTCTCGCTAATCAACTCCAAGCCCACTTACCGCATCCCGCCCAGCAGTAGCGGTGGCAGTGTCGGGGTGAGTGGCACCTTGGTTACCGCGGGCCTCGGCGGTGAAGCGCGTATGGTCGGTTTTGACTACTCCGCTACCGATAACGAGTCTATTCACTTCGTGGCGGTTGCTTACAGCGGGTACAAGTTCGCGGGCTGGTCCGTGGACGGCCAAATTCTCGAGGACTACTCCAGCATTGCCGACATCCCTTATGACCTCGTAAAGGACAAGGTCGTTACTGCTGTCTTCGAGCCCAAGGACACCGACTCCGCTCACAACGGCTCCCTTCACGACCCCAACCACGGCGCAGACATTCTCTAGGAGGTGGTGGGTAGCCTCGCACGCGGTAGGGGGAGTTGAAAGATATTAGTAAAATTTACTTGGTCATTCTGAGCCCGCCCCTCGAAGCCTGAGACGAAGAATCTCATTCCTGCCACTTAAAGAGGCCTCGGGGCTGGCGCGAGAGCATTCTTTTCTAATTAAAGTAATCACTCACGCGCCAGACTTCCCGCAAGCGGGAAGGCATCCTGAGTGTCGACCCGCGTTAGCCCTCAGACGAAGGATCTCATTCCTGCCTCTTAATGCGCAGGGAAGAAAAATTAAATACTTATAAAGTTTCAATTAAATGCAAATAAATATAAAAAATAATTAAAAAAGGAGGTAACATTATGACAAAAATCACGCGTGGGTCCGTGATCTTGTTTAGCTCCATTCTAGGTATTGCCCTCTTAATCGGCGCGGTAGCTGTTTTTTCTTCTTCTTTAATGTATCCGGTCAGCGCGGCTTCAGTGTATTTTTCTAGTAATGAGTTGACAGGTACAAATGGAACTTGGAATGGTAAAGGTAGAGTTTACATTTATACTGATAATACTTATATAAATTCTATATCGTTTTCAGGGTTTACTATTGATGATGGCCCAGGTAATGATTATTTCAGTTGGACAGGGCAGTTTACTATTAATTTAAAATCAGGTTGTGGTTGGAACCCTAGTTTTACTTCAATAACAGGGAAAGGAAGTACTGCGTGGAGTGATACAAACTCTAGCAGCAATGCACAGACTACTGCCTATAATAGTGCTATAAATGGTACCTCGTTAACATTTAGAAGAAGTGGTAATACTTTTACATTATCAAGTGGAACTATACCTAAAAGTGATGATGTGACATCGAGTGGGGGAAGTTATGCATATGGTGCATATGTCTTAATTTTAAATGACTTTAATAATCAAATTGGTTATAATATTTCCGCCAGTGTTTCAAATGATAATGCAGATAAGGCTACGATTGACAAATCAAGTGACTTCTATATGATTGCACAAAACACCCAACACACCTTTATTTACACGGCTAATGCTGGTTATTCAATCAGCATGGTAAAGATTAATAACGCAATTGTAGCAATTTCCGAAGTGCAGCCCGAGGAATTTGCCTATGCAGTTGGTTGTGAATATAAATGTTTTAGAGATCAAAATCAAGTTTATGTAATAGTTACCGGTTTGTGGGAGGATGTAACAATTGAAGCCTCGTGTGATATATTATTTACAACAAACACCCTCACCACAGACCTACAGGTCGTTTCATCATCGGCGACCAGTAGCGGCAGCACCCTCGATGCCCGAATAATTTTGCAGTACAACTGGACACCGAATGTGCGCTTCCGCCTGGACGGGGGTGAGTGGAATCAGTTGGTCGGCTCCAACGGCGGTGGAATTTTGGGCACCTCGACCTATTCGTTCAGTCGCCACGAAGCCAAATTTTACATAATTATCGAAATCTACGGCCTTAGCCAGACCACGCACTCGGTCGAGGTCGACTACTACGCGGGCGGGGGCGGAGGCATCACCCCGAGTGTGTACAACAATTCGGGTTACGCTACTTTCGAGCAGTATGTCGACGACAACATCACACGTGTCGTGGTTACTCCCGCCTCTAACACCTACGTGACCGCCCTCTACATCGACAACGTGCGCTTCCCCGTGCAGTACTACCGCGCTGAGGTCTTCGGTGCTGGTATGGCGACCGCGATTCAGTACATCGCACACGAAACAAACAACACCTTTGTGGTCCTTGCGCAAGACGTTTATCGCGCCATGGCAATCGAGTTCGAGCTCTCCAATTCCTTGCCGACTTTGCAGGAGCCCCCGAGCTCGGGTGGAACCCTGCTGACTGGCACCGTGGCAACCGCGAGTGCGGGAGGGGAGGTGCGCATGACTGGCTTTAATGGCGACGAAACCGAGAACAGTACCCTGCACTTTGTCGCGCTCGCGTACAGCGGGTACGAGTTTGCGGGGTGGCAGGTCGACGGCGAGATTTTGGAAGGTTACAGCGCAATCGCGGACATCCCTTACAGCCTCGTTGACGGCAAGATTGTAACGGCGGTTTTCGAGCCCGCAAATTCCAACAACTCCGGCAACTCCAACGGCACCCTCGATGACCCCATAAATAGCGCAGATATTCTATAATTAAAAAATCGCAGAATTAACTTGCGATTTTTTATTTTTTTAAAAATTGCAGGTATATGCCTAAAAAATGCAACTATATGACAAAAACT
Organism: uncultured Clostridia bacterium; assembly: GCA_944381215.1. GTDB lineage: Bacteria > Bacillota > Clostridia > Christensenellales > UBA1242 > UBA7867. The sequence goes on from CALWKF010000003.1 coordinate 9,205, forward strand.
TGCGGGAATACTACATAAATAAATAAAATATTTAATCTCAAATAATATTGCGAAGTTTAGGAAATAAACTTGAATAATAAAGAAAAACATGCTATAATATGCGTATGCTTACATTAAAAAATATTAAATTTTCGGCGCAAGAAAACGGCGAAAAAGTGATTTTAGAGAATATTAGTTTTGAATTCCGCACGGGGATGAATTACGTCATCACGGGCGCGAACGGCTGTGGCAAGTCTACCTTGGCAAAAATTATTATGGGAATTTTCCCAAATGCTGGCGGGCAGATTTTGTTTAACGGGCAGGACATCTCAAACCTAAGTATCACCGAGCGCGCGAGACTGGGCATCGGCTTTGCCTTTCAACAGCCCGTACGCTTTAAAGGAATAACGGCTAGGATGTTGCTCGAGCAGGCGAGTGGCAAGAAGTTAACCACCGCCGTTGCTTGCGACTATCTATCCACCGTGGGGCTGTGCGCTCGGGACTACCTTGACCGCGAACTAAACAGCACCCTCTCTGGTGGCGAGTTAAAGCGCATCGAGCTTGCCTGCGTGCTGGCGCGTGATTGCCCCCTAAATATTTTCGACGAGCCCGAAGCGGGCATCGATATTTGGAGTTTTAACAGCCTCGTAGACATTTTCTCAAAGCTAAAAAGCAAAAACCGCACTAATATAATTATCAGCCACCAAGAAAAATTATTTAGGAGTGCTGACGAGATTCTGTTGATTAAGGGCGGAAAAATCGCGCTTTCTGGTGCGCCCAGCGAGATTATGCCGAAACTTCAAAATTTTGGAAATTGCGATAGATTGAGGGGTGAAAATGGACAAAATTGATAGTAAATTGCTTTCTACCTTGGGGCTTCACGAGATTCCGCAAGGCGCGTACAACATCCGCAAAAACGGCCAGTTGCTAGGTAGAAATAGCAGTGCGAACATCGTGATTGAATCTAAGACCGACAACCCAGGCATCAACATCCGCATTGCATCCAACACGCGTGGCGAGAGCGTGCACATCCCCGTAATCGTTACCGACGCGGGAATCACCGACCTCGTGTACAACGACTTTTTTATCGGCGAAAATTGCGACGTGCTGATTGTGGCGGGGTGCGGTATTCACAACACGGGTGCGACTGCTAGCGGGCACGACGGCATCCACACATTTTACGTGGGTAAAAATTCGCGCGTTAGGTATGTTGAGCGACACGTGGGCGAGGGGAATATGAGCGTCGAAAAAGTTTTAAACCCTGTAACCGTCGTGCATTTGGGCGAAAACTCAACCATGATACTCGAAACCACGCAACTAGGCGGGGTAACTTCGAGTATTAGAAAGACCGAGGCCGACCTTGATAAAAATGCAGTTTTGGACATCCGCGAAAGCATCCTCACCGACTTCGAGGACTGTGCCACGACCGAATTTCATGTCAGTCTCAATGGTGCTGGGGCTAGGGCGAATGTCGTCAGCCGTAGTGTGGCGAAGGGGAACAGTTTTCAGCGTTTTGACTCCAATGTCGAGGGAAATTGCGATTGCACGGGGCATGTTGAGTGCGATGCAATCGTTATGGACAGGGCGCAAGTTGTGTCTATGCCCGCCCTAAAAAATACCGACAGTAACGCGAGTTTGACACATGAGGCGGCGATTGGGAAGATTGCTGGCGAGCAGATTGTAAAGCTCGAAACCTTGGGCCTTACACAAGAAGAGGCCGAGGCACTAATTATAAAAGGCTTTCTTTCATAATTTTTGAAAATTAGCCATATTTGATTGAAAAAATTTTTTTAGTGTGCTATACTCAATACGTAAGCACTTGATCGTGCTTATCCAAAAGTTTTTTTATTGTAATTGCAGAAAAGCACGTGCCCTCGATGCTTTTCTGTTTTTTATTGCCTTTTTATCGTCATTTAATTACTATATTATATAGTTTTAAATTATATTATATGGTTATATAGTTTTTGAATTGCGTTTCATGATTAAATATTTTTTATTTTGCATTTAATTAAATAATGAATAGATGTTTTTCATGATTGATTTGCATTTAATGTTGTTAATAAGGTGCAAAATTGCAAAAAAATCGCAAAAATTGCCGAAAAATTATAAAAAATATCGAAAAATTAAAAATTTTATTCATTTGCAAAGTTTTTCGCATATAATGGTGGCGGGGGCGTATTTTGTTGCAATTTGTTTAAATTTGTGGTAAAATATTGACCTACACATGAGGGGGTTTTTGTGGGTACAGATAAAATAGAAAATCACTTAAATAAATTAAAGCAGTTCCAAACGGGGAAACAACGCGTAGAGGTGGAGCAACAAGTTAGCAAGGCCCAGCTCGATGCATCCCTACATAATCTCTATGCTGAGCAAATTGCGGGGAAGGTAACAAAAGACGAGTTCGGTAAACGGTTATATTCGGTATTGAATAATTTCCAAAGCACCACTGACACTTTGAGCAGGAACGAGGCAAAAATCGAGGTCGAGCGCGCCAAACTCGAGGCACAACTTTTCGAGGCGTGCCAGTTTGACACACGCACCTTGACAAAGGAAATGGCCGTGCACCTAACCGACAAAACGGGGGACACGTGGCTACCGATTCGGTATTTAATCAAAAAGGGCTCGGACAAGGTTTGGCCACGCGAGGCATATGCTGTGGTGCAGGCCGAGGCGTTATTAAATATTCCAAACATTGCGGACACAATAACGCTCCTCAAGACCCCGTATTATGTGGCACCACCCCGTTACAATATTACACACACCGAGGCTGAATATCCTAAAATCACCGTGTACGAAAATGTGGACGAGCGCGCCATGAATTATATCTGGGACTTGGGTAGTTACAGCTTTATCAGCCTCGCTGATTCGAGCAAATTTAACGCACTCTTTAATCTCAATCGCACTAAAAACAAGCCCTTTTTGCACCTTCCTTTGTCTAAAGACGGCGAAAAAATTCTTGCAGATTTTGATACCGAGTACGACTTGTATCGTAATTATCGCGCCCCTCGAATTGAGTATGAGCACCCGCGTGCAATTGCCACGAGATACATCGAGCGCAAGGTAAATCGCAGGCTCGAATACCAGTACCAGACCGAGCAAAATCTCGCAAATTATAGATAGTAAAAATTATTTTAAATTTATTTAAAAACCGCTTTGCTTATTTAATAAAAATTAACTAAAAAGTTTGAGATAAATTAATAAAAATTAATATATTTAATTAAAAAATAATTTTACTCTTATTTAGAGTAATTTATTTTATTAAAAATATAATTAGTTTCTATTAAATATAAAAAATTAATTAAAATATAAAAAATCGCGAAAAATTCAAAAAATTCGCGATTTTTTAGTTATTTTTCAATTTTTTTATCATTTGTAGCGGTTGTCTTTGCCTTGTTCGGCTCTGGAATAGTGATTGCCTCTTTTAGACTTGCAAGTAGGCCAGTAACATTTGCGATGTCCGTGGGGACAATTAACTTGGTGCTCTCACCGTCAGCGACTTGGGCGAGTGCCTCGTAGCCTTTTAGCGTAAGGTAGGCTTCATCAGGGTGCGCATCCACAATCAACTTGATTGCGTCAGCCATACCCTCGGCCTCCTTGATTTGGGCAATTCGCTTTGCCTCAGCACGCAAAATCTCGGCCTCTTTTTCACCTTCGGCAACTAGGATGTTACTGCGCTTTTCACCCTCGGCACGAAGGATAGACTCACGACGTTCACGTTCAGCACGCATCTGCTTTTCCATGGCCTGCTGAATGTCCTTTGGTGGCAAAATGTTCTTTAACTCCACGCGATTGACCTTGATACCCCAAGGATTAGTGGCCTCGTCGAGAACAAGGCGCATTTTACTGTTAATCGTGTCGCGCGAGGTGAGGGTGCCGTCGAGCTCGAGTTCACCCACGATGTTACGCAAGGTCGTCGCTGTCAAGTTCTCAATTGCTGACAATGGGCGGTCGACACCATAAGTGTATGCCTTCGGGTCGGTGATTTGGAAGTAAACGACCGTGTCAATCTGCATCGTAACATTATCTTTTGTGATAACAGGCTGGGGCTTGAAGTCCTGCACCTGCTCCTTTAAGTTTATTACATCGCCAGCCCTACGGTCGAAGAAGGGCACGATCATGTGTATACCTGTGTCTAGTACGCGGTGAAATTTACCAAGTCGCTCAATGACCATAGCAGTAGATTGGCGCACAACCTTAATGCTAAACCCAAGTATAATGAACGCAACTATCGCGATTACGACAATTACAATAATACCTGCTGTACTCATATTTAACTCCTTTTAATCTAATAAATATAATATTTCAAAATATTATCAAAAATTAATAAAAAATCGTAAAAAATTGATTAAAAACTGCAATTTTTCAATGCATAGTATTTAAAATTTACTTGCATAGTATTTTAATTTAGTATGCATAGTACCTAAAATTTATATGCATAATACTATTTTTTGCTTGTTTTAGATTTTGTAGTGGTAGTTTGTTTTTTAGTTTTTGTGTTAGCACGTTTTGTTTCTTTCTGTTCGGTCATGTTTTCAGTTTCTGTAACTGGCACTTTGATTTCTGCTGTATCAGTAGCATTTTCGATGTCGGCGGTCGTGCGCTCGATTTCAACAGTTTCAGTGTCCTCCGCGGGCACGGTAACATCGCCGTCAATCTTGATGTCGCCACTTTTTTCAATTTCCTGCTCCACTCCCGAAAGCGCGCGAGCCACGAGTTTATTTCCCTGTACTTCCTCGACGATTACGGTGGTGCCTTGTTTTAGTGCTTGCTCATCTTGAATTACGACAGACCACACAATATCACCAATGCGCGCGGTACTCTCGCCATTTTTGACATCTTCAAGAAGTTTGACTTTACTGCCAACCAAAGCATCGACATTGGTCTTCGCATTGTCTTTTTTAAGTAAAAAGCGTAGACACAGCCTCCTAAGTGACAAGAGTAGCACGAGCGACACAATTATACAAGTAATTATCTGCCATTCGAGTGGTACATCGACTGCTGCCATGATAAGTGCAACGAACCCGCCGACCACGAACCAAATGCCCGCCATTTGTAGTGTAAGAGCTTCGACTATCGCGCTAACACACACGACAGCGAGCCAAACATAAATCATTACCATATTTTCGATCCCCCCCTTGGGAGTATTATATAATATATATGATAAAATTACAATGATTTTTTCCATTATTTCTAAAATATTTTTACAGCGCGTATTAAAGATAAAATGAGGCCGAAAACAAGCCCTAATTATATAGTAATTTTGCCTTTATTAAAAAATTTTTAAATTTAGCAAAATTTTTAGAGGGAAAAGGAGGTTTGCCTGCGTATATAATTAATAACATTTTAAAATTGCTAGTTTAGTCTATAAAAAATGCTAGTTTTAGTAATCAAAAAGTCGCTAGTTTTTAATTAAAAATATAATTTTATTTAGATTAAATTGCTAGTTTAATAAAGAATGATAAAACCGCTAGTGTTGTAAGTCATTTAATTATAATAAAGGATGATTACCAATTAAGACTATCTGCTTTTTACTAGATTGCAAAACTATTTAATTAGTCGCTAGTTCCGCAAGAAGCGCGCTTGGGGGACGGTTTATTTTTTCATAAAAGGAGAAAGTATGGCTAGGTTATTTTCACCTGAATGGCTGGACGAGTTGAAGAGCCGTTGCGACATCGTAGACATCGTGTCAAGATATGTGCCTCTAAAACGCAATGGCCGTGAGTGGACAGGCAGTTGCCCCTTCCACCACGAGAAGACCCCGTCGTTTTTTGTCTATCCCGACAGCCAAAACTACCACTGCTTTGGATGCAAGGCGAGTGGCGACGTAATCCAGTTTATCAGCAAGTACGAAAATCTCGGCTTTACCGAGTCGGTCCAACGGCTTGCGGACATGGCGAACATGCCTTTGCCTGAGATGAAGGACACCGATGCCGAGGAAATTTCGAGAAAGAAGAACGAGCGCGCCCAGATTCTAGCCTGTCTAAAAGAGGCCGCTAGATATTATTATAAGAATCTTTACACCGACCACAATCAAGCCAAAGTTGCGCGGGCGTACCTAGAAAAACGCCAAATCTCGCGCGAGTCGATTGTGCGGTTTGGAATAGGAGTCAGCCTCGATTTCGAGAGCCTCATTCCATACCTAAAAGGCAAGGGCTACTCCGCGGAGATTTTAAAGAAGGCAGGGCTAGTTGGCGAAACGGATGGGCGGATGTTTGACGCGTACGGCAAACGGCTCGTGTTTCCGCTAATTAACAAGGACAGCGACGTAATCGGCTTTTCGGCAAGGTTGCTCGAGAACCGCGACGACCGTGCAAAATATAAAAACACAACCGCGACCCCCGTGTTTAACAAGAGCGAAGTCGTGTTCGGCATAAACCTATTAAAAAAATTGCGCGACCAAAATCGTGGCTCGGGGGCGGAGTACGTAGGTCTCGAGAATATTATAATTGTTGAAGGGCAAATCGACGTAATCACCATGCACCAGTTTGGCTTTACCAACACCGTCGCAGGCCTCGGCACCGCGCTGACGCCCATGCACGCGCGCAGGTTAAAGCAGTTTAGCGAAAATATAATTTTACTTCTCGACGGCGACGAGGCGGGACGAAAGGCCACTTTGCGTAGTATCGATGTCTTGCGGAGCCAGGCCCTAAACGTGCGAGTCGCAAGTCTGCCTGCTGGAAAGGACCCCGACGAGTTTTTACATACCTATGGCGCGGAGGAGTTGAAGAAAATCTTAAACAACGCGACCGAGGGCATCAAGTATAAAATCGACATCCTAGCGCAACAATATGACTTGACCGAGCCAAACGCACGCGCAAAGTTCGTACACGAGAGCCTCGTTGTCCTAAAAGGACTTAGTAGCGAAGCCGAGCGTGAGGCGTACCTGCCGATTGTGCATGGTTACAGCACGATTCCCGTCGACAAACTGCGAATCGACCTAAACGAAATCGACGAAAAGGCTAAGCCCTATTACGAGCGCGAGGACGACTTTAACACCCCGATTTCGCCACCCGAAACGGTGAAAAAGGACGGGTATACCTTGGCAGACCTCTATATTTTGGCTAGCATTCTGTACTCAAAGCCGTATATTGCCGAGGTCGACACCACGGGACTACATTTTATCGACAACGGCCTAAAACAAGCATACGACTATATAGTGCTTGCACGCGAGCACGGCAACACCCCAAACATCAGCGGGCTGTATAGTTATATGGAGGTGGACAAGTCTACGCCACTACTTCGTGAGGTCGTGAGTTACGAGTTTTTACCCGACCCGTTCCCAGCATTGACCCTAAAAAGTTGCGTTTTAAAAAACAAGGAGCGCACCGTGCGAATCGAGCGGGACCGCGCGCAAGCAGAGTGTTCCGTGTCGCACGACCGTGAGGTGCGGGATGATAAGATGAAGGAAGCACTAGTCTTAACCAAACAACTCGAAGAGATTAGAAAAGATATTGACAAAGTAAATCTAGATTATTCGGCAAAACGCACAGCCGTACACAAACGAAAATCTAAGGAGGATTAAATTGGAAAAATTTCAAAAAGAGATAAATAAAATAAAAGACCAGGCCAAAAAGGGTACCTTGTCCGAGGACGATGTGGCAATCATGCTAATGGATGCCGACGCCACACCCGAGGAAGTGGACGCGATACTTAAACAACTCGAGGCCGAAGGTTACGAGTTTAAGAAAGCGGGCGAGATGTCGACCGAGGACGAGATTATGCTAGAAAACCTCATGAACCAGGCGAACATCAACGACCCGATTAAAATGTATTTTAAGGACATCGGCAGGGTAGAGCTACTTACCCAAGAGCAAGAGTTGGAACTTGGCAAGCGCATGATGGAGGGCGACGAGGAGGCCAAGCGTAAACTGATTGAGTCAAACCTCCGCCTTGTTGTAGCCTTTGCTAAAAGGTATCTAGGGAAAACCAGCATGAGTTTTAGCGACCTTATTCAAGAGGGGAACTTGGGCCTGATTCGCGCGGTAGAACGCTTTGACTACCACCGCGGGCTAAAATTTTCAACCTACGGTACATGGTGGATAAGGCAGGCAATCAGCCGTGCAATTGCCGACCAGGCGCGCACGATTCGAATTCCTGTGCATATGGTCGAAACTATCAATAAACTCGCCCGCGTAACTCGTCAACTTTGGCAAAAACTCGGGCGCGAACCTACGGAAAGTGAGATTGCGCAGGCAATGGGCATGAGCGAGGACAAAATCGGTGAGATTCGCCGAATCGCCTTGGAGCCAACTAGCCTAGAGACTCCTACTGGTGAGGAGGGGGACAGCGAGTTTTACGACTTTGTCGTCGACGAGAATGCAAAATCGCCCTCTGATAACGTGGTCCAAATGATGCTAAAAGAGCAACTCTTGGCAGTAATCGAGACACTTACCCCGCGTGAGCAAAAGGTAATTAGGCTCCGCTACGGCCTCGATGACGCACACCCGCGCACCTTGGAAGAGGTAGGTAAGGAGTTTAATGTAACCCGTGAGCGTATTAGACAGATTGAGGCGAAGGCACTCAAAAAACTTCGCAACCCCAGTCGCAGCAAGAAGTTAAAGGACTTTATCGATGATTAAACTCTCGCCTAGGCTTACTGCGATTGCTGGATTAATCGAGCCTTGCTCTTTATTTGCCGATGTGGGCTGCGACCACGGCTATATGAGTCTATATGTGCTCGAAAACTGGAAGGCAAATCGCGTGCTATGTATCGACATCAGCCTAAAATGCCTAGAAAAAACTATTAAACTTTTGAAGAAAAACCAGGCCGAAGACCAGGCAATATTTTATAACTGCGACGGCCTAAAAAGCATTAGACAGGTCCCTGATGAAGTATTAATCGCAGGAATGGGCGGGACCGAAATCATAAATATTTTAGAGGACTACTCGCGCGTGCGCGACCTTAGTACAATTGAGACGCTGATTATTCAGCCAATGCGCGATGAGTACGCGGTAAGGCGATTTTTGAATGCAAACGGCTTTAAAATCGTGGTCGACCACGTGATAAAGGACAAAAAAATTTACCATTTAATCAAGGCAAAGCGCGGTGCCCAAAACTTAGACGAGTTTCACCTAATGTTTGGGGCTGTGGAGGCTAGTTACTTTACAAAGGACTATCTCTTGTGGCTTCGCGAGTACGAAAGTAAGTGCCAGCGCATACTCGAAAACGCGAATAAAATTTTAGCCGTAAATAAAAGTGTAAAAGGCACTCTAAACCTAATTCAAAATCAAATCAAGACAGTAGAGGAAAGAATATGTTAAAAGAAATGTTACAATACCAAAAAATGGACGCCAGTCTAGTTAAAATCGAGCAGGAACTCGAAAATAGTGAGTCAAAGCGCGTGGTAAACCAAATGGTCGAGCAGGTGCGCTCCGCCCAAAATAAACTGGTGTCAATCGAGCGTTCGGCCTCGCAATTAATCGCCGATTACGAGAAATTAAAGCAGGAGTTTGAGGAGGCGAGCCGTAAACTCGACAACGCTAAAAACGTTGATTACAGCGCGATGTCAGAGTCAGCCTTACGCGATAGTTCGACGAAAATCAATCAGCAGATTGCATCAATGCTGAGTCTAAATAAGGAAATTACCCGCCTCTCAAAACGCATCGTGTCCACTCTAAACGAGTTTGAGACGACCAAACAAAGCGGGGTGCTTGCCAAGAAAAAGTATAACGAGAGCATGGCAAAGTACGATAAATTTGCGAGCGACAAAACCCACAAAATCGAGGAGATTAAGGCAGAACTAAAAAAGCTTGAACAGCAGATTGACCCAAAAATGTTAGAGCGATACAAAGTCATGCGTAAAGAGCACAAGTTCCCGATTTTTGTGCCGTTGGTAAACAACTGTTGCGGAGTTTGCGCGATGCAGTTACCGAACGCGCGCCTCGATTTATTGAAGAAAAATCGAGTGTTGGAGTGTGAAAATTGCCACCGCATGATTTATATACATGACGCTGATTAATGCGGTTTGGTGCTAAAAATAAATCACATAGTCGCAAAATTTAGTAATATACCTACAATTTTTAAATGCAAAGGAATAATTAATTATGGAAATTTCACAAGTTTTAGCAAATCAATTCAACATTCGCCCGCAGTACGCGGAGAATCTAATTAGCCTCATCGACGAGGGGTGTACGATTCCCTTTATCGCGAGATATCGTAAAGAAATGCACGGCAGTCAAGATGACCAAACAATTCGCGAATTTGCCGACCGCCTCAAATTTTTGCGCAACCTAAACGAACGCAAGGAAGAGGTGTCGAGATTACTAACCGAGCAAGGGAACATGACCCCCGAACTCCAAAAGCAGATTGACGACGCCATAACCCTTACCGAAATTGAGGACATTTACAGGCCATTTAGACCCAAGCGCAAGACCCGTGCCAGTGTCGCAATCGCTGCGGGACTACAACCACTTGCCGACGCAATTTTAAAACAGGATAATGACGACCTTATAACTCTCGCCACCCCGTACGTGAATGCCGAAAAAGGCATAAATAATGTCCAGGAGGCACTCGCGGGCGCAAGCGACATAATTGCCGAGATTGTGGCCGATGACCCCGAGTGTAGAAAGGCTTTGAGACCCCTATATTGGACCCGCGCGAGCATCAATGCCGAGTGGCGTGAGGATAAAGACGAGCGCAAGGTGTACGAAAACTACAAGGACTTTCACCAGATTATCAAGCACCTGCCCGCATATCGCGTGTTAGCCCTAAATCGTGGGGAAAAGGAGGACGCCTTGAAGGTTTATTTCTCCTTTGACCGCGCAAGTTTGGAGAAAATTTTTGCCACAATTTTTAAGCACTTCGTAAAGGGCGACAGCAAGGCCTACATGCCCGAATTTGACGAGCACAGCAAACTAAAACTACCAAAATCGGTTGACTTTACCACGATGAAGGCGAGCGAAGTTGTAGCTTATGCCTGTATTGACGGGTACACGAGGTTACTTGACCCCAGCCTCGAGCGCGAGTTTAGGGCGGAACTTACGGACAATGCAAACGAGCAGTCGATAAAGATGTTCGAACTAAACTTAAAACCGCTCCTTATGCAACCGCCCTTAAAAGGCAAGACCATTATGGCTGTCGACCCCGCGTACCGCACGGGCTGTAAAATCGCTGTTATCGACCCGAGTGGAAAGGTGCTCGACACGGGCGTCGTTTACCCGACACCTCCACAAAACAAGGTGGACGAGGCAATTCAAACTTTGTCTGCAATGATTATCAAAAATGATGTAGACACAATCGCCATTGGTAATGGTACGGCGAGCAAGGAGTCGGAGATTTTTGTGGTAAAACTCATTAAATCAATGGCACCACGCAAACTCCAATACGCCATGGTGAACGAGTCGGGCGCGAGTGTGTATAGTGCTAGTAAACTCGGCGCAAAGGAGTTCCCGCAGTACGATGTCAGCATCCGCAGTGCCGTGTCCATTGCGAGGAGATTACAGGATCCACTTGCCGAACTCATTAAAATCGACCCAAAATCGTTGGGCGTCGGCCAGTACCAGCACGACATGCCTCAAAAACGCCTTAGCGAAGTACTCGACGGTGTGGTCGAAAACTCGGTAAATACGGTAGGTGTCGACTTAAACACCGCCTCAGTTGCCTTGCTTACACACGTCAGCGGACTAAACGCGGGAATCGCTGCCGAGATTGAAAAGTACCGCGACCAGCATCACGGCTTCTATGACCGCAGGGAACTATTAGAGGTCAACAAACTCGGCGCAAAGGCGTACGAGCAGTGCGCGGGTTTCTTGCGCATTCCAAACGGTAAAAATATTCTCGACAACACGGCAGTACACCCCGAGAGTTACCCCGCAGTTGAGAAATTGCTAGCCCACTTTAACCTCACCAGTGAGGATATTAAAAATGGAAGTCTTACGACTCTACCTCAGCGAATTGAGCAGGAAGGGGTAAGTAAAGTTGCCGAAATCTGTGGAGTAGGCGAGCCGACACTCTTAGATATTGTAGCCGAACTCCAAAAGCCAGGGCGCGACATTCGCGACACCTTGCCACAACCCGTGCTTCGTAGCGAACTTTTGGGGCTTGCTGATTTAACTGTCGGCATGGACCTCGACGGAGTTGTCCGTAACGTAATAGACTTCGGCGCGTTTGTCGATGTCGGCGTGCACACTGACGGCATGGTCCACATCAGCGAAATTAGCGACGACTACATCAAGCACCCCAGCGAAGTACTCACTGTCGGGGACCGTGTCCGCGTCCGTGTTATCGGTGTAGATTTGCAAAAGAACCGTCTCTCATTAAGTATCAAAAAGGCTGACAAGGACTAGCGCGCCGACTGTGCGATTGCAGAGGTTGAGCAGTCGAAAATATAGAATAAAAGGACTTTACATTTCTAAAGCCCTTTTATTTTTTGTGTTAAATAATTTTTACTAATCTTCCAAACCTATTAAATAATCTGCGGAGCAGTTGAAAAATTTACAGAGAATTATAATACTATCGATATTAGGTAGTCGCAAATTCTTTTCCCAACGATTGATGCACGCAGTACTAATTCCTGTTTGCTTCGCCAGTTCGTATTGTGTAATATTCCTCTCTTCTCGTAAATCTTTCAATCTTTCCGCAAATTTGTTCATAATAAAACTCCGATTAGTATGATTATGCTACGCTATTAAAACACCCAATTTTACCAAATGGTAATCAAGTAAGTATATTTTAATTTTAGTTGTTATTGTATTAAAAATAAGTAGTTTAGTGCACGATTTTTGCGGGTAAGTGTATGTTTTTAATATGGATAGGTGTGTTTTTGTAATAATTGTAAATATAAGTTGTATTTAAATTTTATATTTTAGTTGCCTTTTGAGTTTATATATTCGATAAAGGAGAAGTAGTCTTTGGGGATGCCGATGTCTACAAAATAGCCGTCGTAGATAAAGACGCCATGCGGGCGCGCGCGAACATAGGGAACAAGATAATCTGCCTCAAAGGTGAAGTTTTTGGGCAAGTCTAAATTATCAAAAATGCCCTTATTTACAATATAACAGCCGATGTTGATGTAGCCAAAATCTACGGGCTCTTTATCGCGAAAATCGAGCATTTTTGTGCCCTCAACCACCGCGTAACTAAAGCGGTCGAAATTGCGCAACGGCTTTACGGCCATAGTCATGACGAAGTTTGAGGCCTTGTGTTGCGCGTACATTTTATCAAGGTCAATCTCAAAGTAAACATCGCCGTTCATCACCATTGCCTCGGGAGCGTCGATGTAATTTAACGCCTTTTTTATCGCCCCGCCCGTGCCAAGGTCGAGATTGTTTTTGGAATACTCGATTTTTATACCCTTAAAGGTACTGCCAAAATATTCCTCAATCAACTCCTCCTTGTACCCAGTGGCTAGTACGACTTTGTCAACATCATAGTTACTGAGTTGCTCGAGTTTTAACTCCAAAAAAGGTCGACTACCTATCGGTGCCATAGGTTTCGGCACATCGCTAACGACCGTTTTTAATCTGGTCCCCAAGCCCCCGCAAAGTATAATAACCTGCATTTTTTACCCCCGTTACCGAATTTATTTTACAATTTAGTATATAAAAATTGCATTTTATTGTCAAATTAATGTGCGAAAAATACAAAATACTTGCATATAATGAGGTGTTGTGCTATAATATAAGCGTCTTAGTAAATATTTAAGGTGGAAAGCGTTGAAAACTAAAACTACAAATAAATCTAAAAAAGTGAGCAATTCCAAAAAAGCAAAAAAATACGGATATAATATAAATGGTTGCGCCAGTGGGAAGCAGTTGGTAGTACTTATGTCCCGCTCGACCTTGGGCATTTCCCCGCTAGACTATACCCAACCGATGTGCTTGCTGTCGATCAAGCAGAAGCCTGCACTTTTTAATATAATTACAAAACTTGTAAAAAACGGCCTCGAGGACATCGTTTTTGTCGTAAACCCCGTAAACAAGCCCGTTATTGAAATCTTTATGCGGAAAAATTACCCGAGGTTACATATTAAGTATGTCGTTCAAAAAGAATTTAAAAACACCGTCATGTCGTTAAGACTTTGTGAAAAATACATTTCAAAGCCCTTTATTTTGCTAAATGGTAATGTCGTGTGCGATGTAAATATGGACTTTTCGACCTCGTGGGCGGCGGTTACGAATCAAGACGGCGACTACTTTGAAAAACTCTACGTTAGGTCTAACAAGGCAGGCTACATCACCTACATCAGCAAGGAAAAAGATTATAGTTACAACGACTACGAGTATGCGGTCGGCATGTATTACATAGACAAGGTAGCAGTGTTTAAAAATTGCCTGCTGAAAAGCGCTTTTGTAACAATAAATAACCTCGATTTCGGCGTGATACTAAAATTTTATTTATCTAAACTTTCGGTATCAATGAAAAAGTACGAAATTGAGTATTACTACAACACCAATACCGTGAGTGGCCTGGTCGACTCCATGCGTAACAACATGAGTGGGCGATCGTTTAACAACTTTAACATAAATGAGTACGGCGTGATTACCAAGACTAGTACCGAGAAAAAGTTACTGTCTGAAATTAACTGGTATACCGAAATCGGCAAGACTCCGCTAGCTCTTCTTTGCCCGCACTTTTTGGGGCGAAAGGGCGGACCTGATACCTACTCATACCAGCTCGAGTACATGGACTACACATCCCTTGCCGAATATTTTGTGTATTATCCAATTTCCGACATCCAGTGGAAGTATATTTTTGAGACCTTGCTAATTTTTGCTAACTCGCTGTGGAATTACGAGAAGGCCCCCGACACCTTCGATATAGAGAAGAACACAACCAAGATGTATGTGGACAAGACCAACGAGCGCGTGGCGAAGTGGGAGAGACAGGACCTACTAGACCTTGACATGGTGATTGTGAATAACAAACCCTTGCACGGTTTTAGATACTGCTGGAAGGCCTTGCAATCACGCATTCAAAATATTATTTCTAGCAGTCGCGAGTTTGCAGGCGTCATCCACGGCGATTTGTGCTTTGGTAACATTCTGTACGCGCCTAAGAGTTCGATTTTTAAGTTTATTGACCCGCGCGGGAACTTTGGCGAGGACAGTATCTACGGCGACATCCGCTACGATATAGCAAAACTAAGGCACAGTTACCACGGCCTGTTTGACTACATCACCTCGGATTTGTTTAGTATCAAGCAGTTGGCAGTTAACAAGTTCGACTACAAATTTTTGACCACTCACATTCCAAATTACAATATTTTTGACGATGTTTTGCTAGATAAAAAAGTGGACATCGATGATATCGAGTTGTTAGAGGGAATTCTCTTTATTTCAATGATTCCGTTGCACAGCGACTCGAAAGAGCGTCAAATGATGTACTTCTTTATGGCCTTGCAGTGCTTTAATAATCAGCTCGATAATTAGGAGTTAAGTATGAAATGTTTGATTTTAACCGTTACTATCGGTAACGGGCATAACGCGGTAGCAAACGCCATGGCGGAGGAGTTATCTAGCCGTGGCCACGAGGTAAAAGTTATCGACCTCTATAAAAACCACAAGTTTATAAGTTACGTGATTAGCGACTTGGGCTTTGCAATGGGATTTAGGTTCCCAAATCTTGCAAACAATATTTTTATGCAGGCAAAAAAACAGGGCAAGACCCCCTTTACCCGCTTTAATAAGTCCATAAAAAAGGAATTGCTAGCCCAAATCAACGAGTTTGAGCCCGATATAATTGTGTCTTCGCACGTGGCGGGCAGGCTCTTTGTTAGAGAGTACTGCCACCTCTTTAAAAAGCCCGTAAAGAGCGTGTTTTTTGTTACTGATTTCGACGTGCCTCCGAGCCTAAATAAGACATTCAAGGACGACTACGTTATCATTCCTTCGCCCGTTTTCCGCGAAGAATTGCTATCAAATGGCTTTAAAGATGACCACATCAAAACGTGCGGAATCCCGCTAAATAAGTCCTTTTACGAGCCGATTTTACGCAAGGATGCGAGAAAGCGTCTCGAATTTTCGTTGGACTCAAAAAAACTCACTATACTAATGCTCGGCGGTATGAAAGGGGTGGGGAACTTATTTAACACCTTAAAGCGGATATCTTCCGAGCCAAATTTCCAAATTATATTTTTAAGCAGTAAAAATACAAAATTAAAGGCAAAAGTCGAGAAGTTTATAAAGAAGCGCAAGCCCGCCGCGACTATCATCAGCGAGGGCTTTGTCAAGTCGATTTCGGACGTAATGGCATGTAGCGACTTAATGATTGGTAAAGCTGGGTGCCTAACTTGTACCGAGGCAATTGAGCGCGGAGTGCCGATGTTTTTGTACAGCAACGTGTGCTACCCCGAACGCCAGAACACCGAATTTTTAGTATCCAAAAAGTGCGCCATTGCCCTTCACCCGCGCGACAACTATATCGAGGTCATTAAGAATGCAAACCTCACCGAAATGGAGAAAAATCTAACAAAACTCAAAATGGCAAACCCAGCCGTTACCGCTGCCGACTTTATCGAAAGTATCGGTGGGGTGGCAAAGAAAGAGCCGAGTACCGACGCGCCAATTACATCGACAGATATTAGTGATTCCAACGACCCAAGCGCGCCCGCCACATCGCCTAAAAGCGAGCCCAACGAACAAAGTGCGCCCGAGTCAAAAGCAAACAGTCTTGAACCAAGCGCGCCCGAAAAAAGCAATCTCAGTGAACCAAGCGCGACCGAGCAGACAAACAACCTTAACGAACAAAGTAAGCCTGCGACCGATGAAAATAATAATCAGCCCGAGACCGCAAAACAAGAGGCTGTTAACACTTCAATCAGTCAAAGCGAGGTAGCATGATTACTGAATACAAAAACTGTGAGTTAAGCGACATCAAGGTCATTATTTTCGACTTCGACGAAACCCTATATTACGCGCCCGACATACTAAAATACTCGCTCGAATATAAAAAACAAGCACTTATGGACATGGGCGGATACACGGGGACGGAGGCCAGCGCGCTCCTAAATAAGTATGGCTACACTTTAACAAACAAGCACGCCGAGGCCTTTGGCAACAATATGAAAAATTTTGGCATTGCAAACGAAACCTGGGATAAGTACAAAATAACCAACATTTTCTTGCCCCCAAAGGAAGTCGTGTCAACTCTAGATAACGGCCTTTTAGTCAAATTAGCAGAGAAATTCAGCCTCTACATCGCTTCGCGCGATATGTACGAAAACATAGTGAAAAAGAGCGCGGAATACGATATTGACTTAAACAACTTTACCGCGATTAAGTGCCCGCGCGCCGAGGATAATTACTTTACCCCCGACTCTAAAATATTCTATTACGAGCAAATTATCGCCGAAAATAAAATTGCCCCACAAGAGGCAATAGTCTTTGGCGACAGGTTTAAAGTCGACATAGAACCAATGCTAAATCTCGGTGGTAGCGGTATCCTCATTCAAAACATTTCCGACCTAGATTCCGCTCTCAATAATCTACTAAACTTAAAATAGTCTGTGGAAATTCCACAGCTTTTTTTATTGCAAAAATAAAAAGGGGACAATTTTAGTCCCACAATTAATTATTCATCATCGCTCCTACCACATAGGTAGTCAATGCTCACGCCGAAATAGTCTGCAAGACGCCAACAGTCCATTATATTTGGTCGGTTAAGCCCTTTCTCCCATCTGCAAATGTTGGCCTGTTGGATTCCCGTAACAATGGAAAGTTGTCGTTGCGTAATGCCGACTATGTGGCGCAATTCCTTTATGCGATTGTATTTAAAATTTCTAGTCATATATAAAATATAATATATTTTTACAAAAAAAGCAACAAAAATGCACGATTGTAATACAAAAACACCTTTTCTCTTTATTTTTATCGTATTTTTTGGTATTTTTTTGATTTTTATAGAATTTAATATTTTGTTGCTTTTGTGCTAAATAACTATTAGTATAATAAATAATAAAAATCAATATTATTAATATAAAAAGCATATATAAAAAAATAATATTAAAAACGTGAAAGAATTAAAAATAAAAAGTGCTAAACAGCACTTTATTACATAAAATTATATAGTTCTTGGTCATAGTTGCTAGTTTCAGACTTGTAATATTCCGTAGGCATGCCGTTATCATCCAGTGCTATACAGTCTATTCTTGCCAAGCGAAGTTTGTAAAGTAAGGAGGCTTTGTCGGCCTTTACGCGCGCGAAGTTTGAAGAGCTAGTTTGTTCGCTAGTTTTTGGCGCAATGTAGCACTGGGTTATGTTGCCAGATTGAATAGTAGCCAGACGATATCCGCGTTTCATGTTCGAATTTAAGATACTCAAGGCCTCGACATACGATTTGCTTTCCTGCTCCATTTCGCAAATGGGGAGGTAGCCAATGGGTATCGCATTTCCGTAGTTGTTTATTACATAAGTGGGCGAGACGTAAAAGCGTTTGTCATTGTTCTTTAAAAATTTTTCAAGCGAGGGCGAGTGTTGAATTATGTAGTTGGCTACCTGCTTATTATCGGTGTACAGCACGCTGTAGTTCTTGCCATCGTGCTTGATTACGCTGTATGTAAAGTTAGGTTTTGCGTCCATGTCGGCACGTTTTAAGAGCTTTGTTATCGAGGCGTTATATATGTTGCTTTTAGGCACGGTTTCTAGTTCCGAAATAATTACAGGGTAAAACTTAGAGTCCACTGGGTTTTCGCTTAAAATTTTCTTTAATTCGGGTAAAGTTTGAGGTTTTGATTCGTCATCGTAGTTTTTGATTAGTCGAGCCACTTCGTTTGTTATAAAGCTTTCGGGAGCGCGATTTTTGTTGTTCACTTCGTCGTAGTACTCCCACTTGCCCGAGGTCTCGTCTCCTAGAATACAACGCACGTTGTTAATCACCTGATTGCGAATGCTGATAATACTCACAGCCTGTAAAAAGTCCTTTATATCGCGGTATTCAAGGTAGTATTTTAGGCCATCACCCTCTTCTTTCGCGATTAGGTTAAACATGCCCGTTTTATCCAAAATGCTGTTTATGCTCTCATTGATTTCGCTAATTTTCGAGGCGGTCGGGCGGTGCACTTTAAAAATCGGTACGATTCCCATAGGTAAGGGCTCGCCATCCACGTCGAACCACACCATGTTGACATAGTTGCATATCTCGTTAAAAACTCGCTTGTCTATATGGTCGTTATTATTAGTGCTGTGCCTAACCAGTAAATTTACCATAGTTTTCATGATCACGGGGTTCATGCGCGCCATGCAGTAGTACAACTTGTAGTCGTTTGCGTTGAATATGAGGTAGCGGTCCTTATCATGCTGAATAGTTGTAAAACTTTTTTCTTCCATTGCGTTTTTTTCGGCGTCAAGGGTCTTGTTCCTATTAATTAAATAGTTGACGCCAAAGTTGATTGCCCCACGAAAAAATTGCTCCTGCTTTTCTGTCGGGTTAATCAGCGCGATTGTAGGGAAGGTATTCCCTGTGCGAAAATCATCTAAACTCATTTTTCATTTCCTCTTTTTGTTTTTTTAATGGGAAAGTATATCGGTGCTTGCGTAAGCATTCGAAAATAGCAGTAAATTTTATATAAATTTGTATTTCCCCGTCTATATAAAATTATTATATCACTTTTACGCCTTTTAGTCAATATGCAATTTTTAGTAGTTTTGCACATTTCCACAAATTTTTAGTTGCTTTCTCAATATTTAGGGTGTCATTATTTTATAATTGCCTATCTTTCACTGGGACAGTAAATTCAACATCGACTTACTTTACTCTCTACATCCACTTTTTATATTTAGAAGTCAATGGTGGCGAGTAAACACGTCGTGCGCCTGGTTAGACTCGTGTAGGTAAGTAAGTTTACCGAATAGTTGTTTTCATCCGCCAGCACATCAAGGAGCCCCGTAATCTGCATACTTAATGTGTACACGTCAATCAGCGGGTGCTTCGCGGAATCGGGGTGGGTTAGGTCAATTCTGGTGGCGAGCGTCTCGGTGCGTTGCTCCCAAAGTAGGGCTAGTTGGCTTACTCGCACTAGGGCACTGCTCTCGGTAATTGTGCTACTATCGAGGTCGATTGAAAGCGCGTACAGCGTCTCAATCGTCTGCTTGTAGTGGCTGTAAATGTTGCAGGCAATTTCGTACTCCTCGGTAGAGAGTTTATTTGTACTTAGGGCGGTCGTGGTAATGCTCGAGTACTGCGCCTCGATGTCCTGCGCCTTTAATTGCGAAATGACCGACACCGCATCCCGCTCCGAGAGATACAGCGAAAGCACGACATACCACCCCTCGTCCCGCTCGAGCACCAGCCCCGCGCCCCCACGCACGCGGTACTCATTAGCCTTCGCCTCGGCATCAGTGGCATTTTGCGCATCCGTATTTACATATACATAGTAATATGTCCGCGGGCTAAGGTCCGTTGGGCTAAAACACTTCACCAAGGCATATACTACACTAATAAGTATCGCTATGACGCCTAGAACAATCAGCAAAACGAGAGTAACTTTTCGCGCTCGTCCGTGCCTACTTAGAATTGATACCTCAAAATAAGGTTTTTTAGGTTGCATATTCTAGATTATGATAAAAAATTTCAAAATATTTCAAAAAAGTTGGCGCAAGGTGGTTACATTTTGAAAAAGTTGTGATAAAATATATATGTTTGTTTGAGAAAGCAAACTTTTTTAATAATCGTGCGACTTAAAATCAAAAGTTTGCATTAAAAGAGGTGATAGAATGAAAATTGAACCATTATTTGACAAAATCGTAATTAAACCTATTGAACCCGAGACCGTAACCGCGGGCGGAATCATCCTACCTAACAGCCAGGAAAAGCCCCAGATTGCCGAGGTAATTGCGGTAGGCAAGGGCGACATGGTCGACGGCAAGCAGACCGTTATGCAGGTGGCAGTTGGCGACAAAGTGCTGTACCCAAAGTACGCTGGTAGCGAGTTTAAATTCGACGGCCAGGAATACGTCATTATGTCCCAGAGCGATGTTTTAGGCAAAATCAAAGATTAAAAAGGAAGTGAGTTATTATGGCAAAATTGATAAAATCAGGCGAGGAGGCTCGCAAAAAATTAGAGGCTGGCGTCGATGTCCTAGCGAATGCAGTGAAAGTTACCCTAGGGCCAAAAGGGCGCAACGTTGTCCTCGACCGTAAGTTCCAGACACCACTGATTACAAACGACGGCGTTACTATTGCGAAGGAAATCGAACTTAGCGACGTGTTTGAGAACATGGGCGCGCAAATTATTAAAGAGGTGTCTGTGAAAACCAACGACGTCGCTGGTGACGGCACGACCACCGCAGCAGTGCTGGCGCAAGCGATTATCAAGGAAGGCATGCGCAACTTCGCCGCAGGTGCTAACCCGATTGTGCTGAAAAAAGGCATTATGAAGGCTGTGGACACTGTCGTTAGCGAACTAAAAAAACAGAGCCAGCCTATTGAAGACGAGAAGTCGATTGAGCAGGTTGCTAGCATTTCAGCAGGGGACCTCGAGGTCGGCAAACTCATCGGCGAGGCCATGAAAAAGGTGGGTAAAGACGGCGTCATCACAGTCGAAGAGGGCAAGACCTTGGAAACCACTCTCGATGTGGTCGAGGGTATGCAGTTTGACCGCGGTTATGCCAGCAGTTACATGGTAACCAATACCGAGAAAATGGAGGCCGTGCTCGATGACCCCGTAATCTTGATTACAGACAAGAAAATCAGCACCATGCAGGAGATTTTGCCCCTACTTGAGCAGGTGGCAAAGTCGGGCCTCAAAATGCTGATTATTGCTGACGATGTTGAGGGCGAGGCACTTACAACCTTGGTTATAAACAAACTCCGTGGCACTTTCACTTGCGTCGCTGTCAAGGCACCAGGCTTTGGCGACAGGCGTAAGGCAATGCTCCAGGACATCGCAATTCTAACTGGCGGTAACGTGATTTCGGACGAGGTCGGCCGTAGCCTAAACACCGCAACTCTCCAAGACCTTGGTAGGGCTCGCAGTGTAGTCGTAACTAAGGACACCACCACAATCGTAGACGGTGCTGGCGCAAGTGCCGAGATTAAAGAGCGCGTGAACGCAATTCGTGCGCAGATTGAAACCACAACTAGCGACTATGACCGCGAGAAATTACAAGAGCGTCTTGCAAAACTTGCTGGCGGTGTCGCTGTTATCCGCGTGGGTAGTGCCACCGAGGTCGAGATGAAGGAGAAGAAACTCCGCATTGACGACGCGCTTGCCGCGACCCGTGCTGCCGTTGAGGAAGGCATTGTTTGTGGCGGCGGTGTTGCACTACTTAACACCATTCCAGCCGTTAAAAAGGTGGTAGACAAACTCGAGGGCGACGAAAAAGTCGGCGCGCAGATAATTCTATCTAGCCTTCAGGCACCTATTCGCCAAATCGCCACGAACGCAGGCGTTGACGGTGGGGTAGTCGTAGACAAGATTTTGTCGAGCGAGCAGTCTAACTTTGGTTACGACGCGCTGAATGACAAGTATGTTGATATGATTGAGAGCGGTATTATCGACCCCACAAAGGTTACTCGCTCCGCTATTCAAAACGCAGCCAGCGCATCGAGTACCTTGCTTACTACCGAGTGCGTAATCGCAAACGAGCCCGAAAAGGACCACCCAGCCCCCGCAGGCATGGGCGCAATGGATATGTAGCCTAGCATTAACAAGATAAAACACAAGTAAAACTAGATTAACTCTAAAACTACAAAATTAAATGCTGGAAAATAAACATAATATTAAATTACAAGATTGAGCATAAGCAACATAATTAAAAACTATTCTACAAATCAAAAAGCCTAGTACGAAAACTAGGCTTTTTTGTGTATTGAATCAAAAATAGTAAAAATGTGGAAAAAAATTCTAAAAAATTATCGAAAAATAATTAAAAAAATTAAAGAAAATTTTTGTTTATTAGAAGTTTAAAAAAGCCGAAGCAAAATGCCTCGACTTTTGTTTTTTAATGCATAGTACCTTATTTTTGCGGGAAAATAGCAAAATTTTACGGTATTATGCACTATTTTAATCGATTTTTATTTTGTTGCAGGTGTCGCTAAAGGTTTGCATAGTACCGCCATTTAGGTCGAGATAGTAGCACCTGCCCGTGTATTCATTTTCAACTTCGCGAATAACATTAAA
This sequence comes from uncultured Clostridia bacterium, assembly GCA_944381215.1. Taxonomy (GTDB): domain Bacteria; phylum Bacillota; class Clostridia; order Christensenellales; family UBA1242; genus UBA7867. The sequence continues at coordinate 32,241 of CALWKF010000003.1, forward strand.
CCCTTGAAAACTTGGGTCGACCTGTATAAGTAGGGAATTAAACGGCATCTCGCTGTGCTCCATTTGCTCTGGAAAGTGGAACTTTACCCAAACGCCAGTCTGCATTGCCTCAACAGTTAATTTGTGCATACTCACGCCGAAAGCGGGCATCTCGTTCGAGTCGTGAATCATCTCAATAAAGCCGTCTAAGATTTCGGTATACTCCTTAGAGTCCTTTTCAAAGGTTCGGCTCTTTCCGTCTTTATATACGGTGATTCGATTACTGTTTGTAAAAAAGTCGTAAAGTCGATAATCTTGTAAAAAGTTGATTGTACCCATTTTTTCTCCTAAAACATTAATTTTTTTAATAAAAATTGCTATTTTTTATAATTTTCATTAGTTTTTTAAATTTTCGATAGGCTATGTAAATTTTATTATTGACACTATTAAAAATTATATAAGATTATACCACAAATTTGGAAAAAATAAAAACTAATACGGCTACCTTATTGACTTTTTCTCGGTTTATGGCTATACTTATTTACCTAAATCGGGTTTGGAGGGAAATATGACCGAGGAATACAAGACAAAATATAATACGGCGCTTGAGAGAGTTTATGAGGCTTTTTCAAAGGGCGAAGACTTGGAAATTTTCAAAACGATTGCCACTTTTAAACAGGTTTGGGATGAGAATGCTGGTGAAAATCAGTTCTACCACACTCAAGATTACCGCGAAATAGCCTTAAAGCTTGGCAATTTGTTGCTTACGGGAAAAATGAACGAGCTTGCTGATTACACCGACATTTTATCAATGGTCGCGAGTGATGTCTTAGTCCGTTCGCTAAAGAAAAGTAGCAAGTATTTGAGTGATGAGCAGTTTAAAAAATTGCAAGACTACATTCTAAATCTTTGTAACGACAATGACAAAATCGAGCTAGCGGAACTTTACCGCGCAGATTTCAAGAAAATTCAAGACAGCCTCTTAAAAACCAACGACACCGGTATCTTGTTGAAATTTTACGAAGCCTATCCCAATCGCGCCGATTTGCCCGAAATCTACCATCGTATTTATATGATTAATTATAAGAATAATGGTAGCAAAAAAGTACGATTAGAGAGAGCAAAAAACTTTGCCCGTATTGAAGAATATTACAAAAAATATCGTGCAAAAGAGCAAGAAATTTTTAATGAAAATCACCGCTAAACTCACATAATTGCTCATAAGACTTTTTAAATAAAATATAAAAAATTAGTAAAAATTCGATAAAATACAAAAAAAATCGCAAAAAAACGCATTTTTTCACACCTTTTTACGTTTTTTTTTGCGATTTTTTATTTTTGTTATATGGTCCTGTGGTTCCGCTTGAGTTTTTATTAATATAAATATTTTTTGTGTCATTTGTTTTCTTATAGGAATATATTACTTCCATGAATGAAATCGATAAAAAATTTTTTAGCCTAGCAGACTTTTTATCTAGGTTGACAGAAGATGAATTAAAGGGGTATATTTTGCATAAGTACTGCACTGCACCCCTGTGGTATCAGCAAAATTTGCAGGCATATTTTGAACGATTTGATTACTGGGGACAAATCAATCTTGAAAAAGGGAATTTAGAGTATTTCGAATTAAAGGCGCACGACATAAAAACAGGCCTTTGTGATATCGTGTGGCTTTATCATAGGCTTGCCGATTACACGTCAAAGGCCCTTCTTTACGCAATTTTAAACAATTGGGTCAATGGCGACATTGCTACCCTAAAACGCACCGTGGACACCCGATTTCGCCACTATTTTGACCTCGATTTATTGCCGAGTATAAAAAATAAAGTGCTAGTCGACCTAGGGGCGTATGTTGGGGACACGGCACTCGATTTTATCGCGACATACGGCACAAATTATAAAAAAATTTACTGCTACGAGATTACCGAGTCAATTTTTTACAAACTCGAAGAAAATCTAGCGCAATACGACAAAATATCTTGCCGATTAAAAGCAGTGGGGGACTCAGCAGGCTTTGTCGAGGTCAATCGCAACCCTACAGATATGTCCTCAAACCGCACCCACGAGAGTGGCGAGGGCGGAATCGAGCGCGTAACTTTGGACGAGGACATTAGTGAGCCCGTCGACCTAATTAAAATGGACATTGAGGGCGATGAGTTCGTGGCTCTACAAGGCGCGAAAAGGCATATTGCAAACGACCAGCCGATTCTGCTAATTTCTGTTTACCACCGCAATGCCGACCTGTGGGCATTGCCAAAACTGATTGCGTCCTTTAATCCAAACTACCGCTATTATTTACGCAATTATGGTGGCTGTGTTTACCCAACCGAAATTGTCCTAATAGCCATCCCAAAACGCAAAAACAACAAAAAATAGTAAAAAAATCGATAAAAAACACAATTTTTTATAAAAAAATTGAATTTTTTGAAACTTTTTCTAAATTTTGAGATTTTATAGAAGGGCGAAAAATTTGCCAGTAAAAAGCATAAAAAAAGTATAGTATTTGCACCAAAATTGCAAATTACTATACTTTTTTATTTAACTTTCTTTTCAGCACGGCTAGAATGACAGACAAGATAAATGACTTGAAATTTGTTCGCAATTTTGTCTAGCATGTCAAGGGCGCGCTGGGTCTTAGTGTCGTCGAGATTATTAAATGGGTCATCCATAATAATCGGTGGCATTTCGCCATTAAAAAGGGTCTTGGCAAGTGCCAGCCTCATGCACAACTCAATCACGTCGCGCCCGCCACTGCTGTAAAACTTGCTGTCTTTTTTCGCGCCACCTTGCTCAACTAATACATTTAGTGAAGTGTCAATGCTGATTTTGTCAAAATAATCGCCCACCAATTGCCTCGAATACTCACGGAACGCGTCGGCAAGGGGGGTGAGGTACCTGCTGGTCAGGTTTTCCTTCGCGGAGTTAAGGTAAAAGCGCGTCAGTTTTATCGTATTCAGTCGCTCTTCAAGCCCTGCAATTTTTTCGCGCAAGTCCTCCGCAGTCGCCATAAGGCTACCGATATTGCTAGCCCGTGTGGAAGCGGTCAAGAGCTTGGAGTTTAAAGTGCTGTTTAAGTTTACAATCTCGTCCTTTTTGCGCTCCAAATCGCTGATTTTTTGCTGAATGCTAGCCACATCGCCGTCGGTTTTTCCCTGCGCCTTAAAGTCAATTTCTGCACCGAACTCACGCACCTCGCGCTCTTTTTGCTCGAAATAAGCATTGACATTTTTCAGTTGCCCAAGGCGCGCCTGCAACTCTTGGTAGCAGTTCGAGTAGTTCGTTACATCGGGGAAAAATTGCAGATAAAATTCATTTAATTTCGCCCGATATTCCTGGCTCCTGCGCTCCATTTCTTGCTTCCTACTACTAGAATTTTTTAACTCCGCGCGGTATTCGAGGAGTCTGCGACGATTGGTCTCGATATTGAAAATTGATTCGCGGTAGTTTATTGGGTCTTCGTTGTATTTGCGGACAAAATTATCGATAATTTTTTTATTTTGTTCAAACTCCACCCGTGACTTTTCGATATTTGTGGTTGCCGTGATTTTTGCAGGTAAGTTATCTTTTTTTGTAGGCTTAGTGATTAAAAAACCGCCTATTCCCGCAAAAATAACACCTAAAACGATAAAAGTAATCAATAGGGGAGTGTTGGATAAAAATGCCACAAGCCCTACAATTATCAGTACAAGTGCCACCCCAAATGCTCCAAAACCTAAGTATTTTAGTCGTTTGTTTGGCGCGGTTTGTTCGTAGATATTTTGGGTAAGTCGCAGGCTGTTTTGCAAGGTATCTAGCGAGCTCGATAGAGTGTGAATTTTCTCCATTTCCTCTTGCGTCGGCACGCCGTTTTCGAAGTAAGTTTCCAGACTGCGAATATTTTGAGAAAGCGAGTTCGAGTCGATTTCGTCGATTTTGCTTTGGAAGGAATTCAGGCTCGTCTGCATCTCGAGCACGCGCTCCATGGTGCTCTTATTTGGCGGACTTTGCTTGAAAAACGCAAGCAACTCATCACGACTCGCGGTGAGTTTGTCAAGTTCAGCTTTGAGGCTGTTGTAGCGTTTAATTTTTTCGTTCTGCACTTGCAGGTCGTTAAAGGCCTGCAACTCCTTGCGCGCCTCTATAATAATTTGGTTCAAAGCCTCGATTTTAGCCATATTTTCGGCGCACTCGGTGTTTATGGCGTTTGATTGCGCGCTGGCGGTCTTGCACTCCTCGATGTCATTTAAGGTCGACTCGAGCTCGCTCTTCAACTCGTTGAGTTTTCCGCCTTTTCCGCGCAAATGCTCGATTTCGGTTTGTCGCTCTTTTAGTTTTTCGTCGATACTTGCGATACTGTCAAAATCGTTATTTTCGATTAGTTTGCCAAGACGCTCGCGGATGCTTTCCCCATCCGCATTTTCCGAAGCCCCGCGCTGTATAAACGTACTGCGCATAAAAGTGTCGGCATTGATTCCCAGCTTTTTCTCGACAAAGGTAGGGTCGTCAATTTTCGTGTTTTTAGCAGTGTCGTAAATGGTTACGCGGTCTTTTGAGGACTTATCTCCAAAAAAACGCTCAATTCGGTAGGTTTTACCCCCGATTTCGAACTCCAACCACCCGCCAAAAGCCCCCGATTGCCAAGGCGTGTATTTTGCACGCTCGTTTTCGTCGAGGTTCGCGCGCTTGGTGCTAGGCAGGCCAAAGAGCATCGCCTTTATAAAACTAGCAAAGGTCGACTTTCCCCAGCCGTTTTCCTCCAAAATTATATTGAGGTGGCCATTAAATTCGTACTCAAAGTGCTGTAATTTTCCGTAGTTTTCGATGTAACAACGCAGTAATTTCATACATCCACCTCCCGTCCAGCGAGGGCGTTGAGGCCCATGTTAATAACGCGCTCTTTCTCAGCATCATCAAGGTCGCTTTCCTCCACCATACGCACAAACTCGCCCGCAATAGAAATGTCGTTTCGGTAGGCATTGAGGTCGATTTGAAGTCGGCTGGAGTCACGCACTTGGAAGTAAAAGTAGCGCGTGTCAAACCACGACTCGATGAGGGAGAGCGACTTTTCAGTGTCTACTGTATACTCGCCAGTCAGTACAACCCGCACAAGCGAATCGGGCGACACGTCGAGCGTGTCGGAAATTTTATTTATAATTTCGCGCGTCGTGCGTAGGCCTGTGATGTCAACTGGCACTTCGTAGAGTGTCCGCCTTGCAAAAGGCACAAACTTACGCGTAAACTGGCCCTTGTTTATGTTGAGCAACACAAAGCCCTTTTCGCCACACTCGTCGAACCCGCGCCCCTCTAAACACCCGCAAAAGCAGTAGGTCGCGCGGTAGTCGAGCTTGCCCTCGCGGTACGAGTGAATGTGTCCAAGGGCTAGGTAGTCGATATTTTTGTTTTTTAGCATGTCGAGGTTTACGGTGTCGGGCTCGTTTATGTTGCTCCCATACTTGTCGAGCCCATGTAGGACTACGATATTAAAGGCATTTGGCGAAAGGTTGAGACTACGGTATAACTCCTCATTATCAGTGCCCAAGGTTGCGCCAGTTATGGTAACTTCGCCCAGATTAAACTTGGTCCACTTTGTGCCAAAGATGTGCAGGTTTTTGGGTAATTCACTCGAGAGTAGCATGCTGTTCTCGTCGTGATTGCCACATAGATAGTAGACCTCAACTGGGGCCTCGCGAATAGTGTCGAGTAAAAAGTTGCGAGTCTTTATGTCGCACTCGGCAGTGTCTAGTAGGTCACCCGCAATAATAATACCAGCCACCCCTTCGGTAATTGCGTAATTTACCATGCGAGAAAAGGTGGCGAGCAACTCCTCTTGACGCTTGCGAGCTTTCTCAGGACTTAGGTGTGTGCGCATGCTCGCGCCCAAGTGGATATCGCTACAATGAATTAATTTCATTTTCCCTCCTAGTAACTTTTGGGTAGGTTGTTCATAATTCCATTCATCACAAGGTCGACTTTTTTAATTAGCGAATCGCGAACCTCGGTTAACGAAATTCGGTTGAGGCTCATCTCAATTAACGCGCTAAGTAGCAGACTAAAAAGTATCTCTCGACGCAGGTTAATTTGCTCGCGCAGTTCGTTCGTAATTTCAATGCCTTGCAACACCAAGCACTCTTCAAGGTGCGTGGTTAAATTTGTGCCAAACTTGTCAAAAGCATTTAGAATCAAGTCTTGTACTTCGCACGACATATTATTGCTGATTTTTTCAAAAAGCCCTCGCTCAAAGGAACTAAGGTGAGTAAAGTAGTCGAAGATGTCGAGCAGGACAGACTTTACGTCCTTGGCCTTTTTATATATGTTCATTAGGTCTTGCTCCAAGTGGTCTTTGTATGTATTAATTACCGTTAGGTAGCAGTCCTCTTTGTCGTTAAAATATAGATAAAATGACCCCCTAGAAATGTCTGCACGGTCGGCAATATCACGTACTGAAACCTCGGAATAATCGCGTGTCGCAAACTCGCGTGTTGCGGCCTTGATAATCAAGTTTTTGCGGTCAGTTTTAAGTTTTTCGAAATGTATTGTAGGCATATTTCCTCCTATATGTGTAGTGCTTAAAAGATATAACAATTATATCTAAAAATTAGACACTTGTCCAGTAAAAGTGCACGACTATTTAGTACTTTTTTGTATTGACTTTTTTATGCTTTCATGGTAAAATAACCGCAATAAACTACAAATGGAGAAGTATCATGACAGAAACCAAACAAATCACACAAAAATCACTATATGATTCCGCTCGTGAGGAGTATAGACAAAATGACTACTCGGCACGTTTTGAGGAGCTTTTGGACGCACTCGCAAGGGAAGGGTGGATGGAGTACACATTCGCTTTTAGAGACACCGAGCGCGTGGCAAAAAGAATTGCCGAAGTCGGCACCCCCAGGGCCATGGTGGGAATTTTGAGTCGAGTTTGTAGCGACGTTTTTTCGAATGAAAAAAGTCGCGAGCTCGCAAAAATGCTGAGCGACAAAATTCTAAAAAGTCGTGATGTAGAGGCGAACCTATTGTGCTTTAATTTAAACAAGAATTTATTTGCTGAAAATCTTGAAGTTTTAAACAACCCTAGCGACCCAGAAACATATAAAAAATATATAGATGCTAAAATCGGCGTCATCTCTACGAACAGCGAAACAGAGGAGCTCGACCTTATTATCGGGCGTGTCGGCGATGTGGCCCTTGCACGCAAATTTTTGAGCAAACTCAACACTTTCCCGATGTCAAAAGAGCAAAAGGCGATTATTTGGGAGCGTCAGGCCACCACTTTTGTCGAGGCGAACGAGCCGAATGAAAGTATTTGGTTTTTGCTAAAACGCCCCGACTACGTGCCTATGGATGCGTACTTTGATAAACTCGAACAACAAGTTCTGCTTTCTGGCAACGGCGACTACAACCTTATGTTTTTAGCGAAGTATCCAAACATGAATTTCCGCGAACACGAAAAGGCTATTTTAAACAGTAACAGTGGTATCGCGATTCGCCAGTTCGCAGGCCTTTTTGGTGGTAGAGAGGAAAGTGCTGTGAAGGCGAAGGAGCGTGCGAACTTGCAGGGCTGTGCCGACGCTATTGCCAAGGCCGACAGCGAACGCTCCATTTATGCTTTTGCAATTCACTACGATCAGTATTCAGATATTGATTTAAGCGATGTTTTTGCGCGTTTGGCTAAGTCTGAAACTAAAAAATACCAAGAATATGGTGCTCAAATGGGGCGTGATAACGAAATTACTAGATTAATGCAATAAATCGCTTTTAATTTCTTTAATTTTTTGATACAATATTAAAAAAATAGAAAAGGGGTATCTATGAGTAGTAATGATTTAAAAGAGGACCCAAAGGCAAGCGATGATAAGGCAACAAAGTTGAGGAAGCGTTACACCCTGTGGGGTAAAATATTGACAGGTATTAGTATTACACTTTTGATTGTCGGTTTTTTGGGTTTTATCATCTCATCAATGGAATTTATGGAGGATTTTTTTGACGATGATGATGCCTTTTCCCCCGTTTTCTTTATTATTCCTTTTGTGTTGGGAATGTTTGGTTTGGCAGGTGGAAGTGTATTATTAGGGCTTGGTAAAGGGAAACATTATAATTCACAATCACATACTATTATTATAAATGAGTCTAGTACAACAGATGCCGAGTCCTCAAAACAAGAGGAGAAAAAGGGTGGTAAGTGCCCAAACTGTGGTGCACCATACAAGGCCGAGGATAAAACCTGCAAATATTGTGGCTCCGACTTGTAGTATTTAAAAAGAATTTATTTCCTAATAATTAAACAATTTTCTAAAATTAAATTGAAAATAATATTTAAAATTATATTTAATTTCAATTTTAAAATACAAAAACCACGAAAATAAAATTCGTGGTTTTTTAATTAAAATTGATAAAATTTGTGTAAAAAATGCGATTTTTTAGTAATTTTTCGTTATTTTTTATTATTTTTATTAATTGCATAGTACTTAATTGAAATTGCATAGTACTTATTTTTTTTATCATTTTTTTATAATTTTCCAATATTTTTTTCATAATTTTTACTATTTTTTATATTTTTTCGAATCTTTATTTTTTAGCATTTTCAAATTATTTTTTCTAATTTTTTAGTATTTTATGAGTTTTTAATTTTCGTCATCTTGTATTAGCCCTTCGCGACCGACAGTCGTATTGTCCTTTTTGCGATTATCGAGTTCGGGAATAGGGTGGGGCTTGTCTTGGTAACGGTAGTCTTTCCCAAGCTTTTTAATACTCCGTATAATTACGTCGTGGCTGGGTACGGTTTCAGTGTCCGAATTGAGGGTTCGTTGTTGCCTAAAAAATAGCGAGTCGCTCGGCAGTTCAGTGTTTTCGATATAGTCTTCACCGTCGCTTGTCAAGGTTACAGTACTTTCGATTACTTTTCGAATATACTCTTTATTTTCGCCAAATTTTAGTAGTTTCGGAAATTCGGGGTTAGGAATAACATCGGTGTAAATTTTCTTCTCATACTTTTTGAGTAGGTCAGAGGCCTTTTTAAGGTGTGCAACCTCCATATAGAAGTGGTCCTCCCAAATCGCTTTGATGTGCTCGTCAGTCTCGTCGTTCATCATGGAATAGTACAGGTATGCCTCCGTGTACTCATGTAGCAACCAACACTCGAGCCAAGTCATGTTTGGGTCTTTTAGCGACTCGTATTGAGATACATGTTGCTCCTCAATCAGTGCGATTTCGCTAAAAAGTTTGCGCCCGTAGTCGTTTTTATAAAAATTGGCCAAATTCATATAAAAATTCATCGTTTGTTGCTCTGCTGCTGTAATAATATTCGAAATTAGCACAGATTGCGGGTGAGCGGTCTTGTTATTTAGGGCGCGCTTGATGTTGTCGCTAGGGTAGCGATGCTCCGAAATTGTGGGACGGCCAGGCATGATTTCGGTAAATTTCCCGACCAAAAAATCGCTGTCAATGCCGTAGTCCATTTTTAAGAGGTTTGCAAAGCGGTACAGGTGGTCGAAATCTTCGAGTAAGGCAAAATTCAGCGCGTTCAGGTTGTCCTTGTTGTGCTCGTTTTGCGCTAAAATAGCAGTCAGTTCGATTGCCAACTGCTCATAACCTATGGTAGTTTCCAGCATATTTTCGTTTTTGGGTTTTAGACTTGCAATGCGCTTTTGCTGTTGTTGCTCCTGTGAGCGAATTATCGCAATTTCACGTTTAATTTCAGGGATGTCGCAGTGTCTGGCAAATTGGTGTAAAAACCAGTTTGATTCAAACTCGGTGCCGTTCATTAGTATCACGCGTACTTTTGTGAATGGGTCGACGGTCTTCTTGTCGTATGGCTTTTCGTACATCTTGGACCAATTCATAAAGTACGTGTTTACATCTTTTGATTCAACTTCAAATGGATTCATAATTTACCTCCTTATGCTAAAATATTTACCAAAACCATTGTTTTTTAAACCATAAAATTTGCACTAAAAACCAACTAACTTTTTGCCTCTCAATAAATGAATAACACTACCTTTAACTTCTAATCTTATATAGTTAAAAATAATTTCATAATATTTCTTCTAATTTATAAATAATATAATGAAATTTGATAAAAAAATCGATAAATTAACGCATTTTTAGGTACTATGCATTTAGTTTTAATTGCATAGTATTGACTTTAAAGGGCTTTTTGGATATAATTTATAAAAACGAATAGGGGAAGGAAAGTGGACAAATTGGAGTTACGAGAAAAGATAAATAGTGTTTTGCAAAATAAAATAGAAAAAATTGTGATTAGTAATCCTATTAAAAAAGAGTTGGGAATTAGGGTAGATATTTCGTATAAACAAGGCTATTTTATGGTTGTAAGGTATACCGAAAAGCAGTCCTTTACATCGAATATTAAAGAAGATGAGTTGCCTCAAATTTTGCTCGAATTTGTTGATAATTTTAAGCAATTCAACTTTTTTAACAATGAGAACGAATTTATAATAAAAATATCGAAAAATAACAAAATATTCTTAAATAAATTAAAAAATAAGAGCAAAATCAACACTTTTAAAGGTAATAACCGTACTAAAAACTATATTTTTACGGAAGGCGAGCGCATTGAACCTTTAATAGATATGGGCGTCTTTACAAAAGAGGGGAAAGTTGTCCACTCTATGTATGATAAATTCAAGCAAATCAACCGTTTTATTGAATTAATCGATGATTTTATTAAAAATTATGATAAAAAATCGATAAATATAATAGATTTTGGGTGCGGTAAATCATATCTTACTTTTTTGGTTTACTATTACTTTAAATTTATAAAAAATATCGACATCACTATTACAGGGTTAGACTTAAAGGCTGATGTTATTGAAAAATGCAACGAAACGGCTAAAAAATACAATTACTCAAGGCTAAAATTCGAGCTGGGTGATATCAGTGAATATAAACCCACCGAGCCAGTCGACATGATTATCACCTTGCACGCTTGCGATATTGCCACCGATTACGCCTTATTTAACGCGACAAAGTGGGGCGTAAAAATGATTTTTTCGGTGCCTTGTTGCCAGCACGAAGTAAATGCCCAAATAAAATCAAACAATTTACCAATAATAACGCGTTACGGCGTTATAAAAGAGCGAATTTCTGCCGATTTTACCGATATAATTCGTTGCAATCTTTTGCGTGCGATGTCCTATAATGTGGACTTAATTGAGTTTATCGGCTTTGAACACACCCCTAAAAATTTGCTAATTCGGGCAAATTTAACCGAAATTCCTAAAAATATTCGTGAAAATTATAAAAAAGAGGCCGAGGACCTAATGTCTGCCTTTAATTTCAATCAAACCCTGCACACTTTATTACTTCAAGAAAAACTCATTTAATAAAAATTGCAAAAAAATCATAAAAAATAGTAAAAAATGCAAAAAAATGTTATTTTTCTTAATTTTTTAATTAAATGGAAGAATTTTAATAAATAATGCTTGCGCTAAAATTTAGTAAGTGATAAGTTAAAATAGGAGGAAAAAATTATGGCTGATTTAAACAAACCAAAATATTTTGATGTAGACCGCTTGTACTGGTATTTGCAAAACAACGACACTCCCGAGTGCATTAAGGCTGGCATTTTAAAAGCAAGCGAATTAAAACCCGAACCCGAGAAACACGAAAGCCCCGAAGCCCTCAAAAAAGCCGAAGACCGAGCCCGCGAAGTCGAACAGTACCTGGTTAGATAATAATTAAAATAATTTCGTACATTTTGTATGAAATTTTTTATTTTATATTAGCATATCCATTATTATAGAAAGGTTTAACGGAATATAAAAGCCCAAAGTGCCTTCTCGCAAGGGAAGCCAGCATATGCTTTGTACGCGAAACGTACTTGTATTTTCTGCAAAATACAGGAAAGCTTGAGCAGAATAAAAAAGCCAGCGGTGCCTTCCCGCAGGGAAGCCAGCACAAGCGATGCACACAGAGTGTGCCTTTATTTTGCTCGCAAAATAAAGAAAATACAGACACTCGTGTCTGTATTTATCGCTTGTGGTGACCCAACCGCGACTCGAACGCGGGACAACTTGATTAAAAGTCAAGAAATAAGCTCTTAAAAAGCCTTTAAATAAGGCATTTTTACAAAATTGACACAGTTTTGACACAGTTTTTACACCGAAAAACATAAGTTTCTGCACAACCTACTTACACTAGGTTGTTTTTAATTTAATCATACCGCTCACCCAGACCCTTTACATAAATAATGAACACCCGAACCTATTCATTTTATTTATTTATGTAATATGATTAAATTTCTTTATCTTTAAAAAAGTCAGGATACAATAATTCTATGATAAGACACTTACAATCATAATCTATATCTTTAAAATCACGTTCATCACAATCAAAATCAGCATAATCATTGCAATGTAATACATTTACATAATAATCTAAATTATGTACAAGTAAACCAATTATATCAATCAATTGTTCTTGATTTAATTTCCCCAAACCAGCCAAAAATATATCATTATTGATAATCTTAGCAACTTCTTTACGCTCACTAACTAACTTTTCGTAATCAAATTCTTTACCATTCATAATATAACACTCCTTAATTTTATTTTACCAGGCATTGTATATACAAGCTCGATTTTTGTATATACACAAGAATCTACTTCTTTTTATGCTTTTTCAAATACTCATTCAAAGCATCATCAAATATTGTACCAAAAGTATCACGGCACCAACCTTGTTTACTAATAATCTCTTTTACCTTATTATATTTTTCACTATCAACTCTAATTGATATTAATTTATCTTTCATACCATACATTTTTACAATACTCCTTTTATTCAATAAATATTGGGTCAACCTCATCAGTCTCGAGGTCGAATATGTCGCACGCTTTTTTGTAAATGTCCTCGAGGTCAATGTTCATATAAGTAGGTTGCCATAGTTTTTCGGCGCGGTCAAATATACCCGCAAGGTCGAGGCGCTGGACGTAAGATGTAAATTTTTCATTTTGATTTTTAACCTCTAAATTGTACTCTTTAATAAATTTTTCAAAATCGGCCTCAGTCATATAGACACATTCTTTTTCGGCTTTGTTTAAATTGTATGTACGGAAAAAGGACTTGCCATTGTAGGGAACCGCAGACTTGTCTTTTGCCATATATTTTGCGAGATAAAAAACGATTTTATCAAAAGCGCTCATATCGTTAGTTTTATCAGTGATTGGAATTACACTGCAAAAGCCTTCGTTATAAATTTTAGGCCGAAAATTATAGACTTTATCGCCGAGGTTAGTCTCAAGCGGTTGTAAGTAAAATTCATTAGGCACAGGCGCGCCGTTTTTGTCTAGCATAATATTACCTTTTCGGTCCTTACGGAATTGCTGTTGGTTCACCGCCCGCGCTAGCACATAGTTTAAATCAGCGTTACCGATAACACCGTGAAAGTGCAACTTACTATCATCCGCATGATATTCAACGACCGCCATTATTTGAATATCGGGGAAGTGATATTGCAATTTTTGGCGAAATTTTTGCCATGCATATTTAATGTCACTTTGATTAGTACTATCAATTTTGTGCGGGTCAAAAGTCATTGTTATAAAATATCGCCACTCATTGTTTTGCCCGTAGTTTAAAAAAGTATTAAGTGCACGGCGCTTGCTTTTCTTTTTACTCAAGCGGAAGTTAGCTTCGGTTGCGTGCGGGTCATCCTTGTTTACCTTTACCAACACTCGCTCCTCGTTGTATTTCCATTTGCGTCCACGATTAGATGTGCTATGATTGCCCAAAAGATAAAACTCCTCGGAGTATCGCATAACCTCAACATTACGGCTATTCTTTTGAATTGTGGTGTTCGCAGTGGCGGGCCTAAATTCTCTGCGTTGTTTCATTAATTTTAATATGTCTTTTTGCTTTGAAAAATCTATTTCACAAAAAGGGCAATTATGTACGCGCTTGCAATTTAATAGACAATCTTTGCATAACTCCTTGTATTCCATTTTTATCTCCATTTTTTATTTATTTTTTGCAAAATTCTTTACAAGTGATACCATTATCAAGTAAAGGGTATCACCCGAGTCAGTCAGCAACCAAAGCAAGCGGACACTCGCCGAACCGCAAGCTTAAGTTCGGCGAGTGAGTGATTTTAGTTTGTTTTTTGGCGGTGCAAGGTGTCGGACCGTTTGCCCACATTCCAACAGTCGCATAAAAGCACGGCGGGAAGAGGCGACCATTGAAATGTGGACAAACTTGGAAAAGTGGAAAAAGCGGACAAGAGGGCATGCGTGCTTTTACACACTTTACCACCTACACTGGAAATGTGGAAAGCACCCGTCAGGATAGCACATCAGTTTTCCCACATTACCACACCGCCTACTATTTTCTACTCCTCAAAAAAGAAAAATCGGGCAAGCAATCTAAAATAAACTAAAAAATCAAACATCAGACACACGAGAGGGCTCGATAGGCCGTACGACCTCGGGGTACAACGACTCAGGCGCCGTAGGTTCAGGAACGGGCGAGAGTTTAGAAGAGTTGGCCTCGATGTGTTGCTGTACATGATACCACAATCGCTTATGAAAAAATCGCCACACACGGCCATGAGGCATTGTATCAAGGGCGCGCTGGAGCTTTACGTTAAACTTTGCAGACTGCAAAAGAGGCTTGTAATAAAGCTTTGCGTATTTATGTAACTCATTTTCGGTACTTTTCAAAAAATTTTTTGAGGGCGAGGTAGTACCAAAATATTCGTTCCTTTTATCAACTTCAGAATAAATAAAATCGGTTAACTCTTTAAAATCTTTAATAATCATAATTGGTAACTCCTAAATCTTTTAATATTTTTTTATCGCGTTCAGTATTCTTCCAAAAGCCGAGAGGGGCAGTAAAATAATGATTGTTATTAAATTCTACAAAACTCTCGCGAGTGAACTGGTACCCCTCTTCGGTATAATAATCGACGGGCAAGTTAGAATTTATAATATTTTTATAGAAAACCGGGCGAGCAGATTTTGAATTATAGCAACGAAAAATATTATAATCGATACTTTCTTTTACCGCGATGCCCATTTTCGCGTACTCTGGGTTATCACTTGCTAGTTGGTATTTTTCGGCGATATCACCGCTAGTAAATTCGTGATAATTCCAAGTAACGCGCGAAACTACACCAAACTCATTTGAACGCACATCAACCTTGTCCATTACTAAAAATCGTTCTGCAATGGCGCGCAAATTTATATCGATATTTCCGAGACGTTGGCAAGCCATATAAACATTATAATCGCCGTGTCTATGTAACTGGTACCAGCGGTAAACCTCCTCGCGCAGATATTTAGACATACGGCTATCATAATATCTTTGCGCTTCATCGAGAAAAATAGAACTATATGGCGGAATAAAGCGCGAAGTAGTAAAAAGCGGACTTGCAACACCGATACAAAAGCCGTCGATGTCATAACTTGAATATCGGCGCCCGTATGTAATACTTGTATCGCAGTAAACTAGGTGCTTTTGAGGGGGAAGGTCAAGTTTACAGCCCGTATCATTTAAAGTATTAAACTCGCGTTTGCAGGCTAAATAGTCGGCACGGCAGTTAAGTATGCAATCTACCGCCAACTTCGCCATATACGAAGTTTTACCTGCTCCGGGAATACCTGTAATAATTGTTATCATTTTTTACTCCAAATTGTTGACTTTTTTGTTTTTTTGCGTATAATAATAGTATCAAGCGTCTGGTAGTAATACACAGATTGCAGTCGCTCGAAAGGTTGTAAAACCCTAAAGGGCAGAGATAGGCAAAACCTATCTCTTTTTTTTATTTCATAAACTTACCTATAAAAAAGAAATGACGCTTTTTAATTTTCTTTTTACCTATATTTGTAATTTTGCTTGTCTTTACGTTCTTTATAGGCGTTTTATTTACACCAGACCAAAGAGTAAAATTTGCATCATATTTTGGTATAGCGTAAGTATTGCCTTTCCTAACTTGCTTTAATTTATTGAAATTATATTGCTTGTTTTTATTTTCTAGCGATGTAATAACATTGACATCACAAGTACCGTTTTTATTTACTTCACGTATGTAAACATAATGACCTCCACTTGACTTTATACCCAAATCTTTATTATCACAATAGCCAATTTTACCTTTATATTTATTTTTACTCATAGACACCTCGAAAATTTTTATTAATGGTACGGGGTTTTTAAAGATACCCCGATAAACTTTTAATTAATTAGTTAAAAGAACAAAAGAACCATAATAATAATCTTTAAAAGCTGTTCCAGGGAAATACCACCTAAAATCAAATTCATTTCCACTTTGTTCTATATTAAAAATAACAAGATCTAAAGAACCAGCTACAACATGAATAGTATAAACATCGCCAAAACTACTGCTTGAACTATATGTAGTATCAAACTCTATAAGCAAAAGTGGATCAGAAAAAAACTTATATTCACCATCTACAATAGAAAAATATAAATCAAAAGAATATCCCGATTCAGCCTCAAAAGTAACATCACTCTTATATAAAGTAATTTCTTTCCACACTGCTATAAAAGTTGTGTTGGCGGTGATTTGCGTGCTAGTTACAGACACAATGTCGATACCATTTAGACTCCACCCCAAGAAATAACCACCAACCTTTGTAGGCGCACTAGGTTCGACAGGGTAGTTACCACTCTGCACAATTTGGCTTGTGTAGGTTGCATCGTCGCTTTTAAAAGTTACATCGTAACTATATGTATAAGTTGCAGTAAACACGGTGTCTGCACTAATTACGTAACTATCAACGTCGACAATACTACCGTCAACGGTCCAGCCTGCAAAAGTCTTATACTGCGTACTTTCTACGGATACACTCTCGCTGTCTGCATACTCACCGTTACGCACTGTTTGAGTAGACACAACTTGTGTGCCGTCATTAAACTGCACAGTGTGAAGCTTGGTAAATACCGCGTAGAAAATAGTGTTTTTAGTGATTGCGTACTCTGTAGTATCGATAATTGTACTGCCGTCGAGACTCCAACCGTCGAACTCGTAACCAGTTTTAGTAGGTTCTGTAGGATCGGTAGCATAACCATTAGATACTATAATTTGCTCCGATACAGGCGCGTTATCTACATAATACGAGACATCGTATTTATAGGTAACATTTGCAATAAGTTTAGTACTTTCGTTAAAAGTGTATGTACTTAAATCAACTTGTTCGCCCTCTACGGTCCAATAATTAAATATCACATAGTCGGTGCTAGTAGGTTCCACGATGGACACCTTACCGCCCTTATTGATAACCTGCACATTGTATACACTGCCGTTAAATTCAGCGGTTATAACAATTTGGTCGCCACTCTCAAGGCCTGCTATGTATTCTTCATAATAAGCAATTGAGTTTTCAAGTTGCGTAATTTTTGCTTGCAAACTCGAAACAAGCCCGCTATTATTATTTATTTGTAAAGTTAAATTTGAAATTTGAGTATTTAGCGAAACGATTTGCGCATTTAAGTTTGTAATAATTTGAGATTGTAACTCGTTTGTACTTTGCAACTTTGAAACGAGATTATTAAGACTTGTAACATTTCCATTCAAGGTGTTAATCTCGTTTGTTTTTGCGCTAATTTGCGCGTTTAAGTTAGTAATTTGATTTTCAAGGCCTGCCTTAATTTGTTTTAATTCTGCAATCTCTGCGGTATTGTCTTCAGCCTCGGCCTCTAAATCAGAAATTTCATTATTTAAGTTTGTAATTTGAGTATTTAGCGAGTCAATTGTAGTCTCGTTTTCAGCTATATCAGCTTGTAACTCGCTAATTTGACTTTCGTAACTAGATACTTTCGTATTTAGTGTTTGAATAGTTAATTCGTTTTCAGTTTTAGTTTGAGTAAGATTAGCAACCGAACTTTCGAGTTCGGCTTTTTGTGATGTAAGAGCCTCAACTTGTTGAGAGTAAGACTCGTTACTTGCCTTTAAGGTCTCTACGCTAGATTGAGCGGTAGATAAATCGCTAGATAATTGGAGCTTCTCAGCTTGCAATTGCGCGATTGTTTTATCGTACTCGTCTTTTGCTTGCAACGCGGTATCGTAGCCCGATTGCCAAGCCTTGTCGTAATCGTCTTTCTGCTGGTAGTATAAAACACTAGACCAAATAAGAAAGACTTCGAGACCTATAAATAAAAGGCAAGCGACTGCTATTGCTATGCCTTTTTTAGTCATAAAAAACCTCCATATTAATTAATTATTTTAAAAAACTTGCAACAGTTTCGACAGTTTCCTCTACTTCCTCAGAGGCATCAGGGTCAACGGGAACTTCGGGGTCAACAGGTGCGACAGCCTCGATACCCCAAATTGTGTTCCAAGAGTCCACAAATGAAGTGCCGTCAACACCTGCTTTTATTGCAACGGCTACCACAAAAATAACGCAAGCCACAATAATAAAGCCAATAATACCAGCAATAATAGCACCCGTGTTACTATTTCTATAAGCCATAAGTGTACACTCCTTTTATTAAATTTGAGCCCGAGCGGGCAATGGTATAGCAACCACTAAGTAGGTTAGACTAATTACCACTATAAACTTTGTATGTATTTGATTAAATAGTACGGTGAGGCGATTAAGTACCAAATACCCAAACCTAAATATTTAAGTACATACCATAGGCCAATTCCTAAATATTTAAAGAAATACCAAAGACCAATACCTAAATATTTAAAGAAATACCACAGGCCAATACCTAAATATTTGAGTATCCAAATTATCGCCTTAAATAGCCAAACTAGTGCAGAAAGTATGTAAGGGAAAAGCGGAATTAAGATAGCAATTGCTAGTACTCCGATTACAATTCCAACTAGTGTTTTAATCAATGTTTCGAGCCAGTCGGGCATGGTAGTTCCGTCAGGATTAATATCGCCAGATTGTTTATTATCTACGACACCAAGGTTATAGACTACCCCAGCAGTTTCGAACCTCAAACGCAAAAGCGTAACATCTGTTACTTCAGTTACATATTCCCAGATAGTAGAGCTATTAATTAATTGATAATCACTTTCATAAAAGCGTAATACCCATTGTTTTTCTTTTAATGCAGTTTCAGCCTCACTAGTCAAAGTTATATCAGCCTCGGCTAAACCAGCCTTAAAATCATTTACGCTTTCAATTCTTTGCCATTCATATTTATCAGCAAACCACCCGTGAGCCGAACTACCTGCAGTATCAATATCACTCAATGTTATTTCGTTTGTTATTAAATCGCCTTCGCTGTAACGATGAGAGCCTGTCAAATTAGTGCGATAAGTAACTTCTTGCGAAATAAAACAAACATCTGCATCCATTAACTTTTCAATAGGCATATTAGTACTAAAAGCGACATAATGACTATCACAAGCTTGATTATATAAAGTAAAACCATTATCATAACGAACAAACCCAACATATTTAGACACAATATCAATTGACTTAGTATCTAAACAAGTATAAGATACTACACCATTTAAGGTAGTAGCAGTAATAAGTTTGCTAACTTCAAAACTTTGTTCACTTATGGTATTATCGCCTTCGGCAGGATCATCCAAATTTTCATCCCAGGGGCGAAAAATTGATACGATTGAATAGTATCGAATAGTATCAGATAAAATAGTAAAATCGTTTACTACATATTTATAAAAAACGCCATTGGAATTTATATAACTTAAAGTATAATTTTTAGGGCTAAAACTATCATTAATCGCAGTAGATATATTAATACTACTTGCCCGTAAGTCTAGGGCTTGTCCACTAGGTTGGTACACGTATACTAATAACTCGCCCGAGGTGCTTTCTGCTATTTGGATGACCTGCAAAGAGTTATCTTCTGCATTCTCGGGGTATTTCGAGGCATCGAACTCGGGGTCCTTTTGCAAGTCGGTTAAGACATCGCTAGCCCCCTCGAAATCTGCGTAAATAGGTGTTATAGACAAAGAACAAAGCAAGCACACTAAAATCAATACCGCAGATATTAAGTATCTATAAATCGGCTTTTTACTCTTAAATTCCATAAACACTCCTTAATAAATAATGGTAACCGTGCAATAAGGGTAGTCAAGAAAAAATTTAATAAATATAAATACCGGAATAAATATGTTAACTTAAAGTTTATTAAATTTTATCGCACGGAATTGTAACCGCTATGCACAAGGAGGGGGTGCATGACGAAACCACCAAAAACATAGCGGAATGGTAACCGCGTGGAAAAAAGTAAGAAAGGAAGTTAGACAAAACCAAAAAGAACTAAAAGAGAAAAACCACGCGGAATGGTACAGCAACCACTATAGCAGGTTAGACTGATTACCGCCTTTATTATTAAAATGGCATTGGCTCGTTAGTTTCAACTACTTTCGAACATACAGCAGTTAAGTCCACACCATCGCGAATAAGTTTATAAAACTTGTAGTCTGTTTTGTCTCCGTATTCGTGGACATTGGCAGTGATTTGTAGTTTGTCGAACCTAGTTAACTTGCCTAACAGTTGTGCCACATCAAAAGAAGGCTCTTTGATTGAAGTTATGTACTTAACTTTACCGCTGGAAAGGTCGTTATCTCGCACATCGATTAACAAAGTTAATACTAACTTTTTAGTCCCAATGGGAACCCATTTGTCCCCCTCTTTTTTAACTTCGTCCTGCAAATTTGCGTTTAATAAATAAACGTCTTCAAATAACATTTTGTTCATAATAAATACCTCTTTTTAATTTTATTAAGCCGAGCAATTCGGCAATGGTGCTAGATTTTTTCTAAAACCTAGCAAAACGGGGGACAAAAATTAAACTAAAATAATGGCTTTTTTTCTTTCTTTTTTCGTGCCATTTTCCCACGTTCAAAACTTTCACGCACACGACTATTAGGGCCAGCACGTTCTACTTGTCCCATTTTATAAGCAAATTGTTCAATTGAAGTAAAGCCATTTCTACGGCTTGTATTTCTACGATTACGCGATGTCCTACGAGTATTACTTCTACGGTTATTGTACGGCATTCAACATACTCCTTTTACTAATATTTTTCTGCGCCCGCTCAAGGGCAGTGGGGGAGTATCGAGGAATTGCACCCCGTTTGGAAATGAGAGAAAACCAAATACTATTTACTCCATAAATAAAGCGAGCACTTTTGGATGACTGCAGATTCCAAGTTTTTTAAACCTCGCTTTATTGTGTTTGATTATGCTATGTTCGTACGCACATAAACAACCGTGTTCACTCACGGGGCGCCCTAACCCTCTCTTCCTGCAAACGCCTTGGCACAGCCCCTTCGATTGCGCTCGCTGTACCTACCTAAAAAACTACATTTTCTCGCGTATCAACGAAATAATATAACTTTCCAAATTCGTTTTATTTTTTAAAACCTCATTTTGCAAAAACGAATACACATCCGCGGGAAAAGTTATTGAACAATTAAATACGCTCCCTGCATCTACATCTTGTTCGGGCAAGTCCTCAACGACTTTATTATCATTAGTACCGCCCTTTAA
The DNA here is from genome assembly GCA_944381215.1 of uncultured Clostridia bacterium. Classification (GTDB taxonomy): domain Bacteria; phylum Bacillota; class Clostridia; order Christensenellales; family UBA1242; genus UBA7867. The sequence continues at coordinate 53,662 of CALWKF010000003.1, forward strand.
TGTTTTTACATAACTTCGAATATCTGCACGAGTGGACTTGATAGTTAAAAAACCAAGCCTAAAAGCAGTTTTAATTGAGTCCAACTCGAGAGGCAGTAACTCCTGCAATTTCGAAATGCTATATTCCTTTAACTCGGGTATTTTGTATTTTTTGTCGCCGGCGACAAAATCGATAAATTTACTCGAAATTTTTAGCAGTGTATATATGTATCGCTCAGAAAGCCCAAAAAACTTTGCAAGCAACTCGGTAAAGCGATAATCTTTATTAATTCGGGCTGTATTAATTGTATCTTTATCAATCAACTTACTGCCTTTACAAGTTTGATAAAGTTCGTAAATGTTACATAATAACCCGAAGTCATCCCGAAGATTACTGCGGAATATGTTTTCCAAGTTAGTAATTAATTCTTGTTGCTGTTTACTTAATGTTTGATTGATACCACTAAAATAGTTATTTATAAAAAAGTCATCTAACATTATTTAACCTCTTGGATTAATCGTTTACGCATGTTTTCAAGTTTCTTTTCATAATTTGGATTAATTTCAGGCAAAGGTTCAACAGGTTGTTTTGATTTCTTTTTTAAATCAATTACACGGCGGGTAGGGGAATAAACCAAAATATTATTACTATCAAAATACCAACGCATTTTAATCACCTAAATCATTATTTTTATTATCAAGAAATTTCATTACTTGATAATCAATATCAGTTTTTAAAATGGCCAAATCAAAAGAATTAGATATACTAATACAAGTGGTTTCATCAGAACTATCAAGACAATCAAGAAGAAAAGCAAAGCAAGAAATCAAATCTTTCAAATGACCATTATCAAAAATAGCAATTTGTATATTATCTTTTGTTTGTTTATGTTCGCCGTTTATTAACTCCATTAACTCGGCTTTTAAATCTTTTTCGTTTTTGTTTTCACTCATTGTCTAACACTCCTTTCGTTTATTAAAATATTAAAATTTAATATTTTTCATTCCAATTATATTAATAATTAATATTAAAGTCAAACAAAAATAACTAAAATCGATAAATTTTTAAAAAATTTTTAAAACAAATTGCAAATTTAAAAAGAGTATACTATAATAAAACAAAAAAAGGAAAATCAAAAAATGACAAAACTAAAACTAAAAGAAATACGAGAACAAGCAAATTTAACCCAAAAAGAACTTACGGAAAAATTAAATTTACATCCAATGACTTACAATAATTACGAAAAGAATAGATGTGAACCAAACATTGATTTATTAGTCAAATTGGCCGACTTTTATGGAGTCTCACTTGACTACCTTTGTGACCACAAAACTCAAAACACAAATGACATCGGCTACTTAACCAAAAACCAAAAACAACTACTCGAACTTATACAAGAATTAAACGAAATAAATACAATCAAAGCAATTAGTTACATTAGTGGACTAATTGCTGGACAATAAAGGAAATTTAAAAATGAGGTTAAACGAAAAACATTTAATAGAAGTATATGGTTATATAAAAGGCCTACTTGAAAACCAATAACTATTACTTTATAATCTCCCTAAAAATAGGAGTAAAAACTATTTTTACAAGGAGATTTTATTTATGCAAAAAAATGTACTGGAAACTTTTTTAAAAGGTCGCAGAGGCGCAAGCAGAGCAACTAGACAAGGCTAAAAACGCCAACATTGCGCTAACCGAACTACTACGTGGAATGCTGGACGCCGAAAAGAACAGCCAAAACTGTGCCAATAATACTTATGTTTTTCAAAACAAACTAGAGGAGCAATATATGAAAAATGTAAGTAATAGAAAAGATGGCCGAAAAATTATTCGAATTCAAAAAGATAAAATTATTTATACCAAATATGCGAAAACTGATAAAGAAGCCAAATCAAAAATTAAAGAAATTTTACAAGAAATAAAAAACGGCAAGACTATTAAAACGAAATATACTTTATTTGAGTGGCTTAATTACTGGTACGAAAATTATAAAAAACCTTTTGTCAAATCGAACAGCAATATTCCTTTATACATAAAAAACATTAAAGAAAACTTTCCAAACTTAAAACTTGAGACTTATACCACTGATAAAATACAACAAGTTTTAAACACTTATAAATTATCACGCACCAAAGAACTTGTATTTCTATATTTAAACGCAAGTTTTCAAAAAGCAAACGACTTAAAAATACTAAATCACAACCCATGCAAAGCGGTAGTAAAAGAAAGAAAAATTAATAATAAAAGAATTGCGTTTACTTTCGATGAACAGGTTAAAATCTTAAACGCGATTAAGGGCACAGACATTGAGCGAGATATTTATATATACTTATTCACTGGTATGCGAAAAAACGAATATAAACCAAACGAAATAATAAATAATCTTGATACTAAAAACAACACTTTAAAAATCGAAAGCGAGAAAAAACGAAGTGAAAAACCTGTATATAGAATAGTAGACTTAACGCCCACAATGGTAAAATTAATACAAACCCCTAGCAAGTTTAAGCAACTAACAACGCAATACATTTACCTGCACTTTAAAGAGGTACTTAAAAAATTAGGTATTAATGGGGGAATACATACATTAAGACATACATTTGCAACAAATTACTATTATATGGGTATACCCGATAAACTTCGTAGTGTTTGGTTAGGTCACGAAAAAGTCGATATGACACAAGATATTTACACAAACATTGACCGAAGTATAAGCAAAGAAAAACTAATAAATCTTTATAAAGATTTAATTTATCAAATTTGACACAGTTTTTGACACAGTTTTTAATCAAAAAAGTACCAAAAACAAGAAAAAGGCCTTTCGCACAAATTTGCCGAAAAGCCTTTATTTAAGCCAAAAAACTGGTGACCCAACCGCGACTCGAACGCGGGACAACTTGATTAAAAGTCAAGTGCTCTACCAACTGAGCTATTGGGCCATGTTACACCAAAAAGGTGTTGTGGCAGGGGTGGCAGGATTTGAACCTACGCATGCAAGAGTCAAAGTCTTGTGCCTTACCGCTTGGCTACACCCCTATAAGGGACTTACACAAAAAATTGTTGCCCAAGGTGGCAGGGGTAGAAGGATTTGAACCCTCGGATGCTTGAGTCAGAGTCAAGTGCCTTAACCGCTTGGCGATACCCCTACGGAAAAAGTGGCGAGCCACTATTTAATGGGGTGAATAGTGGGACTCGAACCCACGACCTCCAGGGCCACAACCTGGCGCTCTACCAACTAAGCTATATCCACCATAAGAGTGCGAATTCAATCATTGTGTGGTGTGCGCGAGCCACGAATAAGCCCTCAGCCGATTCACCCTTTTTGGGCCATCCCCACTGGCGCGCTCCGTTCGGCGAGCCTCACTATCACGCCGAGGCACTAAAAACTCTCCACTGGGAACTTTTTCGAGACGTGCCCGTTCGAGTCCTCAACTATACACCGGCAATAACGGGGCAGAAATCATATCTTTCATCCCCACTGGTGCACCCAGAGGGACTCGAACCCCCAACCTTCACCTTAGAAGGGTGTTGCTCTATCCTGTTGAGCTATGGGTGCATTATCGTTCGTTTTACCCTTATAAAACGTATAAGGCACCTTAAAATTACAAGATGCTTATTTATAATAACACAATTTTGAATATTAGTCAACATTAATTTGGCAATTTTTTCAATTATTTTTAAATTTCCGCATAATAAAAAGCAAATTCGTGCGCACAAAATTTGACAAAAGTTTGATAATTTAATACAATATTATAAAAAGTGAAATTATGCGGTCAAAAAGGTGAAATTATGCGTAATTTGCATTATTATATTAAAAGGTTCGGCGCGCTCGGTTTGGAGGAGTTCGCATTTAACGAGGTCGATGCCTTGATTTTGAGTCAAATGGCATATCTCGATTTTAGCGGGCTGGTAGGGGAGATTAGCGATAATCGGCCCGATGTTGTGCTGTCTAACTTGAATTTAAATAAAAATATCAAAAAAATGGTGCAAGGCACGATGTCACCTCACATGAATGCACGGCTTTTACGCCTAATTATTGATAGCCCGCGATACAAAAACATGCGCCTTAATTATTACCGAAGCCGTTTTGATGAAAATATTGAATTGCAGTTTTCCGCGATTGTTTTTAAGCTAAACGATATTAATTTCATCGCCTTTCGCGGTACTGACCTAACACTTATTGGCTGGAAAGAGGACTTCAATATGGTGTTTATGGACGTCATTCCCTCTCAACAACAGTGCCTCGAATATGTCCAAAAGGTCGCAAGTTTAATTAAGGGCGACTTTTATCTCGGCGGGCATAGCAAGGGTGGAAATCTCGCGTGCTTTGCGGGGCTGTTTTCGGAGCCCGAATTGCAGGAAAGAATGGTAAAAATTTTTGATTTCGACGGCCCGGGCTTTAAATACGACGTGTTTAGCCTCGAAAAATACAAAAAAATTACCGAAAAAATCAAAAAATATATCACCAGAGACTCCATGGTCGGCGTAATCATGCACAACATCCCCAAGTTCGAAGTTGTTAGGTGCTACGGGGTGTTCATGATGCAACACGACCCTTTTCGCTGGATAATAACAAGGGACGGCCACCTCGATGTAACCGAGAGCACGACCCTAAATTGCAAGGTCTTTGAGCGCGCAATAAAGGAGTGGCTAGACATCTATCCCGAGCCCGAACGCGTAAAGATTGTGGACCTGTTATTTGACCTTTTGAACGCTTATGAGAAGTCGACGATTCTCGATTTTCGCAACAAAGGAATCAAGTATCTGCATGCCATTCGCAAGCGGTACAAAAATTTGGATGATGACACGGTCGCGTACTTAAAGCGTACTTTTCGGGAATACTGGGAGCTGTATCATAGCGTGCGCAAAAAGGTCAAAAAAGAGTTTCGCGACGCAAAAAAACGTAAAAAAACACAAAAAAATGATAAAAAAGCGTAATTTTTGTTGTTTTTTTGAGGTTCTTATCGTTATAATGTAAAAAAAGGAAGGTGTTTTATGGAAGAACGAATAAAGCGTCCGCTGTACCTAGCGGGAGAGATTTTGGCAATTGTTATCCATGTGGTGGTAATTATATATTCTGCATTCACTGCTCTTGCCTTGATTGTCGCGGGAGCGTTGGCGGAGGGCTTTTCGGGCGGAAATGCAGAGACAGCACTGCTTGGCTTAATGGTAATTTTGTCGTTTATTTTGTGCGTGCTGTCCCTATTTGGTATAGTGTTTTCGAGTATCGCGTGTGCGCGCGCTGGGTGGGATGTGAAAAAGTTTAATTCTCACAAGGTCATTATGATTATCTCCGTGGCATTGTGCTTTTTACCAGCCGTTGTGTCTGTGGTCGCTGTCGTGACACAGGGTAATTACCTCTACGCCTTAATTGCAGCCGTGCTGGCGGGGGCGGGGCTCTTGATTCTTTTCGGTAGTAAAAAGGCTGTCATCGTGGACGAAAAGGGTAAGTATATCAAGACCATCTCAAATACTCAACCCAGCGCACCACAAACCACAGCACCCGACACATCAAAAACTATAACTTCTAACACGCGAAAAACCACGACCGCTGATGTCCAAGAAACCGCAACCTCCGACACTTTAAAAGCCACAATTACTGACGCACAAAAATCTACAACACCCGACACACCACAAACCGAAGAGGCTGACGCATCCCCAAGCACACAAACAACAACGCAGGAAAACATGACTAAAACCAAAACAAAAAATAATAAAAATTAGAAAAAATTGAAAAAAATCACAAAAAACGCGATTTTTTAAAAAAAATAAGCATTTTTAATAATTTTTCGCAAATTTTTTATAAATTTGCGTTTTCTTTTAATATAAAAAATATTTAAATTGAATATGTAAATTTATTTTTGCGTATATTAAATCATAAATTTATTAAGTAAAATTTTAGACAAATTTAATTATTTGTCTACTTTATTTGACATAAAAAAATTTTTATTATATAATATAATTATAAATTTAATTAAGGAGTTAAGTTTTATGGAAAACAACAGAGTTTCTAGACCCTTGTTGCTAACTGGTCTAATTGTTGCGCTGATTATGTTTGTTTTGCTGACAATCGGCGGAATAATTACAATGATTGCTCTACCTGCTGCTATGGATGCTGCTGGACTGGGTGACACTGGTTCAATGGGCGAGGCCGTATTGCTAATTTCCATGTTTATTGTGGGAGTGATTGCAGTGTTTGCGATTTTGGGTATTATTTTCTCGGCAATTTCAATCTCGCGTTGGAATTTACCGCCCGAAGAGTTCGACAAAAAGAAGGGCATGATTACTACAACTTTTGTGTTCAGTGTCATCATCGTAGTCCTTCAAATCATTGGCCTGTTATCGGCATTTGATGTGCTGACATTGATTGAGACCATCGTTTTATTAGTTGCCGCAATCTTTATTATGATTGACCGTAACAAGAACAAGGCCCTACTTGAAAAGGCTAAAACTGACGCGCAAAACGCTAGCCTTGAAAAGCAACTGGCTGAGGAAAATCAAGCATCTCAACCCGCAAACCCTAATGACCAGGCTGTATAAGAACGCATTTATGCGTTTTTATTTTTTATTTATAAAAGTTCCTAGTAAAGAAGTAAAAAATACTAAAAAATCAAAACAAAAAGCACAGATAAATTGATTTAAAAAATTAATAAATAATCGTCAATTTACCTGTGCTATTAATATTATCACCACATTTTTCTTTTTTATACACAAAATAAAATAAATAAGATTAAAATATTATTTGAATTTAAGGGGCTTTATTGCAAATTGTTTCGGTAACATCAAACTGTTTTGCTAGTGATTTTTAGAAAATAGTCTAAAAAATGCGCTATTTGGACATAATTTGTTTGACAATTATATATAAAAAGTGTATCATAATTGTAAGCTAAATGTGGCAATTACTACTTTTGGCGAAAATTTTAAAAGGATGGTATACCGACTTGATGAAAATTACTGACATTCGCATTCGTATCGTTAAAAAGGATGACAACAAACTAAAGGCCGTTGCATCAATGACTATTGACGATTGTTTTGCAGTGCACGACATTAAGGTTATCGAAGGCAATCAAGGTTTATTCATTGCTATGCCTAGTCGCAAGACTCCAGAGGGAAACTTTAAGGACATTGTTCACCCTCTCAACACAGAGACCAGAGATGCAATCTCCAAGATGATTCTCGAGGAGTATGAAAAGGCTTTGGCAGAGGCACCGAAAGAGTAATGCCTAACAAAAATCCCCACTCGGGGATTTTTTTCTTGAATTTTTAAAAATCAAAATATAATAGTTTTGTTTACAAAAAGTCATTTTTAAAAAGAATAATTTGCTTTCAAATTAAAAAGTGTCGATAATTAAAAAATCAAGGCGGTTTAAGTTAAAAACTAAAAAATCGCAAAAAATATGTAAAAAATCAAAAAATACGCAAAAGAGGGAAAATGAGCAACTTAGAAGTATTTTATGGATATTTTTTTACTTAAAATCAAAGGAAATTTTATTATTATAAATAATTTTTTGACTTTGGGGGCGGGCACTTTTTTGTTAGTTTTTTCATATAAAATTTTATGCAAAAAAATAGTATTTATTTTTATGGAATAGGCGGGGTGAGTATGAGTGCCCTCGCCAAACTTTGTAAGAGTTTAGGCGCAAAGGTGTGTGGCAGTGACGACCAAGACAGCCCTGTGTTAAAGGAGCTTAGTAACCTCGGCATAAAAACTAGCGTCGGGCCTAACTACGACATGTTAAATAAGTGCGACACCTTTGTGTATACTATCGCTGTGGGTGAGCACAACGCGGTGGTTGAATATGCGAAAAAGCAGAATAAAAAGGTCTATGAGCGCGCGGAGTTTTTGGGTGAAATCGCTAAAAACTACGAGCACGCAATAGCAATCTCAGGCACGCATGGCAAAACCACCACCACCGCAATGCTTGGTTATGTTTTTGAGGTCGCGGGAAAGGCTCCTACTATGCACCTGGGTGGTGATGCGCTGTGGTGTGGCGGGAATCTAAAAATTGGGGGAAAAAAGTACTTTATCACCGAGGCGTGCGAGTTTAATCGTAGTATGCTAAAACTTACTCCCGACTGCACGATAATTACTAATATCGAGCGCGACCATATGGATACTTACACCGATTTGGAAGATATAAAATCGGCCTTTTATCAACTTGCCGAAAAAACGAAAAAAGTCGTGATTATAAACGGCGATAAAATACCTAAAAAACCACTAAAAAATGGCGCAAAAATCATCACTTTTGGACGCAAAAATACAAACGATTATTACTACAAAAATGTTACCCAAAGCGGTGGCAAGTTTAGTTTTGATTGCTATTATCGGGGGAAGAAACTCGGGCACGTAAAGCTAAACATTTTAGGCGAACATAACGTAGAAAACGCGCTCGCTTGCATAGCGGTAGCCCAATTTTATGGTATTGATTTTTGCGACATAGTGGCTGGAACCAAGGGGTATAGTGGCGTAAATAGGCGACTTACCCTTATAAACGATAAAAATGGCATTACACACTATCACGACTATGCGCATCACCCAACAGAGATAAAAGCGACCCTAAACACCCTAAAATTACTAAATAAAAACCGCCTTATTGCAATTTTCCAGCCACACACCTATTCGCGTACAAAGGCTTTATTTGATGCGTTCTCCACGTGTTTTTTAGAGGCTGATATTTTGTATTTATTACCGACATACGCAGCGCGCGAAAATTATATTGTCGGCGGGGACTGTCTAGACCTATTTTATAGCATAAACGGCAGGCAAAACTGCGCGTATTTTTCGAATTTTGAGAGCCTAAAATATGAGTTGGACAAAACCTTAAAGCAGGGCGACCTGGTAGTATGGCTGGGCGCTGGTGATATCGATAAAATTGCCAAAGCCTACCTAGACACGTGAAATAATTACTCGCTTTAAAATAATGGGGAGTGTTAAACCAAAAATTCAAAAAAACATAAAACAACTATTAAAAGGCAAATCTAAAACAATTAATATTAAATATGAAAAATAAATAATTATTAAGTATAAGTAATTAATAAAAAACATTAAATAAAAAATCAAAAAATAATTAAATTTTACAGCCTATTTATTAAACAAAAAACACACCTAAGTGTGTTAAAAACAGCGGTCTGCACTCGAGCTTTCGCGCTCATCAAAATCAACCTCATTTTGGCTACTCGGCGGGGTGTATGTTAGGATGTCGCGGTAGTACGGGTTGATTTTGGACTTAAATTTATCGAGTTCGTGAATAAGGTGTAGGTCGCGGTAAAAGTTATCCACATACCTACCATTAGTTTCTCGATAATACTGCTTGCTCCCGTAAATCAAGTCCGCCGAAAGCAAGTGGCCGTACTTGTTTTTGATTGCGTACTTAGTGGGCTCTTCAAGTAGCAGGGCAGGTGCAACATTATTACGGAAATATTCGCAAACAATAGCGCGACCATTTTGGCGGTCGATGTTGTAGAGAATGTACTTTCGGTCCTTATCAAACTCGGGGGAATATAGGAATATATTGAGCAAAATTTCGTGAATAAAGGGCTCTATATCCGAAAAGTATAGGTCGCGAGTGCTCTCTAAGTTTTTTCCTAAGATTTCCGCTGATTGTGGCAAAAAGCGGTCAGTTTTTGTGGTCGTGTCTATAGAATTTATAAAATCTAAAATTTCGGGTGAAGCGGGCAGGTCGTACTTCTCGATATAGTACCGCAAATGGCGGTCGCGCAAAGTGGAGTAACTCCCGCGCTCCAACCCCTCGAGAAAATCAGCCTTCGCGCGCGCAAAACGCGCCTCTACACTATAAGTAAACGCCATTGTCCACTCCTCGTGTTTATTCACTCAAATTATACCAAAAATCTCGATTTTGTCAATAATCAAGGCAAAAATTGATGTGATTTTGTATTCTTTTTATGAGCGTCTTAGGTAAAATCGCGATATTTTTATAAAATTGCAAAAAAACTATTGATTTTTTTTAAAAAATGTACTATAATCAATCTACTAATTAATATAAATGAGGTGCTAAAATTATGAAAAACATACATCCAAACTACCACGAAGTTAAGGTTGAATGTGCTTGCGGTAATACTTTTGTAACTCACTCAACATACAAGGATGACGTGATGAAGGTCGACATTTGCGACAGGTGCCACCCTTTCTACACTGGCAACCAGAAGATTGTGGACGCTGCTGGTCGTGTTGAGAAGTTTAACAGAAAGTTCAACAGAGACAACATCAAAGACGCAAAGCAAACCAAGAACGCAACAACGGCTTAATTTATTAGCCTTAGCAAAAATAGGTGTCGAAAAGTAGACTCCTATTTTTTTGATAAAAAAGGGTAGATTATGACAATAAAAGATTTTTTTACAGCGAATAATAAAGGGCTTGATACCGCCGCCGCGCGCGACTTTGCGTGGCTACTTGTAGAGCGGACAAAGGCCGAGCCAATCGAGTGGGGTGTGCGCCCAATTAGCACAAAAGAGCAAACCGAGATAAAGCGCGACCTAAAACGGTTAAGGTCGGGCGAGCCGTTAGGGCTAATTCTTGGGTGTGTACCCTTCGTCAACTGCGAGATAAAGGTAACTCCTGACGTGCTAATTCCTCGTAGTGAGACAGAGCAGTTAACCGACATGATAATAACTGAGTACGAGGGCGTGCCGACCCGCATTTTAGACCTATGCACGGGCAGTGGCTGTATTGCGGTGGCCTTGGCAAAAAATTTGGATGCCTACGTGCTGGCAACAGATATAAGTGAGTCGGCCGTAAGCGTGGCTAGACAGAACGCGCTCGCAAACTTTGCAAGTGTCGATTTCGTGGTCGGCGACTTGTTCGAAAAGGTCGAGGGCAAGTTCGATATCATTGTGTCGAACCCGCCGTATCTTGACAAGGCGGAAATGGAGGCCCTACCTAAAAGCGTCAAGGACTACGAGCCACACTCGGCACTTTTTGGGGGCGAGGACGGGCTGGATTTTTACCGTAGAATTGCGGGCGAGGTGAGTGCATACTTAAACCCAGGCGGAGTTGTTTACCTCGAGGTTGGCGATTTTCAAGCGGAAAAAGTGGCGGAAATTTTTAGTGATTTTGACTGTCAAATTGTGGGCGACTACTACGGCTTTGACAGATTTTTGATTGCAAGGAGTACAAAATGATTGAAAAAATAGAACCATTTGTAAAAAGATACGAACTTTTAGGCGAGCAGTTGTGCGACCCGAATATTATTTCCGATATGGAGAAGTACAAGAAGATTGCGAAGGAGCATGCAGGCCTTGAAGAGTACGCGACGCTCTATAATCGCTATATCGCCACCGAGGAAAAGCGCAAGACCGCCGAGAGTGTTATTTTGGAAAATGCCGACCCAGAGTTAACCGAAATGGCAAAGGCGGAGGTGAGTGAAGCTAATGCGGAGTTAGAGAAAATCGAGGACGAGGCCCGCATTTTACTGCTTCCGCGCGACAAGAACGACAACAACAATGTCTACATCGAGGTGCGCCCCGCCGCTGGTGGGGATGAGGCTTCGTTGTTTGCGGCGGAACTCTTTAAAATGTACCAAAAGTATGCCGAGCGTCGAGGCGGGAAGGCCGAAATGACCGAATATGGCGACACCGAGGTTGGGGGACTAAAAGAAGGCGTTATGCGTATCGAGGGGGCGGGTGCTTACCGCAGGCTCAAATGGGAGAGCGGGGTGCACAGAGTACAGCGCGTGCCCGAAACCGAGTCCCAGGGGCGAGTGCACACCAGTACTGTAACCGTTGCCGTACTGCCCGAGGTTGAGGAAACCGATGTCGAGATTAATGACAAAGACCTACGCATCGACACATATAGGTCGGGTGGTCACGGCGGACAAGGGGTAAACACGACCGACTCCGCTATCCGCATAACCCACTTGCCGACGGGACTCGTGGTAACTTGTCAAGATGAGCGCAGTCAAATCAAAAACAAAGAGCGCGCTATGAATATTTTGCGTGCAAAACTCGAGGACATGGCCCAGCAAAAGGCGATTAGCGAAAATGCTCAACAGCGCAAGAGCCAAGTCGGTACTGGCGACCGTAGCGAGCGAATTAGAACCTATAACTTCCCGCAAGGCCGTGTAACCGACCACCGAATCGGCCTGAGTCTACACTCGATTAACAACTTTATGCAGGGCGATATTGATGAAATGCTCGACGCTCTGCACCAAGAGGAAATTAGATTAAAACTCGAAAATGCATAAACTTTAATTTTAATCAATTAGAAAAGGCGCGAGAAATTTCTTGCGCTTTTTGTTTTTAAAATTTACAACATAGTGATTAAATTTTGCGGTATAGTGATTAAAAAACAATAATATAGTTGCAAAAATTGGAGTTTTCACCACTTTTTTGTATATTTCATATATTGATATGATACCAACATTTACAAAGGAGTGTGTATGTTTTTTAATTGTAATGACAATGATTGCGAAAGAAAAAATTGTTGCCCCGTGTGCAACGATATTCCTATTATTTCGGGGAGTCAAGGCCCTCGCGGTTTAGACGGTGCGACTGGACCCACGGGACCTACTGGACCGACAGGCCCCACGGGTGCGACTGGCTCCTCAGGCCCGACCACTGTAATCGTAGGCACTACGCGTACGAGCACGGCGGGCTCTGATGCGACTGTTACAAATGTGGGAACGGCTGGGAATTTGATTTTAGACTTTACTATTCCTAGAGGACCGACTGGACCGACAGGCCCAACAGGAGCGACTGGACCAACGGGAGCCACAGGCTCTGCTGGACCAACAGGGCCTACTGGACCAACTGGACCGACAGGGCCATCAGGAACAGGAGCAACAGGCCCAACCGGCCCCGCAGGTCCAACAGGTCCGACGGGAGCGACTGGCCCTACTGGTCCTTCTGGAACGGGTGCAACGGGTGCAACAGGACCGACAGGCCCCACTGGAGCCACAGGACCGACTGGCCCAACAGGACCCTCGGGAACCGGCGCAACAGGAGCAACTGGCCCAACCGGACCAACAGGCCCAACTGGTGATGATGGTGCAACTGGACCCACAGGACCTACTGGACCTACTGGCCCAACGGGACCGACAGGCCCAACAGGTGAAACCGGACCTACTGGCCCAACTGGACCTTCGGGCACTGGAGCCACAGGCCCGACAGGCCCCACCGGACCAACGGGACCGACAGGCCCAACGGGTGATGCGGGCGCAACGGGAGCGTCTATTACAGGACCGACAGGCCCAACAGGAGCGGAAGGTGAAACAGGCCCCACCGGACCAACCGGAGATACAGGTCCAACAGGAGATACAGGCCCAACAGGAGATACAGGGCCAACAGGTGCGACAGGTCCAACCGGAGATACAGGGCCAACAGGTGCGACAGGTCCAACCGGAGATACTGGCCCCACGGGAGACACTGGACCAACAGGTGATACTGGTCCTACTGGCGATACAGGACCAACTGGCCCAACAGGACCTACGGGACCCACTGGCAGTGCTTCGACGCTTGCGGTAGGCACGGTTAATACAGTGGAGCCCACCGAAGCCGCCGTAATTACCGATACTGGTACAGGCGCAAATCACATTTTCAACTTCTTCATTCCTCGCGGTGTAACTGGAATTAGGGGAGAGGCTGGCCCAACAGGTGCCACGGGATGCACTGGCGCAACTGGCTCTCGTGGTGCAACGGGTTCGCGCGGGGCTACTGGTTCCCAAGGCACGACTGGTGCTCAAGGCCCAACGGGTGCAACGGGTGCGACTGGAGCGACGGGGGCAACAGGTTCTCCCTCAATTACGACTACCGCATACTTCCGTGCAGATAATACTTCACGTGGCGCGCAACCCGAATTTACCTTAAATACGCAATACCCCGACAATCAAACGAGCATTGCTCTCGACAGACAAAATAATGCCGTTTATTTGGAACCTGGCACTTATCTTGTAAGTTATGGAACGCACGCCATTTCGAACTGCACAAATGTGCCCGAAATCAGTCTGTTTAACAACGATGCGGTTATTGCTAATACCACAAAGCACGGTCTTTCCAATGCTTCAATCGAGGTCGCAGGCGAGCACTTATTTAAACTAGACCGCCCCGCAAGTATAAAATTGCTTGGCATTCTCGATAACGACGTAACTTATAGCAACAGTTATATGATTTTCAAAAAATTAGCCTAAATCTTATAATATTCGTCTAAAATTTAGCCTTATAAAAAGTAAAATCTGAGACTTTTTAACTTCTATAAAAAGTAAGACGCGCAATTTTATAGCCTCTATAAAAAACGAAGAAAAGCCCATATTATGTGGGCTTTTCTATATTTTTTAAGCAAATTATTTGAGTACTAGTACATTTTGGCTTTTTCCAACAAATTTAAGTCTTTTTTGATAACAAAAAAACCACGCAATTGCGTGGCTGCTTGGCTCTTTAATTAGGACTTGAAAGGATAAATTTTTTGTCCGTCCTGCGAATGCTGGTTTGCAAGAGGGATGCTCGCATACCTAAGGCAAACGACGCATCATCACACCTTGGTGTAATACGGGAGCAGGTTCGTACGCAAAGCGCAAAAGTCCTGCGGGAATAAAAAAACACCGCAAAATGCGGTGATTTTGGCTCCCCAAGCAGGACATAATACTATATAAAAATCCTTATTACCTGCGACAACAAGCAAAGGAAGGGGAATGCTTGCATTCCAAAGACTTGCGAAGTTGTATGACGCTTGCCGGCATACACAGCAGGTTCAAGTCTTTTTTGGTAACAAAAAAAACCACGCTATTGCGTGGCTGCTTGGCTCCCCAAGCAGGACTTGAACCTGCGACCTGCCGGTTAACAGCCGGACGCTCTACCGACTGAGCTATTGGGGAATATCATTATCTTGGAAAAGGTGTTTAAAGGAATTTAAAGATATTAAAGAATTAAAGGAAGATTGTATGTTTCCAAGATAAGAACGTTACCATTTTAACAAAAAATTATAGTTATGTCAATGAATTTTATTAAATTTTTTATAAAATTTTAGAAAAAAGTCTTTTAAATTTGATTTAAATAACCTAATTAATTTTGCCTTTTAGCCTTTTCTTCCTTTTCGAGTTTCTCTAAAAAGTTTGCCATTTCGAGAAAATCGCCACTAAATTTAGGTTTATCATTTTGTAAAAACAACTCACAAACATCGGTGTATCCAAGTTTATTTAATTCTTGAATTTTTGGAAAATTCTTGACTTGCGGGCTAACCTTATTTAAGTTAAAATTCGTTTCATACAGGCGTGCCTGCAAATCGGCCTCAAATTTGTCGCACTGACGCGCAAAACGAGCCTCCGGTGTGCTATTTTCCTCAAATTCCTCGATTAAATCTAAAAAGTGCTCGGCATGAGCAAAGTCTTTAAATATTTCGAGTACTGCCTTGTGTCCGTCTTGCTTTTGTGTGGCAAGTCTCGGGTCCACTGGGGTGAGGTCGCCAATAATTATTTCCTCAGTTTCGTGTAACATCAGCATCGTAATTACTTTATTTATGTCGAGATTTTGGGGCTTTATTGTCCCGTAAATCGCTACGGCTAACATGCAGGTGCCAAAAATGTGGTCAGCGACACTCTCGATTCGCTCATCCTCTAGGTGCCAGGTAACCCAGCCAGCCCTAAGGGTCGTTTTTAATTTGGTCGATAATTTGTGAAAATTAATAATTTGCTCGAATTGTTTATAGTCCATAATTGTTCCTTTTTTTCAAAATTATGACTTATTTTTTTAATTTTGTCAATTTTAAATTTAATGAATTAAAAAAATTTCGAATTAGCCCGTGTTTTAGCCGTATTTATTTGCTTTTTTTGTCGAATTTTATTAAAATTATTAAAGATTAATTTTTTAAATTAATTTTTTCTAAAAAGTTTATTTTATCTAACATAAAAAGCACTAAATTTCGACAAAATAAATTCAAGAAAAATAGGGGAAAAAATATGAGTAAAATTCGTAGCGTTTTTTGTAGTCTGTTACTTGTCTTTGGGTGTACACTGGGGCTACTTGCTGGTTGTGGCGACCCGTTAGCTAACGTCCGCATCACACTCGAGGGCACAAACGTCGTAGAACAAGACGGCATGTATTACGTCAATCTCGTGCAAGATGAGAGCTTAAATGTCCCTACCACGCCCGAAGAGGGAGGTGCAGGGACCGAAACTCCCGAGGTTGTCGACACAAATGTGGCTACAATTACCGCTATTGTTGAGGGCGTGTCTGGTGATATTCAAGACTCAGTCGTGTGGAATTACGACAGCAAGTTCTTGGCAATTACCTACCTAAATGACAAGCACACCGAGGCCACAATTTCGGGACTAAACCCTACGACAGTCGGCACCGTGGTAACGATTTCGAGCATAGAGAGTCAAGATATTTATGCGACCCTAATTGTAAACATTACGGTAAAACCACAGGGCGCAACTTTGGCTAGCAATATGACCGACTTCGGCATACCAGTAGGGCAGGCCTACACACTCGACCCGAAAAGGCTGTTTGAATTTACCCCTGGAAACGCAACAGTGCCTGAGTATACCTTTGAAATCGGCGACGACACTGTGTACTCAAATCAAGAGTTTACCATTCTAAACCGCCCTACAAGCGGACTCGTTGATATTGTCGCATACCCCACAAACCGCGAGGACTTTACCGACGAGCAGTTTGAGGCGCTGACCGTGCGCATTCCAAATGTCCGCATTTACACCGCGCTGACCGCGGAAAATACATACCTAAGCGTATACGGCTCCTCGACCGAAACCACTCAACTCGAACTTATTGAGAACACGAATGCAAACAACGTTACTCTATACCTAAATACCCCCGATGCCGAAAATGTCGAGATTTCGATTCGCGACCCGAACGGCATTTTGGATAACAATGTCTGGGTAAATGTCAACAGCTCTGCTAAAACCGTGTCGTTTACTGGCCTTAGTCCTTTGGATGAGTGGACTGAAATCTATTTTGATATCAAGGTAAGTGGCGTGGCCGATGCTCGCACCGTTACAAAGGCCTTGCCCGTGCGCGTAGTCGACGTACCAGAGAACATAATCATAAATAATAATAACTTATCGACCCCGTACACCCTAAATGTCTTCGATAGGTACGCTGATGAGGGCGTAAACTCGGGCACGCAGTTAAATATCACCCTTTCCCCGCAAAGCAATATTTATAACAATGTCCGCCTGCAAGTCGACCTTTCGCAAACTCAGGACCCGACACTAGTACAAAATTTACTAGTTAACGGCCAGCAGTTTACCGATAATTATATGACAATTTCAGGCACAACGCTGTATTTGCGCAGTACGGGCGGGTACGGCACGATTGTGTTAAATGTAATCGCCTCCGATACCGAATCGCTAGGGGGAGATATCGTTTCCCGTGATTTAGTCATCCGCATGCAACAGGGAGTAACTGACATCTCGGTAAACAGCCGTTATTTTGACTCAGTTACCAATAACATTGTACTGCAAAAGGACGCGTACTTAGCGCAAAGCTCTTTCCAGGAAAAAGACATCCCATTTGAAATTTTGCCAGCTACCGCATCGTATGAGACCGTGTCGTTTAGCAACTCGAACCCCAGTGTCGTAACGGTTACCCGCGATGAAACTGAGTTAGGCATGCTCCACATTGTTGCCGTGAGTGCGGGCACCGCCACAATCACGCTGACCGCCGACAGCGGAGTTAGATATTCCTTTAATGTCCAAGTCGTGATGCGCTTTAACGACATGACAATAAATCTAAATAGTAGCATTGGTGGCGTGTTGCTTGGACCGTATGAAACTAGCGATGTTACAATCGGTGATATCAACACCACGACCCTAAACTATGCATTCCTTGCATCCGCTTCGACCGTACACCTAGATAACACCCTGTATCCGCAAAATGTTGGCGACATGATTCAAAGTATTTCGATTACTTCATCGAACGAGAATGTTGCTTACGCTACTCCAATTGGGTATAACGATATTTTGCTCGAAACCCACCGTAGCGGTACCGCCGACTTTACGTTGTCTGTCGAGTATTACAGGCTCGCAACCGTAGGGCAGGGGTACGGAATCAACCTTGAACTCGCGACCATGACCCTCGAGTTTACAATAAACGTCTTCGTGCCTATTTCGGGAATCAACCTAGTCGCCTCAAACGACCTAAACCTGCTCGCTGACTGGGCAAATATTCAAAGTTACTACGACTCCCAACGCAGTACCGCAGACCTAACCGTTGAGGTGCTCCCTCAAAATTCTGACATAAAGGCAAGTAGTGCCGTATGGACCGTACGCAGTGAGTCGGGCGGAACTACAAACAACCTAACACTTAGTAATGAGCGCGGTGCCACCACTACAATTACCGCACAGCCGTTAACTAGTATGCAGAGCCGTATTACCGTGCAAGTTACGGTTACGATTACCGATATAAACGGCATCGTATTCTCGGAAACCGAGAGCGTAACTATTACCAAGGTCGCCCTCGTTACCGAACTACTACTAAATGGCTACGGCGACCAAAACTCCGAGGGCTTGTACTTTGAGTTGTACCAGACAAACGCGCGCTTTGACCTTGACTTAACCGTTATGCCGAGTAACGCGACGAACACAAATGTCGAGTACATAATTTTCGACGCAAACAAACTAGACAGCCCTAGAGAAGGGTCAAATATTGTTAGGCTAGACTCGGGTCTCCGCGACTCAAACGGCCAGATTATCTATGACTACTACGAGGTTTTAACTCGCACGAGCGCATATAACCCTACGCAGTACGAGAGTTACACCGCTTCTGTTAAGTATGATTCGAGTTCAGGGAATTATTACGTCGAGCCTAAAAATGCGGGCTATGCCTTCTTGTTTATCGTGCCCCAAGATATCTTGGAGCAGAGTGCCGACTCAATTCAAACCTTGACCCCGCAACTGCAAAACCCGTCGAACAGCCCCGTTATCCGCCGTATTCCAATCACCGTAGCTGACGGTATCGACGTTCGGTACAGATTATATAGTGCCGAGGATGTTGCCGAAATCGGCAAGTCCGCAAGGGGGTTATCTAGCAGCTACTACTTAATGAACACGATTGACATGAGTAACTACCTCGCTCGCAACCCCGACTGGACACCAATCGGCGATGCTACAACCCCGTTTAGCGGGTCCATAATCTCAATGGGCTGTGAGAACGGCAACGGCACAATTCAAAGTATAGTTGGTTGGAACATTCGTAAAGAGTTAAATGAGGCCGACCCGCAATACTCCTCGACCCACTCGATGTATTATGGTATCTTTGGCGTGGTAACTGGCGAGATTCGGTACGTAAACTTTTATTTGAATAGTTATACAATCTTGCAGACAACGAGTAGGCGAGATTACTCAGGAGTCGCCAGTCGAAATAACTACGACTACGGCCTGCTTGTGGGTAGACTATCTTCGCAAGGGGACCAGGTGGGCACGCTCGACCACGTGTCCGTAAATTGCGCAAATGTGGTATACGCAAACAACAACTCACAGACTGGTGTGGTAGACCTGTGGTTTAACCTCGGTGCTATCGGCCAAGTCGGTGCCGAGTGTGTAGTTGATAATTTCAGCTCCAATATAACCGCTCGAATCTCAACTGATGCATTAAAGGTAAGCTTTGGTGCAATTGCTGGACGGAACTCGGGTAGCATTGGCACAAATCTAACAACTGACTACACAAACTTTGCCGTCAGCAACGTTACAATCAGTAACTACGTCGAGGGCGAGCCTGCAACCTTGTATGCGGGCAGTATCCTAGGCTCTGCCGTTGGTCGCAACTATTCGGCGAGCGCGCTGTATGGCGTCAGCGTGGATGGCTCGATTGACACAGGGCAGAACGAAGGCATTATTTTAGGTGGTGTGGTCGGCGAAAACGCAGGCACAATACAATACTCGATGAGTAGCACCAAACTTTCAGGTAACGGTGTGCTCGGTGGTATTGCGGGAATTAACAGCAGTATTATAAACGATGTCGCATACGAAATTTATAGTACCGCGCAGTCTAACTGCGGAATCGACGGCTACGGCATAATCGGTGGCCTTGTTGGCAGAATGACCGCGGGCGAAATCTCGTACGCAATCGTGCAGGGATACAATATAACTGCGGATAGTCCCAACATCTTAGGCCACGACGCAATTCTTGGAGGCCTCGTTGGCGAGGTCGCACTCAACTCAAGCGCAGTGGTGCAAAATAGTTTTGTAAACGCAGGCATTGTCAACTCGAACGGCACCCTAGGTGGTCTCGTCGGTAGGTCGACGGGGAACATGAGCATAAACAATGTCTATGTGCGCGGAGTGCTGGCAGGGGAGAGTAATGTTATTGGCGCGATTGCTGGCGAAGTAACCGACAATTTGCTCCTTACCAGCGCCGTGTACGCCGAGTTTACTAGTGACACTGATTTAAGTGCTACTGGTAGTGGAAATCTAAACACTGCTTCCGCCCCCGCTAGTACGGTGATTTTGGTAAACAACCCCAGCAGTTTTGCAAATTCAGGAAATCTTGTATACTTTGATAAAAACGACTCAAATGCCACAAACCTAAATTACTACACGAGCCAGTTTGGTTTTGACAGCGACAGGTGGAGATGCTCCGCTGAAATTAACGGCGGATACCCGTACCTTGTCCGTGCAGACGGTACCGACTTCGTACGCGTTGTGCCAAACGACTTCTTTATCAATGCCCGCGCATTCGACACCTACACCGATAGTAGACTAAATAACATTCTAAACGTACCTAGCGAGAGTGGCACGACCGACACAAAGAAACTAATTATCTTCTACGACGCAGACAACCCAACCTATAATTTAAGCGACCTATTCACATTTTCTAGCGACCCAATTTTGAATGTAAACGACGTGCGTATGCAGATTGCTTGCTCTAGTACAAATGTAGTGCAACTCTTCACTGGTGCCACCTTTAACGACGCCCGCATTAGAATAGTGGGCACAGGTACCGCAGTTTTGAGTTTCGTGAGCCTGCAAAATAACAACGCGCGCGACTATGTACAAATTGCAGTAATTAATGGATATGAGTACTTTAACCTATATGAGGGCTCGGATAGTTCTGGCACCTTGATTCAAAACTCAACTCCCGCTCACGAATTCCGTATTAAGTACGGCGAGAACGAACGCGCATTCGTCGAGTACATCAACAACGGCGAGGCGCAAGACAACGTCGACGGCGGATTGAAGTTCACAGTTGCGGATAACACGGTAGTAAGTTTTGGGCTTGATGAGTGGGTAGAGGATGGCGACAACTATTCATACTACCTCTACGGAGAGAACGACATTACAATCGTGTCCCTGAGGTATTCGAGCGAGCCACTCCTTGTTCGTGTAACTCCGTTCCTCGTTGCGACATTCTTTAACCTCGACGAAGACGGCATGGTAACATCTTCATATTCTGCCTACATCGATATTGACGAAGACGAAATGGCATTAAATTACGACACCCTAGTATATCGCGGGGCAAACGGCATTGCAATGGGCCTTGCTGATGACACCCAGGTGTATGCTGAGGACGCTCTCGTCGCTTCGGTAACCCTGTTTACCGATAATTACGTCGAGGGCGATATGGTACTCGAACACGTTGGCTATGTCGTAACAATTTACGGCACTCAAGACGAGGTAATCAACACTGAAATTGGACTAGAGAGTCCCGACATGGTGGTAAGTTTTGGCACCCTCGAGTACGACGAATTAAATCACAGCCTAGTTATTCCCTATACGATTAGGCTCACGAGTTCCGCGCGCGACAACCTAGAATCAATTCTTCGCTACACAATCACTTTCTGGGCAAACGACACAGACGGCAACCCGATTACCACAATGACTGCATCATTGAGTTGGGGCTTCTACCCGCAGAAAATCGACTACATTGGAATCGCGCATTTTAGCGATGCCGTAAACAATGGTTCGAGACTTCAACAGGCAGGGCAGGAGGCTACGAACACGCTTATTGCGGGCCAATACGGGCTCCTTGTTGTGCAAGTATCTCCATACTTTGCCTACTACGACAGAATCGAGATTTTGAGCGACTACGTAAACGGCGCAAGAATTATGTTCGACCAGCGCGTGCTTTCCTATGACGAAAATAACATTGCGACCTATTGGAGTTGGCAACAAGGCGTTGAAATCGTGTCAAATGGTATAGCACCCGATAGGGTCAGCAACATCGACGGCACTTTTGACGGCTCGTACTACATCCGCACGATTATCTCTGAACTCGTGCCTGTTGGGACGACGTTTACCGTAACCGTAAATATTTACGCAGATGACGAGGTAATCGGCACCATGAGCCTACCTCTCACTGTCGAGCAACAGGACACTCTGCTTTTAAGTTATTCAAACTACAACTCTAACGTAAACTACGCGTACGTTGCCGAGGGTACTGGTTTGGTTGCAGGAATGGATACCTTAATTCAAAACCAAAACGAGTTGATTGTCGAGGTCGGCTCCTCGTTTGAGAGCTTTACCTTAGAGGTTGACGCAGTCAGCAGTAGTTACGGTGCGCAAATCGTATTTAGTGGGGGTAGGTACTACTTATACACTGGCACCGTGCCCGCTGGCGAGATGATTACAGTTACCCTAACTGGTAGACAGAATATGTCTGGCTTAATTAACGAGATTTCACGCGAGCTTAGATTCCTGGTCGTAAACTTCTACATTTCTAGCATCCAGGACGGCCTAGTTAATGGGGCTAGTCAATCAACCTCCCTTAGGTATGCATACGTAAACGGCAGGACTTACGACTTGCGCATATTCGAGGGCGCGACACCAGAAAATCTCGACTCAATCACCGCTATTACCTTCAACCCAAGTAGCGACACAACGAGACAACAAATCATGGACGTAATTAACAGGCTAAACGGTATCGGCACGCGCCCATATGCTGGGTGGTATGCATACGTGCCACAGAGCGACGGCACTTACGTTTGGTCGCTAATTGACCCAGACATTAGTTATACCGAGGATAATTGGCTAGACGGAAACTACCGCATCTTTACCGAAACTCTAAACGGTAGTTACACGGGCTACACCTTGTCCGCAAACGGCGTGTCCAATACTTCGAGAATCAGGTACGAAATGTACTTCGACTACGAAAACGGAATGTTTACACTACTTAATCGCTCGCAGATTGCAAACAGCACTCGCGGGTTCTCGACAAACGATATAACTCTAAACTTCTTCCAAATCACATCCCAAGAGCACGCGCAACCAATTTATACCGAGCGCGACCTAATTAATATGGAGTCAGGGCTCGACTACATCCTAATGAACGACATTACAATCACTTCAAACTGGACCCCAATCTCTACCGAAATCAGCAGTCTAAATGGTAACGGTTACACTATCCGCTTCACCCCCGCAAGCATTAGCGCAAACGGGCAGAACTTTGGTCTATTCGGCATAGTTGCTGAAAACACGGTTATTAAAAACGTAAATCTGCAACTCGGTACCCAAAACTTAGCCCTGCCAAGTTCCGTGTCTAGTATGTCTAGCATCAATTTCGGCTTTATCGCAGGCACAAACAATGGTACCATTCACAACTGCTCTGTAAATGGCTGGTACGAGGCAGGTAGGACCTCCATAGGCGTTACCGTGCCAACTCCTACCGATACTCAGGCACTGTTTAATATCGCAGGCCTAGTTGGTACAAATAGTGCGACTGGCGCGATTTCAAACAGCCGTGTAATCTACACCGACATCACTGGCTACGGCAGAGTCGCAGGCCTCGTGTCAATTAATGAAGGCGCAATTGCCTCCTCATACTACACGGGTGGCGTGCTGACAAATGTCGCTAGCACGACTGGCACAAATGTCGCCACCGCTGGCCTTGTTGTTGAAAACGGCCAGAATGCAACCATTTTTGGTAGTTTCACTGGTGGAGCGTACACGAGTTACGACGCAGAGACTGGACAAAATACCCTAGTCGAGAGCAGACGTACCGAGCGCGACGCATCCATTCAGTCGGGTGCTAGGAGTGCGGGCTTTGTCTACTCGAACAACGGAAGCATTACCGACAGTTACTCCTCAATGCGCATCCTCTCAATCGAGGCGAGTGGTTTCGTCTACGAAAACGGCGGAGCGGGCACAATTTATAGATGTTACACAACTAGCATTTTGTCCGATTCGAGTAACGAGGGCGTAACCAGTGTAAGTATGCCGTTTATCGGTATTTCGGGCACCCAGGCAACCACAAACAACAACCTCAACCCCGACGGAATTATCGACTGCTACTTCTACGACACTGGATTTAGTGCGAATGCATTGAGGCTTGAAGAGGCCAAGAGTTTGACACTAAATCAAATGCTAGGGAATAGTGGCAAGAACGTATTTAACAACTTCATATTCTCGCGCGACGGCGAGAGCGGTAGCGAATTTACTGGCAATTGGATATTCGTATCTCCCGATAACGAGTACTTCACACCCACTAGATTCGTAACCCAAAACGGCCTGCAATCGGAGATGAACTTCGGGCCAAAACTCGTGAGTGCGAGCCTAATTGCGACCCCTAGATTAGTACTCGACGAGGAGCGCACCGCGGAAAACCCTGACACTGGCGCGATCGAGTACTACTACAACCAAGTTTCCAGCCCGTACTTCATCAGCGGGACAAATGCGGACTTTAACACAGACTACTCCTACGACCCAGTTACAATCACCACCGCATTGCAGTTTAGCCAGGCCTTTGATATAACACTAGATAGTGTGGTAACCTACGACTACACCGAGCACGAGCAAACGGTTACCAAGATTATAGGCGACGTTCGCTTGGCGCGCAATATCGACCAAAGCGACATTTCGGTAAACACAGCCTTAACTAGTCCTAACGTAAACTACGCAGGTATCTTTGAGGGTAACGGCTTTACCTTTGAAAACTTAAACCTTGCCGTAAACGACGAGAGCGTCGACCGCTACGGACTATTCGGCACGATTTCGTATGGCGACAGACTACGTAGCAGTGAGATTGCGCACATCGGTACTGTAAAGAACCTCAACATCGAGGTCAGAATGGTGTCATGTTCGCTAGTTGACTACGTAGGCGCGCTTGCGGGTGTCGTAGAGAATGCAAATATCTACAATATCGCTGTTACTGGGCAGAGTAGTAGGGTAGTCGGCAACAATGCAGTCGGCGGTGTCGCTGGACTACTTACTGGCACTACAAAGGCAAACATCATCAGCGCAAATGTCGGCGTTACTGCAAACTACAAGGCCGACACCGACCTCGTATACAACGCGGACATCGCCAGAATTTTGGGTGGCACTGCAAATTCAATTACCCGCATGGGCTTTGCTGGTGGCGTGTTTGGTATCGTCGACCTAACACAATTTGGCGATGTCAAGACCACCACAAACCCCGAAGAGGCAGTGCTAAATAATATTACAGCCTACGGGCAACACTCCGTTGTGGGCAAAATCGCTGGCGGTGTCGTGGGGGCATTGGGTATGCACTCCGTACTCAATAACGCGACCACCGAAATCGATTCCAGCACGCGCATAACGGGCCTTACGTACTCGGGTGGCCTTGTTGGACAGAATAACGGTGTCATCCGCTACGGTGAGGTAAACTACACCGATGACGTGCAAGAGGCCGTAGATGTAGCAAACACTGGTGAGGACACTACTGTAAACCTAGAAGGCAACAATATTACCGTAAACAACATGATTTTCGAAACCGAGCAAAATAACCTAGGCACTGGCGGAATCGTGGGCCTCAATATCGGCTACACCGATTCGGGCTGGCCTAGTGGTATGATTTACTACACGAGTAGCAAGGTACGTGTCCGCAACACCCACAGCGCAAACGTCGGCGGTATTGTCGGCATCGCAATGGGTGGCGACATCCGTGCAGTGTTCGCGACTGGCGGAGTGTACGGTAGCCGTACCGCTTACCTTGGCGGAATCGTAGGCCAGGTTAGCAATTTCAGCGAAATGGCTAGCATCCCCGAGGGCTTAAACAACCCATTTGCAGACTACAACAATATGCTCACCACCCTCGACTACTGCGTGGCATTAAATAACTACCTCGCCAGTGATTACAACTACTATAACGAACTCGATTACCAGGGCACTGGCGCGCAGGGGGGACTAGTTGGATATTGCTTCAACGCGGGCATGATTTACACGACCCACACGAACGACACTGGCGACCCGAGCACCCCTTACTACGAATTAATCAACAGTATAAACTTCTATGTAAACCAAATTTACGACAGAGTTGTCCTAAACACCGTTACCGAGGAGCAGGACACTGGAAACTTCATCAACCTCGACGCAGTCGGCAGGTTCGAGCCTGGCACCAGCACGAACCCTGCAACAGGTCACACCCGTGGCTACATGCTAAACAACTTCGACGAAATCTTCGGTGGCTGGGACACATATAGTATTTCCAATGAAAACGGCATCCCGTCAATCGACATTCAGGACGTGCCAGAGATTATGTACATCTACACCGCTAGTGATTACAGGCAGATGTACTGGCACCCCGACATCGACTACGTCCTAATGGCCGACATCGACTTTTTAGCCGAGGGCGTGCCTGCCGTGCCGATTGGCTCGGAGAGCGCACCTTTTACTGGCTCCTTTAACGGAAACAACCACACCTTGTATAACATCCCGCTCGTTATGACGGGCGCAATGAACGCAGGTATGTTTGGTGCAACCGACGGCGCGACCATTCAAAATGTAAATATCGTAAACATCTACATCTCGACCGACCTTAGCGAAGGAATTACGGGCTACGTTGGAGGCCTCGCGGGTGTCGTGCGCGACAGTACGATTACTAACGTAAACATCCGTATGGACAGCACTCTTGAGGGCTCGTACCACGGAATCGACAGCACCGCCACATACACAGGCGGAATGTTCGGTAGAGTGTACGCAACCACCGACGGCGCAACAACTATTACAAACTGCTACGTATACGCCGACATGACCACGCGCGACAACACCTACACCCAGGCAACTGACACCTTTATCGGTGGCTTTGCAGGTGAGATTTACGGCAATGTAACAATCGAGAATGCCTACGCCGAAGGTACGCTTACTCAAACCAACACAAGTATGTCAAATGTCGTGATTACGCACTACATCGGTGGCTTTGCAGGGCAGGCAGTTGCCTCAAATATCAGTAACGCAGTCAGTGCCCTAGATGTCACTATTGACAACGTGTACCGCTCCGTATACGCGGGCGGGTTTGTTGGCAGGTCGCAGAATAACACAATCGCCTCAATCGACAGTGCTACAAACGTAACCGTAAACCTAAATAATCTCACCAGCAGTTACGCCCTAAATCTTGGCGGACTTTTCGGCAGGAGCGAAGGGGACAGCGTCTACTACTTTGCAAATAGTGGCGACCTCGAGATTAATGGGAATTACAACGTAAATGTCGACACGACAACTGTAAGTTCTATTCACGCAGTCGCTGGCGTGGTCGGTGTAAATATGGGCTCTAACATCCAGTCGGGCTATTCAATCGCATCCATATTTAATAACACGAGGTTAAATAACGTCGACCTCGCTGTGTTTGACGGCAACCTTGAATCGAGTGTATATTGCGATGCATACCTAGGCCTCACCGCGCGCGACAGATTGAGCCTCGGGCGCAACAGCCGTGTAGTGTTAGGTTTTAGTATAACAGACTACCTCGAATCACCAGTGGGGAACAGTTACGCAAGGCTTGTCGTGGACAACTGGTCGACCTTTAACCCCAGCATCCAAAGGTACGAGGCTCTGTACTCTAACATCGTGTCCGCAGGCGACTCAAAACGCGCCCCGATACTCGTTAGCAATTCAAGCGACTTTAATGCAATTGCCGAGGACTCGGGCGACCTGTATAAGTACTACTTGCAGTCTAGCACCGTAATCAGCGGAATCAACCTAAACACCGCACGCACCTTGTACGGCTGGTACAACGCTGGTGGAAACTACGTGGTGGCAAACGAGATTGACACCCTAGACTACACCGTGTTTACCGAGTCAAGTAACCCCTACTACGGAATATTTAGCGAACTTGCGGACGTGAATGGTAAGGGCTCGATTTTCTCGGGCGCAAGGATACAAGTTAGCGTTTCTACAAAACTTCCCGCAAATGCCGTGTTCGGTGGTGCTGTAAGTGTTGTGGGTGAACAGGCAAAGATTTTCTCCACATACGTTACTGCCGACCTCGATTTAGGTGTTGCTAGTGGCAGTGCAAATATCGGGGCTTTGGCTGGTATCAACCGCGGTCAAATCATCGGTAGCGGTGCAGATGTGGACATTAACCTATACGGCAGTGTGTCAAACACTGGAGAAAACCTAAATACTGGCGGTAGCGTAAACCTAGGAGGCTTAGTTGGCTGGTCGACAAACATCGACTCGCGCCTCACATTCATCGATAGTTACGCAATCGGTAGTATCACGAACCACAACCCAAACACCGCTTCTTACATCGCAGGCCTTGTTGGCAGAGTTTCAAATGAAAGTGGCGGGACCCTCAATTTCTACAACGAGAATACTTACACCGCTGTTACCTTAACCGACACGACAGGCCAAGTTAACACGTACTCGGTTGTCGCAAATTACAGTGGCGCAACCAACTCGCAGGGCGTGTACTACGAGCGTTCTACGACCATAAACCCGCTAATTAACTTCACATCCTTTACAATCTCGAATCAACGCGGAGACAGCCCGTTAGATCTTGGAAACGCCTTCACCACGGAATCGACCTTAAACTACGGCCTTCCATACTTCAAGTGGTTGAGCACCGATGACCTAAGGTCTACTGGAAACGGTACTGAGAACAACCCGTACCTAATTAACTCCGCAGGCCTACTTGCTTGGGCATTAAACAACTCGAACGCCGTTTACTACGCGTTGGAGAACGACATCGACTACACCTACATGGCTAACATCTACTCCCGCGCGACAGCCTTTATAGGCACCCTCGACGGCCAAGGGAACGCAATTACTGGGGTTACGAGCACCTTGATTGGCATCTTGTCTGGCGAAGTTAGCAACCTGGCAATTCTTAATAGTACCGCAGGCACAACGCTTGCTAACACTGTCTCAGGCCTCGCAACCTCGATTTACACCGACAGTACCACGGGGGCGGTGGTTGGTAGCGGAAACATCACAAACAGCCTCTCCGCAGGCGCAACATTTGGAGCAAATGCTGTCGCATGCTTTACCTCGAACCCTACTGACATTGCTTCGCTCGACGGAAACGTTTGGGTATACACGGGTAGGACTGCTGACGGCTCCAAAGTCTACGACCTCCGCGCATTCGTGCCCACAATCGGCGAATCGGCAAGCTTTGGTACCTCGGTATCGCTAAACGCTAGTGAGTACGTAATTTCGAATATCGACGAGTTCGAGCGTATTGTCGAGTACATCAACGACCACGGCGGTACGGATTACTACATCCGCTTTACCGACACAATCTTCTCGCTAAACAATAGATTCTTGCCAACCCTTGGCAACACGACTACAAATACCGACGTGTTCCTAACAGTAGGTGGCTTCCGCGATGGCCTAATCGAGCGTAACGGCACCAACGACTTTACAAACGGCCTCAGCAACAGCCAAGTAACAAACCTTGAAAACATGGGCGTATTGCTCCACGGCGGTAGCATCTTCGGTAGTACTAACACGAAGTATACAAGCGCCACCACAGGCCTTGATTTA
This sequence comes from uncultured Clostridia bacterium, assembly GCA_944381215.1. Lineage (GTDB taxonomy): Bacteria > Bacillota > Clostridia > Christensenellales > UBA1242 > UBA7867. The sequence continues at coordinate 83,266 of CALWKF010000003.1, forward strand.
GTGCTTACCGATATCGAAGTTTATGCCGATAATGATGCAAGTCTAGTGATTAACACCTTTGACCGCAACACGACCACAAACATCGCCCTTACTAATGTGAACGTCTACACTTACGGCGACATCGCGCTTTACGGAATCGGCAACACGATTATGTCAAATGCAACTGTGAATGTAAACGCTGTCAACCTTGTGATAAACAACATGACCGCATTTGTGGCCACCAACAACGGCACTTTAAACCTAAACAGCATTGCAAACACCACGATTAACAGCGCAGGGCTAAATAGTGTAACCTTGGGTGCCACCACAAACGCAGGCACAACTACCTTAGGTACCGTTACCGCAAATATATCTGCAAACAGCATTGGCGGAATCGCGATTACCAACACTGGCACGATTTCGGGAGGCAGTTTGAGCCTTACCTTGATGGGCGCAAATAGTTACCTAATCGCTAGCGACAACCAAGGCAGTATCACAAACGTTACAATTCAAACTAGCACGATTAATGGTAACGGCAGTGCGACCCTTGTGGGCACGAACTCTGGTAGCGTTTCCGCAACAATTGGCGGAGCTGTAACGATTACGGGTGAGAACACTGCTGGTCTATTCGGGACCTACACCGCGGGCGATGTGGCAATCACTCTGAGTGCAAACATTGACTTAATCGGCTCAACCGTGAGTGCCTTTGCTACCACGGGGGCGGACCTCTTGACCCCTGACACGCAAATCACGGGCAGTGGCTCCATTACCCAAAACACCACGACTGTCCTATACCCGATAGCAATTCAGTATACAATTACAGCGGGCGAGGGCGGGACCGTGCAAATCACCAACGAAGAGGGCGCGACTGTTACCGCAGTGGCTAGCGCAAACGCGGGCTACGAGTTTGTAGGTTGGCAAAACTCGGCTGGTCAAATTGTAGGCAGTGATACAACTCTTACTATTGAAAAGACTGCTATCGCTGGCGACACAATCACCGCAATTTTCCAGGCAGTTACCGAGCCCGACCCCAACCCAGAACAACCTACAACTTAAAAAACCTCAATTAAATTAAAGGCTAAAAAATACAATCTAAAATAATTTGATATAATAAAAGTTCAAATTTATTAAAAATTCACAAAACACAAAATTTCTTCATCTTACTATTAAATTTTGTTAAATTTACTTTCTAGTTTTCTTCACCTTACAATTAAACTTCGTGAAATTACTTTCAAAATTAAAAAGCAAGTAGTAAAACCACCACTACTTGCTTTTTTATATTCAATTTTATATAAATTTAGTATTTAATTTTATTATAAACCTCTAATATGAAAGAATAATTTAGGTGATTAATATGTTTATTTGAAAAAATGGCAGTTTATTTACAAAGTTTGTGTTGTTTTTTTGGCGCAAATATGATATTATATTATTACTAATTTCAATTTTAAAGGTGATTAAAATGGCAAACGACGAATTTGTAAAAGAAATTGCAGATATCAAGACCGATTTTCCGCAGTGGTACACTGATGTTGTGTTAAAGACCGAAATGGCGGACTACGGCCCAGTAAAGGGCACTATGGTTATGCGCCCGTACGGCTATGCAGTGTGGGAAAACATCCAGAGTGAGATGGACCGCCGAATTAAGGCGACAGGTGCTAAAAATACTTATTTCCCAATTTTTATTCCTTACAGCTTTTTAGCAAAAGAGGCCGACCACGTAGAGGGATTTGCACCCGAAGTGGCAGTTGTAACCTACGCAGGTGGGGAGGAACTGGCTGAAAAGTTGGTCGTGCGCCCCACGAGTGAGACAATCATTTGTAATATGTTTGCAAAGTGGGTGCAGAGTTATCGCGACCTGCCCATGATGATCAACCAGTGGTGCAACGTCGTGCGCTGGGAGAAGACGACCAGACCTTTCTTGCGTACCAGTGAATTCTTGTGGCAAGAGGGACACACCTTGCACGCGACCCCCGAGGAGGCGCAGGAGGAAACCCTCCGTATGCTCGAAGTTTACCGCGAATTTAGCGAAAACGTGCTCGCAATTCCTATGTTCGTAGGGCGCAAGAGCGAGAAGGAAAAGTTTGCGGGCGCCGATGCCACATACTCAATTGAGGCGATGATGCAGGACGGCAAGAGTTTGCAGGCGGGCACCAGTCACAACTTGGGCCAGAATTTTAGCAAGGCCTTTAATATCAAATTTTTGGACAAGGACGGCACGCACAAATACTGTTACCAGACCAGCTGGGGCACAAGTACGCGCCTTATGGGGGCGTTGATTATGGTGCACGGCGACCAGCGCGGGCTCGTACTGCCTCCAAAGGTGGCGCCTTATCAGGTGGTAATTGTACCAATCGCTGCCTCTAAAAATGCGGGCGTTATGGAGTGGGTGAACAGCGCGAAGCTTGCACTCGAATCTGCTGGCATCCGTGTCTATGTCGATGACCGCGACCAGACCCCTGGGTGGAAGTTTAATGAGTGGGAAATGAAGGGCGTGCCTCTGCGTATCGAGTTTGGCCCAAAGGACCTAGAAAATCACAACCTCACTATGTTCCGCCGCGATAAAAACGAAAAGTTCACTGCATCAATTTCCAGCGACTTACCCGCACAAATTAGCGACATACTTGCAGAAATTCAGCAGTATATGCTCGAAAAGGCGCGTGCTTTCCGCGACAGCCACATCCGTGTGGCAAAGACTCGTGAGGAGTTGGTCGAGGCTGTGAATGAGGGAAATTTTGTCAAGGCCATGTGGTGTGGCGAGCGCGCGTGCGAGGAGAAATTGAAGGAAGACACCGCTATCACCACCCGCAATATGCCTGCCGACCAAACCCCGATTAGCGACACTTGTGCATGCTGTGGTAAGAAACTAAAAGAGGGCGAGGGCCATGTCATCTACTTCGCCAAGGCCTACTAAACTCTTCAAAAAATTTCAATTAGCCAAAACCTACTAAAATTTAAAAAAATAACTAAAAATTAATTAAAATTATAATTAAATTACTAAAATATTAATTAAAATTGCAAATGCATATTATTAATTATAAAAATACACATTATCAACATTCTAAATATGCACTTTTTTTAATTTTTAAATATTAATTTAATTGCTATTTTAACTTTTTTACAATAATAATTATTATTTAGTATTTTAAAATATTTTTAGCATTCTTATTGGCTTAAATTATAAAATACAACTACTATTAAAAACTTAATAGTGGTTGTATTTTTTACAAAATTTTACAAACTAAAAAACTATTGCATAGTACCTAAAAAACAACAAAAAAATACACAAAAAATGTGTATTTTTTATAATTTTAAATTATTTAATATTTCTTTTTCGTCTTTATCAATATTTGTTATACCTACGTTAGAGTATTCGGGCTTGCCATTAAAATTGCTTCCACCAGTTACTATTTTGTTGTGCTCTTTTGCAAAATTCAGCAAAAATTCGATATCGTCCTTACTGTGCGACGGGTGATATACCTCAATGCCATCCACGCCGTTTTTTATAGCAGTCTCTAGGAGGAAATCTAGGTTTGCCTTGTTCTTGCTCCTACACGGTTGCGCCAGCACCACAAAGCCACCGACTGAGTGTACAAATTCCACCACATTTTTAATGGTAGGGAACACTTGATTGAGATTTACATACAAGGGAAAGTCTTTTTGCTTTGCACTGATGTTGTAGAAGTCGCTCATGGTATTTATGTTAAATTTTTCAAATAAATCGACATTTTCCGCGTATTTTATCATATTTTCATAGATATATTTGTGGCCGAAGTCGATTTTTCCATTAAACGGGACCGAGGTGTCCACTTTTAGCCCGTGCTTTTTTGCGCAATCAAGCAATAGGTCTTTGATTTTTGTCTGCCTAGTCTTGAGTGTGCCATACGTTTCATACGACCAGTTAAAGGTCTTAATCGGCTCAAAATTATATGCCAGCAACTCAAATGTCAGCCCGTCCTCGCACACATCGCACTCCATACCCGTGATAATTTCGCCACTGAATATGCTCGAAGTGTCGAAAATCTTGTTGATAACATGGAAAAGGCAGGTATCGAAATCGGTAATAGACAGCCTCTCAATTCCTTCATCCTGGCACTTTTTTAAGACTTTCTCCCAGTTCCATTCTTTATTTGCGCTGGCAGAAAAGTTGGTCCTAACATGCAAATCGTTTTTCATATTCCCTCCAAACAATTTTTATAATTTTAGCATATTTTTACGCTTTTATCAACGAATTAAAATGGTTAATTTTTTATAATTTATCGATTTTTTTGCATTTTTTCTTAAAAAAATCGTGTTTTTATTGTTTTTTGCTCGTTTGTTTGGTTTTTTGCATAGTTTTCCACTAATTGCGAAAAATTTTGCCCTAATAGAAAGCCACACGCCTCGTCAAGCCCGATTTCGTGCGTTTTGTCTAAATAATTTTGAAAATTTGCTAGCATTTCCTCGCGTGCTTGCTTATCTGGCGCGTTTTCAAATCGCTTTATCCACTGGTCTGATACAATTCGGCCCACCACATACCTAAACATATAAGGGCCGTCTTTTTTATCAGTTGGCATGGCTTTTAACCTTTCTAGCAGTTCGCCTTGCTTATTTTCCTGCAAATTTTGCGCCAAATCATTCAAACTTTCGCTAGTAACAGGGCGGGGAAGGGCTGATAGAATTGCTTGCTCCTCTTCAATCAAATTAATTTCGTTTAGCAAGCTGTTTTGCTGTGCACGGTCATAGTTTTCCATGTCAACGCTAGAGTAAATGCCAGCACCGACCAAAAATCTGTTAAACAATTTTTCAGTAATCAAACTTTCAATCTCAAAAATGCTGTCTTTCTCAAAATTATCAATATTCTCTACACCCGCGCGGATGTTTTCGATAAAACGCTGATTTCGGGAGCTCAGCGCGTGGCTTAGTTCATGAGCGGTAGTCCTTAGGTCGTCGACCGAATCGTGGTAGTAGACATCAAACTCCAAAAACGAACGCTTGCCAAAGTGCCCCACGTGACTTGTTCGGTTGTCGCCGTATCGCGCGCGGGTGAAAGTAACATGTGGGTTGCCATCGCTGTCTATAAAATAGGGGTGAGTCCTGTCTAAAATTTGACGCACTTCGGAGGCTTTTTCGGGCATATATTTCGTGAAAAATTCATTCATGTAGTCAGCAATTAAGTACTCATTAAATTTAATTTTTTTGTCCTTTTTGCACGGCGCAAAACTGCTCTTTTGTTTCACTTGCTCCAACAATTCAAAAAGCGACTTCTCCTCATCCCTTTTCGAGTTTAAAAACTCCGCAAAGTCGTATAAATGTGCCCCTTCGCATTTTTCATTAATTTCCCGCACAATTTCCTTATCAATCCCAACTCTTTTCATACTTTCTCCATTTTTAAATATTCACCACTTACTTAGCAAATTTCCGCTATTTACACAAACTTTTATAAATTATACCACATCCCCTCCAAAAACTCAATAAATTAAATCACTAAATCAAAAATTTACTCACTTGCATAGAAAAAAAGGCACAAAAGTGCCTTTTTGGTGCGGACTGAGAGTATAAGCACGAACCTTGGGCCTCTAATAAAGCAGAGTTTATCTGCTTTTCAGTTTCCATGTTTTATTCAACTGTGAATTTCGGTTTATCTGGAGAGTTTGTATAGTTAAACAGAATTACCACTTTATCGTTGTAGAGATATACTGCTCGAACAAAGGTGTTTACAAGTAGTTTGCGAATTTTTATGTTTTGTTTATCTTCAAAAACTTGTTTTCGTAGAAATTGTTCGATTTCTTCTTTTGTTAGAAGTGAGTTATTTTTATATTTTTCTTTCGTGATTTCAATATCTAACTCGGCAAGTTCATTTTCAAGTTGTTGCAAGCGAGATTTGGTCATATCAGTAATTATTCCTTGCTCAATGGCTTTTAAGATATTTTGGCTTGCTTTATATGTTTCCTTTCGTCGTCGTTCTAAAAGTTTCAAATTGGTGTTATCTTGCGAGTGTTTTTGATGATAATTAAAAATCGCATTTGTTAGGTATTGTATGTTTTGCTCACTGTTTAAAAGTTGAGTGATTGTGTTTATCACTATATCTTCAAGCACTTGCTTTTTAATTGCCTTCATAGTGCAAGGACATCTTTTCTTTCTTCGTGAAGTACAAACATAGTAGTAGTGAATATCTTTTGTGTGGCTTGTTCCACTTTCGCCATACATTTTGTGTTTGCATTCTCCACAAATAAGTTTTCCAGAGAGAATATAGTCAAAAATCTCTTTCTTTCTGCTTGGTGCAAATTTATTTTCTTCGTTTATTGCATTGACTTTATTCCAAAGATTATCATCAATAATTCGTGGAAAGATTTTGTCATACTTTATGCCATGATGTTCAACAACTCCTGTATATCTTGAATTGTGGAGTATCCATAAAACATATTTCTCATCAAACTTTTTGCCATTATTTCGGTGATAGCCTAATTCATTCAAAGTTTCAGCAATCACTCTCGCTCTGTAATCACTTGCATACATTTAAAAAACTTTTAAGATTATTTCTTTTTCATATTCGTTTATCACATATTTTTTGTTTACAATGTCATATCCAAAAACTTTCTTTCCGCCTGTTGCATTGCCTTTAAGCCAACTTTCTCTCAGTCCACGATTGACCTTTTGTGTTAGTTCTTCACTGAAATATTGATTAAAGCCTTCAAGTAGTGTTTCCATAAGTGTTCCTTCTGGAGTGTTTGGTATGTTTTCCATACAAGATACAAGACTTACTCCATTGTCTTTGAGTGTTTTCTTGTGGATAACACTTTCATATTTGTTCCTACTGAATCTATCTAGTTTGTAGTCAAGCACGATTGAGAATTGGTGGTTTGAACTATCTTTCAACATCTTTTGAAAAGCAACTCGGTTATCGTTTGTTCCTGTCATTGCTCTGTCAATGTAGGTGTCAACAATGACGATATTATTTTTCTCTGCATATTCTCTGCAAACCCGAAGTTGACCTTCAATACTTTGTTCACTTTGACTATCCGAACTATACCTAGCGTAAACAACTGCTGTTTTCATTTTATTTTCTCCTTTTATTTTATAGATTTCATCTTTCGACAGTGGCGAAACAAACGGAAACGAATTTATATTTTTATCTTCCAAATTCTTATACTATTGTCAAAGGTTGTGAAACAATGCATTTTACCTTTGACAAGAGTGAGTTTTCGTTTAAACTTCGCACCCCGAAAGACTAATCACTTGTATCAAGACAAGCACACGCTAGGATCTCATTTTAAATTTTTATTTAGTTTTTTGAATATATGCAAAATAATGTTTGTATAGTTGCATTAACAAATTTTCAATTTTTTCAATTTCATATTCACATTCAAAAGGTCTAGCAATTCTTAATTGTTTTCTCGGTTTATTAAAAGGCTTCCTTGTTTAACCATTTCTATTTCTATATAAACATATCCGTCTTCGCTCACTGATATATACTATAATAGAAATTGTAATTTATTATATGATGCCATTTATCTAAGATATTTTTGCACTACCTAAGGCTATATAGGCTTTTCTATATATGAGGAGGTAAAGGTTGTAAGATAAATTGAAAAATATTTGCAATTATAAATATTTTATGCTATTATTTAAATATAATAATTGATGGAGTATTTAATATGACTTGGGATTATACCAAATTAAAAATTGAAATTGTAAAGAGAAATATGACAGAGACCCAATTTAGAGAAGCAGTTGGATTTTCAACTGTAATTTTATCAAAAATCAATAAAGGTAAAAAAATAGATATGGATATTTTGTGGAAGATTTGCAATTTTTTAAATTGTGATATTGGTGATATTGTTACGGTTGCAAGGAAGGTGAAGTAATGAATTATATAGATTTATTTGCAGGTGCTGGTGGACTTTCAGAAGGATTCATTAGAGCAGGTTTTTCTCCTGTTGCGCATATAGAAATGGATAAAGAGGCTGTAAATACACTTAAAACCAGAATGGCTTATCATTATTTAATCAAGAATAATAAACGAACAATATATGATGATTACTTAGAAGGGAATATAACAAGAGAGCAGTTATATCAAAATATTCCACAAAAGCTTTTAGATACTTGTATGTGCGAAATAATATCTAAAGAATCTCTATCTAGAATTTACAGAAATATAGAGTTCTTATTGAAAGATAAAAGTGTGGATGTGATAATTGGCGGGCCGCCTTGTCAGGCGTATTCATTAGTTGGACGATCTATTAAATCTGCTCATGATAAAATAAAAATTGAAAATAATGAAACAGTTGAAGATGATCCTAGAAATTATTTATATGAACTGTATTGTGAGTTCTTAAAAAAATACAAACCGAAGATGTTTGTATTTGAAAATGTTACTGGCTTAATAAGTGCTCAAAATGGTAAATTTTATAATAATTTTAAACTCTTAGCAAAAAAATGTGGGTATGTTGTTGAAGATAAAATATTAGAAGCAGATAAGTTTGCTGTAAAACAATCTAGAAAGAGGGTTATTATTGTTGGCTGGTTGAAGGAACTTAATTTAAAATATCCAGAATTCAAAGAAACAATTGATAATACCACAATAAATGAAATGTTTGCTGATTTGCCAGAGTTAAAACCAGGTCAAGAAATAAACAAATATAACAATAGAAATATAAATGATTACTTACTAAGATCAAAAATTAGGACTAAAGAAGATATCTTAACACAACATGTAGCAAGACCTAATATTGACAGGGATAGAATTATTTATGCAAAGGCTATTGAAAAATGGAATGATGGGCATAAACGTTTGCATTATGATGAATTGCCAGAGGAATTAAAAACACACAAAAATAGAAAATCCTTTGTTGATAGATTTAAGGTTGTTGAGGGTGATACAAACGCGTGTCATACAATGATGGCACATATATCAAAAGATGGGCACTATTTTATACATCCAGACATAAAACAAGCAAGATCTATTTCGGTGAGGGAAGCTGCTAGAATACAATCATTTCCAGATAATTATTATTTCGAAGGTGGAAGGACTGCAGCATTTAGACAAATTGGAAATGCTGTTCCACCGCTTATGGCAGAAGCCATTGCGAAAGGAATAAAAAAAATCCTAAAAAATAAAAAAGTTGAAAATTAATATGTTATAATACATGTAGGAGAATCTTATGAAAGAAATTAAAACTTTTAGACCTAAAGCAAGATTAATATCAACAATAGGTTCTGAAATAATAAAGGATAATTATGCGGCTATAATTGAATTGGTAAAAAATGCTTATGATGCAGATTCAAGTGTTGTAGAAATTGCTCTTTTAATTGAAAAAAATAATTTAGTTATAAATATAAAAGATGATGGAATGGGCATGTCTAAAAACACTATTTTTAACAAATGGTTAGTTCCAGCTACAGATGATAAACTTATTAATAAATTTTCTCCTAAAGGAAGAAAGGTACAGGGTAGAAAAGGAATTGGTAGATTTTCAGTTGGAGTTTTAGGTGATAGGCTTACAATGAAATCAGTATGTAATGGACATGAAACTACCATTAATATTAATTGGACTGAATTTAATAGTAGTAAATTTTTAGATGAGGTTAAATTATCTATTGATGAAGTTGATACTAATAAAGATAATGGTACCGAATTTATTATATATCCTTCTGAAGCTCAGAGGAAAGAGTGGAATGATGAAACGATAGGTAATTTAGTAAAAGAATTAAGTAAAACTATTACACCAATAATGAAAGAAGATTCCAAATTTAAGATTATTCTAAATATAGACCATAAATTATCTATAAAATATTTTGGAAGACGAGAGATAAAACCATTTCCAATCCTTGATCTTTATAATTATAGTGCAGTTGGAAAAATTGTTGGGCAAAAGATAAAATATGTATATGAAAATAAATATGAGAATGATAAGGATGTTGTTGAGCTAGATTTAGGAGATAAATTAATTAACATTTGTGGGAATATTGATTTTGAATTTAGAGCATTTGACAGAGATCCAAGTGTTATTAAGAATTTAGCTAAAAATGAGATGTTTAAGAAAATGGACGGGACAAAAATGGCTGAGTCCGAAATCCGTGAAATGCTTAATGATATATGCGGAGTGTTTATTTATAGAAACGATTTTAGAATAAGACCATATGGGGATGTGGATTTTGATTGGTTAAATCTTGATAAAGAAAGAGTTCAAAATCCAAGTGTCAAACTGGGTGCGAATCAATTGTTTGGGATAATCAAAATTGAAGATGAAGAGAAATCAAATTTAATTGACAAAAGTGCTCGTGATGGTTTAAAGCAAAATGAATCTTATGCTGTATTTAAAAAGATTATACAATTTGTAATACATGAAATTGAGAATAAAAGATATTCTTATAGAAAGCATACGGGCAAAGGACGAAATGTAAAAACATCTGATAACTTTATTATTCTAGATAATATAAATAAGCTATCTTCTCACAAAGAAATTGAGACAAATATAACAGATATATTAAAAAATGAACAGATTTCTGAAAAAGCAAAAACAGATCTTAAGTTGACTTTTGATAAATATGGAAAAGAAAGTGAAAAAATAGCAAAAGATATACAAGAGCAAATAGCTATGTATCAAGGACAGGCAACACTAGGTAAAATAATGGATATTATTATGCACGAAGTAAAAAAGCCTTTGTCATGGTTTAACAATAATGCAGAAGATATGTCAGTTTATTATTCCGAGTATCAAACAACTGGGAATATTGATTGGATTAACAAGATATTGGAGAAATCAGAGTCTGCTGTAGAACAATCCAGTCTTATTGTCAATTTATTCAAAAGACTCGATCCTTTAGCTACAAAAACTAGAAAAACATGTCAAAATATAAAAATTGATAAAATCATAGAAAATGTTGTTACGATTTTTAAAAATGAAATAAAAAAATATAACATCAGTGTAGAGATAAATTGCGATCCGAGCGTAACTTTTTATGGATGGAAATCTGATTTAATGATGTCTTTAACTAATTTAGTTGAAAATAGTATATATTGGCTATCGACAAAGGAAAAAGATAGAAAAATTGTTATTAATGTACTAATTAAAAATGAAAAATTAATAATAGATGTTTATGATAATGGTCCAGGAATACCTCTAGATTATATTATTTCAGGTTGCATTTTTGATCCAGGGTTTTCTGGCAAATATGAAGGGGGGTCTGGTCTTGGACTTCCTATTGCAGGCGAGGCTATAGCGAGAAATGGCGGTTATTTAAAGGCTATTGAAAATACACAAGGTGCATTTTTTAAAATAGAATTACCGTTAATGGGGAGTAACATATGATAAAAATATTAGCAATTGAGGATGATTTAAATCAAATTAAAATGCTTAGATCAAAAGTAGAGACTTATAATATTAAAAATAAATTTGGTGAACAAGACAAAATATTTATAGAATTTAGACAAAACGATGATGATATTGGTAAACTTTTATTTGAAGAAAAGTTTGATTGTCTCGTAGTTGATATTAACTGGGGACCATCTAATCCTAATGGCGGGAGGAATTTGATTACAAAAATAATAAATAATAAAAGAATCCCAATTGTAGTATATTCAGGGAAATTAAACCAAATAGAAGATTTAGATGAAAGGTTTGGTTTAAAAAAAATAGATAGGACTGAAAGTTTTTCTGTTGCACTTGACTACATAGTAAAAGTAAAAAAGACCCATATTTTTGATTTGTTGGGATATGATGGGCAGTTGGATAAAATTGTTACAGAGATTTTTTGGAAGGACATAGATAAAAGCCTCCGAGCAATGCCTACTGAAGATGAGTTAGATGATAAATCTTTAACAAGAATGTTAACCACTAGAGTTGTAAATTATCTTTCATTATCAAATGAAGATGATAAATATAAGTATTATGAATTTTATATAAATCCTAGTTTAACAACGGATTGTCATAATGGTGACATTTACAAATTAAATGATTCTTATTATTTGGTAATTACGCCTGAATGCCAATTATTAAAAATTGAAACTGCAAATTTGTTAAAAATTAATTTTTCAAATGAAATTGATAACAGGGTAACGGGAGCTAAGGACAGATCTAAAAAAATTAATACCTTAGCAAGGATTATAAGTGAAGGGAAGTGTTTTGAGCATTACATTCCACCATTCAACAATAATAGACACGCAGTTGTTAATTTTAGGGAAATTATAACAATGAACAAGTCAGAGTTAACTGAAGATAAAAAGGAAACAACTATCAATCCAGTTTACATGAAAAACATTCAATCTAGATTTTCACAATATTATTCAAGGCAAGGACAGCCTGACATTGACATTGACCATTTATATAAATATCTTTACGAAACAAATAATTGAGGTGGCTATAAATATATATTAGTTGAAAAAAATTTTTTCTGTAAAGTAGACGTAAATGATAACTCATACTTTAGTGATGTAATTAATTTCTAGGAGAAATGATGGAACAAAAAGTCGATATTAAAGAAAACTATATTTATGAACTTGATGATAAATTATTAGAAATATTGCTTAAAGATCGTTCTTCTAATAAAAATATCATTTGGGCGACAGACAATTATGCAATTCGTGGTAAAGGATATTATCCGCATGACCATATTGCATTAAAATCAATCACTGGTAGAAATGGACTAGTTATAAAACCACGTGTAAAAAAATCTAAAAAAGAACAAAGTAAACGAATTAAAGACAAAGCAGAAGTTTTTACTCCATCTTGGATTTGTAATACACAAAATAATTTAATTGATGAAGCGTGGTTTGAACGAAAAAATGTTTTTAATATTGAAAATCAAGAACAAAAAAGTTGGCAGGTCGTAAAAGAAAAAATTGTTTTTCCAGAGAATAAAACTTGGCAAGATTATGTAAAAGAAAATAGACTTGAAATTTCCTGTGGGGAAGCTCCATATCTTGCAAGTAGATATGATACTGTTAGTGGAGAATGGTTAGAGCCTAATAATAGAATTGGTCTTCTTGATAGAAAATTGAGAATTGTGAATGAAAATGTTGATAATGAAAAAAATTGGCACGATTGGACTATTCAGGCTTATAAATCAATCTATGGTTTTGAATGGCAGGGAGACAGCCTTTTAATTGCAAGAGAGAACTTGTTGTTTACTTTTATTGATTACTATGTTGAAAGATTTGAACACTATCCTATTAAAGAATACTTGGAAGAAATAGCAAAAATTTTATCTTGGAACATTTGGCAAATGGATGGACTTAAATTCGTTATTCCAGATAGTTGCAAGCCTATTCCAAAACTGCAAATGACATTCTTTAATGAAGAAGAGCCACAAGAATGCCCTGGATGTAAGAAAAATAATAATTCACAACATACTGGAATTTATTGCAAGGTAATGAATTGGAAAACAAAAAGGTCGATAAAATTTATCAATTTACTGAATAGGAGAAAATAATGTTAAATTTTAGAAATACTTTTGAATATAAATTAATATATATTTTTAGAATCAATGACGCAAGACATAAAGGTCTTGTAAAAGTTGGCGATGCCTCTATTGATGCAAAAGATTGGCAAAGCTTTTCTCCTAATTGTGATTTATTAAATAATGCTGCTAGAAAAAGAATTGATAGTTACACACGAACTGCAGGAATAAAATATGAACTATTACACACAGAAGTTGCAGTTTTCAAGAATAAGAACAATGAAATTAAAGCATTCAGAGATTATGATGTTAGTGCTGTTTTAACTGCTTCTGGTATAAAAAAGAAACATTTTGATGATATTAAAGGAAAACCATTGGAATGGTATGAAACGGATTTAGAAACTGCTAAAAATGCTATAAAAGCCGTAAAGTCAAACAGGCATTCTTTGAGCGGTGAAGAAATTACAAAATATAGAAATCCAATAATTTTTAGACCAGACCAAACGAAAGCAATCGAGCAGTCGGTACAGTATTTGCAAAAAGGCAGTCGTATGCTTTGGAATGCAAAAATGCGTTTTGGGAAAACATTGTGTGCTCTTGAAGTAGTCAAGCGTATGCAATTTAAAAAAACAATTATATTGACACATAGACCAGTTGTGAATGAAGGCTGGTTTGAAGATTTTGATAAAATCTTTTATGATACCGATTATAAATTTGGTAGCAAGAAAAATGGATTAAGTTTTCAAAATCTTGTAAAAGAATCTGAAAATTTTGTTTATTTTGCATCTATTCAAGATTTGAGAGGTTCTCAGACAGTTGGTGGTAAATTTGATAAAAATGATGAAATATTTTCAATTGATTGGGATTTTGTTGTAATAGATGAAGCTCACGAAGGAACACTAACAGATTTAGGAACAGCAGTTTTAGAAAATATAATTAAGCGAAAAGATAAAACAGAATCTAAAACTTTAATGCTATCAGGGACGCCATTTAATATTATTGATGAGTTTACCGAGAAGAACCAAGTTTTTACTTGGGACTATGTTATGGAACAAAAAGCAAAAAAAGACTGGTGGTCTAATTATGGAGATATTAGAAATCCATATGATGAGCTTCCTGATATGACTATCTACACTTACAACTTAAATAAAGTTTTCACTAATTCAGCATATGTAGACTTAGAAGATAAAGCCTTTAATTTTAAGGAATTTTTTAGAGTATGGACTGGCGATATTGAAAAAGATTTTAGAAAAGTTCCAGAAAATAAAAAAGTTGGAGATTTTGTTCACGAAGAAGATATTGAGAGTTTCTTAAATCTTCTAACTAAAAAGGATGATGAATCAAATTATCCTTATTCAACAGAGGAATATCGAGATTATTTCAAACATTCTCTTTGGATGTTGCCAGGTGTTAAAGAAGCTTTTGCTCTTAGTAAATTATTAAAGAAACACCCAGTTTTTGGCTCAAGTGCTTTCAAAATTGTAAATGTTGCAGGAGATGGAGACCTTGAAGAAGAAAGTGCTGATGCATTAACAAAAGTTAAAAAAGCCATAAAAGAAGCAGGAACCACTGGTTATACAATCACTTTATCTTGTGGAAAACTTACTACGGGTGTTACAATAAAAGAATGGTCGAATGTGTTGATGCTTGCAGGTTCTTATGCAACTTCTCCATCAAGTTATTTACAGACTATTTTCCGTGTTCAATCCCCTGGCAATATCAATGGTAAAATAAAAGAGCATTGCTATGTTTTTGATTTCGCACCAGATAGAACTTTGAAAGTTGCTGCAGCTGCAACAAGATTGTCATATAAGGCAGGAACAACAACAGACGAAGATAGAGTCGTTTTAGGAGAATTTTTAAACTTCTGCCCTGTTATTGGTATCGATGGCTCTAAAATGTCTTATTATAGCGTTAATTCGCTATTACAGCAATTAAAGAAAATTGAAATTGATAAAGTTATTAGTAGTGGTTTTGAAGATAGCAAACTCTACAATGATGAACTTTTAAAACTAGATGGCTTAGAATTAGAAAAGTTTAATAATTTAAGAAAAATAATTGGAACAACAAAACAGACAAAGAAACAAAGAGAAGTTGATGTAAATAAACAAGGTTTGACAAATGAGCAATATGAAGAATTGAAGCGTCTTCAAAAGAAAAGAAAAAATGAATTAACCCTAGAAGAAAAGGCCTTACTTGAAAAGCGAAAACAACAGCTAAATCAAAAACAAACAGCAATCTCAATATTAAGAGGCATTTCAATAAGAATACCACTTATGATTTATGGGGCTGATGTAAAAGACAATGAGACAATCACAATAGATAACTTTGCTGAAAACATTGATCCTGCTTCCTGGGCTGAATTTATGCCTAATGGCGTTACGAAAGACATCTTTAATGAGTTTAAAAAATACTACGATAAAGATATTTTTGAGGCTTGTGGCAAAAAGATAAGAGATAGTGTAAAAAATGCAGATAGTTTGCCACCGAAAGAGCGAATAATTAGGTTATCAGAAATTTTTGCTCAATTCAAAAATCCTGATAAAGAAACGGTTTTAACACCTTGGCGAGTTGTTAATATGCATATTGGAGATTGCTTGGGTGGATATAATTTCTTTAATGAAGATTATTCAGAAATGATTGAAGAGCTAAGGTTTATAAACTATGGTAAAGTTACGAATGATGTATTTAATAATCCAAAAGTTAAAATTCTTGAAATCAATTCAAAAACGGGATTATATCCTTTATATATGGCTTATAGTATATATAAGAATAAATTAAATAGCCCACTAGCGACAAACAAAGATTATTGGCGAGAAACAGTCGAAAAAAATATTTTTGTTCTATGTAAAACAAAGATGGCAAAGAAAATTACTCAACGAACGCTTGTTGGCTTTAAGGACTATAAAGCAAATATTCATGTGGAAGAAAATATAATTGATAAATTAAAGACTAAAAAAGAGCAATTAACAAGTGAACTTTCAAATGCAATTACTTGGAATATGAATGATAAAACAATGGAGGGTAAAATGAATTTTGATGCAATAGTCGGCAATCCACCTTATCAAGAAAATATAGATAATAGAGGAGAGCAACCTCCTGTTTATCATTTGTTTTACAACGTTGCATTTTTACTGTCTAATAGAGTTACATTAATCACGCCAGGGCGATTTCTATTCGATGTCGGCAAAACGCCAAGTAAATGGAATCAAAAGATGTTAAATGATGAGCATTTTAAGGTTATAAAGTATTTTGCAAATTCTAAAGATGTTTTTGATAGTGTAGATATAAAAGGTGGGGTTGCGATAACATATAGAGACAAAAATGAAAGTTTTGGAATTATTGGAAATTTTGTTCAAATAGATATAGTGAAGGAAATTTTATTAAAAGTTCAAAAGTATACATCTACACCATTATCCAGCATAATGTACTCAAATACAAGTTATAAATATTCTGCTTTATTTTTAAAAGAACATCCAGAGTTTGATTGTAAAGAAATTTTATCAGGAGGTTCAAGGAGATATCTTGCTTCTTCTGTTTTTGAAAAAATGCCTGAAGTCTTTACAGATAAAAAGATTGATAGTAATTCTGTTAAAATTTTAGGACTTATCAACAATAAGAGAGTTTTTAAATATTTTGATAAAAGGTATTTAAATCCTCCAGAAAATTTTGAAAATTATAAAGTATTAGTGCCGAGCTCCAATGGCTCTGGAGCCTTGGGCGAGGCACTAAGCACGCCGATGATCGGCACGCCGATGATCGGCCATACTGAAACTTTTATAAGTTTTGGGAATTTTAGAGATGAAAAACAGGCAAAAAATTTACTAAAATATATTAAAACTAAATTTGCTAGACTTATGTTAGGCACTAAAAAAGTAACTCAAGGTAATAAGACACCAAAAACATGGATGAATGTTCCACTTCAAGATTTTACTGATAAATCTGATATTGATTGGAGTAAGTCCATTCCAGAAATTGACCAACAACTTTATAAAAAATATAACTTAACCGAAGAAGAAATCAACTTTATCGAAGCAAAAATCAAGCCAATGGAGTAAGAGAATGGATAGAGAAGATATGTTTTGGCAAGTTTATTTAAATTTAGAAGACGAGGTTATAAATTTATCTAAGTACATTTCAATAACGGATAACATAACTAAAATAAATAGTAAAACAAATCAAATTCAAGTAATAGAAAAAAATAATCAACTAGAAGTTTATTCTCCACATATTGCTGATTTATTAGTAAGGTGCTGTGTTGAGATTGAAGCTATTTCAAAAGAATTATATTTTGATAATGGAGGTCAAAAAATTCGTGGTTCAAACGATATTTACTTTGACACAGATTGTATTGCTCTTTTAAATCAAAAGTGGAATTTAAACGATAAACAAGTTTTAGTTAGTTCAATCAATTTCAATTTTATTAATGATAACAACAAGATATTGACACCCTTAAAAAAGGCCGATAAACGATCTGGTACATATTGGGCTAAGTGTTATCAAGCAGTAAAGCATGACAGGTATAATTGTTTATATATGGGGAATATTAAAGCATTGCTAAATGCTTTGGCAGCTCTATATTTGTTGAATATTTATAATAAGAATGTAAAATTAACGATTAAATATACAGAAATACATAACCTTAATATGTCATTTGGATCTAAATTATTTTCTTTAACCAAACCTGACCAAAAGTATTTAATTGATGTAATAAATGGTAAAGAAATTAGCGAAATTTTACATTCTACAAGTTGTCCATATATACTTAAATACACTAATCAATCTTATAAACAAATTATAAAAGCTTGCCATGAGTCATCAGAAAATATGCAAAAATATCTTTCAATTCAACCAGAACTTAAAGAATCCGGTTTTATAAATTTATTAAGGACTACTCACAATAAAGAACCTATTTTTTGGTTATTAGGGAAGTATAGATTAAATAAAAAAATTCCATCAACTTTGTCTTATGAGGATAGAAAACGCTTATTTATCAATAGTTACGAATGGAAAGGAAGAATAAGACAACTGAACAATCCCAAAACAGAAAATGAGATAACAGAAGAAAACATACAAGCAGAAATAGATCATGCTGGGATACAAGCAGGAATTGAATTACAACAATGTTTCGAAAACATTAGAATTATTAAAGGTATTAATGAAGGCGTTTGTGAATTAATTCTTGATAAAAATGATACAAAATACAGCCTTTAATGAATTTATATCATTTATTAAAATAAAAAAGGTTTACAATATGTAATCTATATTATCCTTTACATATTAGTAAAGATATCAATTTTTTTAGGATAAATCACCAAAAAAATTCTTAGGAAATTTTAAAGTAAGACAATCTTTTTAATATTTAAAAATAAATTTTCACTCCAAACCAACTATTATTAAAAAATAAAACGTACTTTGAATTTGAAATTTGCTTTCTTTCAAGGTTCGTTTTATTCTTGTCTGGTGCGGATGAGAGGACTCGAACCTCCACGGTTTCCCACTAGAACCTAAATCTAGCGCGTCTGCCAGTTCCGCCACATCCGCATAAGTATTAAATTGTTTTTAATAGTCCTGCCACTATGAAAAATGCATATGCATTCTCATTTAAGCATTTGGTT
Organism: uncultured Clostridia bacterium; assembly: GCA_944381215.1. Taxonomy (GTDB): domain Bacteria; phylum Bacillota; class Clostridia; order Christensenellales; family UBA1242; genus UBA7867. Next base: position 102,240 of record CALWKF010000003.1, read on the forward strand.
TATTAAAAGCGAGTAATTTAAAATGCTAACACATTGTAGTACTGCTTTCTTGCGAGCATGCACGTTTAATTTCGGACATACAATATCACTAAATCGCATACTCGAATGGAGCGGGCGATGGGAATCACTCCGTTGCACTATCATGCTGGGGCGTTAGCAACCCTGCACTGCAGGCTTGCTCGAGACACGCCCGTTCGATTCCCTCGAAGTTGTGTTTTATGAGCCCACAATGATTAAACAAAATCACGCGCACTCAAATGGAGCGGGCGATGGGAATCGAACCCACATGGCCAGCTTGGAAGGCTGGAGCTCTACCACTGAGCTACGCCCGCGTGAATATAAGTATATTATCATAAAACAAAAGAAATGTCAACGGAATAAGCAATTTTTATTGACTTTTATGCCTTTTCATTCTATTATTATATGCAGAAGAAGTTGGTAATAATTATTTAAACTTTAACAATATGTTAAATTAAAATTATAGAGTGAGGTAAAAAATGATTCATTCATTGGCTGGCGGGGTCATCCGCGATATGAAAATTTGCGATTTTGCAAAGGTCGAATTATCAAACGGTATGAGCGAAGTGCGTTGGTATATTAATCCATTTTTGCAGTTGAAAGTGGGGGACAAAGTACTCGTTCCTGTTGGTATTAAAAACGAGTTGGTCGAGGCTATTGTTTTGAAGATTGAAAGGAATGTAAATGAGCAAGTCGCACCAGTTCCAATTAAGCGCGCAAAGGAAATTTTTAAAATTATAGAAAAATAAAAATAAATATAAAAAATTCAAACAATTAAAAATACAAATTATTAAATTTTATATTAAAAGTGCAAAAATTGCAATTTAAACGCAAAAATAAGGTACTATGCAATCATTTTTATAATGCATAGTACCTATTTTAATTAGTTTTTTAAGCTGAAAAATTTTTTACATAATGAGTTGAATAAGGATACTCATTTAATTTCAATTTAATTTTATCGGCAATTAGGGCAATAAATTCGCCGTTCGATGGCCTGTCTTTTTGGTCGAAAACTTTTATCTTAAACAGATCATTAAGCGCAGGGAATTTTGCGTTTTCGTAGCAGGTTTCGAGCGCGTGTCTAATCGACCTTTCCACCCTGGAAGTCGAGGTGTCAAATTCGCTGGCAATTTGCGGATAAAGGCGGGTAGTTATCCCTCGCAACACGGCGTGAGGGTCCTTGATTGCTATTTCGATTGCGCTCTTTAAATATACGGCACCTTGCAAATTGCGCCTCAACCCAATAATGAGAAAAACCTCATCAATTAGCGAAGCAATCTCGTGTGCTACATGCGGGTCGTGATTGTAAAAAATTTCGGTTTTACCCACGCAGTATATCGTCTCTTTGCTCTCAGGGAAGCTGATATATTCGAGTCTGACTTTGCTTCTGCCCATAAATTGCACAACCTCTGCAACTACTCGAGGGTCAAAAGTTGCAAAAATGCAGTCTTGGTATTGGTAGATTGTTTGGTCATCGATTTGGTGAATTTCGGTAAAACCTTCATAGCCAAAAAGATGAATGAAATCTGAGCGCAATTGCGCATCCTTTTGTTCGTTGTTTGTAACAAGAATGAATTGAAACATAGTTTCCTCCTAAGTGATTTTTTACATTACAATTTTATACCAAGCTTTAAGAAGAAATAAAGTAAATTTTAGTAAAAAAATAATCAAAAATTATAAAAAATCGCATAAAAAACGCAATTTTTTGTTGTTTTTTGTGTAAAATTGTGTGTTTTTTATGTTTTTATTTTATGCCGGAAAGCGTCGATGTATAAGGAATTAATTTTTTTAAGATTTATTTATTCTCTTATTTTGTAAATTTCGTTTGTTATAATCTTTACTATTTTACTTACTTTGGCATGTAATTCTTAATTACAAAATGTAATCTAACATAATTAAAAAAGCAAAATATAAATTATCTCTAATAGCTATTGTTAATAAAGGAATGTTGTTGTTCGATTTCTTGCAAATATATTTGATTGCTTTACATCAATGAAAGTAGGCGATAACAACAACAAAAATACTGGTGCAAATTTTGGGAGCGGACATTTGCTTGACATAAAAAATTCACATTAGAATAATCGCGAGCGTATTATTTCATAAAATTTTTTTAAATACACATAGTAGGGGGTAAACAAATTTTAAAATAACATAACACTAATATAATTCAATATTATGCAAACGAATAAAAATAAATTAAATCAAAAATTAATGCTTTACTCAGTTGACAAGTTTTATCTATTATGCTATAATTCAAATGTTATCACAAAATTAAAACATCGGCAAACTGGTTTAATCTTGCGAATTTTTGATACATTAGTTTTGCGTTTATTGAAACATTGTGGCATCGATTTGCTCTATCGGATAGAAAAGACAGTAAGATTTCAATATGCTTGTTTATGGTATTGATTTGCTTTATCGGATAGAAAGGATAGTAAGATATCATGTGGTATTAATTTGCTTTATTAGATAGGAGAGGTATCGAAATTCAATGGCATCAATTTACTTCATTGAATAGAGAGGGTAATGAAATTCAAGATGCTTGCAAGTAAGCAGTGATAACAAACAACTTTATACTTAAATTTTAATTCGGCTATGGAGAGGTACCCAAGAGGCCGAAGGGACGTCCCTGCTAAGGACGCAGTACGGGAAACCGTAGCGAGGGTTCAAATCCCTCCCTCTCCGCCAAGTGAAACTGATAAGAACACCTTGTCAGTTTTTTTGTTTTAAAGCATTTTTAATATTTCCTCCTTATATCTCTTTGCCTTTTGAGTGTCTTTTGTAGCATAGTTTTCGTAGGAGTAAACGGAAGTAAATATTGCTTAATATTCTTCGTAATAAGCTACACTTTTTTCAAGTTCAGCAATTTTAGCATTTAATGAAGAAACGATTGAACCACTGTTGTTAATTAAATAATTCATTTCACTAATTTGAGCATTTAATGATTTAATTTGATTATTTAAACTGTTAATTGTTTCAACATTCAACTCATTTGTTTTTTGTAATTGATTTGACAATGATTGCAAATTGTTTACTTGTTCGGTTAGTCTTGCTATTTCATCATAATTGTTCTTTGTTTCAATAGTAATTGCTGTGCCATATTCTTTGCTTGACACATTGAACATTTCGACTAATTCGATAGATGAGAATATGCCAACAACAATTAGTACTGCACAAATTAGATACCAATACCATTTCATACACTCACCCCCGAATTGATATTTATAAGATTTGCATTGTTAGTTTCAATAGAAGTTAAGCCTGTATCTTTGAGAGAGCCAACTAACAACTTAAAATCTCTTTTTGTCGATGAAGAAATCGTCAAAGTTTTGATTTTTAAGCCATAAAGAGCATAATAATCAAGCCCTAACACATTAACATCTTCAAAGTTTGAAATATTAAAATCAATATTGATTTCTATATTTTCAAAGTTCTTTAATTCATTGATTTTCTCGGTAGAAAGAGCATAGTAATAGCCATTTTCACTAGTTAAATATCTTGCGACAAAGTCTTGTTCGGTTAGTCTAACTTCACTAGTAACTTTCCAATAATCAACATTGTCTGCAATACCGCTAATATTAAATTGACTATCACCAGTATTTTAGGGGCTTTTAGGCACAAAAGTGTATTACGATTTGTATATAAGTGAGGGGATAGAAATCAAAAATATTTAAACTTTTTTTTGAAAAAATTGTTCAAATATACTACACGATTTGAAAAAAATTGTAGTTAATATTATAAAAAAGGTAAAATAAATTTAAAAAATTTTTTTATAAAAATGGCAAAAATGACCCCACGATTTGAAAAGATATGTCCTTATATATAATAGAGGGGCAAAATATTTTTAAGAAATTTTGCTAAAAACAGTAAAAACCCACGATACTTTTTAAAAAAACATGTACTTAATAATATAGAGGTGGTAAATTATTTTGTATAAGGTTATCAAGAAAAAATAAAGTCCATGATGTTTAATAAGAACATGTCTTTGTAAATATGAAATTAAAAAATTTAATGTTTAATATAAAGAAAAATGAGATTACATCAATTGATGAAATCTCATTTTTTATATATCATTACAATAAAAATTTTTACATCTTGGCTAATTACTTGGCAAAGACATTATATAAATTGCAATAAATAGATATGCAATAATGATAATAATAGTTAGAATTGTAAATATTATTCCAACCGCCTTTTGTCCTTTATTGCTTGACTTAATTACAAATGGGTGCAAACATAGTGAAATAATTGAACAAATAACTCCCGGAATATAACTAATCCAACCTATTGTTAAAATAAAAACAATGAATGTAACTGCTTTTTGCGCATCACTATTTGAACTATATGTCTGCAATAAAAAAAATACAGTAACTGCCATAAAACACATTGAAAGAAAAAACGAAATTAACCCGCCAATCATAAGTCCAGTTTTTAATTCTTTAGGTTCATTTACATTTGTTACTTGCGTTATCACATTTTGGGTATTTTCTAAATTATTTTGATTTTTTATATCTTCTGCTTTTACAACATTAATATGATAATCTTTTTTAACCATTCTAATCTCCTTATTTAATTATACAATTAAAAATCTTTGAAGTCAAATATATATAAGGTTGACATTTTATTTTTTATATGATATATTTACTAAAAAGGGGATTAATATGTTAAATTTAAGTGGAATTGAACTTGCATCATTGATAGTTTCAGGATTAATTTTAATTTTTTTGGTAATTGCACTAGTTGTTCAAATCAGTTTAATTATCAAATATAAACAATATAACAAAATGCCCTTGTCTAATGGTTTAACAGCAGAACAAACAGCAAGGTCATTACTTGATGCAAATGGTCTTCAATATGTACAAATTAAAAAACTTGGTTTTTTTAGAAGAATTTTACTTTTTGGAAATCATTATAGTGTAATGAAAAAGACAATATATTTAAGGACAAATATATTAAATTCATCATCTATAACTGCTGTTGGTATTGCGACACAAAAAGTTTGTCTTGCAATTCAACATAAAAACAAAGATAAAAGTTTTAGCTTTAGATATATTCTTCAAATTTTAACATTATTTACACCACTTCTTTTCTATGGGGCTATTATTGTAGGTCTTGTTATAGATATCCTAACTAAGTTTACAGGAATCCCTACACTTATCGGTTTGTTAATTGGACTTGGTTTTTATTTATTAGTATTTATTTTTCAAATTGTAAATATTAAAGTAGAGAAAAAAGCAAATAAACAGACTATTGAGATTTTGCAAAGCTCAAATATATTCAATGAACAAGAAATTACAACACTAAAAAACCTATTTAAACTTTATATCTTGGCAGATATAATCGCACTAGTTTTGAGTTTGTTAAAACTTATTCAACAAATTTTAAAAGTATTTACAAAATTAAAAAGAAATTAAAATATTAAAAAGGTCATAGTAAATAATTACATACTATGACTTTTTCTTTGTTATAAGAAAACCACGGGATAGTCCCGTGGTTCCGTTTAGGTTTACCGATGAACAAGAAATGAAAGTATCAAGAGAGAAAAAATTAACGAAATAAATTTAGTAGGAAGAAGATTATAAAAATAGAAAAAATTAAATAAATTAATAAAGTAGGGAAGGGATGAAGAACTTTGCATAGATAAGTTGTGCACGATTTCGTGCTGCCTGTAACGGAGGGTTTTACCCGTTATATGAAAAACCACCAGGTATACTGGTGGATTTTTATTCTATTAAAGTTTTACTTTTAGGTGTCTTTTGTTTGATTTTGATTACGGTTTATATTTTTTCTACCGCTAATCTCTCATCATTCCCGCCAATACTTCAAGAGAGAAAACAATTATAAGAAATATTAGAAATCATAAAAAACTTCATAGAGAATTATAGTGCAGAAAAATTACAAAAAATATAAGGGCATTCTTATTGAATTTAGAAAATAAACTTTTGCATCTCTCGTTTTTAATTTTGGTTCGTTTTACTCTGCGAGTTTAATCCCGCTTTTCAATTTATAATTTAATTGCAAAGTTTTAAAAATTATGATAAAATTAAGTCAAGAGGTGTGTAATGAAAAGCATAACGACAAAGGATTATATAATAAAATATGAACCAGAGCTTGAAGATTTTGTGCAAAAAACTCTTTCTTGGGCGGAGAAAAAGAGGCTTGAGTTTTATAAAATTTTTGATTGTAAAGAAACCGATATTGACGTTCTAAAAGCAAGTTTTTTTATCAATCGTGAAAACTTTGTAAATTACATAAAAGACATTTCAAATGGCAGAACTCCTCCTAGTTGGGCTGCGGGCTGTTTTTATAACGGAGAGATTCAAGTGCTAGTTGATATTAAAAATCCTGAAAATCAAATGTACACTTTGGCTCATGAAACCATGCATTTATTTTTTGATAAAACTGTATATGAAAAATATAATATAGGAAGGGTTAAATGGCTTGATGAATCTTTCGCAGTGTATCTTGACGGAAATCCTGATGATATTTCAAGAGAAGATTTTTTAAGAATGATTGAATATTTAGATAAAATCGCTGATGGCTTTGATATGGCAACACTGGCTGATTCTAATAAAATTAAGACAAAAGAATACGATGGTTATGATATGTTCAATATCATAGGTAAATATATTTTTGAAACGAAACAAGAGCAGAAATATTTGGAATTGATTAAAAAAGATAGAAACGAAGTTTTAAAAATCGGCAAGCATATTTTAAGAGAAGCTGTAGATTATGTAAAAAATGAAATTGAAAAACCTTTAGATAGTTCTAATAAACTTCTAATAAAATAAGTATTTAACACAAAAAAGTCCGCAAACTCAACAACACCCCAAAAGCTGAATGCTTTTTTGGGTGTTGTTTAAATTTGATATAATTTTTGAAATAATTATTTATTGTTTTTTATTAATCTTTTAATTATGCTAGTTTGAATCATATCAAGCTTATCAGGATAATCAATATAGTGCCGTATCATGCAAGCACCATTGTCCAGTAACCACTGAATCAAGTCATCGCTATCTGAATTTAGGTATCTTTCGACTACTTTTTCCAAAGTTTTAGATAATTCCCACTGAATATTAATTGGCTTTTGTTCATTGAAATTATAATGGATTGCTCTCATCCTTTCATTATACTGTTCGCGAGCGATGTTTGCTTCATTAAGATCTCCAAGAGCAAGTTTGTAAAACTCAAGGTTGTTCGTTTCTACTGCCTCATCTAATGTTAATTTGTGAGGAAAACTGCCTTGTATATTTTGGGTTGGGTCATACATTTTATACTTACTACTTAATATTTTATATAAGTCTATGTCGCCAGTCGCCACAGTTTCTCTTACATTAACATAGATTTCATCATTCATTATTTTGTATAATTTGCTTTTTTCCTCGGTCGAAAATCTGCCGAAAGGCTTTAAAACTTCATTAAATTCTTTAGTTAAACTATTTGCGTTGCTTAATTTTTTCATTTCTGTTGCCATTTGCTTGTCTTCGTTGGAACTAGCCACCCCTTTAATAATAAAATCTAATGATATATTATAATAGTTTGCGAGTTTTTCCAAATCTTCCATAGAAGGTTTACTCTCACCAGTCTCCCATTTGCTTAAATTTTTAGAAGATAGGTTTAGGTCAGCAGCTACTTCTTGCTGCTTTTTACTTTTTACTCCTCTTATTAAAGCTAAGCGCTCTCCAAAAGAAAATTCTGTTAAATCAATGATTTGTTGGTTTAAATTTATCATATGCTCCTCCTTAAAACATAACAAGCATACCATAAAAAAAGAAAAATTAACATACTTTTTACAAATTTAATCGGGGGAATGGCTACATAATTTAAGTTTTTCTTGCGTTTTCAATCTAAAAAAATGAGAGCAGGTGAAAATGTGATATAAAGGTGGGTAACTAACGATTTTTATCTTAAAAATATGGTAAATTCTTAATTCATTTGTGTAAAATGCAAATTTTTAGGTTTAATCCACATTAGTATTTAATTAAAGTAGACATAGACATTTTTTTATGATAATATTATTTTGATTGTGGAATAAGATTAAAGGAATTTTTATGAGCCATATAATAGAAATTAAAAATTTAAAAAAGTATTTTGGCGAAGCAAAGGCTGTGGATGATATTTCGTTTTCTGTAGAAGAGGGCGACCTGTTTGCCTTTCTAGGGCTCAACGGGGCGGGGAAGAGCACAACTATAAACATATTAGTTGGTGTTTTAAATCGCGATAGTGGCGAGTGTATGGTAAACGGCTTTTCGGTGGACGATATATCTAAAATTTTGCCGAGCATTGGTATCGTTTTTCAATCTTTGGTGCTCGACAAAAAATTGTCCGTCTATGACAACCTGCGATACAGGGCAATGCTGTACGGAATGAGTAAAAAAGAATTTGAGGAAAATCTTGAATATTTTATAAATAGGCTCGACTTGAAGCCACTTTTAAAAAAGCAACTCGACAAATTGAGTGGCGGGCAAAAGCGGAAAGTCGACATCGTAAGAGCCCTTTTGCACAAGCCGAAAATCTTGATACTCGATGAGCCAACAACGGGCCTCGACCCGAAGACACGTAAGCTCGTCTGGGATATGATAAACGAGTTTAGGAAAAACACAAATTTAACCGTACTGCTCACGACTCACTACATGGAGGAGGCGAGCCTGGCCGATAATATCGTAATTATCGACAGCGGGAAAATCGTCGCCGAAGGTTCGCCCTTAACCCTAAAAAACAAGTACGCGAACGACTATATCAAGGCGTACAAGTATGATAAAGCGATTCTAGAAATTTTAGAAAAGGACAAAATTCCCTATAAAAAAGATAAAAAATGCTTGGAAATTAAGTTCAAAAATACAGATGAAGCAAAGAACTTCCTTGTTAAACATAGCGCGCTTTTTAAAGATATCGAAATTCTAAAAGGCTCGATGGACGACGTATTTTTATCTGTTACAGGAAAAGAGTTGAAGGAGAATGTATGAATAATCAGTCCGAATTGAGAAAACTTTCCTATTTAACTTTTCGAAATATTAAGCTGTATTTTAAGGACAAAATGACCTTTCTAGTTTCGCTAATTACACCAATCATTTTACTCGTTTTGTTTGTCGCGTTTCTGCAATCGACGTATGAGGATAGCATACTTTCAATAGTTGCGGGCTTTAATTTGGACCAAAGTTTAGTCGATGCCTTTACTGGCGGGTGGCTGTTTTCTTCGGTGCTGGCGACCTCGTGCATAACCGTCGCTTTTTGCTCTGGAATGATGGTCATAGACAAAATTAACAAGGCCAATATCGACTTTTTAGTATCGCCCGTGAAAAAGAGCACACTGCAACTGAGTTATGTGCTCGCAAACCTGTTCTCCACGCTTATAATCGCATTTGTCTTGCTGGCAGTAGGGCTGATTTACCTTGCGTGCGTCGGATTTTATATCGATTTTGTGGACTTTTTGCTAATCGTGTTCAGTATAATTATAACCTCGCTATTTGGCACGGTTTTGGCAAACATTATCTGGACTTTTACCCGTTCGCAAGGTGTAGTTAGCGGAGTTTGCACGCTCGTTTCCGCACTGTACGGCTTTATTTGTGGCGCGTATATGCCGCTAAATACAATGGGCGAGGGCATGCAAGCATTCGTGTCGCTTCTGCCCGGGACTTACGCAACGGTTTTGTTTAGGCAAGGCTTTTTAAACGGCGTTTTGGACGAAATGGGGCAAACCTTGCCAGCCGAAATGGTCGACGGCATCGCTAGCAGTTTCGACGTAAAAATGTCCTTTTTTGGTACCGACGTGTCGACACTCGGGCTGGTGCTGGTTATAACTATCTCGACATTAGTACTGCTGGGAATTTTTATATTAATAAATAGTTTAAGGAAAAAAGCAAAAGCAAAAATTAACCGCCTAGTAGCGTGAATTTCTCAAACTAATTTAAAAATTTATCGCTATTTTTCGAAATATAAAAAACTGCACCCAAAAGCAAATTTTAGGTGCGGTTTTTAGTTTATTTAGGAATAAGTGCGCTCGTGTACGTCGATATCGAGGCTAGCACCATCTCTCATAAAGAATAACTCGCCGTCTTCATAGCGGTTAAAGCCCGTAATCGAGTCGCCACTAAATGCTTCATCAAGGTCGAACTCGGCAATTATTCTAATATGCCCTTGGTCGTCGGTGTATTCAAACACCATTATACTAATCGTGTACGCGTGATTCGGCACATACTTAATGGTAACGGTTTCATCTTCACTAGTTGCGACTTGCGAAACGTAGTAGTCTGGCCCGCCATAAATTTCGTTTTTATCGTTGATTTGAATGGTAATGCCTTCGCCTTGGGTGCTGTACTCATCGAAAATGCGGGAGAGGTCGAAGTTTAAGGTGTTGGTCCAAGTGGCAACCTCGAGAGTACCATACTCTTTTACCTCGATTTTTTTGGTGATTGTGTCATCAACATTACTACCACTACTCGAGTGTACGCGCAAAATTAGGTAAGTCTCGCCAACAGTAACTTTTGTCAGGTCGATATTGAAGTACCCACCATTTTTCATGGTGCCCATATTTGCATCGATAAAGTGAATGTCGATGGCACTGCTTGGTAGGACAGCCTCGTTTGTTGAGATGATTTCGGCTTGTGGGTTGTTTATATTTTCGCTAAAATCGAAATAAATTGTCTGTTTAGCAAAGTTGTCGCCCTCGTGTGCTGTAGAAATTTGGCTCGGTGCACTAGCGGACCAAGACAGTACGTCTGCACTATTAATCTCTTGAATCGCGGTGGAAACGGTAACCGCAACATCGCTTTCGGGCATAGTGAAGGTGTATCTGCAGTCCTCGAGTTCGCATACGATGTCATTTGCCTTCACCTCGGTAATCGTGTAGGCTGCGGTATTTAGGTCGATTTTCAAGGTGATTTTCTCGCCTGCTTCGGCGGTAGTCTTGTTTGCGTCAATGTCGTAGAGTGTGGATGCGGGCAACGTGATTTTATACTCGGTGGGTGAGGCGGGTGGCGTTTCTCCGCAGCCGACCAGCACAAAGCCTAAAGTTATACATAGCAGGCACATAGCAATCGAAATTGGTAAAGTTTTTGTCATTTTTCACTCCTTTTTATTATTTTTATTGCTTTCGGACAAAATTTGTTTGTACATTTCGTTGGCTTGTTGGCGCATCATTTCAGAGATTTCCTCGTCAGTTTTGTTTAAGTTAGCGAGGTCAAGATATGTCGTGGCCTTTTTTATTATCAAGGTGCGTTTCTTACGGCTGTAATACATATTGTAAATTTTGAGGTTCTTGCCCGTCTTGCGATAATATTGCCTAGCCAGCACGTAAAAGCCCGCAAAATACTGCTTTAACACATCGTGGTAGCCGTCAGAAGAGTCCTCGGGGAACACAAAAATACTTCGCCCGCTGTCTAAAACCTCGAAACTTTCCTTCAAGGTGCTCCTTAGTCTCGAATCAGTGTAGGTTGGCAAAATGTTTACACCGCGGTAGAACCCGTGCACAAAAGGGCACACTATGGTCGCCACAATCTTGGCTAGCCACTTAGGCAGGTGTTTTTTGTCGTGGTAATAGGTTGTACTCAGGTATTTCCATTGCATCCCCAAACTTCCACACATCTCGTGCGTGCCCCAAAAGCGAATGGCTTTTGGAAAGTATAGTTCGTATATCAAAGGCCCACTTGCGGCACTGTGGTTGCTTAAATAAATTGCCACATCGTCGAGGCTTTCATTCTCATTAATCACGCGTGGGCGACGCTTAAAAAGGCGCAATAATTTTTTGATAAATTCAAAAAATGGTTTTCGTTTATTTTCCACTATTTTTTCCTAATTTAAATATAAATATGTATGTATATTATATAGCAAACGACCATATTTTACAAACAAAAAAGGCAACATTTCAAAAGATGTATAAAGATAAAAGGTTAGGCCTTAAACTCAATCGCTTGCTATAATGTAAAATTTTTGATATAATGGAATTTAACGAGCGAGGTTTTAAATGGAAAAAGAAGTAATATTAGTAGATTGCTTTAACACAATAATCATGCGAAAAATTTCGCCTACCGAGGTGCTGTATCGCTGGGCGGAGAACGTGGGGGAAAATTACGGAATCGAACCCTCAATTATATACAATGCCTTTATAAAAGCGCGCAATAAAATAGCGTTTAATAACAAATTGCACCACGGCGAACTCGAATTTCGCTTTGAGGACGTGCTGACGCAAATCGGCGAAAAGCTTTCTAGTAGGATGAATTTAGATGTGGCGGAGTTTACAAAAACTGCTATGGAAATCTACATCAAAACTGAGCAATATGTGCAGTACCTAAACCCCGACACAATTGCAAATTTGCGCAAATACCACGAAGAAAACAAACCTATTTACATCGTATCCGACTTTTATTGCGGGAAAGAAGTTATTTTGCGGTGGCTCGAAGCTCTGGGAGTGCATGACTTGTTTACCGACATATTCGTGTCTTGCGACCACATGAAATCCAAACTTACAGGGCGAATGTACACCTACTTAAAGCAAACTTTAAAAATAAAAGGTCACAGTGTATTATTGATTGGTGACAATGCTTACGGCGATATTTTCAAGGCGCGTCTAAAAGGCTTCAGCACGCAAAAAGTGCACACAAAATACGAAAAAAGTG
>CALWKF010000004.1 GCA_944381215.1 uncultured Clostridia bacterium
ATCTAAACTAACACAATCAACTTCTATTTCGCCGTTTGTACTAATTTGATTTGCAGAACTTGAATAACCATTTTCACGGATTAAGACACACATACTCAAATATGCTATTTGAAGCCGACCAAAATCCAAAAGTTATACAATCGTTGTTAGGGCACAAAGATGTTAAAACAACAATCTCAACATACAACTCTGTTGATAAAAGTTATTTTGAAAAAGCAACTAATGTGCTAAACGAACAATTTAAAGAACTTGATAATAAAAAAATAGTTGAAAATATCAAAGACGATGATATTGATAAAATCATAGAAATGCTACAAGAAAGAAAACAACAAGAACTTCAAGAGCAAGAATATGAAAGAGAACAAAAGAAAAAGAAGAAAGAAAAAGATTTTGAGATGTAAAAAATCTTTGTAGCAGTTTGTAGCAAATTGTAGCAAATATATCAGTTTTAGGCAGTTTTGAAAAGAATTAGACCGATAGTGAAAAATTACTCACTATCGGTCTTTTTTTTGTTCTAATTTTATATTAAAAATCATTTGCTACAAAAATAGGGTGCATTTGCCACACTAAATTTGACCTGTTTTTGATAAAAAAGCAATAAAAAAGCCGTTATTCAGCTCTCGAACTACCAACGAAAATCCTTATAAAAGCCCTAAAAATAGGGCTTTTGAAAGGTTTTTGCAAACAAAAAAGAGAGCTGTAATAACTCTCTTTTATTGGTAGGATTGAGTGGACTCGAACCACCGACCCCCACCTTATCAGGGTGGTGCTCTAACCGGCTGAGCTACAATCCTATATCTATGTTTTAACGACTTTAACATCTGTCTATTGACATAACTTAGTTGATTAAAACACCTTATTAGAAGGAAATAATCATACAAACAACAAAATAACACATGGTCGGTACCCACATTATATTTAAATTTACTAGGGGTTGGCGCGGTTTAAGAGGTTATGGGGTTGGCGCGATAGCATACATTTCTAATTGAGGTCATCACTTGCGCGCCAGACTTCCCGCTTGCAGGAAGGCATCCTGAGCCTCGACCCGCGGTGCGAAGTCGCACACACAATAAGAGGTGCATAGCCGTACTAACAAAAAAATAGCGCGTAGTAGTATTTATAATAATACCAAAAAATCACTTGGTCATCCTGAGTGTCGACCCGCGTTAGCCCTTAGACGAAGGATCTATTCCGCTTATAAAAAGTTTAGCAAAACGCTGTCAAAAAATATTCCTCTTAAAACAAAAATAAAATAGATAAAAAATAGTTTTTATTAGTGACTAATATAGTTTTTAAATAGTATGTTTTTATTATACAAATTTTTATTTATTAAAAACAATTTTATTGTGGAAAAGTGGAAAACTTTATAAATTAATTTAAAATAAAAAATCGTTAGCAATTGAGTTTTTTTATTTAAATATTGATACAAATTTGTATCAATATAATATAAAAATAAAATTAAAAAATAGAATAATTTAGTTTCATTTTCTCATTGTTTTTGCTAATAAAAATAGCCACAAAAAAATCAAAAAATAATTAAAAATTATACTATATTTTTAAACAAAAAATATTTAATTGATAATAAAATTTTATAGAAATTAAATTAAATATTTACACATTTTAATAGAGAAAAATAGTTTAAAAAAGTAAAAAATCTTATAAATGTTTGTTGACCAATTTACTAAAAATTAGTAAATATTTTAAATAAATTATTATCAAAAAAGTAAATAAAAATCTAAAAAATCTTTATCTTTTTTAATGAAATTTTAGGGTGCTTTTGCCTCAAATTTTTCGCTTTTTAGAAGTGCCAAAACCTCCTCCAAGTTTTCGCAACAGGCGTAGCATTTTGATAAAATTTCGGCACTAGGCTCAATTAAATCGCGCACAAAAACGGCCTTACATCCAGCAAAAATTGCCGATTTTAGCCCATTTATCGAGTCTTCCAGCACGACTGTATCACAGGGCGCAGTCCCGAGTTTTTCGCACGCCACAAGGTAAATTTCGGGGTCTGGCTTGCCTTTTACCCCCATTCCCGAGCACACCCAAGTCTCAAAAATCGCCTTGTAGTCGAGCCCCGCCTTTTCAAAGCACAGTGCCACTTGCTCGCTTGTACTCCCCGTCGCCAGCCCGATTGGCACTCCCTGCTCCTTTAACCACGAAACCAACTCCAAAAAGCCAGGCTTTACCCTATTTTCACCCCGCAAAATTTCGGCTTGATACTCCTCTAGCGAGGCCTTGCGGAAGGTCACCGCATCAATCTCGGGATAATTTTCGTTAAAATACGCGATAATACTCTGCTCGCCCATTCCGCAAAGGTTGTGGCGCACATATTCCCCAAGATTATAGCCAAAGCGGTCCGACACGGTCTTAAACACAGACTGCCAAACACGTTCAGAGTCGAAAATCACGCCATCCATATCAAAGACTACCGCCTTCGTCATAACCGCATCGCTCCTTTTATAAACGCAAAACTCAAGCACCAGTAATATGCTTGATCAAGTTTTTGTAGGCTAAAAAGTTATCCACTGTGTAAAACTTTTAAAACTAAAAATTCTTGTGGTCAATTTTATAAAAATGCAGTATAGTCGCAAAATTTAATCACTTTCCCTACAATTTTTACCACATAGTCGCAAAAATCACAAGTACAATTTCGGCTGTAAAAAAACAGCAATTAGCCAATTTTTCAAAGTCTATACTTGCAACTTTTAGGTCTAGCAATCAAAATGCACCCGTCGAAACACTCAACAATCGAACCTTTATCAAAAACTAAAACAGTAATTAGAACAAGCGCAACCACCCAATAATGCGAGTTAACCAGCTAAACTATAGCCAGCCTCCACAAACAGCTAGAACACTTTTGACTAGCCCGACTACAATTTAAGCCAGCCACTAATCTGCTTATAGTATGCCCGTGGAGTTCGCGTGCTTCCCAGCACTTTTCCACCGTGCGCCTCTATTATCGCATATAAAAAGCCCTTTTGTCAATCTCTTGTGCCACATTTTTTCATCTTTGGATGCCTTGCACAAATACCCTCCAAGTTTTCCACATATTTTTTGGCTTACCTTCGGGCTTTTGTCCACTTTTCCACTTTTTCCACTTTTTTTGCAAAATTTTGCTTTAAACAAATTTGTATCAAAACTACCTTATTTTACTATCCTTTCTCGAAATTTTATTAAAAGTTTTCCACATATCTCGATAAACCAATTTTTTGATTTTTGGCTTAAAAACTAGATTTCTAGGCTTTTTCCACAATCGCAACTACTATTATATATACGCGTACGCGCGCATGAGTAACCACAACCCAAATAAAAAAGCCTAAACATAAACCCTCTTTTAGTACCCCTTACTCTCTTAAAGCCAGATTAACTATCTCTACACAATGCTTTCTTTCAACACGTAACAATTTTTGCATCACACTCCCGTTCGACTTGTAACTCTTTTCGCCACGAACTCCCCACGCTTTTACCACTGCATCTTTGCAAGCACAAAACACTATTGAATTTACTTTAAACCTTCTCTCCTTCTCTTTTAAACTAACCCACACTTAAACAAACCAAGCTCGCTTTTTTTTGCTTTTCCCTTCACCCCAGAGAGAAAGAAAAAAAATAATTTATTATTTATTTTATTTTTTTTAAATAAGAGGAACATTTAGTAATCGTGTGGAAATGTGGAAAACTACAAATTCGAACATTAAAAATCAAGGCGCAATCGGGCTTTTCGACAAATTTTGATACAAATGTTTGTGTGAATGTTCTGTGAATTTCTGGGCGTTTTTCTGTGGAATTCCTATGGATAACCCGTGGATTTTTGTGTATATTCCCAAAATCGCGCCAATTCTTGTATAAGCCCAAACTTATTTGCCTAAATAATATAAGTTATACTTGACAAAAGTGCTACTTTTTGGTATACTAATTTCACAATTTTTGTTACATATATATCGCAGGAGGAATCATCATGAAAAGAACTTTTCAACCCAAAAAGCGTCAGCGTAGTAAAGTCCACGGTTTTCGTGAACGTATGAAGACTACTGCAGGGCGTAAGGTCTTGAAGCGTCGCCGCAACCGTGGCCGTAAAGAACTTGTCCGCGCATAATTTTTAAATACTATGCACTGCATAGTATTTAATTTTTATTAAAAAATCGCGAAAAATGAGGTAAAAATATGTTAAAAATTAAAAATAGATTAAAAAAACGCAAAGAATTTGCCTACATATTCCGCAAAGGTAAAAAAGTGAACATGGGCGAAATCAGCGGTTACATTGTAAAAAGTCGCTTCCCTCAGGTGCGTTTTGGTATAACTGTCAGCAATAAAGTCGGTAACGCCGTTGTTCGAAACAAGGTAAAGCGACGCCTACGTTCTATTTTAGTGAAATATATCAATCAAATTAGATATAAAAACATAGTTATAGTTGTTCATCCCGAAGTTATTAACCTAAATTATCAACAATTAAGTGAAAAAGTGGATAAAATTATAAAAAAGGTATAAGAAAGTGAATAAATTTGTTTACTACCTAGTACTCCCCTTTAGATATTTAGCTATTGGTCTTATATATCTATATAAATATACAATAAGTGAAATTTTACCTAGTTGCTGTATATATGAGCCCACATGTTCCACGTACACCTTAATAGCAATACAAAGGTTTGGGGTATTTAAAGGGTGCTACTTAGGTATGAAGCGGATTTTACGATGTCGCCCAAAACAAAAAGGTGGCCTTGATCCCGTACCAGACAATCTCAAAACCAACCTAAAATATAAAATATAAATGCATAGTACCAGTACTATGCATTATTTTTATCTACTATAAGACACTTTTTTCTTGTCTTTTTCCTTATTTTCTTTATTTTTCTCTAATTTTTCAAGAATTTTTAACGAAATTAACGAGATTATTAAACTCATTAATGAGTTCATTACAATGTACAATGCAAAGGCAGCAGAGTAGCCAATTGTAAACACAACCATAATTACAGGCATTACCCACTTTATAATTTTAGTTGCGCCATTCATTTGATTTTGCTGTTGCTGTTGTGGGTTTGTGACAATTTGCTGTTTTTCGGTCTTTTCTTTACGCTTTGATGTTACCATTTGAGTTATTGTTACAGATAAAAATGTTACCACACCCGCAAGAATTACCAAAATAAAATAACCGTTCCAACTGCTATACGTGTCTTGAATTTTTGCAGTAATTATATCGTAGTTATCCCTAATTTCATTTATGCGAGTTTCATCATTATTTACTTGTGCGTTTAAATTTGAAATATTTTGAAAATCAGAAAAGTTTGGGAAGCCCGCTACATAAGTATCAGGACGCCAAATGTTATCTACCCACAGCCAGTTGTCCTTAATTTCCTCATAACGTTCGCTTGCGGAATCTTGCGCTAAGCTCACAATGTCTGCAATATCTTCGGCATAAACTAAGCTACGAGCTTGCGCCCACACTTCTTCCTCAGTAGGTTCTGCAACTCCACCTTCGATTAAACTATTACGCGCTTCATCCGTTCGAGCGGTAATTAGTTCATTTAATTTTGCGGTTATATCAGAATTATCATCAGTAGCTGTTAAATTATATTCTGCCCGGAATTCTTGATTAAATGTAGCGTTATAAGCAGTTTCGAGTTCTAGGTATTGAGCATAAGTCTTATTTTGAGAGATTCCAATCAATCCCATAAACAACGTAATAAATATAAAGAGCGTGATTGCAAGGTTCAATACCATACTCAAACACGAGCCAACGACGTTGTAACCTTCTTTTTTATAGAGTTCCATCGTCTTTTGATTTATCATTTGTGTGTTATTTGCATATTTTTTTTGAATTTTTGCTATTTCTGGCTGTAATTTTTGCTGTTTTAGTGTGCTCGCTCGACTAACTTTCTTTTGCCAGAAATCGAGCGGACTGAGTATTAATTTCAAACATATGGTAAACACGATTATCATAAAACCATAATTTGGTATAAAATTAAATAGTTCAATAATCGGCGACCACATGTCAGTTGTCCAACTTGCTAACATGTAAAATCTCCTTTAAAATCAATAAAATTTATTAAAAATACATTAAAAATACGCTAAAAACACACCTTTTTACTACTTTTTTAAATGAATTACTACTCATCTAAAATAAAAATCTCGGCTCTCATCGCATTTTAAATTGGGTCAAAATTCAAGATTTTTGATAAAAATTCACGTTTTTTACTTCAATTTTTGTATTAAATCGTAAATTCTTTCCAAATCATCCTTATTATAATAGTCGAAATAAATACGACCTTTCTTGTCATTACCTAGAATTGAAATTTTTGTACCAAAAATTTGTTGCATATCATCTCGCAATGAAATAAGTTCCAAACTCAAATTTTGTGCCTTTTTTGCCTTAGTAGCTTCTGGTTGATTAAATTCTTGTACAATTTTTTCAACTTCACGGGCTGTCATCTTACCGTCGCACGCTTTTTTCGCCAAAGCAATTTGCTGTTCACGCGGTAATGTTATAATTGCTCTCGCAATTGCTGGTTGTAATTTTCCCTTCTCGACTAGCGTTAAAACTTCGGGTTCAAGGTTTAAAAGCCTCAAAGTATTTGTGATTACTGGGCGACTTTTACCTAGTTTTGTTGCAATTTGGTCTTGTGTAAAGCCATATAAATCAATTAATTGTTTAATTGCAATCGCTGTTTCAATCGGGTTTAAATCTTCACGTTGCAGGTTTTCAATAAGCGCGATTTCACGCATTTCTTGGTCTGTATACTCTTTTACAATTACAGGTACGCTCTTGAGTCCTGCGATTTTACTCGCTCTAAAACGGCGTTCACCAGCGATAATTATGTAATTTTCACCGCGAGGCACAGCAATAATCGGCTGAATTACGCCATGTTCCTTGATCGATTGCGCTAGCTCCTTCAAAGCCTCTTGGTTAAAGCTCTTACGTGGTTGGTCTGGGTTCGGCATTAATCTATTAATTGAAATCTGGCGCGCGCCAGTGCTCGGGAACATTTCATCGCTCAATGTCTTTATTTTTTCTTCTAAATTAGCTTTTTCTTTAACAAAAGCCGTGTTTTCTGGCTCCTGCACTGGTTGCTTTTTTGCTTTATATTTTTCTAACAAATTATCTGCATTTGACAAAATATCATTTTTTACTTCGGTTTTTTCGGGCTTTTTTACCGGAGTTGGTTCCTTTTCCTTCTCTTTATCATCATCGTAGATAGCAAATAGCGAGCTCAGCCCCCTACCTAAACCTTTACTACTCATTATCTAAATCTCCTTTAAATAGTTTTCTCTTTTCCATAAGCACTCCACTATCCTTATTGCGCCTCAAAAATTCTCTCGCCAGTTCGTGATATGCGATGCCACCGGTGCTTTTGTTATCATATAGATATATAGGTAAACCATGACTAGGTGCTTCTGCTAGTCTAACATTCCTAGGAATTACAGTTTCATATACTTTTTTACCAAAAAATCCTTTTATCTCTTTTGCCACCTGGTTCACAAGATTGCTTCGGCTGTCCTTCATGGTCAAAATTACGCCTTCGATTTCAATGTTTGAGTTGTAATACTGTTTAATTAACTTAACTGTATTCATCAACTGACTTAACCCTTCCAGAGCGTAAAACTCACATTGAATAGGTATAATAACACTATCTGTTGCAGTCAAAGCATTCACTGTAATTAAACCAAGTGATGGAGGACAGTCCATCATTATGTAATCATACTTATTTTTTACAATCTCTAGCTGTCGAGCTAAAACTTTCTCTCGGTTTTCAATTTGTACCAAATCAACCTCAGCTCCAGCCAAGTCAACATTACTAGGTATAATAGATAGGTTTTGAATGTTTGTCGGTTGGATTACCTCAATAATATCAGCTTCGCCTGTTATAACATCATAAAATGTTAACATATCCTTACTTTTTTCAACTCCGACACCAGTGGTCGCGTTTCCTTGCGAGTCCAAATCTACCAACAATACTTTCTTTCCATAAGCCGCTAAATATGTAGCCAAATTCACACAGGTCGTAGTCTTCCCGACTCCGCCTTTTTGATTTGCAAATGCAATTACTTTTGCCATAATACCCTCCCCATAGTCTGCTTATATTATATCACACTCCAACCGTATTAGCAATCGTTTAATTTAAAAAAGTTTTCAAAGATTAAAAAATTTACAAATTAGTTATTATACTAATATATTTTAACAGTCTTATATAGTTAGTATAAACTAATTAAATTAATATTGTTTTATTGTCACTAACAGTAAAATTTAGTACTAATTAAATTATAAAATATAAAGTCTGATTTAAATAACAGTATATACTATAAATTTTTTAATAAGATTAATAAGGCAACAAAACATCATCATACCTCAACTATAAACCAGTTTATTTAAAAAAACAGTCTTTATTTTTATTAATATTCAAACTATAAACTTTTCTTACTTAATTAAAAAACACGTAAAAACCAATAAAAAAACACGATTTTTTATAAAAAATTCGCATTTTTTCAACACTTTTAAACATTTTACATTTTACTTGTGTTATTCAAATCATTCTATCAATTATTTATCTATTCATATTTTTATAAACACAACATCAAAAATTTGTATCTAATTTCGTTTGCTTTTTTATAAACAATACCAAATCAAGTAATAAAGAATTAATGTATAACAACCTTGCTTAATAGCTACAAACACAATATTAATACTTAACCGACCCTATGCTATTTTAGTGTTAACTTTAATAAAATAACTAAAATATCGCGTTTTTGCAAATAAAAACTGATTTTTAACACAAATACCACAGTTTTTCGTTGCATAGTACTTGTTTTTTTATTCAATCTTTATTACACAACATTATATAATCTATTTAATCTCTATTACACAATACTAGATGTTTTATTTAGTTTTTTATTCTATGATGCTATATCATCACCTTTATTTTTTTGTTTTCAAATATAATAAAAAGTAATTTAGTTTTTATTGCATAGTATTATTAAAATATTAATTTTTATTATATTTAAAGTACTATTCAACAATGTTTCGTGTGAAACAAGTTTTTATAATATTACTTAAAGAGCTTTGATTATATTAGTGACTATATTTTTTTGTAATATGTTTTCAAGTATTTAATATTAAAGCATTTATATATATTTAATTACTTATAACAATTTAGTTTAAAATAGTATCAATTTAAAACTTTATACAAAATATTATTATAAAACTGAATATTCTAGCTTTGATTGCGATTGGTTTATTGTATATCATACAACACATTATTAATATTAATTAAAAGTTTCATATGAAACATAATTTGCATAGTATTATATTTATATACTAGTATTAATTAAAATGTTTCGTGTGAAACTTTAATTTTATACCTAACTTATAGTAATATCAATTAATTATGTTATATATTGAAATATCTACAAATAGAGCAAAAAAGTTAAATTTTAAGTGATTTTTTACGTTAAAAAACAATATTTCACTACATTCTTTAATACAATACTAATTTATGTCTGTTATAATATAGTGTATGTATTGAATTTATTTTTGTTTTATCATAAATAATTTATATTGCTTTATTTAAAGTTATGCCTAACAAATTAGCAAAAAACAAATAATATAAAAATAACAGCTTGTTAGGTTGAGAGAATTGTACAAGAATTCAATCAACCTGAATCCATCAAGGCAAAAAGCTTTTTTTGTTTAAGATTTTTATTATTTTACATCAGATATTCGATATTTGATGTGTTTTAATTGATGTTTACTAATATGATATAAATTAAGTATAAAATAAAGTGTAATAGTATAATTTATAATAAAAATTAGTGATATTAGTTATATCTAAGCCTTTTATATTATTTAATAAAGTTTAATTGCATAATTAAATATGATTCACAAGAAGAATTAAAAAATGTTAAATATTTAAGAGTTTGGTTGTTTAATATTTAAAAAAAAACACTTAAATATTGTTTTAAAATAGTTTTGTCGTATAATGTAAAGTGTATGTAGTTAGGTTTTAATATGTTTCACTTAAATTGTTTTATTGCAAAGATAAATAAGTAATTGATTGATAAAATGATTCAAGTTATATAAATAAATAGTGTTTGAATATATTTTAAATTAGGTTTAAATATCTATTCTTAATATGGTTTTGCTAATACTATAATATTATATAAAAAACAATTTTTTATTAAAAATAAAGAAAAAGTATCAAATTTGTGATACTTTTTAGTGTTTTTTGTGCTAAATTTGTGAATTGGGGGTTTATAATGGATTTTGGGTTATTTTATTCTTTTGTCTAGGATATTTAGAATCTGTATGGTCGATTTTTGTGATATAGATAATATTTCGGTTGTATTGTTCTTTACCTACAATCTGGTACTCTTCAGTAGCTTTAATTGTGGAATTTAAAACTTTTAGAGCATTTTGTGCAGAATCAATCTCTGGAGTAATGTTGTTTCCTTTATAAGCTATCATTTCGCCAGATAGTTTGGTGTAAGGAATGCATAGTTCTAACAATATGTTTAACGGGGCTACTGCACGAGATACAGTATAATCAAATGTTTCACGAGGAACAATTTGTTGAAGCTCTTGGGCACGAGTATGAATTGCTGTTATATCTTTTAAATTTAATGCATTAATTACGTCATTTAAAAACGTTATGCGTTTGTTTAAACTGTCCACAAGTGTTATTTTTAGGTCGGGGCGCATAATTTTTAGCGGTATACCCGGAAAGCCTGCGCCTGTACCGATATCACAAACATAGGCGCAAGTGGAAAAGTGTGCGCAATTAATAACTGAGTCAATAAAGTGTTTTACAATTACATCCTCAAAATCAGTAATCGCAGTTAGATTCATGACCTTGTTTGTTTCAATTAATAATGAGTAATATTTATAAAATTGTTCTGCTTGCATAGTATCTAATTTTAAGTTATTTTGTGCAAAAAGTTGCTTTATTTTTAAAATTTCTTGCATAATACCCTACTTTTTATTGTTTTTTAATTGTTTTATGTAAATTGTCAATACACTTATGTCCGCTGGTGATACCCCACTAATACGGCTAGCTTGGGCAAGGTCTTTTGGTTGGATACGTTGAAGTTTTTGGCGAGCCTCTAGCCTTAATCCACGCAGGTTACTGTAATCTATTTCAGGCGGAATTGTAATGCTCTCGTTTTGGTGTTGCTGTTCGACCTGTTGTTTTTGGATGTTTATATAACCCTCGTATTTAGCGATAATGTTTAATTGGTCAATGATTTCGGGCGAAAAATCATCAAAAAAGTGAAATTTTGCGTTAAAATCATGTAAATTTAAATTATTTCGCTTTAATAACGCGCGAATAGTGATGCCGGTTTTTACTTCTGGCTCATTATGCTCGCTTAAAAAGGTGTTTAATTCGGTAGTGGGAGGTAAAACGGTGTTTAAAATGCTCTCCCCTGCCTTTATTCCCTTTTCTTTTTTGAGTAATTTGCGGTAATTTGCCTTTGATACAAGCCCCGCCTGGTAGCCTACCCTAGTTAGCCTTAGGTCGGCGTTATCTTGCCTTAAAAGTAGCCTGTATTCCGCGCGTGAAGTCATCATGCGGTAAGGCTCGTTAGTGCCTTTTGTTACTAAATCGTCGACCAAAACGCCGATATAAGCGTCATTTCTACGCAGTATTAGCGGAGGTTTACTGCGTATTTTAAGGCTTGCATTTAGGCCTGCTAGGATGCCCTGGGCCGCTGCCTCCTCATAACCGCTTGTTCCGTTTACCTGGCCTGCGAAATAGAGCCCGCCAATCGCCTTTGATTCTAGCGTGTGGTTTAAGGCTGTGGAGTCGATACAGTCGTACTCAATCGCATAAGCATAACGCATTAAATGCGCATTTTCGAGCCCGTGGATGCTGTGTATAAAGGCAATCTGCGCGCTATAAGGCAAGCTACTCGACAGCCCTTGAACATAGATTTCGTGCGTGCTAAGGGCCTCAGGTTCGAGGAAAAATTGGTGGCGATTCTTGTCCGCAAATCGCACAACTTTATCCTCAATTGAAGGGCAATATCGGGGGCCAACGCCCTTTATTACGCCTTGATAGAGCGGGCTGTACTTTAAATTGGCGCGTATGATTTCATGCGTGCGCTCGTTTGTGTAACCCATATAGCATTTTGCGACGTTTTTGGCCTTGCGCCTAGTGCTTTTGCTAAAATTAGATAGATTTTCCTCTCCTGGTTGTGCTTCTAGCGCATCAAAATTTACTGTGCGCCCATCCACTCGCATGGGTGTGCCCGTCTTAAAGCGTAAAATCGTAAAGCCAAGGCTACTTAAACAGCGCGTTATTTTAGTTGCGTTCATAAAGCCGTTAGGCCCGCTGTTGCGGATGTAATTGCCTGTTAGGGTCCTGCTGTTTAGGTATACCCCTGTGCATACAATCACGGCCTTCGCTCCAAACTTCTCACCCATCGCGGTCTTGATACCCATGACGTGGTTGTCTTTTGTTAAAATGTCCGCCACTTCTGCCTGGAGTATGGTAAGATTCGGTTGGTTCTCTAAGGTTGACTTCATTACTTCGTGGTACTTGACTTTGTCGACCTGCACGCGTAACGAGTGAACGGCTGGCCCCTTGGAACTATTGAGCATTCTGCGGTGAATTGTTGTCTTGTCCGCACACCTCCCCATTTCGCCACCCAGAGCATCGATTTCAAAAACAAGGTGCCCCTTTGCTGTACCGCCGATACTTGGGTTACATGGCAAAAAACCGATTCCGTCTAGGCTGAGCGTCGTGATAAGAGTTTTTAGCCCCGTGCGTGCACAAGCAAGCCCCGCCTCGCAACCCGCGTGCCCAGCTCCAATTACTATAACATCATAATCAATCATTTTTTATTCCTCTGTTTATAATGATTAATTATACAACAAAATTTATAAAAAGTATAGATATAATGCAAAAATAACTTAAATTTATGGTACTATGCATTAGTTTTTAATTTAAAAAGTGATTTTTCTTGATAATTTCATTATTTTTATTTAAAATTAACGAAATTTTTTAATGATATTTTTTAATTTTTATAATTTTTAGTTAATTTTTGATATTTTTTATCATTTTTATTATTGTTTTTTATATTTCTGTTTTTTAGATATTTTACTGATATTATAAATTTAAATTTTTTATGTTTTTAGTGTATATTTTTAGTTATTTTTTAATTAAATTCTGTATTTTTTTGTTATTTTTATTAATTTTTTATGATTTTTAAATATACAAATTTGTAACGATAACAAAATAACAAAAAACTATATAAATTTAAATTAATTAATATTTATCAATCTAAATATAATTGATAACTAAATAATAAATATTAAATAATAAATATGTTTAATAAAAAAGTAAAAAATAATATTAAATTAATTAATTATTATAAATAATCAACTATAACATAAAAGTAAGTTTAAAAATTTGATTAATTATTTAACTATAATAAATGTAAATCAAAATTCAATTGAATTTAAGTTAGGATTTTATTGGAGTAAATTTTTTTGTGAAAAGTAGAAAATTAAAATAGTTGGGGGTCTGGGGTGTTTTTGATACAAGAAAAAGTGTTAAAACATATGTTTTGGTTTGCAAAAAGTGTCGAATTTATCGGCGTTTTTCAAAGTTATCCACATTACACTTTTTTAAAAAGTGTCAAAAATTTTCATGAACATATGTTTTTGTGGATAAAAATAACACTTTTACACAACTTTTCCACCGAGTTTTCCACTTATCCACAATTTAGGGGTGGAAAATTGGAAAAAATTCAAGCAATACTATCGGGTATTATAAGCATTTGATGTGATATTATAATTTTTAATTTATAACACATATTAACAAATATGCTGCTTAACACATATGGTGCTAAAATTTTTTAAAGATGCTAAATTATTTTTTATGAATTTTTATTAATAAGTGAAAATAAATTTTTATTTATAAAGTAGTAGTGGTTGGGTAGCGTAATGAGGCAAAATTGGGCTAAAATAAAAGAAAAAAATGCACGAAAAATCTCGAAAAATGCCCTTAAATGTTTGGAGATAACATATATTATATGATAAAATAATTTATATTAATAAAATATTTTTTGGGCATTTTGATATAATAAAAATAGGGGTAAAAAAATGACTAAATCTCAAACGATTTTTACGTGTGCACTCGGCGTCGTCCTCACGCTGTTTTTCTGTGCTTTATTTGTGAATTTCTCACCACGAAACAGCACGAACAACATCGTAAGCGCGCTAGATGCGAATCAGTACAATGGTTTATGGACAAACTATGCCGAGGCGTGGGCTGAAAATGCCTCTTCGGCTGGTACTGCGGAAAACCCGTACATAATTAACACACCAGGAAAACTTGCGCAACTTGCCGTTAATGTTAACAACGGCACTGATTACGCAGGTAGGTATTTCCGCATTTACAGCAACATCGACCTAACGGGGCACTACTGGGTACCAATAGGGAACGCAGAGCATCCTTTCCGTGGAACGTTGACGAGTAACACGACGTTTAGTATAAA
The DNA here is from genome assembly GCA_944381215.1 of uncultured Clostridia bacterium. Taxonomy (GTDB): domain Bacteria; phylum Bacillota; class Clostridia; order Christensenellales; family UBA1242; genus UBA7867. Next base: position 14,485 of record CALWKF010000004.1, read on the forward strand.
GAACATGTACATAAGTTCGGAGCAACTAAACTCGAGCGCGACCCGCGATTTTAGGGAATATGTCGGCCTGTTTGGTTATGTCGAAAATATGGGTAACAATAGTAACTACGTCGACAATCTGCACTTCGAGAGCCCTACAATCGAGGCGACCCAGCACACAAAATACGCGGGCGTGGTAGCGGGGTACTTTAACGGAAGTAACCTTCGAAACATCACGATAAACAAGACCTATGGCGACAACGAGAACGCGGGCGCGTACATTAGGCAGTACTCGAGCGGTGGCAGTATGGACGGCGACTTTGTGGCAGGGGGCTTGGTTGGAACACTGGGTGCTGATGCGACGCTGACCGCCTCGAACGACAACCGCACGAACGAGATGAACACGAGCCTTTACTCCGAGGTCTACAACACGAACTCGTACCGCATAGTTTTGGGCGGACTAGTAGGGGACAATCGCGGGACGATTATGCAGTCCTACCGTACGGGCGGAGAGATTCAGTCATACATCGGGGTAATCGGCGGAATTGTAGGCACAAACGCTGGCACGGTTATCGACTGCTACAATGCGGGCGTTATTCAAACATTCCCGAATGTACCGAGCACCGCTAACTTTTCAAACGATTTAGAAGAAACGATGATAGGTGGCTTGGCTGGTATTAACTCAGGTAGCGTTTATACCGAAAATTTCTCGACACTATTTACTGATATCGCTTCGCAGAATGTGGCCGAGTCCTTCCAAACCTGCCGTGGTAGCATCGGCGGAATCGTGGGACTAAACCGCTCGAGCGGTACGATTCGCAATGTGGTTAACACGACCTTAGTAAAATGTACGGGCACTAGTGACAATGGCGTTATGTACATGGGTGGTATTGTTGCGGTTAACGGCGGAACCGTGCGCGAGTGCGTAAACAGGGGCAATATCGAGAGCGACGGTGGTAGCGGATATAAAGCAAACTCCGTCGGCGGAATCGCGGGACTTAATGATGCAGGGCGCGACTCTGGGGTTACTTCGGGACTGGGAATAGGTTACGGCGTAATTCTTGCCTGCCAAAATGAAGGAAATATAGTAAATATTGATGCCACCACCGCAGGCGGAATCGTGGGCACCAACTACCAGGCACAAACTGGTAGGTACAACATAACAGCCTTTGACACCAGTAGTAACGCCGTGGGCGTCGTGAAGAACTCAGGCCAAATTCGAGGCGTGTCGCACGCTGGTGGTATTGTTGGATATAACTTCGGTAGGGTAAACGGCGCGTACAACACGGGTGCAGTATATGGTGCCAACACCGAATCCGTTGGGGTTACCACGACTTTCGTCGGTGGTGTAGTAGGGTGCGACAATGACGGAACCTTTGAGCAGTGCTTTAACGCGGGCACCGTAGGCTCGGGCTCCCGCGTCGGCGGTTTTGCTGGGCAGACCCAAGGCTCAATTGGTACTCAAATTCAAAACTGCGCTAACTACGGCGACGTGCTTGGCGAAGTCGCAGTTGGAGGCTTTGTCGGTTACTCGAACGCGGGCGACTTCGACTGGGTATTCTCGATTGGCGATGCCGACACCGTGCCTGGTGCTGCAGTGCTGGGTTTAGGTGGACTGGTGGGGTACGTGGTATCCTCATCGTCTGGCACAAATACCGACCTAAATAACGCTGGATACTCTAGCAGTATCGCAAACTACCAAGACAGTGTGTTGAATAACTACGACAACGGCATGAACACGATCGGCAACATGGCCTCGCTGTTTGCCTCTGCAAAGTATGACAGTTACAGCATGGTATTGCCTTCGGTAGCGTCGCTAGCGAAAACACAGTTTGCACCTTTTTACAACAATGACACAAACGAGTTCTGGTACTTTGCACCCGCAGAGGAGCAAAATAACAGATACTTCTACCCAATTTTGAGAGTGTTTAAAACGGGCGAGACAAATAGCCTAAACGTCTACACGACCGACCCGAACACAAGGCCCACGACTGGCCAAATGTCGTATCCAGAAGAAACGATTTACAGCGTAGATATTATAAACAACAGACCGTGGTGGAACACAAACTCCTATTCAGTCGACCACATGCAAGAGCCCATTGGGACAACGCAGTATATCGTAAGCGGGCACTACATCGCCGAACCCAGCGAGTACGATTCTCCCGCGGGCTTTGACAGTGCGTGGTACTACAATTCAAGCGACATCTTCACGCAACTAGCACCTTGGGACTTTAACACGCCGATTACATCGAGTATAGATATTTACTTACAATGGACCGAGCAGACGTACGACCTAATTTATGTTATGCAGGACTACGAGACGGGCGAGTTCGCAAACCTAACCGAGAGTGAAATCACGCAGTACGGACTGTTGCGCAGTGTTACATACACACTAGAGCCAGGGGCTACTGCGCAACTTACAATGATTCAAGACAACGACATGATCGGCTACTATTACAACGGCTGGTGGTGCTTCGGCACGATGCCAACTGAACCGATTAATAGTGACGAAACCCCTTCAAGTTCGCGAATTAACATCAACACCGCTTACCCCGAGGGCGTTGTGTACGTCATCGGTATCCGCGAGGCCAAGACCTTCCCGAATGTAAGGTTGTACCCAGGCTCTGACCGTGGCACGTACATGAATTTTGCGGGAAAGCTCGATAACGAACCAATTACTATTACGCTAACCTTTGGCAAAATCTTCGACCTTAGCGAGTACGCGGAGCAACTCGAGTACGACGACACACAACTCGCCTTTAAAGGCTGGTATAGCATGGAAACAGGTGGCACAAGGTGGACTGGGCCAAATTCGGTAAGTATTTACACCTTTGACCACAACCAGTTCCGCGCGCCCAATGGACAACTCGGCGAGATTGCCTTGTATGCACAATGGACGGGCTTGTATCAAGAGGTGCACTACGTAAGTTATGACGAGAGCGGTATCGAGCAGACCTTGGATGTGCAAATGGTATCGTTTGATACGTTGATTCCTTCGATTCCAACGCTTTCGTACTTCATCCCAGCCGACATCGGTGGGTACGAGGTCGACCAGTACTATGCTGATGCTGATATGACGACTCTGTTTAATTTCGAAAATACCCGCATTAGCGACACCACTTACGTCTACGTTACGTGGAAGCCCCGCAACTTTGTAATCACGCTAAATGCTGACGGCGGAAACTTCGTAGTAGACGGCATGACGCAGACGACCTTTACGATTAGCAATGTGCCGTATAAATCAAACGTCTTGGATATTCTCGACAGACTAAATAGTTCCGAATTGCCAAGTAGGCTAGGCTACCGCATTCACACGGACAGCGACGGTGATGCTGTGTGGTCGACCGCTAGCAGTTTGAGCGGAAGTGGTGAGACGATTGGCAATAGTTACACCATGCCCGCAACAAATATTAACCTCTACATCATGTGGGACCGTGAGTCGTACGCGATTACCTTCTATGCGGTAAACGGACACTTCGCAAACGATGAAATTACAATAACTAAAAATATTGAGTACGACCTGCCCTTGAAGGCCGAGGTCGAGAAGTTAGAGAATGCTGGCGAACTCGATATAATTGGGCTGGACGGCTACGGCTTTAAGTACTGGAGCCTGACGCAAGACGGTGAGGAACTCGGCGACGATGTGCGCGTGCCAATCGGTGGGCTGACCCTATACGCAGTTATGGGGCACCAAATCGTAGTAACATTTAAAAAGTTTTACTCCTCCGAAGAGGCGTACAGTGTAGTGACCATTTTCGAGGGTGAGCAGGTGAGTGCACCTACACTGGATGCGGACTTCAATATAGCTGGTTATGATTTTACTGGGTGGTCGATAGTAATGGGCGTAAACGAAGAGGACGGTAGCATAAATTATGCCGATTACGACTTCAACACCATATTGTATAAGGACACAATTTTAGTCGCGCGTTGGCAGGATAACGACGACACAACCACACCAGTAAATACTAATATGGGGCTAATGATTTCGCTAATTATTATCGCAGTCGTCGTGGTGATTCTGTTTGTGTTCATTTTGCTACGTAACCGCAAGAAAGACTTGGCCGTAAACAAGCGTCGCTTCCAGACCAAAGACAGCAAGGACAAACTCGAGCAAATTCGCAAGAGTGAGGAACGACGCAACAAGGACAACCCCTTCGGCGACGAATTTTAAAAGTCACTTGGTCATCCTGAGCCTCGACCCGCGTAAGCCCCTTGTAACTCAGCGCATATGAAAAGTACAATAGAAACATCTAGCTTGACGCTGCCCGAAGGATCTCATACCGCTATAACAAAAAATAACTAAAAAAATCATAAAAAACACAAGAAAATATTAAAAAACCAAACAATAAAATTACTTGGTCATCCTGAGCCTCGACCCGCGTAAGCCCCTTGTAACTCAGCGTATACGAAAAGTAACAATAGAAACATCTAGCATGACGCTGCCCGAAGGATTTCATTTCTTCCTCTTAAAACAAACGGAGCACAAGCAATCACTTTAAGAGGACACGCGGCTGGCGCGATAGCATTCTTTTCTCATTGAGATAATCACTTGCGCGCCAGACTTCCCGCAAGCGGGAAGGCATCCTGAGCCTCGACCCACGAAGCCTGAGACGAAGGATCTCATCCTCCATAAAAAGTGTATTACAATTAACCACCAAGTAATACACTTTTTTATTTGGGCATGGCGGTGATTTGGTTCCGCGATTACATGTTTTTAATAAGAGGCTGAGATGCGGGCAGCGCATTGCTAAATATTTCTATTGTTACTTTTTTTGTACGCTGAATTACAAAAGACTACGCACACCAACCCAAGTTTTTTAAGCGGAATAGATTCTTCGTCGAAGGCTACGCGGGGCGGGCTCAGAATGACTAGTTCTTTTATTAGTTATTGAGAGGAATAGATTCTTCTTGGGCACGTGCATTCTTGGCCACGGGTTCGTGCATATATACACTTATTTTAAAAAAAATAAAAAATCCCGCCATTGTGGCAAGATTTTTAAATTATATATGGTCTAGATGGCGGGATTTGAACCCGCGACCCCTTAGTCCCGAACCAAGTGCGCTACCAGACTGCGCTACATCTAGATAATCAAAACATTCAATTGATAATTTATATTATATCATAAATTTTAAAAAGTTGCACTATTTTTTTGAAAATTTCTAAAAAATCGCTATTTAATTTTATATATAAATAAAAAACAACCAAATTCGGTTGTTTTTTGTGGCTTGTTAGTAATTCATAAGACTTTTTTATATTTAATTTGCTTTTTATTTATTAAAAATATAATTATTAAATTTATATTATAAAAGTCTAATTTCTTATATTTTTAAAAGTTTTATTATTAAATTTTTTAGCAAAAGTTTTGTTGCGCTTTTTATAAATTTGCTTTTGAATTACATATTAAAATTACTTTTAAATTTGTTTATTCGTCCGATTCAAATTGGCTGTTGTATAGGGTGGCATAGAAGCCGTTTTTAGCAAGTAATTCCTCGTGTGTGCCTTTTTCAATCACGTCACCGTCGCGCATAACTAGAATTACATCGGCATTTTTGATAGTGCTCAAACGGTGCGCAATCACGAACGACGTGCGCCCAACGGTGAGTTTATCCATTGCCTGCTGAATCAGTATTTCCGTACGTGTATCTACGGAACTGGTCGCCTCGTCGAGTATTAGCATAGGGCTGTTTTGCACCATTGCACGCGCAATTGTCATGAGTTGCCTTTGGCCTGCTGAAATGGTCGTGTTTTCATCTAACTTAGTGTCGTAACCGTGGGGAAGTGTGCGGATAAAGTGGTCGAGCCCACAGGCCTTGGCGGCTTCTACGACTTGCTCTTTCGTTACACCCTTTTTGTCGTAAACGATGTTCTCGGCAACCGTGCCGTCGAATATCCAAGTGTCTTGGAGCACCATTGAAAAGAGGTCGTGCACGTTCCCGCGGGTGAGACTACTTGTGGGCACTCCGTCAATGCGAATTTCTCCGCTGTTGACCTCGTAGAAGCGCATTAAGAGATTTACTAAGGTCGTTTTTCCCGCACCAGTCGGCCCAACGATTGCCACTTTTTGCCCAGGTGAGACGGACACGGAAAAGTCCTTGATAATCAGTTTTTTCGGGTTGTAGGTGCAAATGCTTGGCTTGATTCCCGAAACTTTATCGAATTTTGCGAATTTTTTCGAATTTTTAAAGACGGGCGAGGTGGGTAGGTCGAAGTTTTTGGCATCGTAACCAAATTTTACGTGGTCGAACTCGACTGCGCCCTTGACGTTTTCAAGTTTTGCAGTTTTTGCGCTCTCGTCGTCCATTTCTCGCTCGTCAAGGAAGTTGAACACGCGCTCGGACGCTGCACCCGTGCTCTGTAAACTCGTGAACGCCTGCGCCATTTGCGACAAGGGCTGAGTAAACAGACGCACGTAGATAATGAACGCCGAAATCACACCAAAGGTGATGTAGCCATTGATTAGGAGCACCGCACCGACGACACACACAACAACATATCCAAGGTTTCCAATAAACTGCATTAACGGCATCATAGTGCCCGATAAAAATTGACTCTTCCACGCGGAATTGTACAGTTTTTTGTTGATTCCGTCAAAGGTCGCTTTGGTGTGGCGTTCGTTATTGTATGCTTTTACCACATTGTGCCCCGAGTAGACCTCCTCGATTTGCCCGTTGATGTCGCCGAGGCTTGCTTGTTGCTGTACAAAGTACTTTTGCGACCTCGACATAATTACGGCGATGATGATAAAGCCCAAAACCGAGGTGGCAATTGCCGAAAGGGCGAGTATCCAGTTGGTGATAAACATCATTAGCATCGACCCTAAAAATAGTGCGATTGAAGTAACTAGGGTCGTAACGCTGTTGTTTAGCGTCTGGCCGATTAGGTCGACGTCATTGGTAACCCGACTAAGTACATCGCCGTACGGGTGCGAGTCAAGGTACCTTAGCGGTAGGCGGTTAATTTTCCGCGAGATGTCGTAGCGCATTTTTTGAGTTACGCGGTTTGTAACCGTCGCCATGATAAAGCCCTCAATTACATTAAGGAGCGCGCCCACGACATATATAATTATTAGGAATATGCCGACATTCCAAATTAGGTCGATGTTGACGTCGCGACCATTAGCAATTGCGGCGTAGAGTTCATCGGTAATTTGCGCCACATAGTCGGGGCCGATTACAGTTAACACCGTTCCGCCGACAGCGAGAAGCAAGGCAAGAATGATTGCCCACCAATATTTTTTACAGTAAAGTGCGAGCGATTTTATTGCTTTTTTAAAGTTTTTTGGCTTATCAGCCACTTTCATAGGACCATGATTGTTTTTACTCATTTTCTAGTTCCTCCTTTGAAAGTTGTGACAGCGCGATTTCTTGGTAAACGGGGCAAGATTTAAGCAACTCCTCGTGCGTGCCCATGCCCACCATTTTGCCCTCATCCAAAACAATAATTTTGTCCGCATCCTTAATGGTGCCAATACGCTGGGCGACGATTAACACTGTCGCGTCCTTTGTGTGCTTGCGCAATTCCGTACGGAGTACGCGGTCGGTCTTGTAGTCGAGCGCGGAAAAGGAATCGTCGAAAATGTAAATCTCGGGGTCTCTAGCAATTGCCCTAGCAATTGCGAGGCGTTGCTTTTGCCCGCCCGACACGTTTGCACCGCCCTGCTCAATAGGGTAGGAGTACTTTTCAGGCTTGCTCTCGACAAAGTCACTGGCTTGTGCAACACGTACGGCCGTTTTCACAGCATCGAGGGTAGGCGTTTTGCCCGCCTTGTCCCCGTAGGCAACGTTACTCTCAACGGTCCCGCTAAACAGCACCGCGCGCTGTGGCACGTAGCCAATTTTGTCGTGCAAGGCCTCTAATGTGTAGTCGCGCACGTCGACCCCGTCGATTTTGACACTGCCTTCGGTTACATCGTAAAAGCGCGGTACTAAATTAATTAAGGTACTTTTTCCGCTACCAGTCGAGCCGATAAAGGCCACAGTGTCGCCCTTGTTCGCGGTAAATGAAATATGCTCTAGCACCCGCTCTTCAGCATCGGGGTACTTAAATGTTACATTATTAAACACGATTTCGCCCTTGCGATTTGGCTCTCCCTCGGTCTGCGTGCCATCTAAAATCGTCGATTTGGTCCGCAAAACCTCGTTGATACGCCTAATTGACGCAATCGCACGCGGGAGCATAATGAAGATGATTACCAGCATCATAAAGGATATTACGACCTGAATTGCGTAACTGCTAAACTCCATCATGTTTCCTAGTACAGTCGGGCGAAGTGCAAGGGCTGTGTCGTTAAAGATGTACGCCGCGAGTATGTAGATTGCCAGCACGACTCCGCTCATGATGACGTTGACAAAGGGAAGCATAATCGACATCGTGCGGTTTACGAATAGGTTGGTTTTAGTTAGCGTTCCGTTTGCCTTGTCAAACTTGTTTTGCTGGTACTCCTCGGCATTGTACGCACGCACTACGCGAATACCGCGCAAGTTTTCACGCGTTACCAGGTTTACGTCGTCGGTCTGCTTCTGCAATCTCTTAAACTTGGGGTAAGTGATTAAAATGACCGTTACAAACATTAGCACCATTGCAACTACCGCAATTGCGGTGGCAAGCGACCACTCCATATTGATATTGACGATTTTCGTAATCGCCCAAATCGCCATAATTGGCGCGCGGATGACTACGTGCAGTCCCATTGCCAAGGTCATTTGAATCTGCGTGATGTCGTTTGTAGAGCGCGTGATAAGACTTGGGGTGCTGAATTTGTTGATTTCAGCCATGCTAAAGCCCTGGACCTTGTCGAACACACCCGCACGCAAGCGCATTGCAAACCCAGCTGCCACTTGCGCCGCGAAAAAGCCCGTCAAAATCGCTAGCAACCCGCTACCCAAGGCGCAGGCGAGCATGTAGCCACCATTTACCAAAATATTATTGAGGTCGCCTACTGTGGACACATCCTCGATAATAATATTTAGGTATTCGGGGAGCAGTAGGTCTAGCCAAACTTGTAAGACTAGCAGTCCCACGACTATCAAGATTGCCACATAGTCCCACTTTGATAAATATTTAAAAATATTCAAGTTTGCCCTCCTTTTTCGAATACTTTTTAGAATAAAAAAACGCATCCGCACGGTAAAAAATTGTGCGCGGATACAATTATATTATAATAAAAAATTAATCTTGGTCAACACTTTTTAGTAAAATTTTACAAAAAGTACAAAATACCCCTATTTGTCTAATTTATCATTTACCTAGGCAAAATTTAGAGAAAATCGCGTTGATAATTTCCTCGTTCGCGGTCGTGCCCGTGATTTCGCCCAAGGTGTTCCACGCGTCCATAATTAATACTGACACGCATTCAAGCTCATTAGTGTCGTTTTGTAGCACTTGCTCGAGTTTTTCCTTTGCACGACGGAGCACTTCGATGTGGCGCGCGTTCGTTAGAATTAGGCTCTCGCTCATAACGGCAGAATTAATTGTGCGGTCGAAGATTAATTGCTTTAATGCCTCTATGTTTTCGCTAGTTTTTGCACTGATTGCGATATCAAAGTCGCCCAAGGTTTTTCCGTGTTGGTCGAGTTTATTTAGCACTTTAATTATGTTGCTGTTCTCGATTTTTTCGGGTGTTTTGTTAGGAGAATCTACCACAGACAAGACTACATCGGCCTGCCTAATTTCTGCCTCTGCGCGCTCGATACCCACGCGTTCGACGGTGTCGCTAGTCTCCCTTAGCCCCGCCGTGTCGATAACATTAAAGCGCACGCCGTTATACTCGAAACTCCCTTCGACTGTGTCCCGCGTCGTGCCCGCAATGTCGGTTACAATTGCGCGGTCATAGCCTACGAGCTGGTTTAAAATACTGCTTTTTCCCACATTCGGCTCGCCCGCAAGTACGACCGACACGCCTTGCTTGATTTTTGTGCCCGTGGAGGCGGTTTTGAGTACGCGGTCAAGCGTATCAAGTACCGCTTTTACACGCTCGCGCACTTGCGGAAGGGTAACAAAATCGATGTCGTACTCGGGGTAGTCGAGGGCAACATTGATGTCGACCATGCAGTTAGTTAAACTCTGTTGGAGGTTGTCCACATACTCCCGCATAGCTCCCCCCAGGAGCGCACTACCAGCCCGCAGACTCGATATGCTGTCGGCATTGATTATGTCGATTATACCCTCCGCCTCGCTCATGTCCATTTTGCCGTTTAATACGGCGCGCTTTGAAAACTCGCCAGGGGTAGCCATGCGCGCGCCAGCCGAGATTAAGGCATTAATAACCGCGTTGCTTAGGTAAAAACCCCCGTGAATTTGCAGTTCAACTACATCTTCGCCCGTAAAACTTTTGGGTGCTGGGAAGTACAGCGCAATTGCCTCATCTATAACCCCGCTAAATTCGAGTTTACCAAAAATTGCGCGCCTGGGTTCCGCATGCTCGAGCGCGGGGAAAATCTGCCGAGCCACATCTAAGGCCTCCGCTCCGCTAACTCGAATTATCGCGACCCCGCCCGTGCCAATTGGCGTTGCGATTGCGCAAATCGTTTCTTTTTCCATTTTGCCTCCTTATTAATTTTTCAATTTAATTATCTTTATATATTAATCAAATTAAATAAAAATATCAAACTAATTAAATAAATTAATCAATTTTTCAGTCCGTTTTTTAATATTTATATATTCATTATAATATATAATATAAATAATTTAATAAATGAAAATAAATACTAAAATTTATAATAAATAAAAAGCAATTTATTTTTAAAATAATTTATTCAAAAAATAATATATAAAATTTTTGTAAATAAAAAGTGCGCGACGGACGTTTTAGTCGCACACATTTATTACATCTTGCCAAAACGATAATTTGGTAAACTGTTTTCTTGCAACTCTATTTGGTGGCGAATTTCCTCATCCGTAAGTTCGGGCTCCACCTCTAACTTTTCAGCGATAGAAGCGATTACGCGCGCCTCTTCGCGAAGCAGTATGTTGCTCCGTTCTATCAACGTCTCGAGCGAGCTTTGGCCCTTAACCAGGGTGCTTTGAGTCGTCTTTATGTCTTCAATCTCTTGTTTAAGTGCGATAATTTCCTTTGCCAGTACCACCTGGTTTGATAAAATTTGCTTTAACATGTCTGGAATCATTTTTCCCTCCCTGCGCACATAGGGTAGATTTATATAATATTATATTATGTCTACAAAGTGCTAAACATTTATTTTATTTTACCAAATTTTTGCGATTTTGTCAATAGTAACTTTTATTTGTATTTTTCGCGAATTTTTTGGAATTTTTTAAATATTTTTCGTTATTTATTTGCTATTTTTTTGTATTTTAAGATATAATAATAATTAGATAAAAAGCGCAACTATTCTAAATTAAGAAAGGGGAATTATGAGTAAGAAAAATATGACCGTAGATGAAAACGGTGTGCAGATTAAGACCGTAGTAAAAAAGCGCGGTGGAGTCGGTGCCTTTTTTTGTGGCTTCTTTTTCTGCCTGTTTTTTATAATCGTGTCCGTTGTAGGCTTGGGGCTATATTGCTACTACAATGTAACACTGTCTAGCGTGGAGCGACTCTTAGGGGTAACTATCCCGCTCGAGGGTACGTATAAAGATTTGGCTCTAAAAGAATTGATTGCCGAAGGCGTCGCTTATCGCGATATCTCCTTATCAGGACTCGAGGAAATTGGCGTGGAATTGCCCGAAAAAATTCCAGGGACGGAGATTCAACTCACCCCACTATATACCTCAACAATCGACTTTAACGGCGAAAATGTCGCAGTGAACCAAATTCGCATTATCGACATCGCAAACGGCCTCGATGAGTTTGTTTCGGCGATTTTGCCCGTGATGTACGGCTACACGACCGTGCAACAAGTGCTCGACACCGCGCAAGTAACTTTACCTACTGATTTAGGTTACCCAGCACTTACCGAGCCATATTACAACATTGGCACGGCGGAGCAACCGAGACTCGCGACCCTTGGCGAGCTCACGATTTCCCAAGCACTCGACATCTTGCCCCAGCATTACAGCACGGAAAACCTCACTGTTCAAGAGGCTGTGAACGCACTAGGCCTTAGCATCCTCGACGTAGAGGAGGGTGAGGAGGATGTCTACGCAGACTTGCGTAGTCTCGCAATCACCTCGATTACTACCGACCTACTGCTTGACAGCGTGGACGGCGCATTTTTAAACAATCTAATCGACCTTAGCGATTTCCCTTTTGCAACTTCGCCCGAGTTTAACTCGACAAAATTAAGTGGAATGCTCGACTACATTAGAGCTGTTCCCCTAGGCGAGATTATCACGATTCCCGAAACCACTCCCGACAGCACCGCGACCGACCGCTTGCTTTCCGCCCTGCGCACCGTAACTTTTACCGATTTGAGTGAGGGCGACATCGTCGAAAACATTACCGCAAAAATTGACAAGAACGACCCCGACCTAACCTTAGGCGAGTTCTTGGGAATGGCAGAGAGTAGCAACCTGGCTTTCCTAAACGACATCAGTTTTACTGAGTTACTCCGCGACCCGAGCACGACCTTGACTGACACTCTAAACACGGTCTACATCGGCGACTTTCTAACTCTCGAGAGCGTAGTACCCGAGGACTTTGCCACCACGAACCCCGAGTTCAGCGCAATTCCGCTCGACACTTCACTTAGTAACTTAAAGGCCACAATCGCAGGCCTCACAATCAACCAAATTTTCATCCCTTCAGAACTATCTTCCCTCGACCTAAGTGTTGAAGAACAGAACATGACCATGCTCGAACTTTTAACCAATCGTGCGGGCGCGACCCTAGGCAGTATTCTTAATATCGACGCATCGCGCAGTGGCTACCTATTAGTACTCGCAAATTCGACGAGCGAAAACTTTACCGCAACCCTTGATTCGGCCTCGATTTACGATCTTCTGGGTGCCGAAAACGGCCTTTCGACTGTCGCACGGCTTGCGGGCCTGAGTATGCAGGAAATTTCCGAGAGTGAGGACCTAGTTGGCTTGCTTTCCGAGAACTTTGGGACTTTAGGTGACTTATTAGGCGTAAGTGCTAGCGACGGCGGAATTTTGAGTATCATCGCAAACGTAACTTTTGACGACCTTCTCGGCGCAAACGCAGGCGACGCAGTCATGAATGCTCTGCGTGGTAGCCAAATGACCTTGGGCGAGATGCTCGAAGGGACCTTCGAGAACCCGATTATCGAGTCAGTTATGTCTATTGAGGTTGGTGCGCTCTTTGGCGATTCCCCCGAAGATGCCTTTATCACCGCGCTGTCTGGCAACACCTTAGGCGAACTCTTTAACATCACCGACAACACTGGTCTAATGTCCTTTATTAAGAATGTGAGCATGGCAGACTTGCTCGGGCAGACCCCAGGCGTAACCCCTGCCGACGCGATTATGAACGCAATCTGCGGGACCAATAACGAGGTAACCCTGGCGCAGTTCTTAGGTAGCACCGAAAGCGACGGAATTATGTCCATCATCCAAAACGTGAAAATGGCCGACCTGCTTAGACCCTCTGGGGACGCGACCGCAGGCGATGCGATTATGAATGCCCTCGCTGGTAGCAACATGACCTTGGGGAGTTTGTTAAACATCGAGAACCCGACTGGTATCACCGCAATCATTTCAAATTTAAATGTTGGCGACCTCTTTAATGGTAGCGCGAGCGCGACCGAGGCTTTCCAAGGCGTAGTAAACGACATTAAACTTATAGACGTTTTCCCGAACATCGCAACAGGCGAGGACAGCATTCTAAAAACAATTTACCAAAGCAACCCCGATATTAAAGTTGTAGACCTAGCAAGCAAAATTGAAGGCCTAACTCTTAAAGATGTTATCGGCGAACAGACTGGAATTTTCTGCCTAATCGACGAGAATAGTTACCAAACTACGAAACTGGGCAATCTGTCTACCTTGAAGGCAAAGACCGAAATCAGCATTCAAGACTTGTATAGTGCTGGCGTAGTTACTGAGGGGCAGTTGTCGGAGTTAGAGAGTTTAGGCGTTGACCCAAGTAGTACGACATTCGCGACAATTATCAATGCCTACATCGACGACCTTCGCACCGCACAAGAGGCAGGCGGTAGTTAAATAGCCATAAAATATTAAAAATAAAAAACATCACTAAAATAATAACAAAATTAACTTACTAAAACTAATAAAAACGCAAAATTACCGAAATTTTAAAACTTAAAATTAATGTCAAAGCCTACTAGTTTGCCCTAATTTTGCCCGAAAAAAGAAAAAATATTGTGCAATATGCCCAATCGCTAATATTTAAGCAAAATTTGTATTACGAATTTGGTTAAAATCACTTTTAGCCGTTTAAAAGACTTGACCGAATATAATTATTTAGAAAAATAGCCTTAATTATTATGCTTAAAAAGTTGTAATAGTTACTATGTTTAAAGACGGAAGTTTGACCGAATTTGTTTTTACACAAGGAGAGTGTTATGGAAGAAGAAAGAAAGATTGGTAGACCCAAATCAAAGGTTGCACCCGAGCCAAAGCGAGCAAGAGGCCGGCCTAGAAAGGCTGAGCCCGCCGAGCCCGAGGTGAAGCGTCCGCGTGGACGGCCGAAAAAGGAGACGGCTGAGCCTGTGTCCACCGAAAAGCGGGCAAGGGGTAGGCCTAGAAAGTATCCCCCGAAAGACGAAACTGCCGAAAAACGCCCGCGTGGCAGACCCAGAAAGAATGAGGTGAGGGCAACGACGGAACCCGAGGTTAAACGCCCGAGAGGACGGCCTAAAAAGGAGTTAATTACTGCTGATAAGGCTGTTTTGGAGGGCAATCACCCTTACACCGACATTCCTCAAAACCCCGTCGCCCCGATATCTCAGTACATCGAGATTCCAACAGCACCCGAGACCGTTCGGGAGGATGTGGACACTGCGGACAAGGCGGTTCTCGCTAACGGCCACCCGTATGCTGAGGTCGCGCCCGTGCCTAATGTAGACTGGGAGAACGTGGACCTTGACGACGTTTTTGAGGAAATCACCCCGATTGAGAAGCCTTACCTCGATACCGAGGACGAGGTGCTCGAAAAGGGCGAGGCCTACAAGCGGTTAAAGGAGCGCGCCACCAGCATTATTGCCAGCAAAGAGCACGTAAAGCCCGCAAAGCACATGGCGGACAACCTCTTAAAAGACGACCGCCCGCTACCCCCGATTATCGCCACTCCGCCCTTGGCGAAAATGAACATCAGCACGCCAAAAACTCCCGTAAAAAAGGCCTCGAAGCCCGTGCCAAAGGTCATTTTAAAGGCGAACCCCATGCCGAACATGGTAATCGTTATCACGGGTGCCACCAGCGGAATGGGTTTTGCTATGGCTAAAAAACTCGCGGGCCTCGGGCACATCGTGATTGCTGTCGGCAGAAAACCAGGTCTCAGTCGCGATGCGCGGGACGAGATTTTGGACACGTACCCCGACGCAAACATTCACTACTTAATCGCCGATTTGAGCCTCATGAGTCAGGTGCGAATTTTGGCCGAAGAGATTCAGGAAAAGGTGTTCGAACTCGGGCGCGAGTGCGTCGACTGCATCATCCACAACGCCGCCGAGGACCTGGACGCGAGCAAACTCACCTACGAGAATCTCGAGTACATGTGGGCGACAAACTACCTCTCTGTCGTACTGCTCACGAAACTAATTCAGCCTCTGCTCGATGCCTCGCGCAATGCAAAGGTAATCACGTTTACCACGCGCCGTGCCTCGCAGAGTGCAAAAATAAATTGGAGGTACCTGCGCGACCGCTCGGGCAAGTTTGCCTCAAAAATTTACGAGCAAACGAAACTCGCCGACCTTATGTTTGCGCTTGAATATGACCATCAACACGCCGACCGTGACGACATTCACGCATATTGTGTTGACCCGGGCAACGTCAACACGACCTTGCGCACGCGAAATGCTAGCGGAATTCGGCACTTCCACTTCGACTTTTGGCGTAAAAAAGGCAAGTCAATCGAGGACGGAATTAAGACAGCAGTTTATCTAGTGCTGTCGAAAAATCTTCCAACACACACGGTTTTATACCATGATATGCGTGCGGTGGAGCCTAGCAAGTTCGCGCTTGACCAGGAAAACCGCAAGGCACTTATGAAAGTTACCGAAATGGAACTTCGCGAAAACAACGAAATTAAAATTAAGTAATTTTAAACACACTCCACCCCTTTACGTATTTACTTAACATTTTAGGGCACGTTTTGTAAATACTTTATTAAAAAAGCGCACTTTCTCTACAAAAAGCGCGCTTTTTTATTTATTTTTGCTTAATTTTTATTGTTTTTTGCATTTTTGCTTAATTTTAAAAATTATCTGCAAAATTCGCTAATTTTGTCCTCTTGGTGGGCGGTTTTTTCTCTTTCGATGCGCTTTTGGTCGCGTTCTGTAAGTCTTGCCACCTCGATTTTTAACTCGCACTCGTCCTCAATAATCATGGATGTGAGTGCGATCCATTCTCGGCGTTTTTGTGAGTGTGGCTTTTTCTCCACGGGCACCAAAATAGGCACAGTTGCGACTACGGTGTCCTCTACGGGCGTTTTGTTTGGTGTACCAGGTGTTACAAAAATTTCATCACCCTCGACCCTAGGTGTCGCAGTTGCGGGGGCCTCTTCTGGCATAAAGATTTCAGCCACACCGTCTTCTATCTCGACCTCTTTTACAGTAAACTTAGTGTTGTCGTCGACAAAGATGTCGCGCGTCTTTGTAGTGCTCTCGGTGCTGATTACCTTAAACTCCTTACGCGGTGCGAGGCTCGGGTCAGCATAGAGGTTTTGCGCCAAGCTCGACATGCGTTCTAACGGGATGCCAGCAAAAGTAGCAAACTCAATTTCCTCGTTTGCAGAGTGCACAGCCTCTTTCATCTTGTCGTTCAACTCGTTTGTAACCAGGTTTGTCATGTTCTTTTCATAGGCGATAATGTTTCGCATCAACTCAATTGTGTGGTCGTGCGCGCCCTCGAAAAGCTCCTCAAACTTTTTTCTAATTGGTTCTGGTATTTGGTTTTCTTTTTCCATAATATTCACTCACTTTTAATTTTTATAACCTTATTGTATCACAAATCGACATTTTGTCAAGCCAATTTTTATAATGTCGAATCCGTGTAAAACAAGCGTGCTAAGCACACATTATATTTTATATGAAAACTTATCAAAACTTTCTATATATTGAAAGTATTTTATATAATATATTGAAAGTATTTTATATAATTTAATTAAAATAAAGAATTATCAAAACTTTTTACTAAAAAAATATAATTAAACAAGTGAACTGCCTCTTGTCCTCTTAAAACACTACTCAACAAACCATAAAGTTGTAGTAGAACAAAGCGGATGAGATTCTTCGTCTCAGGCTTCGAGGGGCGGGCTCAGAATGCCTTCCCGCTTGCGGGAAGTCTGGCGCGTGAATGATTGGTATAATTAGAAAAGTATGTTCTCGCGCCAGCCCAGTGCCTTATATTATACAAAATATGAACAACTACGCACTCTGAGTCGACCCGCGGTGCGTAGGTGCACATCCAATCTATTTAGGTCATCCTGAGTGTCGACCCGCGTAAGCCTTCAGACGAAGGATTTATTCCACTTAAAAAATGCTAAAAAACCATAAAGTTGTAGTAGGATAAAGCGGATGAGATTCTTCGTCAAGGGGCTACGCGGGGCGGGCTCAGAATGACAGTTATTTAATTGGTTATTGTGAAAGCAGAATAGAACGACTTCAAAATGCCTCTATAACTCAGCGCATATAAAAAGCAACAATAGGAACATTTAGCATGACGCTGCCCGGAGGATCTCATTCCTGCCGCTTAAATTAAACCCACCCCGCGTAAGCCTTCGTAACTCAGCATAAAAAAATAAAAAAGCCGTAGATTATTTAAAATCTAGTGGCTAGTGGTACGCCCAGAGAGAATCGAACTCTCATTAAAAGCTCCGGAAACTTTCGTGTTATCCGTTACACTATGGGCGCGTGTTTTAATTATATAATGAATTCGCAATTTTTTCAAGTATTATGCCACTTTTTTCGGCTTTTAGTTTGAAAAATTCAGCTATTGTGATATAATTTAAAAAAATTCAAGGAGTTGTTATGGACGGACTCGGCATTGCAATGGTGGTGATTTTTTGTGTGCTCACGGCGGGCTTGGGTACTTTGTTAGGCTTTTACATCCGCGCAATTTTCTTAAATGCCAGTAGACAGACGCCTGTGCAGTTTACGGTAAAAATGCCTTTGTGGTACATAATTTTCGCGTTTATTGGGTATGTCTTGGCCCTCTTTGTGGTAGTCGCGCTGACGACCTTTTGGACCGTCGACGTTCATCCCGCCACATATGTGATTTTTGCGGTATTGTCCGCAGTTTTCGCGCTCATAATGGTGATTATGATGTTTATTCGCATCGAGGTGCGGGGCGAAAATATAACCGTGTTTAACCTCACAGGCAAGCATCCCTACCGTCTAGACAGCCTTACCGAAAAGCGCGAGATAAACGGTTCGTTTGGGTTGGCTTTTTATGTAAAAGACAAGCGCGTTTTCAAGGCCAATGCGTACTGCACGGGGTATGAGTATTTAGTAAAATACACCGAAAATGTTCCGCTCTATGAATTTAAACCGCGCAAGGAATTTCATACGATTAAGCGCGATAATGACGAAAAATAGCGATTTTTTACGATTTTTTTATTAAATTTTAGCGTATTTTAATGCTTTTTGGTGTTATAGTGCGCTTTTTTGTTTGTTTATAATGACCAAATTTGGTCATTTTTTATTCTATCATAACCGAATTTGGTTAGTTGTTTTTATTATTTTTGACCGAATTTGGTTACTATTTACCACCAGTAACTATAATTTTAATATAGGGTATTGAAAGTATCGCAAAAGTATGATATAATAAAATTATAAAAACAAAAAGGAAGAAAAAAATGAAGAAAATTAAGAACAAGTATGTTCGCAATATAGTTATGCCCGAGTTTGAAGAAATTGTGTGTAACTATGTCGATGAGGGGTTGTTAAAGGGGCGTTTTGGGATGAAGCCTGTGCTTTATTACAATGGGCCTCGCATCTCAAGATTGGAATTTTTACCCGAATTTTATGCCGTATATAATAGACCTTCTAAAAAGACTTCTCATCAGTTTGAAGTACACGACAAAGTCAAGCAAGATTATTTTGCTTGTATGGTGTATGTGAATTCAGATGACCTAAATAAAGTTTTGGAGACAATCGGCTATTCGACAGAGAGAGCGCGTAGATTGCGCAATACGGATAATATTTACAATATTTTTAAGCTTAATTATTATGGTGAGCAACGCAATGTCGACCTTGTGCCGTTTGCTTTGGTGCAAAAGGATACGGTGCTTGAAAATGTGCTCGAGACTGCGCTAGATAGAATTAGTTTAGAGAACGATATGCGGGTTACATGCATTCCTGTGATTCGGGAGACTAACGAGGGGAAAACCACATTTTTGGAGTTAAATGCGGATATTTCTAGACTTTATCATGATTTTGAAACTATTAATTTTGAAAAGATAAAGAGGCAACTTTATCTTAGCACATTGTTAGCCTTTCCCACATCGGCACATATTATATTACTGCAGGCGGATGGCACTGATTTGAGCAAGTCAAGGGACTTTCAACGGGCCATCGATTCATACTTAAGAAAGCCTTTTCCCAGTAAGTATGAAAAGTCAATGATGAGTTATGCAAACGTTGAGCCAATTTATAAGGACTCTGCGTCTAGGCCTAAGCCTTTTCAAAAGTCTATAGCCAATGCATATGATTATTCTACGGCGGTAGCTAAGGTGACTATCGATGATAGGGAGTATCGCACGATGCTATACTATATGGACAAGCGTCGTAGCAAGGCTGGCGTGTCGATTGAGAGCAATATTCAAAAGAAATTTAATACAAAGGTAACCCGCGCGCCTGTTTGTGAAACGGGACAGGTGTATCAAGAGGTCGGTATAGCAGTTAAGTACCAAGATAGTATAGAATTTGCTAACAAACTGCCGTGGATGCATCTTTTTTGGCATAATCTTGGACTTGATAAGTATGCAGATTATTTATATTACCGCAATTATTACAATGAGTTATGCGACCCAAAGCAAACTCCATTTATGCTGGTGCGCAAAGATTATGACAGTGCCGAAATGGCGCAACTGTTGCAAAGTTTAAAGCAAAAATACAATTTTAATTATAAAGTCCACAGGGTAGACAGAGTTGTAAAGGGTGACTTAGGTAAATTTACCGAAATTAGTTTGCGCTGGTTTACCGACGATACAAATGCTCGGTCGTACTTTGCAAGTTTTGAAAACAGCCTGCCGATTTTGAAGAATATCGAGGAGGCTACAAAGGAAAAATGCGAGCAGAATGGAGTGGAGTATTACCCGATTTACGCAAATGGACAACTAAAATAATATGCAAATTATATTTTATAATAAAAACTAAAATACTATTCTAATTAAAAAACAACCCCATTTTATACAAATGGGGTTGTTTTTATATATTGAAAGGAGAGAATGAATTTATTGTTAACTCGGCTCTTTTTTTGCAATTTTTTATTAATTTTTGTTATTTTTCACATTTTTGTGCGTTTTTTTATTATTTTTTCGTGATTTTTTATTATTTTTTGTGTTTTTTATAGTTTTTCGATGAGTTTGAGCCATTCTTGGTAGTTGTTTTCGCGCTTGATGTCGTGGGCGGTGGGGCGGTAAATTTTTGCGCTTTCGTAGAGGTTGTTTAGGTCGCGCATAGACTTAAACGCGCCGAAGCACAGCCCCGCCATATAGCACGCGCCGAGGCTAGTCGACTCGGTCACTTTGGACACTGCCACAGGGAAGTGCATTATGTCGCTCTGGAATTGCATAAGTAGACTATTCTTGGTCATCCCGCCATCGACTCGCATTTGCTTTTCGCTCACGGGGAAACTTTCTTGCATACAGTCAAACACCGCACGAGTGTTGTAGGTAATGCCTCGCAACACCGCCCGCACAATGTGTGCCGAAGTTGACGCGAGCGTTATGCCCGCAAACTGTGCCCGAGCGTTACTCTTCCAAAAAGGCGCACCGAGGCCCGAAAGTGCTGGGATGAAGAACACTCCACCAGTGTCGGGGACACTGCCTGCTAACGTCTCGCTCTCGCCAGGGGAGTCGATGAGCTTAAACTGGTCTTGTAGCCAGTTGATACACGAGCCCGCCGAGTACATATTGCCCTCCAAGGCATACGCAACACCCTCTTTTGTCCTCCAAGCCACGGTCGTGATTAGCTGGTCGTGTAGAATGGGGGTGCTACCTATGTTTGCCAGCATAAAGGCGCCCGTGCCAAAAGTGGTCTTGAAGTCGCCCTTGTTTATGCAGTTTTGCCCCAAAAGCGAGGCCTGCTGGTCGCCAATAAGCCCGCCGATTGATAACTTCTTGCCCGCAATTACGCAATCGCCGATATACTCATCACAATTTACAATATTAGGGAGCGCATTCATAGGTACGCCGAAAAACTCGCACAGTTCGGGGTCCCAGTTTTGCGATTTGAGGTTGTAGAGCAAGGTCCTGCTCGCGTTCGAATGGTCGGTGACAAATTTTGCGCCGTTTGTGAGGCAGAATATTAGGTAACTGTCGAGCGTGCCGAGGCAAAGCCTGCCATTTTCACTTGCTTTTTTCACGGCCTTTGAATTGTTCAACAGCCACGACATCTTGGTCGCGCTAAAATAAGGGTCGATGCGCAGGCCCGTGCGCTTGTGAATCATCGAGGCGGTGCGTTTATCTTTCTGCAACTCCTCGCAGTACTCAAAGGTGCGCCGACACTGCCACACGATCGCGCGCTCGTAGGGCTTGCCCGTTTCGCGGTCCCATGCAACGGTCGTCTCGCGCTGGTTCGTAATACCTACGCCGTAGATTTCCTCGGCATCTAGGTCCGCAATCGTACGCTTCAAGCACTCGACAATCGCCGCGACAATCTCGACTGCATCTTGCTCCACCCAGCCAGGGTGCGGGTAAAATTGGCTGATTTTCTTTTGAAAAATGTTGAACTGCTCGTGCGCCACTACGTTATATGCAAGGGTGCGTACCGAAGTCGTGCCCATGTCTATGGCAATTATATATTTTTTGTCCATTCTAACCCCCGTTTTTTAATAAATTTGTAATAATTATAGCAAAATAAACGAATTTTTACAAACAATTATATAAAGTTTGATATTTATTTGACTTTAAAATGAATAAATTTTAAAATGATAATATACAGAAGGGGGAAAATATGGAGGAATTTCAAGTAGCAATTATCGGTGGCGGAATTGTGGGGGCTTGCGTCTTTTCAGAACTTACGAGAAAGGGCGTCGATTGCGTACTCTTGGAGGCGGGGAACGACGTCTCAAACGGCAGTACAAAGGCGAACAGCGGTATCGTGCACGCGGGTTATGACCCGATTCCAAACACGTTAAAAGCACGCTTTAACATCCGCGGAAACCAACTTTATCCAGCGATGTGCGCGAGACTCAAAATCGACATTTTGCAGTGCGGGACCTTGGTGGTAACCGACCGCGAGAATTTAAGCGGGCTCGAGGAACTCTTCAACCGCGGGCTCGAGAATGGGGTCCAAGGCATGCGTATTATCGAGCGCGAGGAGTTGCACGAAATGGAGCCGAACCTTGCCGAAACAATAGAGTACGGCCTTTTTGCGCCGACGGGGGCAGTGATTTCGCCGTACTTAACTTGCATCGCGCTTTGTGAAGAGGGCGTGGTGAACGGTGGCAAGGTTTACACCAATTTTCGCGTGGACAAAATCGCAAAGTCTGGCGATATTTACGAGATTTTTGCGCAAGATAAAAGTGTGCGGGCAAAATTTATTGTAAACTGCGCTGGGGTCGGCGCGAATGAAATTAACGCGCTAGTTGGCGCACCCGTTGCCGAAATGAAGTATGTAAAGGGCGAGTACTTGCTACTGGATAAGTCGCAAAACGGCTTTGTCCACCGCCCTATTTTCCCGCTACCTACAAAGGCTGGTAAAGGTATCCTAGCACTACCCACACTGCACGGGAACATAATGCTGGGGCCCACCGCGATTCCATGCGAGGCGAACGACACGACCGTCGATGCAGAAGGTATTAGACAAATCAAGGAAAAGGTCGAACTCTCCGTAAAAAGGCCAAACTACAAGAAAGTTATCAAACTTTTCGCTGGTGTGCGCGTGATTTCGGGCGATGACTTTATCGTCGAACAGATGCCAGACACCCATTACTACTACACCTTGGGCATTTGCTCTCCAGGGCTAACTGCTGCGCCCGCGATTGCGGAATATTTGGTAAATTTAATGCTCGAGGATGGGCTCGAGTGCAAGCCTCACACCTTTGTGGCTAGAAAACCCTACGTATGCACCGAGACTATGAGCAAAAAAGCATTAAAAGAGTTGATAAAATCTAACCCCGCATACGGAAAAATCGTGTGCAGGTGCGAGCGCATCACTGAGGGCGAAATAATAGATGCCATCAACTCGCCACTGAATCCCACCGATGTCGACGCAATCAAGCGTCGCGTTCGGCCTACAATGGGGCGGTGTCAAGGTGGCTTCTGCTTGCCCAAAGTTATCAAAATTATTTCGGAGCAGTGTGGCATCCCAGTTGAAAAAGTTTGTCTAAACGACAAGGGTAGCGAAATACTAAAATAACCACCACTTTATAAAATATTGCGGTTAAATTTTAAAATAAATCGAAAAATTATAAAAAATCGCAAAAAATCATAAAAAATAGCAAAAAAACGGTAAAAAACTCAAAAAATACGAAAAATAATAAAAAAATCATCGAAAAGTAAAAGCCTAAAAAATGCCCAAAAATTATAAAATAATAGAATTTTTTATAAAAAATGCTCGATTTTTAGAGGAAAAATTTTAAGAATAGCAAAATAAAATTAAAAAAACAAAAATTTATCGAATAACAACTAAAAATTATCGAAAAAACATTAAAAACGGCGAAAAATTGCGAAAAAACAGCAAAAATATTAAAAAAAGTGGTAAAAATAGAAAAAATGAGAGCGAAAATCGCTCTCTCCAAACAGGACAAAATGTCCAGAACACCTAATTTCTTAGGATAAATATATTATACCACAATTTCACAAATTGGCAATAGTTTAGATTTAAATTACAATAAATTAACAAAATAGGAGAAAATATGTACAAGACCGATGTAGTTATCATTGGTGGCGGACCTTGTGGGCTCGCTGCGGCGACAGGGGTGAGCAAATCTGGGGCGAAGGCCTTAATTCTCGAGCGCGACGAGAGACTAGGGGGTATTCTCACTCAGTGCATTCACAATGGCTTTGGCTTGCACCTATTTAACGAGGAGTTGACGGGCCCCGAGTACGCGGAACGTTGGAAAGCGCGCGTGGCTGGGGACAAAAATATTTCGGTACTACTTAACACCTTTTGCTATTCGATTGAGAGGCGAGGTGCGGACTTTTTGGTAACCGCTAGCAATGCCGAGGGTCTTGTCGAGGTCGAGGCAAAAGCGGTCGTAATGGCGTTAGGGTGTCGCGAAAAACCTGCGGGCGCAATCTCGCTTGGTGGCACCCGTCCCGCTGGTATTTTTTCAGCGGGTTGCGCGCAAAAACTAATTAATGTCGAGGGCAGACGCGTTGGCAACAATGTGGTGATTTTGGGCTCGGGCGATATCGGGCTGATTATGGCGCGTAGGCTCGTGTGCGAGGGCGCAAAGGTCTTGGGCGTGTACGAAATTATGTCCAATAGTGGCGGGCTAGCTAGGAACATCACGCAGTGTTTAAAGGACTTTAACATCCCTCTATATTTGAGCACCACCGTTACTCGCGTGGCGGGGAAAAAGAGGCTAGAAGGGGTGTATGTCGCGCCCGTAAACGAAAAATTACAGCCGATTCTCGAACTAGAAAAGTTTATTCCGTGCGATACTCTGCTACTGTCTGTTGGACTACTTCCCGAGGTCGAGATTGCGGGCGGGTTGGGGCTCGAATTTAACCCAGTAACTAACTCCTACACGGTCGACGAATACTACTCGACCTCTATACCAGGCCTATTTTGTGCGGGGAATGTCTTGCACGTAAATGACCTTGTGGACAACGTGTCTGCTGAAGGCGAACTTGCTGGCGAGTTTGCGGGGAAATTTGCAAAGTCGGGTCTCGATATGAGCAACAAAATCGAGATTACTCACGACGAGCACATCAAGTACACCGCGCCAAAATACGTGTACAATAATCACACGGGTACTTTAAAGGTGTCTTTCCGCGTCGATAAAAACTACCGCCGTGTAATCATCCGCGCGATGTCGGGCGGAGCCGAGATTTCAAAGCGTCCAGCCCCCGCAATCACCGCTGGCGAGATGCAGACCCTAATCATAGACAAGTCTAAAATTATAAACGGCCTCCACCTCGAAATCGATGTTTTATAGCGAAAAATCGTGAAAAAATGCGAAATTTTGCGTATTTTTTCGATATATTTAAATTACTTGCGGCTGGCGCGAGGACATACTTTTCTAATTGAAGTAATCACTTGCGCGCCAGACTTCCCGCAAGCGGAAAGGCATCCTGAGTGTCGACCCGCGTTAGCCCTTAGACAAAGGATCTCATCCCTGCCGCTTTTTTCTATTATTATTTACGGTTTGTTGGACAAAATTTTTTAGAGGATGGAATGAGATTCTTCGTCTCAGGCTCTGTAAGCAGGGCTCAGAATGACCAAGTGATTAGTATGGTTTGCTTACCGTGTGTGCGACTTTGCACCGAGGGGCGGGCTCAGAATGACTAATATAAACCACTTTGGGCTAGCGTGCGTAGATTCTGTCTATACAATTTTATTAAATTTGGCGGGCGCGTTAGGTCTTTTATATGTAGTATATGTAGATTACTATATTTTTATAATTGTTAGCCCTATTTAAAAGGCGCAAAAAAACAAAAGGATACGAGGTGGACCGAGTGGACAAAGCAAAACCGAGTGTGTGGAAATGGTACGAAATTGTCTTTTTGTGCCTCAGTTTTGTGGTGCTAATTGTGTGCTTTTTCGTGGCGGAAAATAAGAATTATTTGGCACTAATCAGCTCGCTAACTACCGTTTTTTATGTCGCGACTGCGTCAAAAGGGCTATTTTGGTCGCCCTTTGCAAATGTTGTGTGTTTGGTGTTTTATGTCTGGGTGTCCGCAACCCAAGGTTTTTGGGGCGAGGTCATCCGCGACGGAGGTCTACTGTTACCCCTCGCGATTGTGGCGTGCTTTCGCTGGGTCAAAAATCGGGACAAGCACAACGACCAAATCGTGCGCGTACACGAGATAAAGTGGCAGGAATACCTAATTTCTTTTATCGTGTGCGCAGTGGGGGCTGTTGGTGTGTACTTTTTACTTGACTACCTCGGTACCAACCAAGTCATACTCAACACAATCACCTTTTCGCTCGCCGTGTTGGCAACCTATCTACTATACCGACGTAGCCAGTGGTATGCGATTTTGTTTCTAGTGAATAATGTAGTTACAATTGTTTTGTGGGCGTTGACAATCGAGTCTGCGGGGCTTGAATACTTGTCTGTTATGGTGTCCTATGTAATCTTGTTTATTTTGAACCTTTACGGCCTCTTTGTTTGGTACCACAATGCCCGCACTCAGCACACCCAAGACACCGCCGACCGCAAAGCCCGCTATGCTCGCGCCCTCAACTCTAAAAAAGACCAGTAGCGCACTATCAAATTACAAACTTAATACTATGAAGTAATCACAATATGCAAAAAGTTGATTTTAATTATTTTAATAGAGGAAAAAATGAAGAAAATATTAACTATTAATAAATACGAGTGGATTTTTTCAAATTTATCAATTTTAGTGGCAGTTTAGGCCACTTTTTTGTTTTTAAGTGGGAAATAATTAAAAATTTCGGCGCAGAAGTTTGAAAAAAGCGAATATCTATGCTATAATAATATTAAAATACAGTCAAAGGAGAATACTATGGGTATTTTAAAGAATATCGAATGGACCGATACCAACAGCAATTTGATTGTCTGGAAGTATCCCGTCACAAAAGACCACGTCAACAAAGGCTCCGCTCTAACCGTTCGCGAGAGCCAAGTTGCAATTTTTATCGACAAGGGTCGACTTGCCGACGTTTTCTTGCCTGGGTTTTATAAACTGGACACCAACAACATGCCAGTGCTCACAAAACTAATGTCGTGGAAGTACGGCTTTGAAACTCCGTTTAAGTCCGACATCTATTTTGTAAATACAAAGCAGTTTACCAATCAAAAGTGGGGCACTGTAAACCCGATTTTGGTGCGTGACAAGGACTATGGCGCCGTGCGTATTCGCGGGTTCGGTAACTACTCATTTAGGGTAAAGGACGCGTACGTGTTTATGGAAAATCTATCTGGCACGCACACGAGTTTTGAGACAACCCAAATCACCGACTACTTGCGTAGCATGGTAGTGTCTGGCATTTCGGACGCCATTGGCGAGAGCAAAGTCCCAGTATTAGACATGGCCGCAAACCTTCAAGAGTTATCTCGCATTGTGCAGGAAAAAGAGACTACGGAATTCGAGAAAATCGGCTTGGAGCTCACTAACTTCGTGTTCGAGAGTTTCTCGCTACCTGAGGAACTGGAAAAGGCACTCGACAAGAACACTAGCCTCGGTATGATGCGCGGGAACATGGACGTTTACACGCAAATGGAGACCTTGGCTGCTATGAAAGAGGCTGCGAAAAACCCAGGCGCTGCTGGTGGCACAATGGGTGCTGGCATGGGGCTCGGCATGGGTATGGGACTCGGTAATATGTTTGCAAACAATATGAATCAAATGCAGGCAAACAGCCAGCCAGTTGCTAACGGAAAGTTTTGCCCAAGCTGTGGCGCGCAACTTTCAGGCAACCCTAAATTCTGTCCCGAGTGCGGGCAAAATCTCAAGCCCACTTGTCCAAACTGTGGTGCCGAGGTCAAGGCCAATGCGAAGTTCTGTCCTGAATGCGGAACAAAACTGAAATAAGCGAGGTTGATTTGAGCGAAAACGAAAACATAAACGCGAACGATATTTCTACCGATGCGCAAAATACCACGACCGCCAGCAACTCCGCAAATTTAGAGGGGACAACTGCCAATAATTCCGCTAATGACACAGCCTCTATTAATTCGCAGAGTACGGCAGTAGCCTCGGCGGGCAACTTGGATACTTTTGAGGAAAATAAGCAAAGCGCGGGCGAGAATAATATCGGCACCGGTTCAACAGCAAACGAAAGTGCCGAGGCCGTTACGAGTGGTACTCAAAAAAAGCACAAGTCGGTCGAGGAAAAATTGTACAGCGATGACAATATCGGCATTACGACCTACAAGTGCCCAAATTGTGGTGGCGACGCGGTTTTTGACCCCAAAGCGCAGAAAATGCACTGCTTGTATTGTGGCAGTTTTTTCGAAATCAAGAACGAGGAAAAGGTCGTCGAAAAGGACCTTTCGGAGTTACTTTCCACCGCAAAAGTATGGGACGAGGCGGAAGTGTACCAATGTTCGACTTGTGGCGCGAAGGAGATTTTAGACAAGCAAGAGGTCGCTTCCGTTTGCCCCTTTTGTGGCACGCGAAATATCGTAAAAATCGAGGAACTCCCAGGGCTCAAGCCCCAAGGAGTCGTGCCGTTCAAAGTCGACAAGGAAAAGGCGAGCAAGATTTCTACTAACTGGGCCCGCAGAAAGTACTACGCCCCGCGCGCGTTTAAAAAGAGTGCGCTCCCTGAAAATCTGCACGGCGTGTATAACCCCGTTTTTACTTTTGACCTCGAGACTCGCTCGACTTACAACGGAAAACTGGGCAAAAATTACACCACCACGCACATAATCAACGGACGTCCAGTTACACAGGTGCACACGCGCTACTTCAATGTGTCCGGCACGCAAGATGTCAACTTTGACGATTATATCGTGCAGGCGACCTCTAATATGAGCACCGCCGACATAAAGGCAATTTCGCCTTTCCCCACAAACGGCGCGCCCGCGTATCGGCCCGAATATTTGCGCGGGTATAGTGCTAGTACCTATAATAAGGACGGTGCAAAGTGTTACGACGAGTGCAAAGACCTAATCAAGACCGATATTGAGCGTCAAATTCTGCGCAGGTACGACTATGATGTCAAGTCATATTTGGATGTAAAGACCGCTATTTTAAAGCAAAAGTATAAGTACATCCTTGTCCCCGTGTATGTCGGGCACTACCGCTACAAGGGTAAACTCTATAACTTCTACATCAACGGCGACACTGGTAAAATTGCCGGTAAAACCCCGATTTCCCCGTGGAAAGTGTTACTAACGGTTCTTGTCTGTTTGGCGATAGTGGCGGGCATAGTCGCGCTGTCCATATTATTTGGTGATTAAAAGGCAAATTTCGCCGACATGCCCTCAAAATTTAGCAGGTAAGTTGCAAAAATCAACAGGATAGGTGCAAAAATGCAGATTGAAAATGAGGTTTTTATACTTAATTTTAATGAGGGTGATGAGGCCTTTGCCGAGGAAATTTTAAATAGTCTAGAGCCAGAACAAAAGCGTATAATGGACTTTTTTGGAATTGAAAAACTATCTAAAAAAGTGGAAATAATATTTTATAACAATTTGCAAGATTTTATCGACTTGCGCACCGAAAATGGTAAGTACCCAGAGCGTTATAATGGCTGGAACGTGGCAACGGTGAAGAACGGGAACATTCATATTTTGAATTTCGACCTCTATCACAATGCACCCCAGCACGAGGACACCACGCTTGAGGACTACAAAAAAGTGCTGGTTCACGAGTTTGTCCACGCTTGCCACGAGGAAATTTTGCTAAATAAAAATATTATGCCCGCGCTTTTAATGGAAGGAATCGCTACACAACTAAGTAGGCAAACCAAGTACGACCTAAACCGCGAAATCGAGTGCGACCCCCAAGATTTAGCGAAAAATTTTTATAATATTAAATTAAGTTATGTCTATGCTTACGAAATTATGGGCTACCTAATGGCGACAAAGAGCCACGAGGACTTGCTGAAAATCTTGCGCGAGCCTCATAAAATCGACGTGGCTGAATTGGTGGAAAAAACGAACGATTTTATAGAAAATAAACAAAGTTTACAAAAATAAAACTACTAAAACTAAATATTTTGACCGAAAGATAAAAAGTTAATTTTTAGAGTGCGTGGGATAATACCTACTGCGAGGCCACATTTAAGACAAGACTTGAAATTGAAATTTTAATAAAAGCGTATGGCTTAGCAAACGATTAGTAAATTTATCGGGAGTGCGCCTACGCACCTCATTTAAGACAAGACTTGAAATTGAAATTTTAATAGAAGTGCATGGCTTAACAAACGATTAGTAAATTTATCGGGAGTGCGCCTACGCACAAGGAGGAGAAATTATGGTTTGGAGTGAAATTGCATTGATTTGCGTGGGTGCCGTGCTGGTAATCGTGGCGCTTGCGTGGATAATTACCGCCGTTCGCAGGCGCAACAAGGAAAAAGAGTACCAAGTCGATGGCGTAAAAATCATCGATGGAGTGCGCTACACCCGTTCAAACGATGTTGTGGATGAGCGCGGGAACGTAAAAATTAGCCTTAACAAAGGCGACCACATTTTGGAGCGCGGAAGGGAGTACTTGGTTTCAAAGTCTGGCGACTTGTTACCTGGAAAGTACACTATTCTTTCCGCTGACGAAAACACTAAGAATATAAACATCCGTATCGGCGGGCTGGTGCGCGAGTACGAGCATTTTTCTTCGGTCGTTTTGAGCGAAGGCGACCACATCTCGCCCGTGTCCAACAGCATTGTCCTACGTTAAACATAAAAGTTTGCATATTTACTTGAAAAAGTTTTGATTTTATATTATAATACTAAAAAGGAGTAAATCTATGGGTAGAAATTTAGTTTACAAACTTTTGGGCGCACTCGTTGTGCTGGTGGCCGCTGTTTTGTGGCTGTTGTCGGTGCTGGTGCCCGAAACTTTTAGTTGGTTCAGCCTCGCTTGGGCTGGCGTAATGATTTGCGGAGGACTGGGCTTGATAATCTTGCTACAAGGGTGCTTCCAGCAAAATGTTACCACTATTAAAAAGTTGAAAATTTGGTTTGGTGTTGCGCTAATCGTGTGCGCTTTCGGGTGTTTGATTTCGGCTATCACCATTCCAGAAAGCATTATTTGGCCAATTATCGCGATTATCGTGGCACTTGGCCTCGTGATTACCATTTTTGCCGTTCGCGGTGAACGTTGGGACGAGGGCGACAACCACAAGGCAGGCTACAAAAATTACCACGAGCGCAAGGCCGAGGAAGAAAAGCAAAACGAAAACAAATAATTTAAAGGCACTTTGGTGTCTTTTTTGTTTGTTTAAAACAATTGTAAAACTTTGGGCTGGCGAGGTGTGTGAGTGCACACACGATAATTAATGTATAGCCGTAATTTTTAAAGGCCATAGGGCTGGCGCGAGAGCATTTGTTTCTAATTGTGGTAATCATTCGTGCGCCAGACTTCCCGCAAGCGGGAAGGCATCCTGAGCCCGCCCCGCGAAGCCTTTAGACGAAGGATCTCATTCCTGCCTCTCAAAACAAAAAACACTAGTCTTGATTAGACTAGTGTTTATAATATACTAGAAAAAAGTTTTTTATTAGTGGCTTTTTGGGGTGCTGTGCAACAATCAGTATGTCTGCCTTTAATAAAAATTAGAATTTTTAATTAATTTTTATGATTTTTTCATATTTATTTGCAATTTTTCTATATTTATTTTAGTCTTTTTGCTTTTCGTTGTATTTGCAAATGCCGAAGTTATCGGTGGTTACGTAGCCACTGGGTGCAGCGATTACGTCGGGAATGCGGTTTACAATAGTAGCGCAAGTCAATTCAACAGTGTTCGGGCGACTTACAACTACCGTGGTATTAGGCTCGCCGAAAATAGTCCACTCGTTCTTGTCGAAGTCCTCGGGCCCGTAAACTTTTCCGATACACTCGGCCTCAATTTCGATGCCTTCGGCGGTTTGGGTGGTAACGACTGCGCTCATACCTGTTGCGTTTCCGCTAGGAATGGTCATGTTGAGGGTGCTACTGTTTAGGTCGCCCTCGTGGGTCATCGGCACGCACTTTTGAGTCTGTGAAACGACAGTCAAGCCCAATTTGCTAGCCAACCAGCCGTTCACATTCCACATGTAACTGGGCGCATACTTTCCACTTTCGATAATCTTTTGACGCTCTTCGGCAGAAATTTTGTCGGCAGAAGCGACTTGCTCGTCAAATTCTTTAAGATTTAGCCCAGCACCGTGCGCCCTTGCCAGCGCGATGCCGTAGTCCTCAACGTTGTAACTACTGCTACCTTTAATTTTTGTGATTTTGTGGGTAACGCCCGCGATAGTTGTAATCAAGTTGCCCCAGAAAACGTCCTGGTAACCAGCGCCAGTGATTGTACAGCCGTTCTTTTTAGCGGCCTCGTCGATTTGTTTAAATAGATTTGGGTTACTGTTTTGAGGGAAGAAGGCCTCTTCACAGGTGGTGATTGCGTTCACACCCGCATTAGCGCACGCCAGCAGAGGCTCTGCACAGTCCGCGAGCAAACTCATTGTGGTAACGATTGCTACATCAGGAGCGATTGCTTTGAGTCTTGCCACCATGTCCTGATTTGCCGACTCAATTGCGACACCGAGTTTGCCGACCCCAGCGAACTCGCCAGCATCGGTACCAAACTTGCTCTCGTCAATGTCGAAAGCCCCGACACATTCCATACCACGCTCAATGCAGTACCTGATTGTGTATTTTGCCATTTTTCCGCAACCATATTGCACGAATTTAATTTTTGCCATAAATTATCTCCTTGTTTTTTGATTTGCACGAATGCCAAAACGCATATGCTAATAAATATTATATACCAAATTAGAATTTTTAACAAACGATTTGCACAAATGCGCGAAATAATGTATAATATTAATGCGTGCAAAATCGCCAAAACTCACTAAAACAGTCTTAAAATTTCGATTTTTTGCAACAAAATTTGTGGTAAAATAGTGGGAAAGGAGTGGACTATGAACTTTCTCGACTATCTTTCCGCCAGCCTCGGCTTTGTGCCCGTAAAGG
Source organism: uncultured Clostridia bacterium (assembly GCA_944381215.1). Taxonomy (GTDB): domain Bacteria; phylum Bacillota; class Clostridia; order Christensenellales; family UBA1242; genus UBA7867. Next base: position 47,487 of record CALWKF010000004.1, read on the forward strand.
AAAAAGCGCGCAAGGTAACCAGGCCCCAAAAGCGGACACCTGCGACCTTGGAGAGTGCGAACAGCCGTAAAATTTCCATTTTTGCGCCCGTCAATTTCGATGATATCGTGCGGTTTGTGCGGGATTTAAGCGGAAACGTTCCGCTGATTGTGAATTTTTGCGACCTCGAGCCCAACATCGCCGAGCGTAGCCTTGACTTCGTTTGCGGTGCTGTCTGTGCCTTGGGCGGAAAATTGCAGAGAATCGGCGAGGGAATCTACTTTTTTGCACCAAAAAACATAAAAATTGAAACAAATTCACAAAGGAAGGACAAATGCAGATAAAATGGTGGTATTTTTTGTCTATAGGCGTGCTGATTGTGGACCTAGTCAGCAAGGCACTCCTCGACGGCGAAACAATCGAAGTAATAAACGGTTTTTTCGGCTTCGTGTCCGTGCATAATACGGGCGCGAGTTTCGGCGTTTTCGCGGGCGCGCAAACCTTTTTTATAATTATTAGCATACTTTTCGCACTTGGAATGATGGCGTTCGATATTTTTTATAAAAAGGGCTTCGGCGCAAACGGCTGGTACCGCGTGGGCTTTACGCTAATTCTTGGCGGGCTACTAGGTAACCTCATTGACCGAATTGCATTTGGCTATGTGCGCGACTTTGTACATCTTGAGTTCATAGACTTTCCCGTGTTTAATGTCGCCGACATCGCACTCACAATCGGCTGTATATGTATTATTGTCTTCTTAATCTTCTTTTTTAAAACCGACATCGATAAAAAAGTCGTGATAAAAAGTAGCACGGCAACCCCCGAAATTACTAATATATCTCAAATAAACGATCCCACGTCCTCAAATTCCCAAAACCACGAAAAGGATACGAGTATCAAGGAATTAGAAGACATAAATTCACAAGATATAAAAAATACTAATTCACAAAATGCAAAAGCCACTGACAACATAAACGCAGAAAACAAAGCAAGCATTGAAAAGTTAAATGCGGGAAACAAGGCAGACACCGAAAATGACCCTACTTTACCAAACAGCAAAAAGTCTAAAAATAAAGCAAATGACCAAAATCAAAATACCAAAAATGAAATAAAGACAAAAAACGACGAAAATTCACAAAAAACCACAAAAAATCGTAAAAAAACGAAAATTAAAGGATAAAAAATGCAAAAAATAGAAATCACTCCCGAAAATGTGGGGGTCAGGCTCGATATGTTCTTGACCGAAATCGAGCCCGAACTCTCGCGTAGCAACATTAAAAACTTGATTACAAAGGGCATAGTTTTGGTGGGTAACGAGCAGAAAAAAGCGGGATACTCGCTAAAATTGGGGGATATAGTGACATATTCTATCCCCGAACCTGTAAAAGTCAACGTATGTCCGCAATGCATCCCTATTGACATCGTTTACGAAGATAAGGACCTAGCCGTTATCAACAAGCCCCAGGGTCTCGCCGTGCACCCAAGTGCTGGGCACGAGGACCACACTTTGGTAAACGCACTACTTTTTCACTTCAAGGACCTCTCGGGAATAAATGGCGAGTTGCGCCCAGGAATTGTGCACCGCCTTGACAAGGACACCTCGGGGTTGATGCTGGTCGCAAAAAACGACTTTGCGCATCGAGGCTTAGCTGAACAAATTGCAAACAAGACTTGTGTCCGCAGATACTATGCACTCCTCGAGGGAAGGCTAAAAGAGGGCGGACATATTGAAACCTATATCGCCCGCGACCCGCATCACCGCAAAAAAATGGCCGTGTCTCACGACCCAAACGACCGCCTCGCAATCACTGATTATAAAATTATTCGCCTTTTTGAAAAGTACACTTTTGCGGAATTTCAATTAAAAACGGGGCGCACTCACCAAATTCGTGTGCACGCGCAGTATTTAGGCCACCCAGTTGTTGGCGACGTCGCGTACGGGTATAAAAAGCAAGAGTTCAAACTCAACGGCCAACTGCTTCACTCGCACTATATCGAATTTACGCATCCAAGGACTCAAGAGCGACTAAATTTTGAGGCCCCACTGCCTGAATATTTTCAGCACGTTCTCGACATCCTAGAAGCGCGCGAAAAGGGCAAAATTTAATAAAAATTGCAATTTTTTTGCATTTTTTAACGATTTTCAGTATTTTTTGCGATTTTTTGATTGCATAGTACTTGCATAATACCTTAAATTTGATTGCATAGTACTAATTTACAAAAGAAAAGAATTTGTAGAAAAGTTAAAATATTGCACACATACTTGACTTTTTTTACAAATTAATCGTATAATAAATATTATAAATAAGCTTTATCATAAAAGGAGTGTATGGTGGCAAATCTTGAATTTAAGCGCGCGCTAAACTTTATGGGTTTTGTGGCGACTATTTGTATCGCGGTCGCTCTCATAATTTCGCTAATCGCTTCGGCAATCAGCGGTGACGGCGGTAGTATACCAAACTTTCAAATCTCTGACCTTGCGACTGCTTTTGCATTTATCGCTAACATTTTAGCATATTTTATTACCATAGTTTCGGGTTTTTACTATGCAAAATCGAAGCGCAATGCGTGGTTCATGGTCATTCAAATTATTGGCACATTGGTAATCATCGCCGCAGTTATTGTTGGCGCGATTTTGTAGGAGTACAATGAGGATATCAGTTTACACTATTGTGATTTTGGCGAGCGTCGTTCTCGCTATTGTCTTTGCATGCCTGATAGCGGTCTGGGCTGGTTTTGGCATATTTTTTGGCGTCGCATTGCTGGTGGCTTCGGCAACTTTTACACTATTACGGTACCAGCATCACCGCGCGTTAAAAGAGGAATTTTTAAATCAACGCTATTGCGACGCGTATCTTTACGCCGATGAAAATAATACAAATCTCGATGTCGAGCATTTTCGCTACCCGAGGTCCACCGAGCGCGCTATCAAATCGCGCATAAATAACAGTTTAGTGCTCGTGCTCGCTGGGGTGGGGATGATGATATTAAGTGTGGTCATCATCGTGCTATGTGCTACGAGTCTATAAAGGGCTAATTTGGCCTTTTTTTCATAAAAACGAAAAATTTGCATAAAAAACAGCGATTTTTATAAAATTTTCGCATTTTTTATGTCCCAGAGTATTGCATATTGCAAATATTTATGGTAGACTTTTTAAAATTTAAAGGACATAAAAAAGAAAAAAGGGAGTAAAAGATGTTCTGGTTAGACATAATTTTAATCGTGCTAGTCCTCGCGATTGCTGTCGTAGGAATGTTTCGTGGCTTTTTGCGTAGCCTACTGCGATTTTGTGGCACCCTAGTAACGCTCGCGTTGTCAATTTGGCTCGCTAAACCTTTTAGCAATCTGCTTGAAAGCTGGTTTGGTATGAGCACGGCACTAGGGAACGCACTTGTCGACCCGATTACGCCATACTGCGTAGATGGTGGCACGGGTGCTATTCCAAATTTTTTCCTAAACAAATTTGCTGAAATTTTTATGGGCGCAAATTATTGGCAAAACACCGCATATCCAGGAGGTTCTGCCGACCCCGCTTTTATCGCAGATTTTGCTCACGAATTGGGCGTTGTGCTAGCTGTTGTCATTTCAGTGGTTATTCTATTTATATTATTTAGAATAATAGTCGCGATTTTAGATAAAATTTTCGATAAAATCACTCAAAACAATGTAGTTGGCGGAATCGACAGGCTGTTTGGCTTTGTGTTGGGCCTGGCAAAAGGCGCACTACTCGTGTCGGTCGTGTTCGTGATTGCATATCTTCTTAGCCCCGTCATTCCGTCGTTCGGCGATTGGCTCAATAGTTTGCTTGCTGATAACCCAGTATCAAATACGGTGTTTGGTTGGCTGTCGACATTTACCGATAATGTTCTAATTCCGTGGTTCAATAACCTAACTTAATTAAAAGCCTCTAACAAACAAGAGGCTTTTTCTACTAAAATAAAAAATAAATATTGAATAAATAATTTAATCAAATTAATTTATAATAAAAGTATAATAAATAATTAAAAATTGCAAAAAATATATTAAAAATAATAAAAAAATCGCAAAAAACACAAAAAATAAATAAAAAATAATAAAAATTGTGTAAAGTCTAGGCATTTGGTAATAATTATAAGTATGGAATTATTTAGAGGTTATGCCTATTCGCCACGCGCGTTTGAAGGCTTGAAAAATGTTTTAATAGAGAATTTGAGAGGAAAGCCACCAGTCTTCCTTTGTGTTGGTAGTGATAAATTGGTTAGCGACTGCCTTGCACCAATTGTTGCCGAAAATCTCCGCCAAAATGATTGCCCTTTTTACATTTATGGCGGGCTAAATGCCCCAATTACTGCCACAAATTGCGAGTTTGCCCACGATTTTATTCGCGCGGTGCACCCGACATCAAGGCTAATATTAATCGACAGCATGGCAACCCGTTCGCAAGCAAGACTTGGGGACATCGTGGTTAGTCGCGAGTACTATGGCGCAGTAAACAATCTAGCCTTGCATCCAGATTTATGCATATATGGCGTTACATCATTACTTCATGGCAAAATGTTAGATTGTGCTAGACTTCGCAATGTGCTATTCACCGCAAACATCATTGCTAATGCAATCTTCTCCTCCCTTAATTCTTTAGAACTAAATTCCCAAAATGTTGTCGCCCTTTCATAAAATTCTATCGCTTTTTTAATTTTAAAATTCAAAACTTCGACTTAGTTACCAATCTAAATATTAATTAAAAATAAAGGAAAAATGTATAAAAATAGCAAAAAATCGTGAAAAAATCAAAAAAAATCGCGATTTTTTAATACTATGCACATATTTTTAGTAGTTTTCACTAGCCACGAAGCGTTTGTCATCGGGGTAGGTGTAGCCGTGTTTGCGCGCCTCCAGTTCTTGATATTCTAGTGAAGACACGATTTCGAGGGTTTCCTCTGCCGAGGCAATTTGTCCCGCCAATTCAGTGCTGTAATTTGTTAAATTATTGAGTTGCTGACGCTTTTCCTGAATGGTGATAAATTGCGAAATCACAATTACCAGCATTACAACTATTAATAATCCAATTCCCAGTAAAATTAGACTCGATAGCGAAATTCTTTTCATAATTATGCCCGCCTTTTTATTTTGCTTTAATTATAGCATAATTACGATACTTTTTTATCAACTTCGCAAAAATAGTGCGCTCTAGACAAAAGCCTACAACAAATGCTAAAATAAGATACGCTCGCACCTCGCCATAGTTTAGCCAAAGCATATTTAGGTAAATAATTGCCCCACAGATTAGTACTATTAGGGCAGTTTTTAAGACCGAAAAAACGGGCGAGTTTAGGTTGAAACTTCTAGGCTTTTTTGTTTTCTTTTCAAGCCTAACTGGCGTCAAAAATTCAATTTTTGCTGATTTTTTTGATATTTTTTCGCATTTTTTATCAATTTTCTTTAATTTTTTACTATTTTTTAGCCATTTTGGGAAAACCGAAAAAAGCCTAAATAGAAGCGCGCATAATATTCCAATGTCTAAAAATATCAAAAACAGCCACCCCTGGCCCAAGGTCGTAAACAACATTATTTGAATATCCTACTAATTAGACTTTTCTTTTCGTGGGCGTACTTAATCTCGTTGATTTCGCCCACGATTTCGGCAATGCCTTCGACAACATCTAATCGCTTCACACTCAAATCTTTTCCAGTCACTACGAGCACGCGTCCCATCACGACACAACTAAACTGATTTGGCGTCGCATTATCGGCCTTTTCGACCCCTGTAATACACAAACTTTTTCTATCTTCACACACCAAACGGTGATTCTTAAACTTACTCTCCATACTCACTCCTTTTCGTTAATATATGATCGTCTTCCCCCAAAAATGTCTTTATAGAAAAAAGAACTGATATAATAAATATAACTAAAGAAAATTTAATATATAAAACAAAAACACCACTTATTTTTATTTAAGTGGTGCTTTTTTTATTTGCTAGTTTGCTTCTTTTTGGTTGTTTTGACGACGGCTTTTGATTTTTTGGCTTCTTCTACTTTTGCCTTTTTTATTTGTGCTTTTGCAGTTTTTACCGAAGCCGTTTTTGTGGCTGTGGGCTTTTCGCTTTCCGCTGGTTCTTTTGATGAAGCTTGAGTTTCTTTCAAATCGGGTTGAGAGTTTTGTGTTGGCTTTTTTGAAGAAGGCTGTTCTGGTTGTGGAGTGCTCACATCTAGGCCGTTTTTCTTGGCTTTGGGCTTAGACAGGTCCAAGTTGTTTGCTTTTGCGCTTGTCTTTTTCGTGGCAGCGGAGGTGTTTTTAGTTGTGCTAGAAGCGGCGGAATTTTCTCCAGCATTCTTGGAAATGCTAGTGGAAGATTTTCCGCTTGTGTTTTTGAAAGTGCTAGTGTTGGCGTCTATATTTGCGCTTTTGGATGCACTAGGGGTGGCGTCTGTGCTTTTGGAAGTGCTAGTTGTAGTGTTGGTTTGGGTAGGGGAATCGGTGCTTGTGCTTTTGGAGGTATTAGTGACATTTGTTTTAATGGAGTTCGTGCTTGCCTTTGTCTGTTTTTGCGGAACATATTGGTCCTTTTTTGCTTCTTCAATGGCGGCCTTAATTTTCGCCTTTTCCTCCGCAAGCATTGCCTGGTGCGCTTTGGCCTCATGCGCCTTTTCCGCCTGCGCCCTCTCGCGCTCGCGACTCTCCAAATACTCTTGGGCGCGCTCGCGTTCCTCTTGTTTTTGCTTTAATTTGCGCACTTTTTTGAGTAGCTTCTGCTCGGCGCGTTTACGCTGTTCTGGGGTAACAGTCTTGCCGATAACCTCATCCAGCCTCTTTAATTCTTGGTTTAACTCCTGCCTCGACTCCTCTTCCTGAGCCTCGGTGGCGATTTCTGTAGCCTTGATTTCGGCCTTCGTAGGCTCGATTTTTTGCTTGCGCGCAGTGGCAACGGCCTTGTCAAAGCTCGACTTTGGCGCATCCTTGTAAATCTCGACCGCGCGGTTCATCTCGGCATTGACGAGGTCGCGGAACTGGTCGCGGTTCGCAGGGGAAACATAGGTCGAGCAAATCACATCGTTTTCCATGTAGCGAATCAAAATGCGCTGGTGAGAAAGGCAGAAGGCGGGCGAGATGCTGTCTGCGTCGGTCATCGAAATGATAGCGCGGTAAGGAATCGCCTTGCCAAAAACTCCCGAATAAATGCGCAATTCGGTGCGGGTCAGCTCGTAATAAGTGCCGAAATAAATGGGTGCAATCACGATTATTAGAATCGCGGACAGCACGACTGCGGGCCACCAAACGCCTGTAACTACCCACACAACGTACATCGCGAGGGTCAAGATACTGTATATTACTAGACTTATAAACAGCCCATCTCCGATTTTGGACTTGATTTTCATTTCATACCTCCCAAACAAGCAAAACCCAAAACTTGTTTTAAAAAGTATACAAAATAGTCGCAAATTTGTAAAGTAATTTAATTTGTAAACAGAAAATTAATTAAAAAATCGCAAAAAATTAACTTAAAATTCAAAAGTTAGTAAAACTAGCCTCAATTTAATATAAAAAGGAATGGGATCCTTCGTCTCAGGCTTCGCGGGTCGGCACTCAGGATGACCAAGTAATTTTAATTAGTATTTTAACGAAACACAACTACACATACTATTTTGTTGTTAGTACGGCTACGCTTTAATTATAGTGTATGCGACTTCGCACCGCGGGTCGAGGCTCATTTTAAGACGAAGAATCTATTCCTCTAAAAACAAACATATTAAAGAAAAAACACTAGCTTAGATTAGGCTAGTGTTTGTATAATTCGGGGATAATTATAAGTATTTTGATTAATTAAATTTAGTAGCAAAATTAGGTTATTAACCTATTTCATCATCTACGTTGTTAGTGGTGGAGTTGGTTTGGGAGTCGGTGGGAGTGGGGGCGAAAACGGCGGTTAAGATTTTGCCCTCAACAAGGTTGTAAGGGATGTCTGCACTGCTTCCGTACTGAGATAGGTCGGTGTCGTCGTTGGTTTCCCAGCGGACAAAGTAATAGCCCGATGTGGCCACTGCGCTCACGTGAATGGTGGTTAAATTTTCCGTGGTCGTGTACCCAGTTATTCGCGCTTCGCCCACCGCCTCGAGGTTACTCCCATTCCCACCACTCACTTGCAACGCAACGCCCTCCAAATTCACCCCACCACTGCTAGGGGTGTAACTTTGGGCGATGCCCACAAATATCAAATTAATGGTAACATCGGCTTGAATATTGAAAATTTCGAGGTGTAGTTGCGAGCCTGTGGTGTTTGTTAGGTATGTAATTCCTAGGCAACTGCTGTCCACCCCTAGCGCGCCGTTGATACTCTCGAGCCTTTGCTCTGCGCCACCATTTAACTGAATCGCATAAATATATCGATTTGAATTAAATGTTAAGGTATATCGGGTGGAAAGGTTGAGCCTTTCGGTACTAGTGCTAGCAATTTCGGAGCCACTTGTATTCGATGTTATTGTAATTTGTGGCAACCTAAAATACGCAGTATAAGTCTCGCTCCCAGTTACCGCAAAGGTATACGGGTTCTCATAAAATCTATTTCCGCTACTATCTTGCCAATAATCAAAAATGTACCCGTTTATCGCCGTGGCTGAAATCGTGGTGTTACCCGAATAACTTGTGTCATATTCACCACCGCCGCTAACCGAACCCTGACTGGCATCACTGGTCTCTACACTTATTGATGTAGTAGCATTTTCAGCCAATGCCGACAACGATATATGACACGCAGGGCGCACGCCGTAGCTACTTACACTTGCTTCCTGTGAAGTAACAGAATTTGTGTTATCAAAACAAATTGCCCAAAGAGCAGTAATACCAGAAATTGTTTGTGTTGACCCAGAGCGTGTCCAACAGTTGTTAGTCAATGTTGTGCTAAACCCCCTATCATTATTATCAAGCCCCCAAAAACTAAACAATTCATAAAAACTAGGAACCCAATAAATGTCCTCAACATCATCTGAAAAAGGTAACAGCCCCTTCTCACTGCTCACACCACTATAGGTATATTGCTCTTGCTGAGCTTCTTGGTATTGTGAGCTTACTTCATAAGGGGTAACAATGATAGAATCCAAAACGGGATACTCTTGTAAATGAGCTTGAAATAAATCAATTGTTTCTTCTCGAATATATGAAGTTTGATAATCATTCATAATTCTTGACCAATGAAACATACTAGTTGTAAACGGCTCGGTCATCCAAGCGGTAATCGTGTCGCTGTCATTTGGGTCGCGATAAACCACTTGCCAATCATACCCAGCCATTGTAAACACAATTGGTGTGCCTTGGTCAAGTACACTAACTTGCCCTACGCGAGTGCCCAGTCTTTGAACAAGCGAATTATATGTATTTTTATCAACAAAAGTCCCACCTTCGTCAAAAATGTTCCCAATACTTGTATAATTTGAATTAAGTATTGCACTCACTGGTTTGCGTGAAAAACTAATAAAAGAAAACAGACCGAAAAGAAGCAAAACAGTAACAAAAACCGCTACCGCAAAATTGATTTTTTTATTTATCATACCTACGCTCCCCATACCCCTACTTATTTTTTAGTAAAATATTTCTAAACACACTATAATTATATAAAAATTTACTAAAAGTGTCAAACAATAGTAATAATTTTCTAAAATTTTCTTAACCTTATATAATAAAAAAGCGAGGTGCGTATGAGATTAAGAGAATTACGGGGAAACAAAACTCAAGAGGAAGTCGCGCGCGACTTGGGGATGACGCAAAAGACATACTCCAACTACGAAACGGGAGCCACCGAGCCGACTTTATCAGTTATTATCAAAATGGCGGAGTATTTTGGGGTTTCGCCGAACTTTTTGTGCGAGTACCGCCCACAGTACAGCCCTAAAAACGATATCGACCGCACATTAAATTTGTTGTGTGGGCTATTCTACAACATGACCCCGCAAAACCGCCAAAAACTACTTGGCTATGCGAAGGGCCTCATAGATTGCCAAGAGGACTAAAAAATAAATATTATTTTGGGCTTTAATTAATATTTTATTGGTAAATTATTTTTCTATTCATATATAATATAACTGAAATGAACACGCCTTTTAATTTACAATTTAAAAATTAATAGATGTTAAAAACGCGCATAACACTTTTAAAAAATATGTCAAATTTTGCGAAATGGTCATATTTAGTCGACAAATTAATAAAATAATTGTATAATTCTAATATGTAGGGAACTGCATAAATTAGAGAATTAGCCAATGCTAATTTAAAAAGGAGAGTTTTATGGCAAAAAACGGCTTTGTTTCAGCAATAGATGGGTTGCCATGGGTAGTTAAAATTATCCTGTGTATCCCCATTCTAAACTGGGTGTATGGTATCTACCGTATTGTAAAAGGTATCAGTACAAACGACACACTTATGTGGATTGTGGGTATTTTGTGGATTATTCCTGGTTCGGTAATTTGCTGGTTAATCGACCTTATCTGCACAATCGTGTACAAAAAGCCTACGGTACTTGCCTAACGCAAGAAATAAAAAGCCCCTTTGCCATTTGGTATTAGAGGCTTTTTTTTGTTTTTTTAATGCGGTTTTTAAAAGGATGAGATGTATTTTTTTATATTTTTCGCGAATTTTTCGAGATTTTTGGGAAATTTGTTTAAATTTATTAAAATCGTTTGTAAATTTGGAGGCAATTAGATATAATATGATTAATGACACAGTGTGCCGAGTTTTTGCTGATAATTTGAAAAATTTCGCGCATACTAGGTAAAAATAGGGGGAGTTTATGAACACAGTTGCCAAAAATCTTTCGTACCTTGCTTGCCTGTGCCTGATTTGTTGTGGCGCAATGCTACTCGCGGGTTGTGGCGGGACCATGGATGTGACCAGCATCAATATAACCAAAGACCCTGACAAAGTCAACTACGTCGTGGGTGAGGACCTGTCGCTTGCGGGCGGTGAGTTTACCGTTACCCGCGACAACGGGCAGACCGAGGTGTTCGACCTGCAATATGCCGACCCGAGTATCACTCACTTTGCAAACGCGGGCGAGTACACGATTGTAATGACCTATGAGGGCAAGACCAGCACCTTTAACGTAACGGTTGAAAAGGCTGAGTATGCGCCCAATTATGAGAAGAACATTGAGGCCACTTACACTGGTTCGCCACTGCCTATAACTTTGATTGACACGAGCGCACTACCAACAGGCGTTAGCGTGCTGACCACCGAATACAAGGCCGTTTCCGCGCCCGACACTGCGTACTCTCCAATCGCGCCAGTTGAGGCGGGCGAGTACCTCGTGCGTATGAGCCTAAACGGTGGCAAGAACTACAAAATCACGACCCCGATTATTGCGAACTACACCGTGCACAAGGCCGACCTTAGAAATTTTGCCACAAACGGCGTTTTGAGTTTCCACGGCATTGCAAACATCACTTACGGCGAGACCTTCGATTTGAGTCAAACTTGGGAGCAGGATGACCAAGGGCAAGTGTTGGGTGCCGTGCCGTTGCCTAGCACAATTGCATCGAGCCTCATATACTACTACCAAGGCGCAAATGATGCAGAGCCGATTGCTTTTACCCCAGGCACTGACGGCGAGATTTACAGAAAGCTCAATGCTGGCACGTACACAATCACTGTGTCCGCTCCTGAGACCGAAAACCTAAACGCGTTTAGCGTAACCAAGACCATGACCATTAACTCTAAGGCCCTCGAAATTGGCGTTGACTACGACATTATCTTGACCACTGCGAGTGGCACGACTTACCTGGGTGCTGGCGAGTCCGCTGTGGCTGAGGTGCCCGTAATGGCGAGTGCTAGTGATGTTTCAATCGCGCTGGTGTTCAAGGGCGATGCGACTAACTACTGCGATGCTGGCGAGACCGAGTACAAGCTGTTCTTTGGTAACAGTATTGGTATGGAGTACGAGGGTACATCAAGCGTAACTGATGCTGGGTATTACCGCGTGCAAATTTCGAGCTTGGCTTGCTCAAACGACAACTATTATGTTGACTCCAGCATTTACGTGGCTTTCCACTACACAATTGTTTAATTGCTTTGTGTGAAAAGTGAAAAGGGCAAAATGTATAAAACAAACGGCTTGAATTATCTAGAACACGCGGGCGGAAGTCCCTCGCCATATTGGCGAGCCTTCGCAATGCGAAGGTGCAAATTAAAAATTTGCGGACTTCCGCCCGTTTTTTAAACCAACCACTCTAAACAAAGTTGCCGAAATTTTAAATTATATAATATATATCGAATAAAAATTATATAATAATTATCAAAATTAAATAAAAAAATAATTAATAAATAAAAAAATAATTTAATATTTAAAAAAGCAAAATTTATTAAATTAAAAATATAATTAAAATATAAAAAAATTGTAAAAAAATAAGTGAAAAATTAGTAAATATTAGGAGTAATTATGAATATTTGGGATAAGCGATTTATGGAACTTGCGGAATTGGTAGGGACGTGGACAAACTGCGCCCGCGCTGAGAGACGCATTGGTGCCGTGGTGACTCGCGGCGACCAAGTCCTAGGAATTGGGTATAACAAAGTGCCCTCTATGCTAAGAAGTTGCGAGGACAAGGGTGTTTGCTATCGAAAAGAAAATAATATCGAGAGTGGCACGCACCAGGAACTATGCTACTCAATCTGCGCCGAGCAAAACGCAATCACTGACGCCCTGCAACACTACCGCGACCTAAATGGTGCCACAATCTACATTTCGCACACCCCTTGCGCAATCTGTGCCCGCTGGATAATTGAGGTGGGCATTACCCGCATAGTCTACCACACCCCATACACCGATAAATTCGCCCTCGAACTCCTAAAAGAGGCAGGCATCACCCTAGAGCAAATTTAAATCATAAATTAAAGGCATATCGCGCCCCGAAAAGAAGCTAGCGTTATGCCTTTTTATTATAAAAAAACCACGGGGCTAACCGTGGTTACTTAGTTTTGGGAAAGTTGCTCGTGCTGGGCATTAAGCTCGCGCTCGGTCTCGAGATTTAAGTATGGGTAGAGTGCTGAGATGTGATTGGTATTTAGGTACGGCCGTTGTACCTCTGGGTCGTGAAGACTGTTTAAAAAGTACTCCTCGAGACTTGGGGACAGCGTGATTAAGTCTTTGTTCAGGTCTTGTGCAAATAGATTAATTTTCCAAAAATACTCGGTACGCCCGCCAGGCCTGTTTCCCGTGTAGAGTGCGTTTTTCGTGGTTATCGTGAATGGGAGCACATCGTTCTTCTTTTCCTCTGAGTTGAGGGGGATTTGTGTTGTTAGGTAGGTCTTGTACTGCGTCGCTATATCCCTGATATTTTGGTCGAACTTGCCGTTTTTTAAATGCTCGATAAGTTCGTTCTGCCCGCGCAGGAATACCGCCGTTTCCTCTGGAGTGAATGAGTATCTTGTCTTTTTCTGCAAAGTGGTCTCGATTTCTTGAAGGGTGCTGTTAATCAGTCTCTGTTTTATAATATACTCGAGGTACTCATCCATATCCAGATTCTTGCCCTCGACCCACACGCGCGTACCATCCGCCCACAGCGAGCGAATCGCGCGCTCGCGCTCGGCGTCCACCATTTTAAATATTATCGTGCGCTCATGGTTAAAGGAAGATGTCTGGTACTCAGGGTCTTCGCCAAAACCGATGTACGGGGCATCTTTTATCGTGGCAAGCAACGGGTTGCGCCGTTCCGCGCCCTCAAAAATTTGAGGTTTTTTAGCATAAATGTCCTTTAAAAGCTCGACATACTTCGAGGCATTTTCGTAGGTCGTGTAGATTAAAAAGGAGTCGTTTCGGCTGTCATCGGCGGAAAACTTGAAGTGCATCGGCAGATTTGTCTGCCAGCAGTACCGCGCCACCTCATCAGCCAGGGGAATTATATTTTCAGTCTTTGCGTTAATATAGAGGCGCACGGTGTTTTGGGAGTCATTGTTAAAAAAGTTGTATATATGCAAAAAGCCGTTCATATAAAACGACTGGTTCTTTACGACACGCAGTTGTTTTGAAGGAAATATTTGCGAAAAATCTTGGGTAAAAAACTTATAATACCCGCCATTTCTCTCGATATTTTCAGGCTTAAACTCGGGGCTGTTACGCACGCGCATTGTCTCATTATATGCGGGGCTTGTGGTGTCTGTCGGCGTATGTTTGCACACGAAATCATACCAGTAGCCGTAGATATTTTTTAAAAAATTCAAGATGTCCTCATCCTCGATTTCGGTGTTTGATCTGTGCGCATTCACGCTCACCAATTGCCCGTACGGCACTAAAATTCGGTCCCGCGATATTTTTTCGATATAGTCGATTAAATTGTTGTAATTTTGGGTATCAAAGACTACATTTTTTAAAAACGCTCTTTTATTACTATCCATTTTTCCCCCCTTTATTACCAAATTTGTCTATATAAAATAAAAAATTTTGCTTTTGCAAAAAATTTTTTATGTATTATGATTTCATAATTTCGCGGTCGAGAGTAGGGGCGCGGTGGCTTGCTTTCTCAATGGTCTCATCCAGCGCGCGCTCTAGTTTAGTCGATCTGGTGTAAAGGCTGTTGTATAGTGCCTTTGTGGCTAAGTTAAAGGTGTTGCCACGGTACCCGTTTTCGATTAATGTAAGCTCCAAGTTGTCGCGCTCAGTCGCCACCTTTATCGGCACAGCACGCAAGACATTGTTAGAAAACCGCCCGAGTTTAGTCGCCGCCACTTGTTCAAGCTCCGCCTCCTCGGGCGCGTTTAGTACATTTTGATAAAACTCTGCCAGGCTACTCGCGATATCTCCCACTGTTTCGTTCGCAAACAGCGACACCTGGGCCTGTTCGTCGGCCCGCAAATTCTCCGCCGCATCCACGTTAAATTGTTGGAGCATCTCGCGGAAATTGTTCCAAAATTGCTTGTTTTGTTTTTCTAAAAATTCTTGCATAGCACACCTCCCAAAGTCTACACATTAAAGCGGAATAGCATCACATCGCCATCCTCGACCACATAATCTTTGCCTTCCATACGCACCTTGCCCGCCTCTTTCGCCTCGTTAAAGCCCCCGCACGCGACCAAAGTATCATACGGCACGACCTCGGCCTTGATAAACCCGCGCTCAAAGTCCGTGTGGATGACCCCAGCGGCAGCAGGTGCTTTTGTGCCCTTTTTAATAGTCCACGCGCGCACCTCTTTTTCGCCAGCGGTTAGGTAACTAATTAGGCCGAGTAGAGAGTAACTAGCCTTGATAAGCCTGTTTAGTCCCGACTCCTTGATGCCGAACTCGCGCTTGTACTCCTCGAGTTCATCGGGGGTGAGGGTGGCAAGGTCAGCTTCTAAGTTTGCACAAATTTCGAGGTATTCAGCCTTCTCCTTGTTCGCAATCTCGCGCACGGCCACAATGTTTGGCTCCAACGCGGGGTCCGCCATTTGCTCCTGACTAATGTTTGCGACATACAAGGTAGGCTTTGCGGTAATCAAAAAGGCACCCTTTAGAATTTTTTGCTCATCCTCGGTTAAACTCAAACTGCGTGCAGGCTCGCCTTTCTTTAAGTGTTCAAGTGCGAGAGTGTACACACTAAACTGCTCCTTTGCCACCTTGTCCCCAGAGCGCGCCAGTTTTTCGACCCTGCCGATTTGCTTTTCTAGCGACTCAATATCGGCTAGTATCAATTCAAGATTAATAGTCTCGATATCGCGGGCGGGGTTAATGCCACCCTCGACGTGAATGATGTTCGAGTCCTCAAAGCACCTTACCACGTGAATAATCGCATCGACCTCGCGGATGTGGGAGAGGAATTTGTTGCCCAAGCCCTCGCCCTTGGATGCGCCCCGAACTAACCCCGCAATGTCCACAAACTCAATGGTCGCGGGCGTGATTTTCTGCGTGTTGTACATGCGCCCCAGCACCTCGAGGCGTTCATCGGGCACGGACACCATGCCCACATTCGGCTCAATCGTGCAGAAGGGGTAGTTTGCGCTCTGCGCGCCAGCCTGTGTTAGGGCATTAAATAATGTGCTTTTGCCGACATTTGGCAGTCCTACAATACCTAGTTTCATAATTTTCTCCTTATAATAAATATTATATAGGAATTTAGCGTATTTGTCTAGTATTTTCGCGCGCGATTTTATTTTACCCCTTGAAAAACGCGAATAAAAGTGCTATTATATATAAGAATAACAAGGGATGCGGGAGGAAAATATGAACCAGCCGAAGCAGTTTTCGAGCCCAAAAGAACGCGAGGAGTATATAGCCTCACTTTCCGCATATGCACTGCTACTTTCGAGTTTAAATAATGATGCGGACTATCTTGCTACGCGGAATGAGCGTGAGATTGCTATACTTTCAATCATTGCCACCGCGCCTGAGTTGTGCGATGAAAAGAATATTCGCGAACTCGTTGAGGCAAAGATTGTGCCTGAAAAGTACATCTTAAACCGTGAGAAGCGTACGACAGGGCGGAGCGGGGTAACAAATCTATACGAGCGTAAAATTAGAGGAGTGGTCGAGAGTTCGGTAGCCGACAATTTTAGCATGCCGAAATATAACATAGATACGATTATACACGAGTTGATACATGTTTTAGGCTCGGCTAGTATTACGACGAACTGCGACACTCTTCAACAGCATGAGGAATTCAATGAGAAGTTTAAAAACACCCGCATGATGATTATTGAGGGAACTGTCGAAGGCATGACTAGGAATGTGATGTCGACCCCGCGCTTTTTTGAAATTTGCGAGGAGCGGAACTATACCCCGAAACCGATTTCAAACAACTACGACCTCGAGGTGGGGCTAATCGGGCTTATGAACCTTGCCTATAATGATGATTTTGAGAAGTGGCACGCATTGGGACCTAAGTATGAATCGGTCTTTTTTACCGAAGAGCGGACCCTGCCTAGATCGTTGCGTGTGATATTTGAAATGTTTGGGACGTTTTATACTAATGAGCGCGACAGCGCAATAGATGACCGTGTAGCAAATTATAATAATAATACTACTACAACGACTCCGCTTGAGTACCATAAAAAACTGCCTGCGTGGATAACCGCGATTGTTAGAAAATTAGTGCCCGAATTAATTGAGGCAAATTTAAATCAAGAGGCAGTTGTGCGTCTACACGATTACTTAAACAAAATCGAGCGCGTGTTTACCGACCTTGAGTTTGACAAAGTGGGGTTGCTTCCCCTTTGTAACTCCTTGCGCGCGCATTACCCACTCGACTTTTCACGCGTAAATAAAATTCTCGAAAATGTCCCCGAGGCAAAGCCGATAACGCTGTTTAGCAGTGGCAAAGTAAAGGTGACTAGCGAATACCCACGACTAAAACTCGAGGCGGAGGCCCTGCGCTCCGAAATTTTCGACCCCGTGGTGCGCGCAAAATACATTGAGACCCTACAGAGGTGTCGAGAGGAGGAGAGTATGATAAAATATGCCGAGTACTTAAAGGCAAAGCACGGGGACAAACTAAAAGTGCGCACCCCTCGGGAGTTTTTACAAAAGGTGAGCACGATTGCCCTCGCGTGCCAGGACTGGGACACTTTGTTCTACCTAGACACCCTCACGGATGAAACTAGCAAAATCAGTCGAAAGAGTAAATTGGAAAGCCTGAAAAACGAGCGCGAGGCAGAAAAGAGCATCGAAAGTTATTTTGAGAATTTGCACCAAACCCGCTAAATTTACGCACTATGTGGCAGATTTTTGCCAGTATAGTGCGTTTTTTGTTAACAATCTCCAAAAGAAGAATAAAAGCATATTGGTGGCCATTTGAAATCTATTTACTTTTTAAACTTATTTAAAGTAGTAATATTTTTGCCATTTAATAGAATAAAATCAGTATAGTTTAAATTGCCATAAAAACATTAATTTTATAAATAAAAAAATAGAATTTTAATCAATAATGCTTAATAAACAAAGTGGGCGCATTTATCTAAATTGTGAAATCGTTTGATTTCGCTTTATTTTTTATCTGTTTTTAGATATAATAAATTAAAAAGGAGGGTATGGCTTGGGGAAAAAGTTACATAGTCTAGACACAAATGCGGTGCTACTTGAAATGAAAACCAGCAAAAACGGCCTCACAACGTCCGAGGCGAGTGCAAGGCTAGAAAACTACGGCGCAAACACCTTAGTAACAAAAAAGCGTCGCTCGAAACTCGCCATGTTTTTCGCGCAATTTAAGGACTTTATGCTCCTAATTTTGATTGCCGCGGCAGTGGTTACGGGGATTGTAGCGATAGTGTCCAAAACGTACGAGGACCTAATCGACGTCGGCATAATTTTAGCCATTGTGATACTGAACGCTATTATCGGCTTTATTCAAGAAAACAAGGCCGAGAACGCGCTAGCGAGCCTCAAAAAAATGAGCGAGCCCACGGCCAAGGTTTACCGCGACAACCGCCTTATTGTGATTCCCACCACCGAAATCGTGCCTGGCGACATCGTCTATTTCGAGGCGGGGGACGTCGTGTGCGCTGACTGCTATATAATCGAGGCGACTGCCTTGAAGTCTGACGAAAGCTCGCTAACTGGTGAGTCCGTGGTGGTCGAGAAGGAAGCGGGTATTGCTCTATCCGAGGACATCTCGCTCGGCGATCGAAAGAATATGCTGTACTCGGGGTGCGTGATTACCTATGGCAAGGGATTAGGCTGTGTTGTGGCAACGGGCATGCAGACCGAAATCGG
The DNA here is from genome assembly GCA_944381215.1 of uncultured Clostridia bacterium. GTDB lineage: Bacteria > Bacillota > Clostridia > Christensenellales > UBA1242 > UBA7867. Next base: position 66,107 of record CALWKF010000004.1, read on the forward strand.
CAAGATTGCGGGCATGATTGAGGCGCAAGAGGACGAAAAGACCCCCATTCAACAAAAACTCGACCGTTTGGGCAAGTGGATAACGATTGCCATACTCGCGATTGCGGTCGTGATATTTATAATAAATGTGGTGATTAAGGACTCCCATGACGTGCTGGATGCCTTGCTCGTGGCAATCGCAATTGCAGTGGCGGCTATTCCTGAGAGCCTGCCCGCCGTAATCACGGTCATTATGGCCACGGGCGTCAGCCGAATGAGCAAACAGCGCGCAATCATCCGCAAAATGCACGCGGTTGAGACCTTGGGCTCGTGCCAAATCATCTGTACGGACAAGACGGGCACGCTGACTCAAAATAAAATGACCTTGACTGGCATATACACGAATAATAAGTTGTATTTTCATAAAGAAATGGCGGAAGTAAACGCGCCAAAGCTGTTTGAATGCATGCTACTATGTAACGACTGCATCGTAAATGGTAAGGAGATTTTGGGCGACCCTACTGAGGTGGTGCAGGTCGAGGGTGCTAGGAAACTTGGCTACAACTATTTAGACACAAACGCCAAATACCCGCGCGTAGCGGAATTGCCCTTTGACTCGGTGCGCAAGATGATGACTTGTTTTCACAAGACCCCCAGCGGTATCGTAGGGTTTACCAAGGGCGCACCCGATATCACTCTCAACCTCTGCACGCGCATCAATATCAACGGCAGAAGCAGGCCTATAACTCCTGCCGACCGCGAGGAAATTGCGGGCATTATCGAGGAGTTAGGTAATCGCGGGCTCCGTACCCTTGCATTCGGTTACCGCGAGTACGATAAAAAGGCGAACTTTACTAACGACGACGAGTGCGATTTTACCTTCCTAGGAATTACCGCCGTGCGCGACCCGCCACGCGAGACGAGTGCTGAGGCAGTGGCTACGTGTAAGACGGCTGGAATCAAGCCCGTAATGATTACTGGCGACTATCCTACGACTGCCCGCGAGATTGCACGCGAAATTGGAATTTATAGTGAAGGCGACCTCATTTACACGGGGGCGGAACTTGACAAACTCAGCGAGGCGGAATACCTGAGTCTTATCGATAAAATTACCGTCTACGCGCGCGTTAGCCCCGAACACAAGGTGCGAATCGTCGAGGGCTGGAAGAAAAAAGGATGCGTGGTCGCTATGACGGGCGACGGCGTAAACGATGCCCCGAGTATCAAGGCCGCGAACATCGGTATCGGTATGGGTAAGTCGGGCACCGAGGTTACAAAGGAAGTTGCCGACATGGTGCTGACTGATGACAACTTCGCAACAATAGTGGGTGCCGTCAGCGAAGGGCGAAAGATTTACACGAACATTAAAAAGGTCATCCAATTCCTATTCGGCACCAACTTTGTCGAGGTCCTCTCGCTACTCTTAGTTACTCTCATCAGCCCGACGCTCGGCTTTTTATCGGCAATGCAAATTCTCTTTATAAACCTCATTACCGACGCACTGCCAGCACTTTCGCTATCCGTCGAGCGCGCGGAAAAAGACATAATGTCGAAACCTCCTAGGCCTAGTAAAGAGGGCCTGTTTGCTGGGATTTGGGGCGTAATGACTACCCAAGTCGTGTGGCAAACGGGGCTAGTTGTGGGCACGTTCTATATAACTCACGCACTCACGGGGGACAACGTGCTCGCAACCACCATGGCCTTTGCCGTGCTCTCACTCTCGCAAATTTTCCACCTAATCAATGTCCGTACGACCCACAGCATTTTTTCTGTCAACCCCTTCCACAACAAGCTGTTTTGGACGACGCTCGTGCTGTGCCTAATTATCAACATCGCCGTTGTCGCGATTCCCGCAGTTGCTGGCGTGTTCGGCCTTGTGCCACTTAGCATTATTCAATGGCTAATCGTGTTCGGCCTCTCGATTTCAATCATCCCAATAATCGAAATCTACAAACTGATTGCGCTTCTAATCAAACAGCGCAAGGCACGTAAAATCTAACTTAAAATATTTTTGGCCCCAAGTTGAACTGAACTCCAAATAGCAGACACAAATAAAAAACTTTTTTGTGTATTCTATACAAACACTAGTCTATATTAGGCTAGTGTTTTTGTTTAAGAGGCAGGAATGAGATTCTTCGTCTCAGGCTTACGCGGGTCGAGGCTCAGAATGACCAATTATTTTATTGCTATAGAGAAAGTGGAATGGGTCAGGTTTTAAGTGATTGTTTGTGTTTGTTTATTTTGGTCAAAAAACGCTGTTGAATAGGAGATTTTCTTTGATTTTTGGTTAGTTTTGTGTTATGATTAAATAATCAAGGAGGGGCGATGTCAGGCTTTTTTTCGTTTTTCTCGTGGCAACAGGTTGTGCTGTGTGGCACGGTGCTTTTGTTTTATGTCGCATTGATTGTCGTGCTTCACCGCTGTTCGTTGCGTACACGCCGATTCGCCGTCTACACGGGGGCATTCGTGCTCTTGCTCCTCGAAATCATGCGATACACCGTGCTGTCCGTCAACCGTGGCGGGTTTAGTATGGAGATTTTATCCTTCCAGTTCTGCAACATTTTGGCCTTTTATATTCCTGTGTCCATTTTGTTTTTCCGCAACCGTTACCTGTACGGCTCGAGTGCGCTTTTTGGCTTTGTGGCGGGGCTCGCAATCGTCTTGCTACCATTTTCGGTCATCGACAATTCGCGCCCAATCGAGTTTTTGACGGTCCAGAGCATTATCTCGCACGGACTCATGGCCTTTTTAGGCTACATGCTGATTGCTAGCAAAATGTATGTGCCAAAACTTCGCGACTTTGCGCCACTGATGTCCATTTTTCTAATGTTCTGCGCCTACATGAAACTGATGTGCTACATCCGCGGGGCAAACTACTTTGGGCTTACTGAGTTCTTGCTGTTTGGCTGGGGCGAGGTGCTGTCCTTTCCCGTCTACTTCTTCCTAATCTATGTGCCAGGCGCGATGCTGTTAATCGCAGGGTTACTATATATAACTTCTAGGCTTTGTGCCCGAATAAAACGCACGGAATGAAAAATTCAAAAAAATCAAAAAAAATTATTAAAAATTCACATTTTTTACACATTCGCGCACTAAAATTACGCGTTGGAGATGAGAAAATGCAAGTTAAATCAAAACAAAATTTAGTTAAAATTTGTGCTTTAATTTTTATGCTAGTTTTGTTGCCCGTAGTTATTTTATTTGCGGGTTGTGGCGAGGTGGGGAAGTCGATTACATCGATTGAAAAGACCGACTCGACGGGCCTGGTCGATACTTATACTATTACTTATAGCGACGGCTCGACCTACGACTTTACAATCACGAACGGCGCAAACGGCCTAAATGGAGCCGACGGCGAGGACGCAGTAACCGACTACTACGACGTTTACCAGTCGGCAGTCGAACAGGGATACTCGGGTAGTTACATAGACTTTTTGAGTACTGTACTGTCTGCCGAGCCCGACAACTCTTATGCTGTAAACGTGGCCCTGCTTTCTAGCGTCAGCGTCTACTGCGACTTTACCCAGGACGTCTACGACTTCAACTGGATGGGCCAGTACTACAAGGCTGGCGAGCGGGCTTACCAGAGCATCGGCTCTGGAATTATTTACAAGTTCGACAAAGATTCGGGGACTGCGTACATAATCACCAATTACCACGTGGTATATAGTGCAAATAGTAATGCTGAAAAGATTAGCAATAGTATCAACATCTACCTTTACGGTTCGAGCGACACCGCGATTCCCGCAACCTACGTGGGCGGGGCAATGAACTACGACATCGCGGTCCTAAAGGTCGAGAACAGCGACTTTTTAAAGACCTCTAACGCCCGCGCAGTAGATTTGGCTACCGAAGAGGTAGCGGTGGGTGACAGCGCGATTGCCGTTGGGAACCCCGAGGCACTGGGTATCAGCGCGACTCAAGGCATTATCAGTGTCGACAGCGAGTACATGACCATGACGGGCCCCGACAATGTTACTCAAATTACCTTCCGCAGTATGCGAATCGACACCTCGATTAACAGCGGGAACTCGGGCGGTGGCCTCTTTAACAACAAGGGCGAACTGATTGGAATCGTCAACTCCAAGGCCAACAGCAGTACGATTGAAAACATCGCATATGCAATTCCTCTGGACATCGCAATTGGCGTGGCTGAAAACGCAATTTACTATAACGACGGCGGTATTCAGGTTTACACGCTCGGTGCAACCTTGACGGGCGAGAATTCGTACGCATACTACGACGAGGAAAACAGTGTTACCCGTATCCGCGAGGACGTCGTCGTTACCGCAGTGAGTGGCTCTGTCGCTAGCGAAATCGCTTTGCAGAGTGGCGACGTAATCACCTCGATTGCGATAAACGGCGTAACCACCACAATCACTCGTGCGTACATGGTCGACGACCTCATGCTCACCATTCGCCCCGATGATGAGGTTACCATAAACTTCACCCGCTCGGGCCAAAGCATGACCGCCACAATCACCGCATCTAGCGACGACTTTACCGAATACTCGTAATTTTATAATAATTTAAAAATAAATAATTTACATAGAAATTTGCTGTATTTCAAAAATATAAAATATACAATTTATTTGCAGAAATTGGTAAAATAAATTATAATTTTCGAATAACTTATTATAAGCAGAAATATTTAATAAATTTTAATTAAATAGAAAGTAATGTTTAATAAATTTTAATTAAATATAAAAAAATACTTAATAATTAATTAAAAAACAAGCAAAATGCTTGTTTTTTGTCATTTTATTTAGTTTTTGCATATATAAGTGTATGTTTAATTTAGAAACTTTGCGCCTTTTGAGTAAACTAAAAAAGGCACCCGATTTTACCGCAAAATTTGCAGGTGAGGCGAAGGGCTCTGCATATTTTTGGCTGACTGACGAAGGAGTAATTTACCTAATCGACCTCCGCGGACTGCCAATTAATAAATATTTTGACGTAGCCGTGCATTCCCGCTATGCGCCTGCTTCTTTTAGTGGCAGTGCATCGAGAGTGGGAGAGGGAAGCGATGTCATTTCATCTCCTAAAACCAACCCCGCTTCTAGTACCAGCCCTCACACCGCACCTTCATCCTCAACTACTAGTTTTAACAACGTCTCTTCATCCTCAATTGCCAGTTCGCACGACGCCCCAACTTTTCGAACACAAAATTCCAACACTCCGCACTCTCGGACCTTCACTCTGCCCGCGCTGTATTCGAACAAGGGCCACGGACTCGGGGCAGGTCTTGTGAACTTTTTGACTGCTGATAATTTATTAGGTGCTTCAATTCATTTAAAGGCCGATTCCGCGCACCTTACCGCCCCAATTTCTAAACACTAACATATCATAATATGTTAAACTATATACTACTTTTTAATGCAATCAAGTTGCATTACTTTTATAATTAGTTACATTATGTACAACTTTTTATAATTACACGGTACATTATTTTTTAATTAAATAATGTAATTGCATTTTATTTAATTTACAATATACTATATTTAATAATCAAACATTATCTTTTTACTTAAACAAAAAACGCGACAATTTGTCGCGTTTTCTAATTGCCAGCACCAGTAAGCGTGTTTGCAATGTCGTTTAGCGTGTCTGGGAAGAATTGGAAGATAACTGCCACAGCAATAATCAAGTAGATTAAAATTTGTAGCAGAATGTTGCGCTTGATTGCGAACTCAACCATTACTAGCGAGCATACAATCAGCGGACCAAATCTAAGAATGTAGCCAAAGATTGCCAGCACTGTCTCGTTGTCAATAAAGGTCCAAATAGAGTTAATTGCAGAGATTGCCAGTACTACCAAAATCACAAAAGCACAAACTTTGTTGATTACGTCAAATACTTTACTTAATGCCTCACCTACAGCCATAGTGCACCCCCTAAATAGTTATATCTATATTATTATATAAATTTAATAAAATTGCAACACTTTTATCACATTTTTCTAAAATTAATAAAACTAATATAATTTATAATTATGCATTAGAATTTTAAAAAGTTTTTAAATTTTGAGAAATTTTAATAAAAAATTACGTTTTTTAATGATTTTAGCGAGTTTTTGGTGCATATTTATAAGTTTTTTAAATTTTTATCACAAAAAGACGACAAAATTCATATTAAATTTAAAACGGAGGTAACTATGCCATATTCACGGAACGAACTAATCACAGCCATTAGACAGGACATAATCGGCGAACTGGACGCCATAAACCAATATAACTCGCACATCGAGCGCACGGATAACGAATTCGCCAGGCGCGTGTGGGCAGACATCCGCGACGAAGAGCGCGTGCACGTGGGGGAACTTCTAAAACTTTTGAGCGTCTTCAGCCCCGACGAACTCGAATTACTCAAATCTGGCCAGGCCGAAGTTGAGGAAATCATGCGCGAAATGGGCATCACTTCTCCACAACGCAAACAATAAAGTATTTTAATTTTAATTTAAAAGCACTCTATTAAAGCGCATATAACTTGCAATAATTTAATTCTTTTAAATTAAAACTCGAAATTTTTAAACCCAAGCAAACAAAAAACAAAACTTTTGATTTTTCAAGGTTTTGTTTTTTAATCAATTTCAAGGTCGTCTCTTTCAAATATTGGGTCGTCGAAGAATTCGGCAGTAGTCATGCCAAGCCCTCGAATAATTAATAACACGGTTTTTAAGTTTATTCCACTAGTACGTTCACCCATTAAACATTTCATTGTATTGTGTGGTATAGCGGTGATTTTCTCTAATCGATATTGCGACATCTTCTTTTCACGCAAAATATCACTAATTCTTTTTGCTACGGCAGTGCTAACTTTCATAATTAACCTCGGGTGTTAAATTGGGGGTGTAAGCAGAGGTATTTAATCAATTTCTAAATCTTCTCTTTCAAATATTGGGTCGTCGAAAAATTCGGCAGTCGTCATGCCAAGCCCTCGAATAATCTGCATAATCGTCCTAAAATTTACGCTCGTATACCGTTCACTCATTAGTGCCTGCATAGTGTTGTGAGAAATGGCCGTGATTTTCTCGAGCCTGTATTGAGTCATATTTTTCTCGCGCAACAAATTGCTCACTCTTTTTGCAATGGCAGTGCTTAATTTCATAACTTACCTCGCACTTGGCTTTTTTCTTATTTTATAATAGTTTTATTTTAAAATACGTACATTAAAATAAACACACCCTCATTTTTGCTTGCCAAAACCCACATAATATGCTATAAATTAATTAAATCATATTTTATTAGATAAATATTACTACATAGAGAGACCTGAATACATGTGCATAAAATACTCGGTGCTATCTAATAAACCGCAAAATGAGGTGCCTAATGACAAAATATGCGGTAAAGTGCCTAAATTTAAGCATTATGTAGTGAAAATTTGCGGGATACTTTAATTTTTAGAGATATTTAATATAAAAGCCGTGTTTAAACAAAATAAAATTAAATTAGATAAAAATAAAATAAAATTAGATAATTTTTAAAAAGATAGCCAAATAATTTGTAATTTTTCGTTATTTTTTGCTATACTAATTATAAATAGGTTTGAAAAGAGGTATGTATGTCGAAAAATATCGAAAAGCAAGGTAAGCGACCAGGATATATCGTAGGAGGAATTTTCGCGATAATTCTCGGCGCGTTACTGGTGATTTTATATCTGCCGAGTTTAATTAGCGCGATTGCAGGCATTGATCCCCTTTGGGACTTGTATTCCACGTTTGAAGGACTGCTCGGCACCAACTTTATGGGAATGTTTGCCGTTTGGGGCGGGGTAGGTATACTGCTACTTTTGGGTGGTGTGTACTTTATCTGCCTTTTTGCGCGCCCTTCGACTGCCAGCACTATGTTTAGGCTCTCCGCGCTTTTTGGAGTGCTGTCTATTCTGGTACCAAATCTGCTGACGGCAATTTCTCTAACCATCGAGGACGCTGCGGGCACAGCCATTGACCTAATGCAATACTCTACATACGCAGTGCTCGCCCTATTCGTGTTGAGTTTTATCTTCTACGTAATCGGCTTTGTGGCTCGTTTCAAGCAAAAGTACCACAAGAACCGCGCCAGCACCGTTTTGGTGTTCGCTGCGACGTTCTGGATGCTCTTGTCCGCGTTCCCAGCCCTCAACGCCCTCAACACACTTTTGGACGCAAGCGTCTACTTCTTTGTGGACGCAGGCATGTTAGTGTCGGCTAATTATTTAGGATTTTTGTCGGTATTTTTAATCGTTTCGGCGATTTGGATGTTTATCACCGTTCCACACCGCGTCGTTGTCGACTACAACCCCGACACCAAGGGCAAGCACGCCGACGGTCGCCCGAAAGTGCTGGGCGAGAATATGGGCGAAAAAACTGCGCCGTTTAACGCACCAGTTGCTCCCGTACAGGCTCAGCCCCAGGCACAACAACCACAGGCGCGTTTTGACCACAACTATACCGCTCAACCCCAGGCGCAAGCAGGGCAGACATCCTTTGCTACGAACCCAATATTAAACCAGCCTCAACGCCCCGTTGTGCAACCAAATATGCCTCAATCTAATTTCCAAACACAACCCAACATGGCAGGCCCGCGCCCAGTCGTTCAACCTCAACAGCCCACGCAAGCCCCTGGACAGTTCCAACAGCCTAGACCTACAATGCAACCGCAACCGCAACCACAACAACCGAGGCCCGCGACCCCGCTTACTCAGCCAAATACAAACCCGTACGCAAGCTTTAACAATTTTACGCAAAACAGCCCATACAATAAGCCTCAACAACCAAGACCAAATATGCCTCAATCTAATTTTCAACCACAGCCCAACACGGCAGGCCCGCGTCCAGTCGTTCAGCCTGGGCAACCTCCTTACGGCGCGCAACAGCCTCAACCTAGACCAATGCAACCACAACCGCAAGCCCCGAGGCCTCCTTACAACCAGCCTCAACAGCCTCCGCGTCCGCCAGTTACTCCGTTTACGGGAAACAACACCCCAAAGCCAAACAACGGCCAAAACGGCACTAATGGCACTAGCTAGGAGGTGCTTATGAAAGAGTTACAAACCATTTGCATAAGGTGCCCAATCGGGTGCCACTTGACCGTCAAAGAGGTGAACGGCGAGGTCGTTGTGAGTGGTAATAGTTGCCCGCGCGGTGCGGAGTATGGCAAGCAAGAGTTTACTTGCCCCATGCGCACGGTAACCACGATTTTTAACCGAAAAAATGGCGGGACTTTGGCGGTGCGCACGAGTACCGATGTCGAAAAATCAAAGTACTTCGAGGTGCTGTCCGCTATCAAATCTGCGCCCGAACCTACGAACCCGCATTTTGGCGATACGCTAATTAAAAATGTGTGTAGTACTGGTGCCGACATCATCATCACCGAAGTAAACGGCCCCGAATTATAAAAGAACTCTAGCCCCCTAGGGTTCTTTTTTTTTGTTTATCTAGTGTTTTATTCTTATTAAAATATAGACTCAAATTAAAGAATACCATGTTGCAAAAAGTCGGGAAAAAGCTTCCTTCTTTGCGATTTTTAAAAATCTCAATTTACTTATTGACATTGCGGGCAATTTATGCTAAAATAAGGTTAATTAAAGCGAATTTATTTGCTATTTTTTACGAATTTTTCGCTATTTTTTAATATTTTTTCGAGGTGCCATTATGGAAAGAGAAAAAAATAACACCGCAAATCTTGAACTCGAGATTTTAGGTAACTATTTTATCACTGGGCATTCCTTTATTGAGGAGCAAACTCCTTGTCGTGCGTGGGTATTCGCCACATCAAAGAAAAAGCAAACTTTTTATAATGCCGAGCCATATAAATCGCCTTGCAAGCTGTCTATGATGTCCGTAAGTTCGAACCCGCTCATGCTAGAAAAGACCGTGGACAACATCGTGAAAAAGAACCTGCAAGACAGCCTTTTTGACGAAAACGGCCAGTTTGAGTACTACCGCGTGGCCAAGGTTTGGCGCGATTCTTTGGGGGACGAGAGCGTACTTTCCGACCTCGAGACCGCGACTGTCGAGGACTTTGCGACAAATGGAGACCCGAAGCGTTTGCGCGAAATCAATGCACGCTTGTTAAAGGCCTTGTCTATAAACCCCGAGTACGTTGCCACCCTTCGCCAAAATATCGAGTCATTTATGCACGCCTCTAAAAAACTCGCAGTACACGCAGACGTCGACTATTTAAACAGCATCGTGCACTCGAGCGAGGCGATTAACCAGGGCTACCAGGCCCACGAGTTTCGCTCAAAAGAGCCTCAGCACACCGCTTCTAACACTCTGGACCTTTCTCGCGAACGTTAATAAAAAATATGTAGATTAAAACCCCAATTAAAATACACTAGATTAGTATTAAAAAATCTAATTTAATAAATGAATAAAAAAACATATTAAATATTTATTAAATAAAAAGACAAGAAACTAAAAATAGCCTAAACAGGCTATTTTTAGTTTATTTTTAAATAATGAATAAAATAATTAAAAATCATTAAAATGATAAAAAATAATTTAATTTTAATAATAAAAATAATTAATAACAAATATGAATTAATAAATTAACGAAATTATAGAAAATTATATAAAAATAATGAAAAAATATAAAAATTTAAATAAAATTAATTAAATTATGCGAAATTTTAATAAAATTAAATTATTTTTCTTCTTCGATGTAGTAGTCCCAGGGATTTAGGATGCGGATGTTGAGGCCTTGGTCCTTGGCGTAGAGAAGGGTGTTGCGGGTGCCACTGGGGGAGCCATTGTAGCACGCAATGACAGTGCTCGAATTGTCCACCATAAATTTATTGCGCAAGTCGTAAACTTTCGGGTTATACTCTTTCGCTACCACGATGCATTCGTCGCACTGCTCTAAAATTTTGTGATAACGTTCTTGTTGACGGGGGAGCCACCTTGATTCCTGATTAGGACAAGGCACGACCGCCACGACCTTGATGTCATGGTCTTTGCGTAAATCTAGGAGCATCTCGACACCTATCATATCAAAGCCCTCCGCCATGCCGATGTAGTAGATGTTGTTGCCCTCGCGTATCGTGTCCTCTAAAACTTGGCGCAACTCGACCTTAAACCGCCTACAACTCTCGCGACTTTCGTCATATCCCCAAGGCAGAGCCTTTGGCCGATGCCCCGTTAAACAAACCGCCTTTTCTCTTTCCATAAAACCTCGCTTTTTAGCTCTTTTTTCAAATTAATTAAATTATATCGAAAATAGAATTAAAAGCAACAAAATTTAGCAAAAAAATTGCGCTAATTTAATAAAATTAAGGCAAAATTTGTCGAAAAATAAATAAAAAACACGGCCTAAGCAAGGGTTAGGTCGTGATAACTTTATTTTTGTTGAGGACTTTTGTCTTTGTTCATTAGGTAGATTGCGCCCTGCATGCAAGCGGCAATAATCAACCAAATTGCAGACAGCAAAACGAGTATATATACGATAATACTGCCAACATTCATTCCACCGAAAATCCATTCGACTAGATTAAAGTTGAAAATGCCCACAAGCCCCCAATTTATGCCACCGATTAGCAAGATTACGAACGCAATCCAGTTGGGAATAACATAGTTCATACTTTTCACCTCCGCTAGTATCATGTGTATTTTTTGATTTTTTATTAAATAATTTTGAATTTTCTTCGATTTTACATCATGCGCAACCTTGACGCTCGCAAAAAACGAATAAACTTAATTTTTTCGCGCCTTAAAAGTTAAATTGTATTGACAAGAACGCGCAGAAGCACTATACTATAAAAATAGAATTACTAGCGACCGCTATGGAATTACTTTTTACTTTTTGGAGTTTAGAAATGAACAGAAAATTGCCTAGAAGAGTCTTGGTGACGGCGGGCATGCCGAACGGAAACAAGCCCCTACACATAGGCCACATCAGCCAATTTATTTGGGCAGATTTTTACGCTCGCTTTATGCGCGACCGAATTGGAAAGGAAAACGTGCTGTTTTTCTCGGGAACGGACGGCTTCGGCTCCTCGACTGACGAAAAATACCGCAAATTAAAGGAGGCAGGCGAGATTACCTCGACCTTGCCTGAGTATGTGGCGCACTTTCACGACATCCAAGACGCGACCCTTAATAATTACGAAATCGGCCTGACTAGGTTTTACGCCTCGTGCCTCGAGCCTGCGCTAAAACATCATACCGAGATTTCTGCCTTCTTTTTTGAGAAAATGCTCGAAAATGGCAAGATGCAGAAGCGCGTAACCGAGCAGTTTTTTGATAGCAAACTCGGCCTTGTGCTAAACGGTAGGCAGGTGGAGGGGAAGTGCCCGATTGAAGGGTGCCAGTCCGAAGTTGGTTATGCCGACGAGTGTTCTCTTGGCCACCAATACAATCCGCGCGACCTTATTGACCCTAAAAGTACGCTCTCTAACACCGTGCCGACCTTCAAGGAAATTACCAACTACTACTTCTCCCTCGATGAGTACCGCGAGAACCTCTTAAATATAATTTCGAGGCTGAAAGAGCAGGAAAACACACACAAATTCATGGCAAAAGAAATGCGCGACTACCTCTCTAGGCCTGCAATTTACCTCAAACTCGAGCAAAAGCCCTTACTCGAAAAGATAACTCTAAACAACGTGTTTGAGAGGCGCGAGGACGAGAAAAAGGCGAGGTTAGAGCTGATTTTTAACAACATTAAAGACCGCGATACCGCTTGCGACACTTTGCGCGAAAATGATATTACCTACACCACGAACAAGGCACTCGCGCCCCTGCGAATCACAGGCAACACGCCTTGGGGAGTGCCCGTGCCTCAAATCGAGCCCGAAACAAAGGACCTTACCTTCTACGTGTGGCCCGAATCGTTGTGGGCACCGATTTCCTTTACAAAAACTTATCTCAGCGAAGCGGGCAGTAGCGAGGTTTGGCAGGACTGGTGGTGCCACACTGACAACGAAATTACGCAGTTTATCGGCGAGGACAATATTTACTTCTATTCGCTTGCCGAGCCCGCGATGTTTATGGCGGTGAACGGACCCAAAAATAACGACACCCCAGGCGATAACGAGTTACAAATTCCAAACATTATCGCTAACAAGCACGTGCTCTTTAACAATATAAAGGCAAGTAGCAGTGGCTCCTTAAAGGCCCCGACTGCGCAAGATTTGCTCGAATACTACACGGCAGAGCAGTTGCGCTGTCATTTCTTGGGGATGAATGTCAACACCGTCGCGTACAACTTTAAGTCAAAGGTCGTTACTCCTGAGGACTTTGAGGGAACGGGCGACCCCGTAGTTGCGCAAGGAAATATGCTAACCAACATTTTTAACCGCATCATCCGTTCCGTTTTTTACAGCATCCAGTCGCAACTAGACGGCAAAATTCCTAATGTCAAACCCTCTGCTGAGACTCTTGCCGAGGCTGAAAAGGTAGTTGCCTCATATGAGGACAAGGCTTTAAACTTCAAATTCAATGAAATCATGATTTTACTCGACGAGTATTTTAGAAAAGCTAATCAAAATTGGTCCGTGCGCTCCAAGTCGCAGGATGAGGGGGTAAAGGCGCAACTGATTGCCGACACTATTCATGTCATCCGCACAGGGCTGACGCTCGTGCACCCAATCGCGCCCAAGAGTGCCGAGCTCGTCAAAGAATACCTGCATGCTGATGATAAAATTTGGGACTGGGCACACATCCACGAAATACTACGAGAGATGTATCCCGAGGTAACCGAGTTTAAACATATCGAACCTAAATTTGACTTCTTTAAAAAGCACCCCAGCCAAATAAATTAATTTAATTTTTTAATACATACCTACAAATTTTTGCAGGTATGTATTTATTTTTTATTCACTAAACCTTATATTTTAAATACACATATTTTTTTTAAAAATTATTGCATAGTACTTAAAAATTAACGTTTTTTCGCAATTTTTACGCGTTTTTAGGTACTATGCAATACATTTTCGCGATTTTTTAGTGCTATGCATAGCTTTTATTTTTATGATATTCATGTGTTTGTAAGTGATTATTATGATTTTTTTGTTTTATAATATTTATGCGGATGTAAATATATTTATGTTTGTGCACTATAGGTAATCACTCTCGGGTTTGTGTATAGTAATTTATTGCTGACTTAATTTATTTAAATTTTTAGGCTTTTATTTTTAAGTATTTTCTGCCTTGCGTATAATACTAAAAATTTTTCCTTTTATTGTTAGAGTGTCCTGGGAGAGCGTAACAATTTGCAAGTTTTTGCCCGTGATTTCATAAAGGTCTTTTGCGAGCATTACTACGATTTTTACCATGCTGGTCGTGCGGATGTTTACGTGCCCCTGAATATAGACGCATCGCCCCGAAATATTTTGTATCGAATACCCGCCTGGGCCGATATCGAGCCCGAGGTTTCTAGCAATCTCTTCAAAAAACATTTTGCCTCCATTTCTATATTCTATTTTTTGCGTCGCCATAATATGATATAAAGATAAAAAAGGGGCAAAAAAGTATGCAATTTGCAAAATTATGCTTTTATGAAATTAGGGTAATCGGCGTCAATTTTCCCACACTTTTAAACAAACTCAACTCGCAAGGCGTAAAAATTACCAAAATGCGCCACCCAGATGACACCACAATTTGTCTTGTAATTAATGGGAAATATGCTGATACAACATTTGCTATTTTGCAAAAATTTTGTTATAATTATACTGTTACACACAAAATAGGGCTAAACTCACACTTTTTGGGGCTTTTTTTAGGAGTTTTAGGAGTAATTATTGCCTATTTAGTGCTGTCGTGCTTTTGCTTTGGTGTCGCGGTTATGAGCGATGACGAGGTACTGGCGGGTAAGATTGAGAGCGTGCTGTATGATGAGGGCGTCGTAGGTGCCACTTGGGGTAAAATCGATTTCGACCGCCTCGAGAACGTTTTGCGCGAAAAAGTAGACGGGGTAGGGCTAATTAACCTTTCTAAAAAGGGCGCGTACATTGTCGTAAACTTTACCGCCACAACCCCGCCTCTCGAAATTCCGTCTACGAACACCAGCGGAGTTTTTGCGAATGCGAATGGCGTGGTCTCGCGAATTTTTGTGCACAGCGGGACGGCTCTTGTCGTCGCTGGGGACACGGTGAGCCTAGGGGATATGCTGATTGCACCGTACGTGGTGGATGAGGAAGGGAACACTCATCCAGCCGAGGCGCGAGGTGAGGTCTATCTCGAAGTCTGGGATTCGGCGACCGTGGAATTCCGCGAAAACGACACTGTACTCAGTCGTACGGGCAACGTAACAACCTTCCAAAAGGTTTGCTTTGGCACCACCGTACTTTCGGACAATTCGGGCGAAATTTCGTACGAAAACTATGAAATTGTGCGAAAAATCGTGAATTTATCGAATATTTTGCCACTTTTTATCGAATATTCGTACATTTACGAAACCAAGCCCGTAAGTATAACCCGTGACTTTGAAGCGGAAAAAGAGGCTCTAATTTACGAGGCCCGCGAGCGAGTACTGAGTAATATTAGAGAGGACGAGGTACTAGCGGAGCGACACACGATAAACCAAATTCAAGACACCTATTTTGTAACCTATTACGTGATGCGCGAGGTGCGCGTTTAGGAGAGTTTTATGGAAATTATTTTAACAAACGAAACAAAGTACAATCTGCCATGCGCGAAGATTTTGAAAAAGATTGCAAAGCGAGTTTTAAAACACGAAAAACAACCCACTAGGCACTTGTCCGTTGGTGTTTTTTACGTAGATAGCGCAAAAATTCAAGAAATTAATCGCGAGTACCGCCACAAAGACAAGCCCACCGATGTTATAACCTTCCGCATGGTAGACAACCCTCATAAACTGCAAATTACGCGCAAAAATTTCCCGCTTGAGTACGACGAAGCGCAAAAAAGCATATATTTAGGCGAGATTTTTATATGCGTCGAGGTGGCGGAGGAGCAGTCACACGAGTGGGGACACACACTCAATCGTGAGGTCGCGGAACTTTTTGTCCACGGAATGTTGCATATTTTGGGCCACGACCACGAGGAAGAGGCCGAACGCAAGGTTATGCGCGACAGCGAGGAATACCAAAATAATTTCTTAAATAAAGTGATAAAAGATTAATAACCCAAAAAACCTAAAAATTTATAAAAAATTGCATAAAAATTAAGCATTTTTAATAATTTTTGCCCGATAATAGGTTATTTTAAAAAGTAGGTCATTATGGAGCAAATCGTTTTAGATAAGTTGTTAGAAAAGGCAAAGTCCGCTGCTGAGCGTGCTTATTGCCCGAATAGTGAAAACCCCGTCGGAGCGTGCGTGCTGACCCAAAACGGCATGATTTTTACGGGGTGCAATATCGAAACCACCGCGCCAGCAGGGAGCCTCGGGGCAATGGAAGTTGCCGTCGTCAAGGCTGTGAGCGAGGGCTATTCCTCAATTATTGCGGTTGTGAATTACTGCGAGAACGGCATCGTCTATCCCACTGGGGATGAGCGCGAGTTTTTGCGCGAGTTTACCGAGCGCGCCCAAATCATCTGCGCCACCGTGGACAAGACAGAGCAATTCACCATTCAGGAACTCCTCCCATTCTCCTTCCGCGAATAAAAGCAGAAAGTATAGAATTTCTTCTCGTTCCTTTTTGGCAATTTTGTGGATTGAAAAGGAACGTTTTAAAATCAAAAATTTAGAAATAATATATTAGAATTATTTGCATGAATTTTGATAAATGGGTTAATTTGCTTGTCTAATGCCTGTATAAATGTTATAATAAAGTATATTTTTTAAGGGGGATATTATGGCAGAAGAGCAGAAAAACGAACAGCCTGTTGAGAACAAGGCTGAGGCACCTAAGAAAGAGCAGAAGCCATACAACTACAAGGCAAAGTTCATAATTCTAGGCGTGTTGATTGCCGTCTTGGTGGTTGCTGTGGTGCTGTGTATCATATTCTTGGGTGGTAACGGTGATAACGAAACTACTACCAGTTTGTTGCCACTTGTAGACAATGTGGAGCAGGCAGTTAGTAACACCGCCAGCAGTGCCGATGTTGTCGCAGATGTCGTAAAAACAATTTTATAACATAATTTAGGCGAGGATAACCCCCGCCTTTTTATTTGATAATTTTCCATATCAAGAAATAAAAATGCTTGTTAAATCTCTAAACAATTGGTCATCCTGAGCCTCGACCCTCGGTGCGTAGGCGCACACCCAATAAGAAGGATATAATCATACGAACAACAAAATAGCACATGGTTCGTACACGCAATATATTTAAATTACTTGGGTCTGGCGCGATAGCATTCTTTTCTCATTGTAATAATCATTCACGCGCCAGACTTCCCGCAAGCGGGAAGGTATTCTGAGCCCGCCCCGCGAAGCCCTCAGACGAAGGATCTCATCTCATCCGCTTTTAAAGGCTTCTTAGCTGTCGCGGTGAGAAGTCGCACACACGATAATTAAGCAAACTATACCGAAATATAGTCGTCTATTCGAGTTTTTAAATTATTTTTGTTTTAAAAGCGGAAATTGCGGGCCAATTTAGAATAATTGGTTGATTTTTTGCCGATTATGTGATATCTTATATATTATTTATCACCGCAATTGCGGAATTTTATAGAGGAGTACGAAAATGGAAGTTGAAAGAACATACATTATGTTAAAGCCCGATGCAGTCCGCCGTGGTCTAATCGGTGAAATCATCGGCAGAATCGAGAAAAAAGGCTTTAAAATTGTGGACATGAAAATGTTTACTCTAACAAAGGAGAAACTCGCCGAGCACTACGCGCACATAGTAGATAGACCTTTTTACCCAGAGGTAGAGGCGTATATGATGAGCGGTCCAGTTGTTGGGATGATTGTCGAGGGCGAGCACGCAATAAAGGGCATGCGTAACTTCATGGGGCCTACAAAGTACCTCGATGCACCCGCAGGTACAATTCGTGGGGACTATTCGTGCAATGACCGCGAAAACTTGATTCACGGTAGCGATTCTCCCGAAACAGCAGCCGCTGAAATTAAACGCTTTTTCTACTAAATTTTATATATAACATATCAACATATAATAAACTATAAAAACCTAAAAAATTTTTATTAATAAGATTCGGTAAATTTTGTATATTTAATTGATATAGAAGTGAGAAAAATATGCCTTGTAAATGTGAAAAATGCGAAAAAAGTTGTTGTAGTAGAGTATTTGCTGGACTCTCATCGAGTGCAAAAAATGCTGATGACCGCTTTACACAAATTCTTCTCTCACCCGAGGAGGCAGAGCGCATAAAAAATGCGGGGGGGGGCAATTTTTAGCATTTAACGAAGAAATTGGGGCTTATTATATGAAAATTGGTGAGGATAACACTTGTCCAGCCTTTGCGAATGGTAGATGCTCAATTTATTCAAGTCGCCCCGATGTGTGCAGGCTCTATCCGTTTTATTTCGATAATTTTGGAGGCTTGTTTATACATAAAGATTGCCCAGGCGATTTTACTCGCGAACTAGAGGAAAATAAACTAGAAATTTTAAAATTAATAAGAAATAGGATTGATTTTTTTGAGAATTTAGAAAAGAATAAAAATAATTAAAAATCAAGAAATTGATGAATTTAAACCTTATATTTGCTTTTATTTATATAATAAAAATTATTTAAAAACTTTAAAAAATGCAAAAAAACACGAAAAAATCGCAAAAAAATAACAAAAAACACGATTTTTTTCGTGTTTTTTGTTAATGTTAAAGCAAATTTCCAGATTGCTTATATTTTTTGTTCTTTTATTTTGTATTTTTTGCTTTTTTAAATTATTAAAGATTTTATGGTTTAGTTTTAGTTGTGTTTATTGTTGCTTTGTAGTTTTAGTTGTTGATTTTGCTGTTTTTGGCTCGGCAACATTAGATTTTGTGGTAGTAGTGATTGAGGTTTTTACGCGCTTTATTGAGCCAGTTTGTGCTTTTGGTTTTATGGTAATTGTGCGGTTACGTGGCTTTTTGGGAGTGGGCTCTTGATTGTTTTCTTCAATAAATTTTTGTCTATTTTTCTCGGCTGTTTTTACAATTAAGTTAATGACTTTTTGCTTGTGAAGCCACCAGTCACGACTCCACACACGGATGATGTCCCAGCCACGCGCGTGCAAGAATGTAGGTCTATAAACATCGCGCTCAAGTAGCGAGTCAGAAGAGCAGTATGCCGTATAGTCGCACTCAACTCCAACTAGGTACCTGTCCAGTGTTTTATCATAAACGGCGAGCGAAATTTTATAGTCGGCATTACCAAGGTTCGTCTCGACTTTTAGACCCAGCTTTTCGAGTTCTGCCTTGATTTTATTTTCAAGGTCGTTTAGCACCAGTGCGGGCTTGGGCGTTTCGGGAATAGTCAGCACGTTTTCGAGCACAATTTTCGCCTCAGTCTTGTTGCCGTTCGACACTGCACGGACATAGCGGAGGTACTGCTTAAATAGTTTCGGCCCCGCATTTTTAGTGCCCTCGACGTTCAACTCCTCGGGCTCAATGCTGGTTACCACAAAAATCTTTTCCTTCGCACGCGTGATTGCGACGTTCAGGCGGTTTTCGCCACCCTCGGTAGACAAGGGCCCGAAGTGCGCCACGACTTTGCCGTACTCGTTTTGCGCGTAACCGATACTAAATATAATGATATCGCGCTCATCACCCTGCACGTTTTCGAGATTTTTCACAAAAATGCTGATATCCTCGCCATTTTCCTTGCGATTTTGCTCTTTTAGGAACTGGTCGCGGAACTTGGGGTTGCGGTTGCATTCTTCGTCGATTGCGTCCTCAATCGCGCTCTCTTGCTCGGCGTTAAAGGTGATAATACCTATTGATTCGTTATTTTTGCGGGTATTAAATAGTTTTTTCACTAACTCCGCCACCGCCTTTGCCTCGGCAATGTTCTTGCGGTCTATCCAACGTCCGTCGACCTTGATTCGCGTAATCGGCTTTTTACCAAGGTTGTGCGTGGTATTAGGTGAAATCTCGAGACGCCCCTCGTAAAAGGCGTTGTTCGAGAAGTTGATGAGCTCCTCGTTTTTACTGCGGTAGTGGTAGGTAAGATGCGCGCTCTTGTACCTCGTCATCGCGAGGTCAAGCAGGCTCTCCACCTCGAGTGCCGCCTGTGTGTTAAGGTCGAGCTCGTCGACATCGTCGTTACCCAAATACCGCTTCATAAAGGTCGCGGTCGGGCGCAACTGCTTGGAGTCTCCCGCAACTACGATGTTTTTGCCTCGGTAGATTACGGGCAAGGTGTTCTCGATAAATACCTGGGAAGCCTCGTCGAACAGCACGATGTCGAATAGATTGCGTACAAGTGGCAAAATCGTGCACGCGCCCTCGGGGCTAAGTAGCCAGCACGGGAAAAGGGTGAAGAGGTATTCGCCGTACATCTCCATGAATTTACGAATCGGCCACTGGTTTTGCTGTTTGGACATTTGATAAAGGTAGTTCTTGTTGTCAGGGTCGCGGTTAAATTTTTCGATGTACTCTTGCCTAAATTGCTCATCGCAATACGCCTTAGAGACAGAATTTAACTCATTTTTCAGCGAAATAATGCGATTTTTTGCGTTTTCGTAGTCAATTATCAAGGACAACTCAGATTTGTACTTGTCCTCGAGCAAGGTTACCTCGTAGTAGATTCGAATAGGTAACAGACGTTCCAAGGTCTCCATGTAGTGCGCCTTGGTGGTCGTGTTTTTATAGGCAAAATTGAGTATTGTGCGCTCAATGCTGTTAAGTTGAGTTAGCATCGCGTTGACGTCGCGCGACTCCACATATTCATTTAGCGCGTTCAGCAAAAGTTTGAGGTACAGCATATTGCCGTTTAAGACATTGTCCACCATCATCGCGTACCCTGTGTCCGTCAGTACATCGCGTAAAAAGGCAAAGTCCTCGACATACTCGTCAATTGCCGTAATGGTGTCGATAAAATTCTGCTCGGTCTCTTTTTCCTTTTTGTTCATCGCCATTTTTGCAAACGGATAAATGGGGAAAAGAACGTAACTCGTCTTTAAGGTGTTGTAGGTATTGCGGTTCGCGTCGCGCGCCACAAATTTAACCAAGGGTTGCAGTTTGTCGATATCGAGTTTTTTATCTAAGTAGTACGCAATCAACTGGCGACTGTTCGGGTACTTCGTCATGTCAAAAGGTGCCAGCCTGCCACTTAGGAGTTTACCGAGTTTCGAGGTCGCCTCGGTCAGCGTGTGGAACTCAATGTCGGGCTTTAAGTTGTCTATAAAGGGGTTAGATTTCTTCGCCTCGAGGAATTTGTAATAAAGTTCCGCCTTGTTCTTTTCCTTGATTAAACGCAGGTTATCATGCAAATCTTGGTAGGATAGTGCCAAAATTTGAGGGGAATGTAGCATATTTTGGTAAATTGTGTAGTCGTAACTCGTCTTGCCTAAAACGTAACTATTGGCATACATTTCCTGCAAACTCAGGCCAAAAGGCTGGGGAGTGAACAATACATTGCTAATTGTCTCTAGCTCCGCAGTCTCGACGGCAATTTTGTTCTCAATGTCTTCGTACTGGCCAAGATTTGTATTAACTGGGGTCTCCATAACCTGCGCGTGGGTCGTACGTACACGGTCGTAAAATACGGCCTTATTCTTCTCGGGGTCGAGGATATACATAGCCTTGGAGTTCAGCACGCCCAAGCGGTTAAACACCACATCGAGTGCCGCTTTCTTCTGCGATACGACCAGCACGCGCTTGTGCTTTGCAATGGCGTCGGTAATGGTGTTTACAATGGTCTGCGATTTACCAGTGCCAGGGGGACCGTAGATGACGATGTTACCGTTTTTATTGAGGTTTAGTATCGCATTTTGTTGCGCGTAGTCGAGACTTGAAACGGTAAACAGACGCTCATCAGGGTGCTTGATTTTCTTGGGACGCTTGGCATACAAGAGCTCGTCAATCGCCTCGTTCGTGAGTCTGCGTCGCTCGAGCAGGGTGTAGTCATTATATATAGAGTTTGCCAAAGGGAAACGCCCGAGCAGGCAGTATTGCTTGACTTCTAGCGGGTCATTAACCTGGGGCTCCTTCGACTTTTCGAAGTCAAAAATGCCCTTTCTTGCGGTGTAACCAATGTGAAAGCCAAACTTGCGTAAATAATTTACAACATCTTGAATGCTCTTAAATTGGCTCGAGATTTTGCCCTTAAACTCCATGTCCATGTCCTCAAGATTTAAGCGGTGGTGCTGTGCATAGGCAACGATGAATACCTTGTTTAACTGCACGGGCTCGTCGCGCTTTAACTCAATTTCCACGGTTTGCTCGTCGGGCATCTCGATAGTAACAGGGAAGAGGAGTAGAGGTGCCTTGATTAGGACATCCTTGCCAATCGCACCCTGCACAAAAGGATAGCCGATATACAATTCATACCGCCCAGTTTCCTTCGCAAACTCCTCGATATCGCGCTTGAGGTTTTTGAGGACTGTTACCTGCGAAGACAGCGCGCGCTTCGTTTCATCGCGACGGCGACGCTCCACACGTAGGCTCTCCGCGCTCTTTTCCTTGCCTTCGAGATTTTCGAGTGCCTCATAAGACTTCTCCATTTTACGCTCAACTCCCAAGGTCTTATACAGACGCTCGCGGGCGGACTTGCCGATTACGGTAAACGAGTACGTTTTCTCGCGCCACAAAAAGTCGAGAAATTGTCCAATCGCCTCGTAATCGCCGTCAAGGGTTTTGCCAAGGTCGTAGGAGTACTTCTTGCTACTTTTCCTAGTGTACAGACTGCGGTTTTTTCCGCTGATTTCGATTAACCTTTCCTTGTAGTAGGTGTAAATTGATTTCATTTGTTCACCTTTTAATGTGCATTTACACAAATAAAAAATATGATAATTTATTATAACAAATTTTTTCGCAATTTAAAAGGTCTAAATCGAAAATTTTTATAAAATATTTAAAATTGCACTTTTTTCGCACTTTTTATGTGATTTTTAAGTACTATGCAACCATTTTCGCTAAAAAATTTTACTTTTAACCTAATTTATTATAGCAAATCTTATATAGTTTATAAAAGATTTTAAGTGTATGTAAAATATTAAAAAGTGATTAATAATAGTTTGCCTTTTGGGGCAAAATATTTTATAATAATGGTAATTTTATTAAAGGAGCAAGAAAATGGACAATGTATGGAAAAAATATGCGGAAAACCGCGAAGCGCTCGAGCAGTTTTGCGATGGTTATAAAGAGTTTTTGAGCACTTGCAAAACGGAGCGCGAGTGCATAAAGTTTGCAATTAAAAAGGCGGAGCAGGCGGGGTATCGAAGCCTTGCGGACTTACTAAAAAATGGCGGAAAGTTGAGTGCTGGCGACAAGGTTTACGCCGTGAATATGAACAAGGCAATGGTGCTGTTTTGTGTGGGTAAACAGCCGATCGAGGAGGGGATGAATATAATCGGTTCGCACATTGACTCGCCCCGAATCGACCTAAAAGCAACTCCTGTATATGAGAGCACGGGCTTTTGTCTATTCGACACCCACTACTACGGCGGAATAAAAAAGTATCAGTGGACAGCGTTGCCACTAGCACTACATGGTGTGGTTATCAAAAAGGACGGCAAGGCAATTGAGTTGAGCATTGGCGAGGGTGCAGACGACCCAGTGCTCGGCATTTCGGACCTACTACCACACCTTGACACGCGCCCCGAGAATAAATATAAAGAGGTCAAGGGCGAGGACCTGAATGTCTTGGCAGGGTCGATTCCCGATGAAAAGGCGGAAAAAGAAAAGGTAAAAGCAACCGTTTTGAATATTTTAAAGAACAAAGGCATCAACGAGGACGACTTTTTCTCCGCCGAAATCGAAATGGTGCCAGCAGGCAAAGCTCGGGACTTCGGGTTGGACCGCAGTATGGTGATTGGTTACGGACAGGATGACCGCGTGTGCGCATACACCTCGCTTATGGCGATGCTCGAGGTCGAAAACCCCGAGTTTAGCACTATGTGCTTGCTCGTTGACAAGGAGGAAATTGGCAGTGTCGGCGCAACAGGTATGGGCAGTATGTACTGCGAGAATGTGTTGGCGGAATTTATGAATCTTGCGGGGCAGTATAGCGAACTTGCCTTGCGCAGAGCCTTAAACCGCTCGCGTATGCTGTCTAGCGATGTTACCGCCGCAGTCGACCCGAATAACCTTGCACCCTTCAACATCACGACCGATGCGCACTTTGGTAAGGGCTTGAGTTTTAATAAATATAACGGCCGTTTTGGTAAATCTGGTTCGAATGACGCAAACCCAGAGTTTATCGGCGTGCTGCGTGCTATTATGGACGAGGCAGGAGTTACCTATCAGGCGACCGAAATGGGTAGGGTCGATGAGGGCGGTGGTGGCACGATTGCCTACTTAATGGCAAAATATGGCATGGATGTCATCGATGCAGGCGTGCCAGTTCTCAATATGCACGCGCCTTGGGAAATCACTAGCAAGGCCGACAT
>CALWKF010000005.1 GCA_944381215.1 uncultured Clostridia bacterium
CAACACAAACGACGAGCGCGAGCAGACTCTAAACCAGTTGCTTGTGCAAATGGACGGCTTTGAGTCGAGCGACGGCATCGTCGTAATCGCCGCAACAAACCGCCCCGACGTACTTGACCCAGCACTGCTCCGTGCAGGCAGGTTCGACAGACGCATCGTCGTAAACAAGCCCGACCTCGAGGGCAGGGTAAAGATTTTGAGACTTTATGCTAAAAACAAGCCTTTTGCCGACGACATTGACTGGGAAGGTATCGCTCGTAGACTCCCTGGGGCAACTGGTGCTGACATCGAAAACATCTTGAATGAAGCAGCAATTCTCGCCGCACGCGAGAGCCGTAATTTAATAACAGAGACCGACATTTTCGAGAGTACCTTGAAGGTCGAAATGGGCCCTTCGAAGAAGAATCGCAAAATCGACGAAGAGGACCGCAAGACCACTGCGTACCACGAGGCTGGCCACGCAATTATCACGCGACTAAGTAAACACTACAAACTCGAAGTGCAAGAGGTTACAATTATCCCTCGTGGCTTCTCGGGTGGACTGACTAGCCGTGTGCCCGAAAAAGAGTACACCCAGCACACCAAAGAGGAGATGTACGACTACATCATCGGCGCAATGGGTGGTCGCGCTGCCGAGATTATCAAGTTCGGCCACGTAGCAACTGGCGCGTCAAACGACATCCAAGTAGCTACCGATACCGCTCGCGATATGGTAACCAAATACGGTATGAGCGAAGTGTTGGGTCCTGTGTGCTATGCGGAAGAGGGTGAGTTGTTCCTTGGTCGCGACTTCCAGCAACGCTCTAACATCTCCGACGCCACCGCGCGCATAATTGACGAGGAGATAAAGCGCATTATCGACGACTGTGAGAAGCAGGCTATCGAGATTTTGAAGGCAAACGCATCTATCCTCGACGAAATGGCGAAGGTGCTAATTGAGCGCGAAACCATTTACGCGGACGAGGTGGACGAGTTGCTCTCTGGTAAGACAGCTAGTGAGGTAATTGCCGCTATGGACGAGCGCGAGAAACAGCGCAAGCAAAAGGACAAAGAGGCACTCGAGCGTCGTGAGGCACAAAAACGCGCCGAAGAGGCTGAAAAGCAAAAGATGCGCGACAATCTTGAGGACACTTTGCTGTCCGCATACACTGGCGTGAATAAAAATTCGATGGCAAAGCAAACTAACACCGAGGTGAAAATTCAGCGCACTTCTCAAACTAGCGAGACCGAGAAGAAGGAAAATACTGAGGGCGCTGAAAAAGAGACAACTAACAGGGAAAACGCAGATAAAAAAGAGGCTGTAAATTCCGAAAACAAAAAGAATGACACCGAGCCAAAAAAACCCGAGTAAAATCGGTTGACCAAATAAACAAAATGTGATACTATATTGTTACTAAAAACTTTTTACGAGGATTAAAATGGATCAAACAACAAAGATTACTAACAAGGTTTTAAGAAAAAGGAAAAACAGCATGATAGCCACTATCGTGTCTTTGACCATTGTGGGCTTGCTGATTTTGACTACAATTCTACTAGCAGTAATTCCTATCAACACAGGCGTTAGGTATGAAAGTTCTCCCGACAGCATTCACTTGCAACTCGGTAACGAACACTACTATCTCTTTAAGGACGACGAGGCGACTCGTGATGACTACAACAAGGTCTGGAATGCATACCTCTCTGCATGCAACCCGAGCGTTATCTCGACCATTTTTGGTGGCTACGCTGGCAGAGGGATGACCGCTGAGCACTCAACCAAGACCACATCGTTTTCAATCCTTGAGAACGACGACACTGCTTTTGTAGTTATATTTTATTGGAGCGAAAGGCAAACCATGGTGAATGCAAATGGTTCTACATTTACCTACATGGCAGGTAACACCGAGGTTACAGCTCCTACAACGTTCTTCGAGGCGCACTTTAACGTAACAAATCAAAATGCAGTGCAAGACTCGAGAGTGTTGCTGAGAACCACTGACGCCCAGTATAGTACGCAATTTTCGTACACTGGTGTCGCAAATTACTACGGGCTTTACAACATTTTGAATCAAATGGTAGAGGATGACAAGTTTGTGCCAGGCAGTTAATAGTTGAAAGCACTTTTTATAAGTGCTTTTTTCTTGCCTAAATGTTGCAACTTTTCTATATATGTGATACAATAGTCTATATTATATAGGAGTGAAATATGTCTGAAAACCAAAATTCGCTGAGTAATTGGTACAAGGTTTTGCTAGGCCTCAGTATCGCTTTTGTGATACTGCTGATTTTCGGCATCTCGTGCACGGTCTCTGGTTACGTCTCAACTAGCGCAGGGTTTAGGAGTAGCGTGTTTGGTATGTGCGTTATGGAAGTGCGCGACGATTCGAGCGAGACCTATCCATTTGCCAGCAAAGTGCTCGTGCATAACACAACGATTGAGGATGTCGAGGTAGGGGATTTCGTGGTGTTTGGCTCGCTAAACTACTTTTTAAACAGCAACAACTTTGGCCAAGTTACCAGCATTGACGGTAATGATGTAACCATTACCACCGAAAAGGACGGCAACACACAAATTATTAATGCTGATAGTATCGCGGGCATTTTGGGCACAACTAACCCAGCAGCCTGTGGTTTTGTCGAGTTTATTCTGTCTGGATGGACACTGTGGCTGTTCGTAATCATCCCGTGCGTCGCCTTAATTGCGATAATTCTCTTGTGGCTGTGGCATAAATTGAGCCTAAGCGAAGCGGGAAATCAAAAACTAGCCGATGCTGAACCCAAAAGTGATTCAAACGAGAAAATCGAGGACAATAGCATAGACAACTCTGCACAAACAAGCGAAGCCCTCGACTCCGCTTCAAACGAGAAAATTGAGGCCGAAAAATCAACCGAAGAGGCTGAAGTATTAAGTGAAAATAAAACCTCTTCGAAAAAGAAAAAGGCCAAAAATTTAGAGCAAACTGCTGAGAGTGCGCAGACCGAGGACAAAGTACAAATTGAGGAGAAAGCAGAGGCAGAGCCAACCTCTAAAAACGACGAGACAGAGCAGACCTCAAAGAATGACGAGGCTAGCGAGGTAGAGGGGCGGAAAGAAGAGAAGAAAAAATCAAAAAAGAGCATAAAGGCCGACGACAACTACTTACTCCTTGACGAGCCCAAGAAAGAGACTAAAATTCCTAGGCTCAAAAAGGTGCCAATAGCACCGCCAAAGGCCAAACGGCAGGGCGATGACTACGTGTTTAGAAAACAGCCCACCACCGACACAAACACCCCGATAAAAGAAATGCTCGAAAAAATCACGAACGATTCGGGGAACAAAGATAAGCAGGACCTGCTTGACAAAATGAAAAAACAATAGCAATCTTGGAGTACTAAAATTATGAAATTGACAATGTTTAGAGTGCAAAATTTCCGTTCTTTTATCGACAGCGGTTGGATAAAATGCCAGGACGTAACCGCAATTGCAGGAACAAATGAGGCGGGTAAGAGTAACCTACTTAAAGCGTTATGGAAGTTAAAGCCCGCTTTTCGTGCGGACAACAAAATCGTGCGTGGCGACCTGCCTTTTGACAAATTCAATGCCATTATGGACAGCGAAAAAATGCCCGAATTTATCACAGCGCGCTTCAAACTGCGCCCGATTGATAAGGAGCAGATTTCGAAGAAATTTCCAAATCTTCCGCTATTTGATGCGGTCGAGGTAGGGAGGAGTTTAAGCGGAAACTACACCGTGCGTTTTCCAATCAAGGTGCCACCCGAAATTTCTGAAAAACTCGCCGACTTTATCGTAAAGATTATGCCAGGTTTTATCTATTACAGCAACTACGGGAATCTAGACAGCAACATCTACCTCCCTCAAATGCTTGCGAAATTCAATAAATCGGGCGTAAACGCAATTAGTCGGTCGAAGCGCAGGACTATTAAACTGCTATTAATGTACATAGGAATCACCCCCGAAATGCTGGTTTGCGATGCACCGCTATTAGAGGGCGCGTCAAAGAAGACCTTGAAACTTACCAAAGAGCAACTTGAGGAATTGGCCACCAAAAAGGAGCGGTATGCAAAGCTCTTCAAAGAGGCTGGCGAGCGACTGACTCGCGAGTTCAACCAGTGGTGGAGGCAAGGGAAGTACAAGTTCGAGTTCGCATTTGATGACGGAAATCTTACAATTTTCGTAACCGATAGCGATGGCGTGCGCGCGCCACTCGATGCCCGTAGTGTAGGTATTCAGTGGTTCTTGTCCTTTTTCCTAGTGTTCACGCTCGAGAGCCAACTTTTTTACACAAATACAATTATGCTACTTGACGAGAGCGGGGCGACGCTACACGGCCTTGCGCAACAGGACTTAGTACGTTTCTTTGACGAATTGTCGAAAACGAACCAAATCATTTACTCGACACACAGCAGTTACATGTTGCCAACGGAGCAACTCAATCGCACCAAGATTGTTTACAAGGATTCAAAAGGCCACAGCGTCGTAACTAACGACCTAAATGCGAAGACTTCGGCCAGCAAGTCGGCGCTGATTCCAATAAATACGGCTGTTAGTATGCAGATTTCGGAGAGTGTCTTGGATGAGAGCACTCCCGTGATTGTTGCTACCGAAGCTGATAAACTTTACCTCAACTTTATCAAGGCGTATCTTAATATGCAAGGGCTGATTGACCTAAAATATGTGTCGAATCCTTTAATATTTGTAAAGACTGGCCAAAATGGAATAGAAGGGACCGCGCAAGTGCTGTCTAAAAATGGTGAACTTCCCGCCGTTTTCTTAGAGGACAAGGGCGAAATGTCAATTCTTGCCGACAGCTTGAAGCACGGAATGTATGAAAAAGAGGCAAATAAGATTGTTACTCCTGCGCGTTTGGGACATTACAAGACTATCGAGGACCTCATTCCATACGAGATTTACGCACTGTCATGCGGGGACTATCTAGTTGATATCTACGGCAGTGAGTTTGCAATTAAAACTTCGCTTCCATTTATCGAGCAGTTGGAGAATACAAAGCGCGTAAAGCCTCTGCCTAGCGATTACCGCGAGAAAATGGCGGAGTTAGCGACTAAATACATGGAAAAGAATATGAAGCAACGCAATCTCAAAAACGCGAGCAAACTTTGGGAAAAGCTTTTTGAGTGTTTTGAATAAAGGCCTAAGGGCTTTTATTTTTTTATATTGACATATTTCTTAAACTTTGGTATAATTTATCTACAAAATGTACAAGAGAGGCGGTTATGAAGGAACCTGTTGATTTGCGAAAAGAAATATTGAAATCAGAGGCCGAGTTTTACGAGAGTATCGATAAAATTAACAAAAAAAACGAGGTCGCCTTTGCAATACTAGACAGCCTCCAAAACGAAAACTACAACGGCGTGATTATAAACTCTGGGTATGACAAAGACGGCGTTTATTATATCGAACTCGCAAACGTCTTAAACCCCGCCGAGCAGTATAGATATAGATTAGGTAGGATAAAGCCCGCCCGTGCCGAACGCTTTAAGGCGGGGGCAATACTCAACATGCACTGGGAAAAGGGCAGGGCAGACCCGATGCTAAATATTAGGTACAACAGTAAAAAGCCGTATACTAACCTCAAAATGCTAGGATACTTTGCCGACTGTTACTACGATTTGTGTGACGTTTTTGACCCCGAAACTAGTAGCCAAGCCCTCTATAACGCCCTTGACGCAATCACAATGGCCCTCGATAATTACTACTATAACCTCGAGTTTAACGACACCGACTACAATTCCGCCGTGTCAAACCAAATTGCCGAGCTCGTAAAGTTCCAAACCCTATCGGTGTACGGTGATTTAGATAAGTATTACTCGATTACAAAAAACGCAATCAACACGATATCAAATGGCCTAAAATTAAAGTACATCGATGAGGTTTCTGTGTCGAAAATGAAGTACGAGCCTTCACTTGGAATGCAGTATCACGACTTTAATCGCTCCATTGAGAAGCCCGATTTGTTCTACTTTGATAACCGAATTGTGCGCAGTTTGTCCGATTTACATAAACTAAAACGCCTTGACACCCGCCTAAATAACCCCGAACTCTGCGCAAAGACAACTTTGCCCGAAATTTTGAAGCGCGACGGCAGTGTTTTAAGTTATCTAGTGATTGCAGATTGCTCCCAGGTAACACCACGCGGGGATAAAAGGCACTATTTACACCTACTTTGCCTCGATTCATTCTCGCGCGACTTCATGATTCCTGCTAGCAACATCGAGAACAGTGGTGGGCTTCATTCAGGCTCGCTCTTTAACGCGCGCATGGTGGTCGACAATCAAACGGGGGCAACCCGCTTTATTGATACCGAAATTTTGACTCAAAACAACGACCGCGATAGATTGAATAACATAATTAGGCTCAAAAACCTCGTGGACTTACAAAAAAAGTACACCGAAAACCCGACAATTGAGGACATGGAGGACTTTAAAGAGGCCGATGACTATATTCTCTTTACCTTAAAACAGTATTGCTCCGAGATTGGCCTCGATGAGTCGAGCCGTAGGGAGCTCATGAAAATCGAGGGGAAGAAGGAGCACAATTCTGAGCAGGTTTACAATCGTATTTTAGGAATTGCCAAGAATGGTGTGGCGAATTTAAACCAACCAAATCTCACACAATCTCGAATTTAATCGCAATTTATTTTGCTAAATGCGCTTTTATTTGGTAAAATAATAAAAAAGGAAGGAAATTATATGCAGAAAAAAGTTTTAATAGGTATTGCATGGACTTATGCAAACAGCGATATTCACCTAGGCCACGTTTCGGCCTACATCCCAGGCGACGTGCTCGCTAGATACCATAGAGCTACGGGCGATGATGTCTTAATGGTGAGTGGTACGGACTGCCACGGCACACCCACGACAGAGCGCGCGATTAGGGAGGGCAAGACGCCCACTGAGATTGTCAACCACTACCACGAGCAGTATGTCGAGGTTTTCCGTAAACTCGGGATGAGTTATGATTACTACACTATGACCACGACCCCTTATCACGCGGAAAAAGTGCAACAAATGGTGCGCACCTTACATGAGCACGGCTACATTTATCCAAAAACCGAGCCCGCAAGTTTTTGCCCAAAATGTAATAAATTCGTTTACGACCGCGAAGTCGAGGTAGTCTGCCCAAAATGCGGAAGTGTAAGTAAAGGCGACCAGTGCGGAAACTGTGACTATGTCTTTCTTCCGCAAGATTTGTTAAAGGCCAAGTGCCGTATTTGTGGCAGTGAGACGGAAATTCGCGACAACACAAACCTATATTTTGCGCTCTCAAAGTTTGATAAACCACTTCGTGAGCACTTCAACAAAAGCAAGGGCTATTGGCGCAAAAATACCGTGAACGAAACTGAGAAATTTTTGGACGAGGGACTACAAGACCGTGCCGTTACCCGCGACTTAAATTGGGGCGTCAAGGTGCCTTTTGAAGGGTACGATGACAAACGCATTTACGTCTGGATTGAGGCCTTGTGGGGGTATGTGTCCGCTACGCAAGCGTACTGCGACGAGCACGGGCTCGACTGGCGCGACTGGTGGTTTAAGTCTAGCGAGCACGAAAATCTCGTATATATGTGCCACGGGAAAGACAACATCGTCTTCCACACAATCATTTTCCCAGCACTCTTAATGGCAACTGATTCACGCTTTTTAATGCCCGAGCACTGCGTAAGTAGCGAATTTTTAAACATCGACGGCGAAAAAATTAGTAAAAGCAAGGGCAACGGCTGGCCGATGCTCGATATGCTCGCAAAATTTGATGCAGATAGTTTAAGGTACTTTTGTATCGCAAACGGCCCCGAAAAGCGCGACAGCAACTTCACTTTTGCCGATTATCACGCAGTCCACAACGGCGAAATTGTAAATAAATTCGGCAATTTCGTAAACCGTACACTAAAATTTAAAGGTTTAGAGGGGTACTTACCGAATGGTAAAATGGACGAGAGTATCCGCGCCGAGATTGAGCATACTTACAAGAGTGTAGGCGAGAGTATCGAGGGCGCAAACTTTAAGGACGCCTTAAATAAAGTCATGGAGTTAGTCGACCTCGGCAACAAGTATTACGACACGCAGGAGCCGTGGAAGTTATTTAAAGAAGACGAGAAAAAATTCAACGACGTGATGTATACGTGTGTACAAATTATCGCAAACCTTGGCAACTTAATGGACCCGTTTATGCCATTCTCTGCCAAGAAAATTCGCGACTTTTTGGGGCTTGATAAGGCAAAATGGGAGTACGTAAACGTAGATTGCGACCGCGATTTTGGGACAATCGAACCCCTGTTTACACGATTAACAGAAAAAGATGTAATGTAATGAAAAATATAATTTTTGATTTGGATGGCACTCTTGTAGATAGCAAAGAGTTGCAAATAAACATACTAAAACAGGTGTTTTCGCACTTTGGAACTATTCCAAATGTCGATTTTTTAACCCTTATCGGTCCGCCACTAATTGATACTTTTACTAGGTTCTTAGGCGAAAACTCTGCGCAAAACGCGTATGAATACTATAATTCCATATTTAAAACCACTAAAATTGAGGGAATTAGTGTTTTCCCCGAAATTTTAGAGGCTCTTCCCAAATTAAGTAAAGAAAATCGGCTGTTTGTAGCGAGCCTGCAACTAAAAGATATCGTCGAGCGCGAACTCGAGGCTTTAAAAATTCGCGAGTACTTTTTCGCAATCGGTGGCGACAGCGTCTCATTACCCGCAACTAGCAAGACAGAAATCATAGGTCGCATTATCGAAGAGTTTTCGCTAGATACACAAAACACTGTTATGGTAGGCGACACCGAGTTTGATAAGTCCTCTGCCGAAATTAATAAAATTCGCTTTATTCAAGTCGGTTGGGGGTACGGAGGCAAAAATAAAAACAGCATTGAATCTAGTGACTCACTAATCAATGCCATTTAGTTATTCTTTTATCGATTCCACAGTTTCGTTTGAGGCTGTGGATTTTGTATTAAGACTTCTTTTTTCTTCACACGGAAAACCACAAATTTCTGGTACAAGAACTCGGTTACAAAGTTGATTATCATTGTGCCACCGAGAACAATGTATTCATTCCAGCCGATTTCGGTTAGCGCATCGCCCCAAAGGGTGGACAGCGGAGTAAATACCGCGTAGTAGCACAGCACCAAAAACATTGCAAAGGGAATATTATTGTGTGATTTAAAGGTAAATTTGCGATTTAGCGTAAAGTTATACAAAATCGATAAAATTAGCGAAGTTAAGTATGCTGGCCAGTACGGGACTGTCATCAACTCGTTCATTAAAGTAAATGTCCCGATTTGTATGATGCCCGCCGTTACCGAGAATCCTAAAAACTTTAACCCCTGAAATACAACTTCTTTTTTCATTGTCTTCTCCATGTTAGTCTCTGTCGCCGTAAATTATGAGTGGCACGCGCATTTCATCGAGCGTCAACCCACCGTGTATGCCTAGTGGCTGAGTGGAAGGCTGTCCATATAGCGAGCCTGAAACCAGGTTACAGTCCCCAGTCGCACACAATAGGTAATCTCCCAAAGTGTTGTCAAGCTCGACATGTGGCTTGCCAACGCCAAGTAGCCCTTGCTCCAGCACTTCTTTTCGGCTAAACAATATAAATTTATCACCAAAATACTTTTTTGTCAACTTTTCAAACTCACGTTCGCGTCCGCGCTTTACATATAAATTTGCACACCTCGTGCACCCATTTGGGAGCATGGTTAGGCAGTCAAACAGGTCGGGGTAGTCGAGTATGTCGCGCGATTCTCTTAATTCGGTCTGCCCGTGGTCAGCGGTGATAAAAAATAGAGTGTCAGGGCAAGATTTGCACAAGTTTTCGACTTGATAATTAAGGTCAATCAGCAGTTTGTCGGTTTCATCCGAGCGCACGCCCGCCTTGTGCATCTTCTCGTCAGGATAACTGTGGTATGCGTAAATTAGGCGACGACCACCTAAGGAGGTAAGGGTCGTAATGTACTCGCTCATCTCGTCAAAGGTGTTGTATGTTACCTGGAAAACGCCGAAATCATCCCGAGCCTTAGCCTCGCAAAGAACGT
The DNA here is from genome assembly GCA_944381215.1 of uncultured Clostridia bacterium. Taxonomy (GTDB): domain Bacteria; phylum Bacillota; class Clostridia; order Christensenellales; family UBA1242; genus UBA7867. The sequence goes on from CALWKF010000005.1 coordinate 10,031, forward strand.
ACGCCTTGAAGTCCGCTCCGTTTCTTTCTGTCGCAAGGTCGAGAATGTTCGTGTACGGCATCACGCGGTTGGCCACATCAGGTAGTGGCACGCTTTTTCTGCTGTATGCATCGTTGTTGGTGTAGACATTTATCGTCTGCCCCAGCATCTTAAAGTACAAAAAGTGCGACCACCAGCCGTGCTCGAGGGGAGTTAGCCCAGTTTTGAAACTAACAGTTGCGGGCACCGTGCTACTAGGGTAGACCGCACTCAACTCTTGTACAAAGTGCGTGCGTAAAAAGGAGTCGAAGGGGAGTCGCTCCATTAGCAAATTTTGCCCGAACCCATCGAGCAATAGCACAACTACATTTTTGTACCCCCGTTTTAGCTTCTCATCCGCAACGGGAAGGGTCGGGTGCGTAGGTTTTAGGCCGAAATGCCGTGAAATTGAATTCATAAGGTTTACACAGCAATTCGTGTAATCAGGTAAAATATAACGCATTAGTCTGTCGGTTGCTCCTTTAATGCTTGGTCAATCAAATTTTCATCGAACCCAGCCTCGCGATAACCTGCGCGTAAGGTGTTTAGGTACTCTTCGGAGGGCCTGCCGTGGCGCAGTTTTTGCTTTGTTACGTAAACCTCACCACGCATTTTTGTCTTACCGCCGACAATCGCGGTTACCTTAATGCGCTTATAGAGGTAGGGAAAGGGCTCGAAGTTTGCAATTGTAAACCTAAGTTCTGGCGGGAACTCCCAAATCGCAACAGGGGTCTTCGCTCCGCGCTTTTTTGCGAGCGTCGCAATGGCGTGCCCGTCGTAGCCCACAAATTCAAGGGCGTAGTTTTGAATGTACCCGTAACTTAAAATTTTAGCATCGGGGAATGCTTTGGTTAATTCATTGTAGTTGATATTAGTCCCATATGCAATGAAATACTTTTCCATATACTATCTCCTTAAATGCCCACAAAACTCAGGGCGATTAACAGAATTGCCAGGTAGTAGAACACATAGTTGATTTTTTGTGTCATAGGACGCTGGTCGCCAGCAAAGTAAATTTGACTCAAAATCAAGTCGGACACGATGAACGAAACAAAGCCGACTGCCAGCAGAATGTAGCACAAATTAAAGCTACCCACAATCATAAGAATTATCGAGCTTGCCACATTTGTGCCAAGTAGCCCAGCGTAAATTAGACTAGGAATGAGGTTTTTGCCAAACTCCAGCTTCATTGGCTTTTTGAGTAAAAAGATTGCGCCAGCCACTACGGCACCAGCGATTAGGCCGTAAAGGGTAACAACATCCATTAGTCCAAACATTACAATAAACACAATTTGTGCCATTGCAAACGAAATTATGCCGAAAGTGATAATGTCGGCTCTACGTCCTTGGTCACATAATTCAGGTAGAGCGAGTACGAGGTCGCCAAGTAGACACAGTACCAGCCCCACGAGTAGCAGAATCGTAACAGTATTTAACGCGTACATCGACACCGTATAAATCGCAAGCGTTATAATCGAAATAGTCGCTAGCCCTTTAACAAAGAAGCTAATCAAGGGCCTTTCTCTCGACCAAACAACGATAAATGCAATAGACAGCACGATCGCGAGGGCGAGTAAGATATAAAAAGTAACCATATTTTAAACTCCTTTTTTTATTAAAGTATATACTTTTTGAGAAAAAATGTAAAACAAATTTAAACTAACTCGCTAAATTTTCAATATTGACCAAATTAAAAAAATGTGGTAAAATATACTTAGGAGATAATTATGAGAGTTAACAAGTATTATAACACCGATATGTTGTTGCGCGTAATTTATAGGTTAAACGACCGCGCCAGCACTATGAATATACTCTACGACCAAGCGGACTTCGATAATGCCCTAGACAGTAAGGGGATACTAAACGGCGACTATGCCTTTTCGCCTATGTGCGAGGACGATGTTATCGATGCCGAAGGGCTTCGTGCGGTGAACGGCTCGCTCTTTATCGGGGGACTAGGGAGAGTGAAGCTACCAAAGCAGGTTATGTATGTGCGTGGCGGGTTAGTGCTGTTCGGCTATGGCGATGTTGAATTAAGTTTATACAAGGCCCCAGACTACCTATTAATCGCCGACCATGTAGGAAATGTTGATATAAATTGTGTTGAGGCGGGCGCGTGTTCTCAAATCAGCATAGGGTGGAGTATCGCTCGGTCAAAAATCAACATTTGTGGCATAGAAAGTACTAATTTATGCGAGATTCTATTTAACAAGGGCGATATTCGTATGCCAGACTTAATAAAAGTCCAAGACATCGTTATTACAGGCAACTGGACCCCGATAAATCTAGGCGTTCGCTCTGCCAAAAACGTGCAAATTGAATTAAACGAGTACGGTGTGTACCTCCGCAAACTTGAGGAAATTGAAAATTCTCTCCGCATAAATAGGAATAGGCGCGCCGAAGTTATGCCCATGTATCCGCGTGGGGCATACGTGGACTTATCAAACTTGCAAAAATGCAAAAATATACAATGTATTAAGAACGATTACATAAATATTAGAAATCTAAAAGATTACGAAACGGAATTTTTATTGCAGAATCAGCACATATATAGCGATATTTTAAAGGACAAATTCTGCGCAAAACCAACAAAACACGAAATTAAAGAGCGCGAAAACGCAATCAAGGACTATTTTGCAGAAATGCATAAATAATACTAAAATTAATATTTATGCAAACATAAAACGGTAAAGAAATTATAAAAAAGTGATGTATTAGCACCTAAAATCAAATTTATAGCGTACTCAATTACATCACTTATTTTTATTTAAAAAACTTTGTAGAAGTTGATTTAGTTCATTTATTTTTATAGGCACTGTTTGAGTATGTCTAATACATCAGCCTCAGTTACATCCTTTCTATTTGCAATCACTGCGCCGTCGTTAAGTGCCTTTTTGGCAACATTTTGAAATTTGTCCTCGGTTACTCCATATTCGTGAAGGGTGAGAGCTAGTCCACTTAACTCGTGAATTTTTCTCTCAAAGTTTATCACAAATTCAATGCTTGCCTCAGCGCGCTTGTCTTTTGGCGTACTAGCAAACTTTTCCGCCCCCGCGAGATAGAGGAGCATCTCGCCATATTCCGTTCTGTTTGTGTCAAGATTAAATTTCATGCACTTAGGTAATAAAACCGCCATAGCATTCCCGTGAGGCACTCCACATTCGCCACCAAGTGCGTGCCCAATCGCGTGCACGACCCCCACCATAGCATTGCTAAACGCAATTCCAGCAAGAGTTGATGCGAGGGCCAAGTTCTCGCGTGCCTCGGTCGTGGGATTTTCGAGAACAACAGGCAGGTTTGTGGTAATCAGCCTCATCGCAGTCGTGGCGTATGCGTCACTAATTGGGTTTTTCTGCTTGCTCGAAAATGCCTCAATCGAGTGCACCAAGGCATCCATCGCGCTACTTGCAATTAGTTTTTTCGGCAAGGTTTCGGTAAGGCGCACATCAATAATAGCAGTGTCGGGGAGTAACTCGCTAGAAATATACTCCATTTTTATGCCAGTTTCGTGGTTTTTAATAACAGCAACCGCCGTGCATTCGCTACCAGTTCCGCAGGTGGTAGGGAGCACGATAAAGGGGATATGCGCGCCCTTTTTGATAATTTCGTTACCCATAAGGCCTAAAATGTCCTTGCCTTGTTGCGAAAGCACGAGCCTTACGCCCTTTGCGGTGTCAATTACACTTCCACCACCACACGCGATTATGCCGTCGCACCCGCTTTGGCGAAAGGCCCCCGCAATCGAGTTTATGACCGAAACGTCGGAGTCGGCGGGGATGTCGGTAAATATATTGTCAGTAGGTATTCCGTTTTTAGAAAGAATAGTGGTAACTTTATCTAAAACTCCCGCATTTTTTACGCCGTTGTCGCTCAAAATCAAGGGCTTTTTAGAGCCTAAAAAGTCGAGCTCGTACACAATATTCTCGAGCGCGTGCGCCCCAGAACAAATTTTTACGGAATTGATAAATTCAAAATATGCCATAATTTTATACCTCTTTTAGTTTTGTTTGATTTAAATTTTTTAATATTGCACCAGTGCTATTTTGTGAGTTTTGTAAAGAATATGCGTAAGTATAGGAGAAGTGGACAGTATTCCTTCTTAATTTTGGGTAAAAATCGCTTTGTCATAAAGTGAGGGAATAAGTACTTTTCAGCCCGATTTATAGCCCGCACTAGCCCCATTGCGACCGAAATGTCGCCAGCAACGATTAGGTCGTGCCTGCAATAACTTTCTGCAATACTGCTCCTCGCTAGCATTACGAGTTTCGCGGCGCGCGCGTTTTTAAAGCCAACGGTCAAAGTCGCCCCACTAGGCTTTTTCTCAACAAATAGTTCGCCCTTTTCTTTTTTCAGCACGACATAGTCGCCATAGGGGAGTACGCCCAAGCCTACCGAGTAACTCTCAGGGAGATTGTCAATTTCTGCTTTAATCATACTATCCTTTTTAGACAGCACCACGATGCCCCGAGCCAGCACCTTAAATATAACATTACACAAAAAATCTTTTTTTGCCATTTCTATCACCTGATAAATTAATGATAATAAAATTATACACCAAATTTGTGCTAAATAGCAATTAAATTAGCATAGTTTTATAATTGCGCCCCATTTTTACGAAGCGATATTGACTAAATGCTAATTTAGTGCTATAATTTATTTATAAATAACATTGTGCAAAAACGAGTAAATTTTTATTTTAAAGGTGAGCAAAAATGAAACAAATTGTAAAAGACAAAATTGAAGGCTACCTCGAGTACCGCAAGATACTAAAACACCTCGAAAATGCTAATTTACAGCCTGTTGCTACAGCATTACCCGAGGAAGTTGAGGAGCGTGTACGTAATTATTTAGATACTGCGCCAACAGATACCTATGTTCAGCAACTGAGAAAGGGGCGCATTTTTAATGAGTATGTGGAGTATAAGTACCGTGATTGGTTGAAACAGTCTAATAACGAGCGCGTAATGTAGGAGAAATACTATGGATTTAAAGAATAACAAAATTTTAATAAAATATATCTGTGGTTTGTTAGGGTCAAAAGAATTTATGCGCATTGTCCATAGTAAAGGCGAGTTAGGTAACGACTTTATAGTCAGCATTTTAAACTACTCAATCGCCACTCGCGAAGTGCCCGACGAGGCCTTTTATAACGCAATCAAAGAGGCCAAGTCCAGTAAAGACTATATGGACACCACCGCGGAGTTGATTTTCAAAAAACTGGGCGAGAAGATTAAGGCAAACGGCTTTAACCCCAAACCCGTCAGCATTTACCGCGATTTTGCGAATAATTTTTACCGCAACGGCCTACTATTTAGCGCGAAGAAGGAAGTTGAGCACAAGGTGAACTTCCCGAAGGAATTTCTCGATTTAATCTACGAACAGCCGAATAACGCAATCGTCAAGGCTTACCGCTACTCAAAAAACACGGGCAGATTTACATATTTTGCGCCTTGTCCGCAAACAGCGATTGGTTTTGCTTCCGACTTGTCAGGCTTTTGGGGCGCAATGCTTAATTATAAAAAGGTAAATATAAAAAATATTAGAGATGTAAAGCAAGAACTTTACGACGAGGTCGCAGGCCTCGACCTTGACAACGGCAAAAAGTCTAAACTTTATCGCGAAATTGAGACTAGCCTCAATGATTACACTAGTGCCACAAATATTCGTCTATTAATTACCGACCGTAATAACGCATACTCGTGGCAGACGTGCAAAATGAATGGTGATGACTATAACCAAAACTATGGCGAAGTCGAGCCATACCTTGACTTTTATTCGGTCGTAAAGCGATACAAGGCGAGCGGACTTGATGAAAAAGACATAGTGCTTGCTGAAATAAAGCAATTATTTTATCCTATGACTTTATACGCTCGCGAGACAACGCCTAGGGCCGAGCAGGTGTCCGAGGTCGTTACCTTTAACCCAACCAGCAAGACAAAAGAAGAAAACCTAAATAAAATTTACGGGATATTTATGTGATATTTATTAATAGTTATTTTGTTTTGGTGGATTTGTATTTTTTTGATTTTTTTGGCACAAATTGTGCTTATAATAGGAGGTAAAAAAAGGATATTGATGAATTTAGCCGATAATTTATTTATTTGTTAATAGAGCCTAATAAATTTTTATTATAACAAAAACAAAAAAGTAAAAATATTTTATAATAAACTTGAATTAATTATATTTAAAGTTCAAATTTTGTGAAATTTCATCAATTTGGTATACTTTTTTGGATTTTTCCCTTGACTACATACTTAAATTGTGTTATACTACTTTACACACTGCCGTAAAGTAGTGTAATTTTTTATTAAAGAGGTTACTAAAATGCGCGTAAACATTAAGTTAGCATGCACCGAATGCAAGCGTTACACACACACATCACAAAAGAACAAGAAAAATGACCCAGACCGTATGGAAATCAGTATGTATTGTCCATTCTGCAAGAAGCACACAATTCACAAGGAAAGCAAGTAATTTTTAGTTTTGCGAATTAGGAGGCAAAATGTCCAAATCTAAGTCAAAGTCAAAAAAGAGTGGTAACAATACATCTAATGCCAAGAATATCAAGGCGCTAATTAATCAAAATAAAATGATTGAGGCGCAGAATGCCGAGGCTGAAAAGAGAAAGCAAGAGGAGGCCGAGGCACGCGAGCAAGCAAAGCGTGAAAAACTCGAGGCGGAAGAGGCGAAGGCAAAGGCGGTTACCGCTGACGAAATTATCGAGCCCGCTGATGACACCGCTAGCGTTAGCGAGAGCAAGAGCGAAAATGTAGACACTGCTGACTCTACTAAAAAAGATGCCGAGCCCGAAAAGGCTGACAAGAAAGACAAAGAAAAAGTAAAACAGCAGAAGAATGCTGATAAAAAGAAAGCCGAGAAAAAGGAAAAGCGCAAGCTTGGCAAGCGCATTAAGGAAACAGTTAGTGAGTTAAAGAAAATCACTTGGCCAAGTTTTAAGGATGTTGTCAAGAAAACGGGTGTCGTTTTGGCTGTCGTTATTTTCTTTGGTATCATATTGCTTATTTTCGATTACTTGTTGTCTTTGTTGCACGGATTATTTGTTGGTCCAACGCCAACAGAGTAAGGGGGTAGAGTATGTCTAATTTTATGAGTACTGAACCTAAATGGTACGTGTTGCACACTTTCTCTGGATACGAGGCGGTTGCCAAGCAGAATCTCGAACAGGTCGTTGAAAATGGTAATTTGCACAATCGTATTTTTGATATCGTGATTCCTACCGAGGATGTAATCGAGGACAATGACGGCAAAAAGAAAATTGTTACTCGCAAATCAATGCCTTGCTACATTTTCATAAAGATGATTTATGGGGATGACATTTGGCACACCATTACTCACACTCGCGGAATTACTGGTTTCGTTGGCCCCAAGGGTCGCCCGCTACCTCTTACTGACGAGGAAATTCGCAAAATGCACCTTGAAAAAGTAACTGTGGACTTCTCGTTAGAGGTAGGGGATGAGGTGCGTATTTTAAGCGGTGCTTTGGTAAACACTGTGTGCAAAGTTACAAAAGTCGACCCCGAGAATCAGCGTTGTAACGTAATTGTGAATATGTTTGGCCGCGAAACTCCGTTGGAGTTGTCCTATTCCCAAGTTGCCAAAGTTTAATAGATAGAATATAGAAACATATCTGCTTCGTCGATAGGTAGTAAATTGCTCGGTTACGTATTTCTATATACGCGCCCTCGCAATTTCTACCATACTCCTCGCATCTATATTCCTCTATTCTATCTATCTCTTTCTTACGGCTTTCGCAATTTTTAACATGTTCCTTGTATCTACACTATTCTATATTATTTAATTTTGTCTGTTGTAGTGTGGTTAGTGTATTTGTGCAAGATATTTTTATTGGGTGTGCGCCTACGCACAGGTGCCCAACGCGCCCGCAAAATTTTGCGGTGGCAAAAAATTTATGCCGTACACTGAGGTGTACGCGCGTTAGGCACCCTCGAGATAATGTAAATTACAATTATAGCAATTTTACGCTATAAAAAGTTTTTGCATTTTAACCTTAATTCGGTTTATGCGCATTAGCGATAAACATATTTCGTGGGAGAGTAAATTGAAATCTTTTAACTTTTTGCTCGCTACTACCACATTGGAGGGAAAACTTATGGCAGAAAGAAAACCTGTCGCAGTTGTTAAGGCGCAGTTGCCCGCTGGAAAGGCGACCGCTGGTCAGCAACTGGGTGGTGCACTTGGTCCCCACGGTGTTAACATCGGTGCTTTTATAAAGCAGTTTAACGAGGCTACAGCCAACCAAGTAGGTATGATTATTCCTGTAATAATCAACATTTACACAGACCGCAGTTTTGACATTATTTACAAGACTCCGCCTGCAGCCGTTTTGATTAAAAAGGCAATCGGCATTGAAAAGGGTAGCGCAAAGACCCCTAAAGTCAGTGCTGGTCAAATCAAAAAGTCGCAAATTCGCGAGATTGCCAAGACAAAAATGCCAGACCTTAACGCAGTTACCGTTGAGGCAGCAATGTCGATGATCGCTGGTACTGCTCGTAGTATGGGCGTAACAGTTGTTGATGACGAGAACAAGGAGGTAGAGGGCAATGAAAGCAAGTAAGAAGTATCAGGCAGCCGCTGCACTAGTTGACAGCGCAAAACTCTATTCTCCAAAGGATGCACTCGACCTCGCAATCAAGACCGCAACCGCGAAGTTTGACGAGACTGTCGAGCTCCACGTAAAGCTTGGAGTAGATGGCACAAAGGCCGACCAGCAGGTTCGCGGAACAGTCGTTCTGCCCGCTGGTACTGGTAAAAAGGTTCGTATTCTAGTTATTGCAAAGGGTGACAAGGCTGACGAGGCTACCGCCGCTGGTGCTGACTATGTTGGTGCAGAGGAAATTGTAGCAAAGATTGCTGGGCAAAACTGGCTCGACTTTGATGTCTGCATTACAACCCCTGACATGTTCGGCGCAATCGGTCGTATTGCTAGAATTTTGGGACCTAAGGGTTTGATGCCTAACGCAAAGAGCGGTACTGTAACTACCGACATTACAAAGGCCATTAACGATGTCCGCGCTGGTAAGGTTGAATACCGTCTTGACAAGGACAACATCGTTCACTGTCCAATTGGAAAGGTAAGTTTCGGTGCTGACAAACTTATGGAGAACTACCAGGCACTCATGGATGCAATCATCCGTGCAAAGCCCGCTGCAAGTAAGGGAACATATTTAAAGAGTGTTACAATCGCTAGCACAATGGGCCCTGGTATCAAGGTTCAGGCCTAATTAAATTAGATATTGCTAAAATGGCAATATCTTTTTTATTATTTAAATTTAATTGTTACAAAATTATAAAAAGTGTATTATAAAATGCTAAAAACCTTGCCTAAAATAGTCTAATTTGCTAGAATTTGTTAGGAGGATGCTATGAAAGTTACAAATTTACCGATTTTATGCCAAAACGCCGATTTTATTATCTACGGTGAAAAAGAGGATAACTCAAAGATTGAAAAAATACTTGATGACCTGACTCGCGATAGAAAGTCTGTTGACAAAATTCTAAATCTGGGAGACAATTACCAGCCCTTTAATCTCGTGTTGTTGGGGAAATATAAAAAAGAAGAGCCCGCCACATATTTTGCGGGGTGGAATACTGACAACTTCGAGGACAGCAGTTGGGTGCGTTGCTATGTAATTCAGTCTTATATTTATTGGCGTACGGGCTGGAAAAATAGGGACGAAGCCCCAAACTGGTGGACTTGTGAGGGAATAAAGTGGTATGTGTCAAACAAACTCTACGGTTTTTATAAATCATACGACTTGCTTCGCAATAACTATATCGTTAATATTATAAAGGAATCAAATGGCAAGCCCGACGTCGTCGAGTACTTCAACAACCTGTTGATTGAAAAAGAGTACCGAAACTACGAAAAGCCAAAACTCGATTTCTTTATGGTAAAGTATTTGCACGAAATCGAAAAATTGGACTTTGATACCATATTAAATACCGAATTTGACACCAAAGAAATAATTACAAAAATGTATCATTACTACAACGACTACTTCGAAATCTCAAAAATTCCGCAAAGTTTTGGCGAAATTAACACGCCGGAGCAACTACTAGACTATATAAATGTAAATTTTCGACTCGGGTATATGAAAAAATCGGGCGAATGCACCCGCTCCTATGAGAGTATGCACACCCACTACCGTACCGCCACAATGGAGGAGATTGAGAAAAATAAAATTCTAAATTGTTGTGATACTAACAGATTTATAAAGCACTTTCTCGACGAGCACCAAATTGAAAATAAACAATTTTGCGTATACAAATTCAACACCGAGAAAAACGAGTGGATGTCCCACTTTTTCACAGCATTCAAGCGCGGAAATGCTTGGTACTCGTTCGAGGCAACCAACTTTTTAAACAACGGAATTGTAAAATACTTTAATTTAAATCAAATTGTCCAAATGCAGAAGGATATGTTCTGGGGGATGAACGAGCACGTAAAGTGCATAGATGTTTTGATTCCCGCAGGACTAAGTATGGGTGAGGTGCAAAATTTGGTCGAGGGAAAAGAAGAGTACAAAATGACAAAAAACTAAAATTGCCTTTACACAATTTTACAAAGTGTTTAATTTATTCTAAAAAATCAAATATTACACCTATTAAAACGTATAAAAATAACAAAATTTATATTTTATACGTTTTTTGTTTGCTATTTTTTCTATTTTCGGTTAAAATATAATTAACCTGTTATTTAGGTTACAATAAAAACTTTTGAAAGGAGAAAAAAAGAAAATGGAAAAAGCAAGTGTTTTTAAATCAGTTGCAGTTTCAGCATGCGCAGTTTTGCTTGTGATCGCTTGTGCTTTCGGTCTTGCCGCTTGTGGCGAAACTCCGCTTTACAAGGTAGACTTCAGTGGCACTGTTGGTGATCAATACAAACACCAAGTAGCAGCTTCCACATGGAGAGAGTCTGACGAGGAGGGCTTTGAAAAGGTTTACACCTTGACTGGTACTGTTGCATACAACCTTAAGGTTGCACAAGACTTAGGCTACCTTGACCAAGATGGTAATGGTAGAAAGCATTTCGTTATTATTCACTTCTCATCTGAAGACCTTGCACGTGTTGCTTATAATGAGGCTGAAGGAACAGGTTTCTACGTAAAGATTACTAACTTCTATGGCACAGACGATGAAACAGAAGTTGTAAAGCACACAAGCTTTGGTGCAATGGCAGATGCAGACGCTGACACCAGCCACGACTACTACTTGTTCCAAGGTGTTGACGAGACCGTTCGTACTTTAACTCTCGAAATTAGCTTCGATGGTACCGAAGAGAACGCACGTCTTTACAAGTTTGTTATCGACCCAGCAAACTACAAGCTTGAGTCAGCTCCAACTGACAGCGCAGAATAATCTGCTAAATTGGCTTTTACATCTAATTAAACAACAAAAAGTGGCATCTTTTAGCGTAGGGATATGCGAAAAGATGCCTTTTTTGTTTTATTTTTGCGAACTTTCTAAAATTCAACCATTTAACTTTACTAAATAGCTCGTAAATGGTAAAATAATAGAAAAATTTACGGAGGCGAAATTGCCAAAAAATAACGAAAAAGAGTCGGCCGAGCAGATATTGAAAAATATCAAAGACCTCGAAAAGAGCACCCAGTACGAGAGGAGCGAGGTAGTTGCTACCCCAAAGGACTTACAAGAGGAGGCAGACAAAAAACATAATACTCAGCAAACTGCCAACACACTCCAACCGAGCCAAACTGCCGATGCACCTCAACCGAGTCAAAACGAGCGGGACAGCACACTTTTCATGCTAAATAATAATGCACCACAAAACACAATTCAAGCGAGTGACCGCGAAATCGAAAAATACTACCACGAGAATATTCAAAGTCGTAGTTACGGCACAATCGGTATAACGCTTGGAGTTGTTGCTGTGCTTTGCTCAATAGTGTTGATTATTGCGCTTGCCTCGGGTCTCGATTCCGCCACTACCAGCGGTTTCCTGCTGTGGACCTTTAACTTTATTTTGTTGCCAGTTGTGGGCATTGGTGGTAGTGTAATTTTTGCACTAATTTCGGCAATTTTAGGAATTGTCGCCATAACCAAGGCGCATAAACGCGTAATTTCGTGGGTCGCATTTGCCTTGGGTCTCATAATTCTTGCATATGTGGTGATTATGGCAGGAATTTACCTGTTTACCTAAATTTGCGCACAGTTTTATCGCAGAAAACACATTAAACTTTAATTAAATTTACTTGGTCATCCTGAGCCTCGACCCGCGTAAGCCCTTTGTAACTCAGCGTATAAGGAAAGCAACAATAGGAACACTTAGCATGACGCTGCCCGAAGGATCTATTCCGCTTATAAAATCACTAGGTCGCACGGTGCGAGGGTGCATACACGATAATTAAACAAACCGTACCCTCAAATAAAATTATAGGTCATCCTGAGCCTCGACCCGCATAGCATTTAGACGAAGGATCTATTCCTCTTAAAGCATTACCAAACAAACCGTAAAGATGTAGTAGAAAAAAGCGGAAGAGATTCTTCGTCTAAAGCTCTATAAGCAGGGCTCAGAATGACTAATTATTATATAACAACGATAGCATTCGTTTATTTTGAATGGCGTAATTTATCGCAATTTAATTGCCAAAACTACGCAAGTTTGATATAATATAAATGTATTAAGGGGGTGACATATCATGGAAGTACAAATTATGTCTAAAAACTACACAGTGAGCGAAAAACTCGCGAACATTATCAAGGAAAAGGTAAACCGACTCGAGCGTTATTTCCCCGAGACTGCGCAGGCAAAGGTCGTTTGCTCTCGTGCGAACAAGGACACTTTTAAACTAGAACTTACGATTAAGGACAAAGGCTTGCTTTTCCGTAGTGAGGTAATGTCTGACAATATGTACCAGAACATCGACCTTGCTTTGCCAAAAGTAGAGCGTCAAATTAAAAAGTATTCTACCAAGCTTCAGGACAAGTTGCGCAAAAACGTTGATTTAAACGAGTTGATGTTCAACGATGACGACCTTGACTTTGAGATTAAACCCGATGAGAGTTTGGTCGACAAGGTAAAGAACTTCAACATCTACCCGCTGACAGTTGCCGAGGCAATTATGGAACTCGAAAACTCCGACCACGCCTTCTATGTTTATCTAAACAATGAAAATGGCAGGGTAAACATCATCTACAAGCGTCGCTACGGTGGTTATGGTATTATTGACCCAACTGTTGAGGAATAAAATCTTTATAAACAAAAAAGTCTCCTAATTTAGGAGACTTTTTGCTTTGTACTCTTTAATTTATAAATCTAACACTGAAAATTATAATAAAGGTATGAATTGCATCTCGTTAAATACATAACTAAGGGTAGCGGTGTTGTCATCACTATTCACTTTTAACTCGATATTGCCAATAATCTTGTCGCTATCTTTTTCGATTACCGATATAGAACTGCCTGCATTTTCTTGGTATTTTGCTATTTTCTTTAATATCAGTGCATCGATTTTTTCTATACTGTCGATTTTATTTAGAAACTTGCCGACATTGTCCGAGTTAAAAATTTCGAGCCAGTCGCGATTATCTTGTGGCTGTAAGTCCCTCAAGATTAATCTTTCAGTCACGATTTGGGTTTTTAGCATATTAAACCCCTTTACTTCTGCGTCATTTCTTCAAAATTAGGCATATTCGGCAAGTCGTGCTCAAAAACGTCTTGAATAATGTCGGCCGCTTCGTCCATAAGGACTTCGGTATGGGTCGCCGTGTAACTTGTGCGAATCAACGCATCCCCAGCAGGGACTGCGGGACTAACGACAGGGTTTACATACACGCCTTTTTCAAACAAGACCTTGCACGCGTAGAAGGTGCGGAAATCATCATATGTATTTATAGGAATAATCGGCGCCACACTCTCGCGAATAGGGATGTTGCGCGATTTTAGCGCAGAACGCATATAGTCGGTAATGTGCATAAGGTGCTTCACGCGCTCGGGCTCGCGCTTCAAAATTTTCAAGGCCTGGTGCGCACAAGCAACATTTGCGGGCGTCATACTAGCCGAGAATATAAAGGGGCGGGAAGTGTGCTTTACATACTCCACAACTTCCTTTTTCGCTGCCATAAAGCCACCCAGGCTCGCTAGGCTCTTTGAGAAAGTACCCATAATAATGTCCACATCATCTTCAAGACCGAAGTGCTCCGCAGTACCTCTGCCGTGCTCGCCGAACACACCGAGTCCGTGCGCATCATCAATCATCACGCGCGCACCGTATTTTTTCGCCAACGCCACAATTTCGGGCAACTTACATAAATCGCCACCCATAGAGAACACGCCGTCGGTTACAATCAAAATGCCCTTGTCACTAGGTATGGTTTTTAGTTTGTTCTCAAGGTCTTCCATATCGCTGTGCTCATAGCGTTTCAGCTCCGCGTAACTCAGCCGACAGCCGTCGTAAATGCTCGCGTGGTTTTCCTTGTCGCAAAGGATGACATCGTGGCGTCCAGCAATCGCGCTGATGATTCCTAGGTTGCTCTGGAAACCCGTTCCAAAGGTGATAACCTCATCCTTATGCAAAAACTCGGCAAGGTCGTGTTCAAATTCCAGGTGTAGGTCCAAGGTTCCGTTTAAAAAACGCGAGCCCGAGCACCCAGAACCGTACTTTTTGTAGGCATTAATGCCCGCCTCAATGACTTCGGGGTGGCTGGTAAGGCCCAGATAGTTGTTACTACCAATCATAATGACACGATGCCCTTCCATATTTACGACCACGTCTTGACCACTCTCGAGGTAGTGAAAATACGGGTAAATACCCAGTTCTTTTGCCTTGTCTGCCAGGCTAAACGCCTTGCACTTTTCAAATAAATCCATAATAATTCTCCGTTTTATAAAGTATAATTTTAGTATAACAAAAAATTTTACATTTGGCTAGCAATTTGAACAAAAAAAGATTTTACATGAATTTATACATTTTGTTAAATCGCAAAAGTCCAAATTTTTACTAACTTTTATTCGAAAATTAGTTGAAAAGAATTAGCAAATTGTGTATAATAATCAAATAAGGAGAAGTTTATGGCTGAATTTGTAATTGAATTAAAAGACATTAAACTGGCGTATAATAAAGATTATTGCGCGCTATTTGATATTAATTTAACGCTAAAAAAAGGCGACAGGCTGGCAATCATAGGCGAAACTGGTAGCGGAAAAACCGCACTGCTTAGACTCATCGCGGGCCTGGAAAAACAAAAGAGTGGCGAGTGCCTAATCGAAGGCGTGCCCGTTAGTAAAGTGAATTTTGCGAAGGACATCAGCCTTGGTTATTTGTCTACAAAGGCCGTGTTTTTTGAGCGTAAAAGTGTCTATAAAAATCTGCTTTGGGCGTTGAAAGTGCACAAGGTCGTCGCATCCGAGCGCGAGGAACGTATTAACACTATTTTAAAGGAATACGACATCGAGTCGCTAGAAAAAGAGAAAATTAAAAATTTGTGTAGCAGTGATAGACGTCTTGTCCAAATTGCGCGCATGGCCCTTAGGCCTCTTGACATAATTTTGTGCGACGATGTGTTGAGTGAGTATGATAACGACACGGTCGCTCGTATAAAAAAGGCGTTAGGGCAGTTGTTTGACAGTGCGCCAAAAGATAAAGTTATCATTATGGCGAGTCAAGAAAAGGAAACTTGCGCTGATTTTGTCAAGGAGTTTAAGTATTTAAAATCAGGAAGTTTTGTGGAGAAATTAGATGAATAGAGATTATTCAAAAAAGATTGCTATTAACTCGTCTTTGCTTGGAAACCTGCTCGTAAATCTTGACGATGAAAGTCTCGGGAATGTTGAAAATATGCTCGAGGATGAAAATGTTCAAAAGTTTTTTAAGGATGAGGAACTAACAATTACCGCGGACCTTTTTTTCAAAAATAATTTGAATATCATAAAGACTGCGGAGGAGGCAATCATTCATCGCAACACGCTTGTGTACAGGCTCGAAAAAATAAAAAAAATGCTAGGCCTAGATATCCGCAACTTTGAAGACGCAGTTACCCTACATGTGCTACTTACCCTAAAACGATTGGAGCAAAAACGAAAAAGGCGCACAAACAAATTGTCGCGTCTGCAATCTTTAAACTAAGGGAGCCTCGGGCTCTTTTTTATTTTTTAAATTAAAGTATACACAATACTATAAAAAATAAAAGTAATAATTATATAAATAAATTAAAGTATAAAGCATTAAATTAATAGTATAAATGATATTATAAATTAAATTATAATAGTTAATTAAAAATTACATATAATAAATAAAAATATAAACTAAATCATATATTATTTATAATAAAATAAGTTATTTAGATTGATAAATATTATATAAAAAGAATGTTTAAAGTTTGAAATTATTTAACTTTATTCAGTTTTAAAATCTCTGATTCTTGATTTTTGGCAACTTCAACTTGTGGGGGTGCTGGGGTTGATTTTTTAAATAATGGCAACAAAACCTTTAAAATCTCTAAAAAATTAGCATTTTTATTCAAATTTTGAGTACTATGCACATTATTTTCATATTGCATAGTACTTTGCATAGTACCTGAATTTGCGAATAATTGGTTGTTGGTTTTCGGCTGATTGTTTGTAAAATTTTTTGATTGAGGAAAGGTGTTGTTTAAATTTTGGTGCTGAGAGTCATGGGTAGATTGTGTATTTTGAGTTTGTGGGAAATTATATGTAGGTAATGACCAGTATGGGTTTTGATAATCGGGTGCGGTTTGCGTGTCAAAATTTGAGGGCTTGGGTTTACTAAATGTATTAGAAATTAAATTTAATATGCCCTCGATATTTTCAATACCAATGTTGTTTAAAAGATTTAAAATATAAACTTGTATATCAACACGTTAATATATGACTCATATACTGAATTAGTGAATAGCGAGGTGGTGAATATGAACTTAAAAGATTTTAGTAGTACACAAAAGATTGATTCAAATAAAAGTACCAAAGAAAAAGCGGGCGAGCAAAACTCCAAGAAAGACGCTGAACAAGAAAAAATTAAAAGCGCACAAGCAAACAGTTTTACTCAAAATGCCGATTTTGAAAAAATTTTGGAAAGTGATGAATTTAAAAAGGTTGAAAATGAGTACGGCGATATTATTCAAGATTTTGTATCCAAATACGGCGAAATGGATGAGGCGGACATAATTTCGGAAATTTTGAGATTGATTGCCATAAAAAAGCAGGAGGGCACTTTTGACCCCACGCTTATACGAAATTTGGCCACGCAAATTGCACCAATGTTAAATGAAGAGCAACGCGCGAAAATGAATTATTTATTATCAATTTTGGATTAAGTATGAACTTTTTTAAAATAGACCCGCGATTGTTATGTGTGAGAGTGGCTAGCAATACTTCGACTGTGAAATACATATTATTTGTGCAAAATTACGAAAAAGCACGTGAAATTTTAGAAAATAACGCAAGTTTTACCATTTTAGGCGAATATCCTTTCATTCGCGCTTTTGCTGTTGAGAGCACAAACAGCGCAATATTTTCGCTTGCCTTGAATTCGTGGGTGGAGTACATCGCATCTGTTAACATTGCAAGCGCGCTAATGTTTGACGCACGTGAAAAAATTAATGTCAATAGTTTGCATCAGGCGGGGTATACAGGGAAAAATGTGCGTGTGGCGGTAATTGATACTGGGTGTTATCCGCATATCGACTTTTTGCTAGGCAGAAATCGAGTAATCGAGTTTGTGGATCTTATAAATGACAAAAGCACTATGTATGATGACAATGGCCACGGCACTTTTGTAACTGGCGTGCTTGCTGGAAGTGGTGCATATAGCAAAGGGAAATTTCGCGGTGTCGCTCCTGGGTGCGACCTTATAATTCTCAAAGCCTTAAACAACGACGGGCAAACGCAAGCCTTTAAGGTGCTGGATGCAATGCAGTGGGTGTATGAAAATCGTAATAAATATAACATAAAAGTTGTGTGCATGAGTTTCGGTAGCACGCCACTTGCTCGAAATGATCCGCTTAGCCTTGGTGCCAGCAGTTTGTGGGATGCTGGTATAACGGTTGTGAGTGCAGTGGGTAACGATGGCCCAAAAGCCGAGACCGTTAAGTCCCCAGGCAGTTGTTCTAAAATTATCACGGTTGGCTGTGCTGATACGACTGGGGCCGATATCAAGGTCGCCGATTTTAGTTCCCGTGGGCCAATATTTGATATTATCAAGCCCGACTTAATCGCTCCAGGGGTGAATGTAACTTCACTTGCAAACAATACCTCTTTTTTGACGCAAATGACAGGCACAAGCGTCAGCACGCCCTTCGTTGCAGGTGTTGCGACTTTACTATTAGAGCGGAATCCATACCTTTTGCCTAATCAAATAAAGTCAATAATTATGTATAGTTGCACGCGTCTTAATTGCGATCCAAATGATTGTGGAATGGGTATGCTAAATGCAGAGTCTGCATTTTTATATCAATAATTTTGCTTGTATTTTTCAAAAACGTGCAAAAAATTATCACTTTTACACATTTTTAACACCTTTCCATTTAATTTTGAAAAAAATTTTTCAGTTTTTAATGATTTTGTGAAATTCATAAAATATTTTCATAATGTTAATTTTAGTCGAGATTGGTGCTCGGCTTTTTTTATTTATTTTTGCATTAACTATGCTCTGTGGTCTTATACCCTTTGTATTATTAAAGTTATCCTTTTTATTTATATAAAATAGGTTGGTAGCCTTATGCAAAATATTTAAAATCCCGCATGGCTTAGATTTGATAATTTTTAACAAAATCAGTGTTGATTCTCTAAAATATAGCAATTTTTTTATTCAATTTTATTGTAGAATTAGATTGTCTAGGAGGAAAGTGCTTATGCAAGTTAATGCAAAAGTTTATATGGACACTCTGTATTTATCTATCGCTGGCGAGTTGGATGAACATACCGCACACTATGCTCGAAGTGCTATGGACAATCAACTCGACTCAGCAGAATTCAAGCAAGTCATTATAGATTTATCAAAGCTTGATTTTATGGACAGCACGGGGATTGGAGTTTTGATTGGTAGGTATAAAAAACTCAAACAACGAAATACGCCTGTGTTCATCTCCAATCCAAGTGCGCAAGCAGATAAGATATTTAAAATGACTGCACTCTATGATGTGATGCCCAAAATTAATTAAAGGAGTTAACAAAATATTCAAAGGGAGTAATTATGAATTATATTAATGAAATGACACTGCAATTCGATTCGCACTCGATAAACGAAGGGTTTGCTCGTAGTGCGGTGGCGGCATTTTGCGTGCAACTTAACCCAACACTTGATGAAATTACCGACATAAAAACCGCTGTGAGCGAGGCTGTAACCAACTGTGTCGTCCACGCTTACCCAAAATCGAAGGGTAAAATTACTGTGTGGGTGGGCCTTAAAAAAACTCGCGAAATTGATATAAAAGTAATCGATAATGGAGTAGGAATTGCTGACTTACAGCGCGCACGCGAGCCCTTTTTTACGACGAAACCTGATGAAGAGCGTGCGGGTATGGGGTTTACCGTAATGGAAAGTTTTATGGACACGGTAAATCTCGAGCGTAACGAAAATGGCGGTATAGTGGTTGAGATGTCTAAATCATTAGGTCGGCGCAAGGCTATGGCCGTAGGTGGTGAAAATGATTGATTATGCGCAAACGCTTCGACTAATCAAGTTAGCGCAAGACGGCGACCAGGATGCCAAAGATATGTTAATAAATGAACATTATCCGCTGGTCAAAAGTGTGATTCGCCGTTATCGAAACAAGGGCATTGATTACGATGACCTTTTTCAACTTGGTTGCGTCGGCTTTGTGAAAGCAATTAATAATTTCGACACCTCATACAATGTCCGCTTTAGCACTTATGCCGTGCCTATGATTGCGGGTGAGGTAAAGCGTTTTTTGCGCGATGATGGTTACATCAAGGTCAGTCGCGCCATCAAGTCCCAGGCTATAGAAATTAATCGGTATTTAGACAGCCTTCCCGCCGATAGCCCCGCACCCAGTATTACGGACATCGCGGAAAAATTTAATTTGGAACCGCAAGAAGTCGTGTTTGCGATGGACAGTACTCGTTATCCAGTAAGTTTGTCGACCCCAGTTGATAGTAACGAAGAGGGAAGTGTAACCCTAGGTGAGCGTATAGCAACGCAGGAAGAGGAAGATTCAAAACTCGATCACTTCATACTAAAACAATTAATTGAATCACTATCTCCACGCGACAGAAAAATTATAATTATGCGTTATTATCGAGACAAAACACAGAGCGAAATCGCCAAAGAATTAGGTGTTAGTCAAGTCCAAGTATCCAGAATCGAAAATAAAGTTTTACAAAATATGCGCAAAAAGTTTGGAGAATAATCAAAAAATCACTGTTTTTAGTGGTTTTTTCTTTGTTTTTTTAGTGTTTTCAAAAAAATTTAAATTTAATGTATAATTTAAAATACGCTTTAATTAATCATATTTTTTTACTTAAAATTATTTTATAATTATACAAATTTTGTATTAATATTAATTTAAAACAAGTATAAGAAGGCGCAAAATTTGTGTTTTAATTTATGGGTGATAAAGTTTATTTTTATTTTGTGCGTGGGCATTTATATTATATTTTCTATTGAAAAAATGTAGTAAATATGATATAATAATTATTATTAGGAGTTATACAAATGATAGACAAGGTAATGAATTATTTAACCGAGATGTTTCCAAATCCCGATCCTGAACTAAATTTTGATACTGATTTTCAGTGCTTGGTGGCGGTAATTTTGAGTGCGCAATGTACGGACAAGCGCGTGAACGAAGTTACCAAGGTTTTGTTTCAAAAATACCCTGATGTCGAGAGTATGGCAAAACTTACTCAACCCGAACTCGAGCAGATGATATACAGCACGGGTTTTTATCACAATAAGGCCAAAAATATTTTGGCATTGTCTCACACCTTAATTGAAAAATTTGGTGGAGTGGTACCGCATGACCCCGAAGTGTTAGAGACTTTGCCAGGGGTGGGGCGCAAAACAGCTAATGTAGTTTCGAGCGCGCGGTTTGGTGCGAACAGAATAGGGGTGGACACACATGTCTTTCGTGTAACAAACCGCATTGGTTTAGTCGATGCAAAGACTCCGCTGGAAGTCGAGAGGCAGTGGAACGAAAAATATCCACAGTATGTTGACCACGATGCGCATTTTAGACTGGTACTTTTTGGCAGATACTTTTGCAAGGCGCAGAATCCTAGTTGTGCGGAATGCAAAATAAAAGATATTTGCAAATACTATAAAGAGCAAAAGCCACTGAAACGCGAAAAAATTAAACAAGGTGCATAGGTGTAATTAAATAATCTCTTTATTTTAAATATTAACTTACAATAAATAGAAATCACAACTTACAATGCAAATAAATTCATAATTTATGAAAACTAGCAATTTAAGTATTCAGGAATTTGTGGCTTATATATATAAGAATTAGCGGTTTATTTTTTATTTGAATTAATACTTTCTTTGTATTAAAATAATGGCATTTCCATTGGATACAATTTAGTGAAAATATACTAATTTGCTAATACAATAAATCGAAAAACAACAAAAAAACGTAAAAAAATCGTGTTTTTATGTAAAAAAGTGCGAAAATTTATAATTTTTAGGAGAAAATTATGTTTATAGATAAAGTAAATATTTTGGTTAAGGCTGGCGACGGCGGAGATGGTGCTGTGTCTTTTCGCCGTGAAAAATATGTGCCAAATGGTGGGCCAAATGGTGGCGACGGCGGTAAAGGTGGAGATATAATATTAAAGGTTAAGGACAGCCTCAACACTCTTTTAGACTTTCGATTCACAAAGCGTTTTTTTGCGCAGAATGGTGAAAAAGGCGACATTCGCAATCGCACGGGCAAAAATGGCGAAGACCTAATAATTTATGTGCCACGTGGGACTGTTGTCAAGGACACCGAGAGCGGAAAAGTCATCGTCGATATGTACGAGAACGATGCTGAGTTTACTCTTCTTCGTGGAGGAAACGGAGGAAAGGGCAACCAGCATTATGCCAACTCCCGCAGACAAACGCCTAGATTTAGTCAGTCAGGTCAGCGGACAAAGGAGCATCAAATCACTTTGGAATTAAAGACCATTGCTGACTTGGGCCTTGTGGGGTTCCCAAATGTAGGAAAGTCAACATTGCTTGGTGCTATCACTGACGCAAAGCCTAAAATCGCAAATTATCACTTTACAACTTTGTCGCCAAATCTTGGCGTGCTAAAACAATTTGACAAAACCTGCGTTGTCGCCGACATTCCTGGGCTTATTGAGGGGGCGAGCCAAGGTGTAGGGCTTGGGCACCAGTTTTTACGCCACATCGAACGCACTCGACTAATTGTCCACATTGTCGACATCAGCGGTAGTGAGTCGCGTGACCCGATTCAAGATTTTGAAATTATAAACCGCGAGTTAGCGGAGTATTCCGAAGTGTTAGCGACGCGTCCACAAATTGTTGTGCTGAATAAAATTGACTTGCTCCCAGAAGGCTCAACTGCGGTTGCAGACTTTAAAAAGTACTTAAAAACGCAAAAAAACTTCAAAAATTCACCAGTTTTTGAGATTTCCGCGGTAACAAGGCAGGGAATTGACGAGTTGGTGAACGCGATTTTTGAGACCTTGGAGATTTTACCAAAGCCTGAACGCATTGAGAGCGAGGTCCACGACTTCGATGTCCGCGAAATAAGGCCGACCGTTTACCAGCAACTTGATGAGAATGTCTTCGAGGTGTCGGGCGACGCGATTGAAGACCTCGCTAGAAAGACCGATATTAACGACCCTGAGAGCCTTGCGTACTTGCAAAAACGACTCAAACTCGATGGCGTCATGGCAGGACTAATTAAACTTGGGCTTAAAGACGGCGATACAATAATTATAGGAAAACTCGAATTCGAGTACACGGAGTAAGTATGGAAAATAGAACTTTTTTACCAAAATCACCTAAAAATATAGGTTATATCGTGTTTTTGGTGGTGATTTTGCTGGCTTTTATCGCGCTACTTGTTTATGGAATCGGCTGGGGCAGTTGGTTCGACATCGTGCTCGGCGCGTTGGGAATGTTGTTAGTGCCGTTTGAAATGTATGGAGTGCTAGCCTCTAAAATTACTTTTACCGAAGATAAAATTGAATACACTTGCGGAACATTTAGCAGGTACGCACCAAATGCAAAATTGATTAGCGAAATTGAATACAAAAACATCGAAAACTACGACCACACCAACACAAAGAAGCAACTCGTTACCCTACATTTAAAGGATAATACAGTCGCCACACTGTGCCTAAAACAGTACACCGCCACCCAAATAACTACTATTTTGGACTTGATAAATGAGCGCATAAGGGACGAAACGAGCCCTTCGCAAGAAGCTACCAAACAAGCGGAAAATCATCAAAAAGTGTCAAGAAACATTAAAAAAACGCAAAAAAATGCGAAAAAACGTTAATTTTTATATAAAAAGGAGTAAATTATGATTACACCAGTTAAACGTGCAGAGTTGCGAAAAATCGCTCAAAAATTAGAGCCCGTGATGCAGGTTGGAAAAGAAGGGTTAAGTATAAATGTTGTCAACACCGCGGACCAGGCCCTCTACGCGCGCGAACTTATTAAGGTTACCGTGTTGGAGAGTTGCGAGAGTAGTACCCGCGAGGTCGCAAACGAACTTAGCAAGCGTTGTGGTGCCGATGTTGTGCAAGTGATTGGACGCAAAATTGTCTTGTACAAGGAAAACCTCGACAAGAAAAACCGCCACAAAAAGTAAAAATCATAAGTGCTTTTAAATTGAACTTATAGTAATGATTAAATAACTAATTTAAATCAATTTGTTGAATTTAATAAAGCATGGTGATTAGTTTTTGAATTTGGTAGTGTAAAAAATAGGGGTAAAAATGGATAAAAAACAAGAGAAACTTCGTAAAAAAGATGAAAAATATTTAAAAAAGTACGGAATTACATACAGCGAAGTTACACAAAATATCCCGAAGCCGAAAAAGGGCGAGGTCGGTTACATTCGCCGATTTTTAAAATACTACAAGCCATTTATTTGGCAGTTCGCGTTTATTATTATTGCAACTTTGGCTATCGTGGTAGGTAGTTATTTTACAGCATACTTTACACAATCAGTAACTGACTCGGTAATCGATTTAAATTGGGATAGCACTTTGACAAATATACTAATACTAACAGCTATTCTTGTAGGGACTTATTTTGTCTCGTATTTGACTAGCATTTCGTGGTCCTTTATTAAAAGTAGGGCAACAGAAAAAATGCGTGTCGATATGTCTGGGCGTGTCGTAAATTTGACTAGTAGAGGTTATAAAGGCATATCGACGGGGAATGTTGTGTCGCGTATTACAAATGACCCTAATATATTGTCGCAGCAGTTGCAAAGTTTTTGGGACAGCCTCGACTACATAATGACAAATTGCGCTTTTATTGTATACTTCTTTTTGCTCCACTGGTCACTAGGTGTTTATATGATAGTGGTACTGATAGTAGATTTTATACTATTAAAACTTTTTTTAAGGCAAAACAAAATAAATTTGCGCCGTAATCGGTTGCTTTCGGACAAGCAGATAAGTTATGTTACTGAGTTTGTGCGCGGAAGCGATGATATTAAAGGCCTAAATCTAAAAGGCCCAATTTATAGCCAAAACAAGTTATACTCGGCCTTCCGCTATCGCAGTGCTATGAATTCGGGCTATGTGCGTATGAATTGGGGTGTTTGCCGAAGCGTGTTGCGTGAAATTTTGTTACTAGGTTACGCTATTTTGGGTGTATATTTGATTTTTAATGGAAACATAACTATTGGTGCAATTTCAACTTTAATAATGTATCGAAATGCCCCGGCAAATCTAAGTGGCTCCATTACTGGATTGAGTATGAGTATCCAAGAAATAAAAATCTCGTGCGAGCGTATGAATGAGTTATATAGCGATTCAAAGTACCCTCAGGAGCATTTTGGGAAGAAAAAACTCTCAAACTACACAGGTTCTCTTACATTTGATAACGTGTCCTTTAAGTACGAGGACGAAGTCGTGCTCGATCATGTGTCCTTCCATTTGGATGCTGGCAAAAGCCTCGGCATTGTCGGCAAATCTGGTGCGGGTAAAAGTACGATTTTGGGGCTCGTTAATCGCCTGATTGATTGCAATTCGGGCAAAATCTTACTCGACAATATCGACAACAAGACCTTAACAGAGGACGCGCTTCGCAGTAATGTGAGTCTTGTCCCGCAAATGCCGTATATTTTCAACACGACCATTCGCGAAAACCTACTTTATGCCAAGGCCGACGCGACCGACAGCGAAATCGAAAGCGCGCTAAAAAAGGCCCAGTTTTACGACTTTGTAAACACCTTGCCTAAGGGACTCGAGACAATGGTGGGCGAGGGCGGAGTAACTTTGAGCGGTGGCCAAAGACAAAGGCTCGCCCTTGCGCGTGCGTTCCTAAAATCTAGCAAACTCATAATGCTCGATGAGGCAACCAGCGCGCTCGACAACAAGAACCAAGAGGGCGTAAAGCAAGTAATCAACTCGATGAAGCACGAATGCTCCTTCGTGGTTGTCGCGCATAGGCTGAGTACAATCGTCGACTGCGACGAAATTATAGTGCTAGACAACCACCGCATCGTTGCCCAAGACACGCACAATCAACTGATGCGCACCTGTCCGCAGTACATCGAACTATATAAACTCGAAAAAGAGCAGAGCGAGAACAAATAAAATAAAAGGACTTTACCATTTGATAAAGTCTTTTTTTGTTGATAAGCGGGTCAATAAAGTTTAGTATTATTTAATTTGATAAAATATTAATAATGTTTGTTTTTATTTATATAGTATAAGTTTGCGGTTTTTTGATTTCATCGCGATTTTTACATTGTTGGTATGCAGGTTAGTTTTGCTTTTTCAGTAAAGGAACAACTCGTACGATTAGGGCGACGATGCAAAGTATTGAGCCCGAAATAAGGTAGTAAATCTTGAAGGGCACCAAAAAACTCATGAGAATTATTAGTAGACCAAAAAGCAGGTAGTGGCGCGCTCTGGCTGGACTAAACGCGTAGGACAGCAGTTCGCGGTATTTGAGTTTGGGGCGCGAGATGTCGACAGCACAAGGCAGTGTAATCTCGGTGCCTGCTAGGTAGTCGTGGTAAAAATTCTCAATTGGCACGAGTTCGATTTTTATGTTGCGAATCTGCTTGCTAAAACTTATCACTTCATCCTCAAACCCCAAGCCCAAAAGCGCGACGTGTCTAAGGCCAAGTTTATTTGCGCACTTAATTACATAGGCGAGGTATACGCTGTCTATTTTTGGCTTCGTAAAATAGGGAGCCAGCAAAATTTCTTCATCGCTATCAAATAATTTTTTGGCTGATTGCTGTGTCGAGGTTTGCTCATGCGTAGGCGAGGAATTTGAGTTTTTTGAAGTGCTATGCAAGGTACTATGCGCTTGGTTTTGCGAAGAGTTTGGCTCGATTATCAGGAAATCTGCGCAATTTGATACCGAGTGCGAGTTCGTAAGCACTTTGGTTAGAAAGGCTAAAATATCATCATTTGAGGTAAAGCGAAGGTTCGTAGACAGGGCTGAAATTTGGCCCTGTTCTTGCTTGGTTAGACGGAGTTTATTTGCACGCTTTGACCCAAGAAATACGACTAAATAACACACTAGCCCCGCCAATGTAGCCCCCACAAGTGCGCTAATTAACACCTCGCGGGTGTAGAAACGCACCCAGGAAAACACCAAAATCCCTACCACTAAAAACAATACGGCGGTGTCAATTGCTACACTTAATTTACTACGCATAAAGCCCTCCAATTTCCATTTCACGCTCATGTCTTTTTATACCAGCGTAAAATTTATTTTTAAATACGCTAAACACGGTCGTTTTAGACATGAGTAAAATCGACAATAAGACAAATTTTATTCATATTAATTCTTGACAAAACGGCACAATTTATGCTTTATGATTGACTAAAAAGCCAATATATTATATAATAGTAGGAAAGTTTGAAAAGGGGAGTGACTATGAAAAAACAATTTAGTAAAGATTATACTTTGGCAGTGAGCGCGTGCGAGGTTTTCGAGGAGAACAAGGCCGAGAATGTAATGCTTATTGATGTGTCGTATTTGTCTAACATCGCCGACTATTTCGTGATTGCGACCGCTAACAGCACGACTCATGCAAAGGCGTTGTGCGGGAAGGTCGAGGATGCTATGGAGGCGCAAGGCCAAAAGGTTTATCGTCGCGACGGTTTAAACGACGGACGCTGGATGGTGCTCGATTTTGGCACGCTGATTGTGCACGTTTTCACCGCTGAAATTCGCGAGTTTTACCATTTGGAAAAACTTTGGAGCGACGGCAAGAACGCGCTAAACATGGTGGGTATTCGTAAAATGCTCGAGCAGGCAAAGGCGAACGAAATCAAGAAAATGTTAGGGAAAGATGGCCCCGAGAAAAAGACCGAGGTAAAGGAAGCATAGTATGGAATTTGTTGCTGAAAATTTAGAGGACACGCGCGCGTTTGCTGAAAAGTTTGCGAAAATGCTCCGCCCTGGGGATGTCGTGCTACTGACTGGCGACTTGGGCGCAGGGAAGACGACGTTTGTCAAGGCCGTGGCAAAAACACTCGGCTTTGACGGGCTGGTGACGAGCCCAACATTCACACTACTAAATGAGTATTCTGGGAGTATGCCAATTTATCACTTCGATATGTACAGGTTAAAGTCCACGAGCGAGGCGATTGAGAGTGGCTTGGATGAAATTTTGAGGCAAAGCGACGGCGTGTGCTTTGTCGAGTGGCCACAGAAGGTTGCGGGAATTTTGCCCGAGAAAAACATAATGCTGGATATCGCAATTCTTGGCGACAATAAACGCAAATTTAGGGTGGTGGACGGAAGATGAATATTTTATTGCTTAATACGGCGGGGCGCGAAACACACATTGGCGTTATCAAGGGCGAGGAGGAAATTCTGCGCGAGTCCGCCTTTTTTAAACATAGCGAGAACCTTTTTCCAATGCTAGAGGAAGTGCTGAATCTGGCTGAGATTAAGGTCGATGACTTCGACGCCTTTGCAGTTGTAGTGGGACCTGGGTCTTTTACGGGAATACGAATTGGAATTGCAGTCGCAAAGGGCTTCTCATACATTTTCAATAAGCCCGTGATTGAAATTAGCACGCTAGAACTGCTGGCTTTTACCAAATTTATGCGCTCGAAAAAATCGCCTATTTGCGCGATAATCAACGCGGGGGCGGGGCTTGTGTATCACCAGATTTTTGAGTTTATAGAGGGTGATATAAAAAAAATAAACAAGCCCAAAGTCGATAAATTAGAGCACTTTTTAGGCTACATTCACGAAAATTACGAAGGCATTAATCTTGTTTACTTCGATAACTACGAGAAAAAGGGCTTGCCCCTAGACCTAGATAGCGAAGAGTACAGCATCGAGGCATTGGCGAAACTCACAAAGCAGAAGTTTATTAAGGGCGAATTTACAAACAGCAAAAACGTCATGCCACTATACCTGCGTTCGAGCCAAGCGGAAGCAATGGTGAAAAATCTCGAGATTGTGGAGGCCACGCGCGAGGATATTCCCGACATCTTGGTATTAGAGGCACAAAACGATGAGTGGGACCTAAACTGGAGCGAAATTGCGACACGCCAGAGCTTTGATAACCCAAACTTTCGGTGCTTTTTGGCTAAAAGTGGGGGCGAGGTTAAGGGTATGATGTCTATTATGATGCTACCCGATGAGGCGGAAATTCTGCGTGTAAATGTCTTGAATAGCGCAAGGCTAAACGGAGTGGCGACATCGCTTTTTGACTGGCTGAAACATCATCTGCGCGAGACTGGATGTAAGGCGATTTTTCTCGAAGTCAACAGCCAAAATTACCCCGCAATCAGCCTTTACAGAAAACAAGGCTTTACCGAAATCTCGCGCCGTGAGGACTACTATGCCGACCACCAAGATGCAATTATTATGCGCTGTGAGTTGTAAAAGTAGAATTGTGCAATAAAAAATTTTCATAAAATTCAATCTACTAATGACGAGTACACTTGTAAATAATTTTATAGCAATTCTCTAAAATCACAAATAGTTTAATTTCATTATTCATTATTTAGCAAAAATTTGACCGAAAACATAGACTACTCCTAAAAGGTGGTGGGTATGCCAAGTTTTAGGGGGATGAACTACACGTGTTCAGGCTTTGGCAGGGCGATTTTGTTGCTCCACGGCTGGGGCGGAAGCATCGATAGTTTTGCTGGAATTGCTAGCAATTTTGAGAGCGAATTTTGCGTTTATAGGCTCGATTTTTGGGGCTTCGGCGCGAGCGAATTGCCATCAGCATCCGCCGATATTTATTCTTATACTGAGGCGGTGGAGGACTTTATTACTAAAATCATTGCAGAGCCTGTTATTTTAATTGGGCACAGTTTTGGGGGCAGGGTGGCAATAATCTTAGGCGCAAACTGTCCGCTCGTCGAAAAAATTATTTTAGTCGACAGCGCAGGGCTGAAACCTAGGCGGAGCCTAAAAAAGCGCGTGCAAATCGCTAGATATCATAGACTAAAACGCAAAGTGGAGCAGGGAAAGGCCGATAAAAGTAAGTTAGACGGGTTCGGCAGTCGCGACTATCTCGGACTTGTGCCCGTCATGAGGCAAGTGTTCGTGCGGGTGGTGAACGCAGATTTAAAAAGTATGGCCAGAAAAATCACCAAGCCCGTCTTGCTAATTTGGGGAAGGCACGACCGCGAAACGCCTTTGTATATGGCTAGAATTCTTCGCAAAATCATACCGCATAGTACTCTGCAAGTGCTAAACGGCGGGCACTTTGCCTACCTTGATTGCGAGCACGAGTTCTTGCGCCTGTGCTATGATTTTTGTGAAGTGAACTCGCACTAAAAAAGATCGTATTTGGTCAAGTTGCGCTGGCTAAAATATACTAAAAGTGCTATCCATGCAATATTATTATCGGGTAAACAAAAAGGAAGTACAGCAGACGATTTAGCCACGCAATATTATTGACAGTTAAATTTAAAAAAGTACGACAGGCAATCTATCGACACAAGATTATTGGCAGATAAAAACAAAAGGTCAACTGGCAAGAAATTTATTATCACCTGATCGGCACAAATGGAAAAAGCAAGAACGCGAGCACGGGGCTAAAATATTTAAGGCATTTTGAGAATAGGAGGGGAAATGAGCGAATTTTTCGATTTTTCAAACTGGCATTTTTACATAGCGATTATTTTGTCGGCCGTCAACGCACTGATTCTGTGCTTCGAAGGGTACAAATTTTTGCAGGTCATTCAACTTTCTGGCTATCACACTCGTGGCTACTTCGACTGGCTAAAAGGCTCGGGCGGTGCGTATGTAGGCAGGCTCGCGATTGTTGTCGTACTGTCGCTTGCGTGTATGCTGGTAACCAATGTAATTCTCGATAATTACAGCGATTACCTAGGCTATCTCGGGCTGATTTTTTACTGCCTATTTAGTTACATCTATATAATAAATGTCCACCTAGCACCAAAGAAAACGCCTCTAAAACTTACGAATCGTATGAATAGGGCAAACATTTTGATGTACATTCTGTGCTTCATCTTTACCTTCGGCTTGATAATTTTGTCGAGCTTGTACTTGCCCTTTTTGCGCTTTGGCATTATAGCAATCACGCCCTTGATTTTGCCAATACTCGTGCCCTTTGTCCACTGGATGCTAAAACCACTCGAGGCTGGAATCAACAAAGGCTACGTGCGTCGCGCCGAGAAAAAGTTGGCGCAGTTCCCCAATTTAATCAAAATCGGCATAACAGGGAGCTTTGGAAAAACTAGCACGAAGAACTTTTTAGCGACTATTTTGTCCGAAAAATACAGCGTTTGCGCGACCCCGTTTAACTTCAACACCCCGACAGGAATCACCAAAACCGTGCTCCAAAATCTAACACTCGGGCACCAAGTTTTTATCGCCGAAATGGGCGCAAGGCAACAAGGCGACATTCAGGAACTTTGCGAGATTGTTGAGCCAAAATACGGAATTTTAACCTCGATTGGCGCGCAACATATCGCTACATTTAAGTCGCTGGAAAATGTAAAGCGCACCAAAATGGAGTTGCCAAAGTACCTAGGTACTGAGGGCTTCTGTGTGTTCAATATAGACAGCCCCGCGGTAGCCGAAATTTTACCGCAGAGCGATTGCCGAAAGTGCACCGTGTCAATAAACGGGCCCGCGGACATTTTTGCAACAGACATAGTTACCTCGAGCGAGGGAACGCGATTCACTCTACATATGGATAAGAAAACGCTAGAGTGTAGCACGAAATTACTAGGGCTTCATAACATAGACAACCTGCTTCTTTGCGTAGCACTGGCCCGAGAGTTAGGACTTAGCGACCAGCAGATTTTGAGCGGAATTAGCAAGGTCGCGCCCGTTGAACACAGACTGCAACTAATCAATGCCGAGAACGGAGTAACGATTCTCGACGACACTTATAACGCAAGTATCGAGGGGAGCCAGCGCGCGCTCGAAGTTTTAGGAATGTTCGAGGGCAGACGCAAGATTGTCATCACACCTGGTCTTGTCGAGTTAGGCACAATGGAACGCCTCGAGAACTACAACTTCGGCAAACGTATCAGCAAAGTCGCCGATATCGTAATAATTGTAAATAAGAGCAACTACCTCTCCATTCGTCAAGGGCTCCTCGATAGCGGTTTTGATGAAACTAAAATCTACGAGGCCGAAAACCTCTTTGCGACCCAAGAAATAATGAAGCAAATCTTACTTTCAGGCGATGTCATCCTCTGGGAAAACGACCTCCCAGACAACTACATCTAACCATTCGCATCCAATTTTCTCCTATTTTGAGGACTAAAATAGGAGCAAAACAATAGTCGTAGGAGAAAAATCTATTAGTTAACGCGCGTGAAATTAAAAAACACGATTGCAACTTAATAAAATTAATTAACACTGCAATTTTTTGTAGTGTTTTTATTTTTAAAAAACTTTAAATATTTCATTTGTTTTACGAATTTTTATTAAAAAAACACTATTTTTACACAAATTTTGAGGTACTATGCATATGTATTATGCATTTTTATATAAATTAATGTTGTAAAAAATCTTTATTTTATTAACTATAAATTAATTAGTATAAAAAATTTAACTATAAATTGGTGTTACTATAAAAAAGGGTAACCATAAATTTGTGTTAGCATAAAATCAAACTATAAAACGATGTTAGTAAAAAATTAAATTGCAAATTAGTGTTAGTATAAATATAAATTAGTATTGTTATAAAAAGACTTTGGATTTTGCGAGCACGAAATTTTGAAGCGGGGCATATATATTTTTAATTAGGAGGTGCTTATGCAAAATATTGCGGTAATTTTTGGAGGGCGCTCGGTCGAACATGATATTTCGATTATTACAGGCCTTGGGATTATAAAAAATATTAGCGCGAAGTATAATGTCATCCCAATTTATATTACAAGGAATGGCGAGTGGTTGACTGGAGAAAATCTTACCAAAAAAGAAAGTTTTTTACCTACTATTTCAAAGCATGCTTTTTCTAGTGGTTGTAAAAAAGGCGAAGCAGGTGTAAATTGTTTAAATAATTGCGGTGATTTCAAAAGTGAACAAAGTGGTAATTGTGTAAATGACGTGCGCGTGAAGGGGAAAGTGTGTTACATTGAAAATAACGAGCCATTTTTGGTGTATACTAAGGGGCTTGGTCGCTCACGCGAGCATATTGATTGCGCGGTACTCGCTTTGCATGGTGGTGAATATGAAGGGGGCGCAGTTCAAGGTCTGCTGACACTCGCGCGAATTCCTTTTACATCGGCTGGGTGCTTTGGGAGTAGCGCGTGCATGGATAAGGTCGCGACAAAACACCTGCTCTGCGGTTTAAAAATCAACACCACCCGTTACATTTGGGGCGAAAGTGTTGAGGAGATGATGACTAAACTTAAAAAGGCGCACCTAAGTTATCCGCTGATTGTAAAGCCCGCTTGCTGTGGTAGTAGTATTGGTATTTCAAAAGTTGAGAATCGCGAAACCTTGGGGAAGGCTGTTGAGTACGCGCTAAAATTTGATACGAAGGTTTTGGTTGAAGAGTGTCTGGTAGATTTTCGTGAGTTGTCTGTGTCGGCTCTAAAAAGCGGGGATGAAATTAAATGTTCTAGCATCGAGGAGGTTCTATGTAACGGCGACGTGTTCGATTTTGCCGAAAAGTACTGCGACCAAAAAGTAAAGAGGCAGGTGCCAGCAGATATCGATAAAGAGTTAGCGGAACAGATTTTTGACACCACGCGCCTAGTTTATCGCGAATTGGGACTTAATGGTGTGGTGCGCGTTGATTATCTTTTTGCTAATTCCAAACTCTACCTAAACGAAATTAACACAATTCCAGGAAGTCTTGCCTTCTACCTATGGCGTGGCCAAGGCATTGGCTTTTCGAGATTGATTACACTAATGATAGAACAAACCATTCGCGACTTCAACGCAAAACAGAATATTACCTACACCTATCCCTCCACCGCCTTAAACGCATTAGCCTCAGTCGACAAAATCATCTCAAAATAGTTGACTAAAATTAATAACTATATATTATAAATTTTTCGAACATTAATATATATAAAAATTTTTATTAATCCTAATCTGCTCTCAAAATCGAATAGTATTTACTTAAATTTTTAATATTAAATAGGCAAAATTTGGGTAATAACTATTATTGAAAATTTTAATTTAATAATACGTTTTTGCGCAAAAACATCAAATTTTTAATAAAAAACACGGTTTTTATGCAAATTTTGAGGTACTATGCATAGGTATTATGCATTTTTATGTGTTACTATTTTAAATTTTTTAGCCATTATTATATAGTAAATTTAAAGACTATTCTAAAATGAATAGCCTTTTTTAAACTAAAAATTTTTAGAACATTTTTCGAACATATGTTTGACTTTTCCTTTTATTATCTATATAATATAGGAAAAAATAAGGAGGGAATATGGAACACTTTATTATGATGGGAATACTGCTTAAACTTATGCAAAATACCAAAATTACTGCCAAGCAACTTGCAGAAGAATTTGAAGTAAGTGAACGTTCGGTTTATCGCTACATCAGTAGTCTCAGCACTTGCGGAGTTCCAATTTACACTAAAACGGGGAGATATGGTGGCATCACGCTTGCCTCGCCAATTGAACTTAAAAAAGTGTATTTTACCAAAGAGGAACTCGAAGCACTCAAACGACTAATTGCGAGTAGTAGGGTAACGCCTCAAATTGTGGCACTGTCTAAAAAAATTGAATATTTAATAAATTACCCCAGCACTCCCAGTATCAATGCTAATTAAGTTGAGGCTACTTACAAGCCCGCACAATTATATTCGCGAGCTTGGTTAAAGAGTTGCTGGGGATAGCGTTTTGCATGCTAGCCATAATTATAGGGGCTTTGCTTTTTAGAGCGCGGAAATTTTCAATTAAAGTGGTACTATTTAAGTCCTGGTCGTCGAGCACGAGCGCGTAACCCTTTTTGCTAAAGTATCTAGCGTTTTCGACTTGGTCGCCACGACTGCCTTTTTTCAGCGGAATGATTAGCATGGGAATTTGGTGAGCCAGGAGTTCGAAAAGCGAGTTACTGCCTCCGCGAGTGATTGCAAAATTCGCAAGCGAAAGAAGTTCGCTTAGGTCGTCCACAAACTCGACCTGAATATAATTTTTGTGGCGCAATGCATTACCTTTGCCTCGGCCTACGATGTGGACGATTTGGCAATTTTTTGTTAGCTCATCCACGGCACCAAATACCGCCTCGTTAATGCTCTTTGCGCCTTGGCTCCCGCCCATGATTACGCAAAGGGGTAAATTGTCGGGGTTAAACTTTTGCCGAAGCCTCTTTTTGTCCTGTTCGAGTGTGCTGGATGAGTTGTTAGGAGCAAGTGGTGGGCCGATGTAGATGCCGTGCTTTACCTTTTTGGCGGTGTCCTCAAAGGTCGTGGCCACAACATCAGCATACTTAACTGCAATCTTGTTTGCTAAACCTAAGGAGTAGTCGCTCTCGTGAATGACTAGCGGAATGTTTTTTGAGGCAAGGGCGACGGGCAGGGACACATAGCCACCCTTCGAGAAAATGACTTCGGGCTTGATTTTTTCGAGTAAGCCCTTCGTTTGCTTCACTGCTCTGTAAAGTTTTACGGGAATTAAAAGGTTACTGAAGTCAAGACTTCGGCGGAGTTTTACGACGGGAATGGGGTAGAACTCAACGGTAGTGCCACCCTCGAGTACATCCTTTTTTACGCCCTTGTTTCTTTCTAAAAAACTAAGGAGCAATTTTTTCTCGGGGCCGTCAGCACTCCCAAGGTACACGATGCGCTCAAAATGCGGAGTGAGGAGTGGTATGAGATTTAAGTTTGTGGTAACATGCCCCGCGGTCCCACCACCAGTTAATACAATCGTTTTTGCCATAATTTGCCCCCTAGTTAGACTTAACAATATTGTATGTTAATTCAACAAAATTATGTACAATCTCGTAAATTAATCCTGCTATTGACACCCGCGCCGTTTTATGTTATATATTAAATATAATATAAGGATAATAGGTTACAATGGCAATATAATCTAAAAGATAAGGTAAATATTAGGTAAGCCTTATTAGTAAACTTCGTGGATATAATATCTACGGAGTTTTTTATTAAGCGATAGAGTGCTTTTGTCGCACGGTCATGATTATTTTATTTAGGCTCGATAGCGTGTTAATTTGTGTCACGGGAAAGGGCATTCATATAAATAAGACCATAAAAATTCAACTTCTAATGGGCATTTTTTGTGCTAAATACAAGGCAATTTGTCGTAAAAATAAAGAAAAAAGCCAGGAAATGAATAAAAAAACAAAAAATTATGCGTAAAATAATTTTCTAAATTTAAAATTTTGTGTTAAAATATTATATAACATTTTAGCAAGTGCTAATTAGAGGAGTGAAAATTGTCTAAAACTTACGATTCAAAAGATATTGTCGTACTAGAAGGGCTCGATGCTGTGCGTATGCGCCCAGGTATGTACATAGGCACCACGGGGCCAAAGGGCCTACACCATCTGCTGTGGGAGATTGTGGACAACTCGGTCGACGAGATTGCAAACGGCTACGGCGACACAATCAAAGTAACTCTTGAAGAGGACGGCAGTGCACAGGTCGAGGACAACGGCCGTGGTATTCCCGTCGATATTCACCCGCAAATGAAAGTCAGCGGTGTTGAAGTCGTATTTACGCAGTTGCACGCGGGCGGAAAGTTTGGAAACGATAACTATTCCTTCTCGGGCGGACTGCACGGCGTCGGCGCATCTGTTGCAAACGCGCTCTCTCGGTGGCTCACTGTGTCCGTTTTCCGCGAAGGGTACGAGTATGAAATGCAGTTTGAGAGCAAGGGCAGTGGTAACAAAATCAAGAGCGGTGTCCCCGTAGCCCCTCTAAAAAAGGTGGGTAAAACCAATAGAACGGGTACCTTGGTCCGCTTTATGCCCGACGACCGCGTGTTTGAGGACATCACCTTTGACCTAGAAACCGTATCGAAGCGTCTCCGCGAAATCGCCTTTCTAAACCGCGGAATCAGGATAATTTTGGTTGACGAGCGCAAACTCGAGAACGGCGAGCCCTTTACCCAAGAGTATCGCTACGAAGGGGGCCTTAGCGACTTCGTAAAATACCTAAATGAGAATAAGACCGTCGAGCACCCCGACCCAATTTACATCGAGGCAAAGAGCGACCTTGTGCACATGGCGTGCGCTATGCAGTACACAAATAGTTACACCGAAAACACATTTAGTTATGTAAACAACATCCCCACGAGCGAGGGTGGTACCCACGAAGCAGGCCTCAAAAACGCAATTACTCGCGCCTTCAATGACTTGGGCAAGCGCGCGGGGCTTATTAAAGACAAGGACCCCGCACTCACTGGTGAAGATTACCGCGAGGGACTTACTATCGTGCTCGCAATAAAAATGCGCAACGTGCAGTTCGAGGGCCAGACCAAGACCAAGCTCGGCAACACTGAGATAAAGCCCGAAGTGGAAAACCTAGCGTACACGAAATTACTCGAGTACTTCGACCAAAACAATCACAAAAAGGTGCTCGAGCTCGCAATCAACAAGGGTAAGGCTGCAGCAAAGGTTCGTGAGGCTGCCAGAAAGGCCAAGGAAATCACCCGCGCGAAAAACAGCATAGAAAACAGCAACCTTGTCGGCAAACTCAGCAGTTGTACAGGCAAAAAGCCCGAGAACAACGAGCTCTTTATCGTAGAGGGTGATAGTGCGGGCGGTAGTGCGAAAATGGCGCGTGATCGGAGTTTTCAGGCGATTTTGCCACTTCGTGGAAAGCCATTAAATGCCGAGAAAAAGAGGTTACAGCAAGTGCTTGCGAACGAGGAAATCCGCACAATAATTAGTGCCCTAGGGACTGGTATCGGCGAGGACTTTAACCTGTCTAATCTCAAATACCACAAGGTAATCATCCTTAGCGATGCCGACCAAGACGGTGCGCACATCAGGGCAATTTTACTGACATTCTTTTTTAGGTATATGAAGGAACTCGTGCTAAATGGCCACGTCTACATCGGCTTGCCTCCTCTGTACAAGGTGCAGAAGCGCGACACGATCGAATATGTCTACTCGGATGCGGAGTTGCCAGAGGCGATTGAGCGAATAGGCAAGGGCTACACGATTCAGCGTTACAAAGGTCTAGGTGAAATGAACCCCGAGCAACTTTGGGACACGACCATGAACCCCGCCACGCGCTCGCTAATGCGTGTAACTCTTGAGGATGTCGCCAATGCCGAACTCATGATTACTACTCTCATGGGCGACAATATTGAGGCCCGCAAGGCTTATATTAGTGAGCACGCGAACTTCAACAAGGTCGACAACTTCAAACCTACGAACAGCCAATAATTTATAATACCTAATCTACTGCGTCGTATGTCAAAAATCGCTCAGTTATGTATGTCTTTATACATGCCTTCGTGATTTTTGGCATGCTCCTTGTATCTTAGGCATTCTAAATTATTGGGGAATGTACTCTGTTCGGGGTGGTAGTGTGTAGGAATATGTATGCAGTAAATTTATTGGGAGTGCGCCCACGCACCCGCATTCTGCATTGTTCGTGCACCATACTCTGTTGGAGTGGGGGATGTGTAGGGTATTTTTTGAGGTAATCTACCGCGTGTGTGGCTACACACCGCCCACGCATGTTACTATTATGAGCAGGACTGCTCGCTAAAAGGTTTTTAATATGCAAGAATTTGAAAAATTTACAATTAGTGATGATGGGGTCTTGACTGTTAAGTCGGGAGTTACTTCGATATCTTCGAGTGATTTCGCCATTTATTTAGGGGCAATCAAGAAAGTTGTCTTGCCCGAGGGTATTAGGACTATCGGGCCAAATGCGTTTCGCGACTTTGTGTCAATGACTGAAATCAATCTACCTGACTCAATCGACCCAAAAGGCATAGGCGATGGTGCATTTTACGGATGTACTTCGCTCGAAAAGATTAAACTCCCCAAAAACCTAGCCGAAGTACCGCAAAATATGTGCTTTGGCTGTGAAAGCCTAAACAGTGTCGAGATGGGCGATGAGGTCAAATATATTGGGCGCGTGGCGTTTGGAAAGTGTACACAACTCACGAGTTTTACTTGCCCCCGCGAATTGACGGTAATTAACGAAGGCGCGTTTGTAGACTGCGCGAATCTTGAATCAATTACGTTTAATGACAAGTTAAAAATTGTGTCATACGATGCGTTTTCGGACACCAAATTATCGAGGCTCGTGCTCCCCGATTCAGTCGAGGCGTTTTTTGCGGCGGTGAGCGGAAACGAGTTTGATTTCGTGTCGCTCCCATACAAGGCTGACTTCGACCGCGCCGACTCTTTTTTGGAGCTTGACGTTCGCTATAAAGATAAAATTGTACACGGCAATCGTGATGAAATGGGCTCCGTAATTACTGGCGACCCGAAATACGGCGCGATTTTGGTAGACTGTGAGACCTTGGGCGGAAACTCCTTAGTTTTCGAGGTTGTCCCTAAAAATAGCAAAATTTATTTTGGTGATAAAGAGGGGAAATTAGTTGTCATGCCCTTTGCCGATATTAGAGCAAAGGTTACCAGCAGAAACGAACTAGAGGCCTTGCGCACTAAACAATTTCCCAAGCTCCTCGACTTTTGGTTTGCGCTAAAAGACTCAAACAAAAATATGAATAAAACCCCGTTACCAAATATCGCAGTGGTTAAGGGAATGCCACGCGACGAAATACCACAGTTTTACCTAAATAACAATATGGAAAACTGGGTCGAAATTTCGAGAATTGCTAATTGCCAGACCGATGAGGGCAGGAGTTCGCTATTTGGACTTGCGCACGCACTCGGCGTATTTAGTAACAGCGGGGCAGAGTCGAAAGAGGCGACAAACTACATAAAAATGTACATTCTAGACAACTATTCCGAAGACCAAATTCACGAAATGTTCAACTTTAATGCCGAAGATACCCCCTATAACCCCGAGTTTGCCAAGTTTTTTATGCAGTACTTTAACAAAAACCCGCGATTTATGCAAATTCCCGATGAAATAACGGACACGATTACCGATTATATGAACGCGGCGCACGATTCATTCAAGAAAGTGCTCGAGGCTTTTCCAAACAAACGCGTGGTCACGAGGCAAGATAACGACCGCTTAACCCCCGAAATTGTGGGCAAATTTCTAAACACTACCTCGTATAAAAACGTCCCTAGCGACCTAATGCCACTTGCCAAAACGGTCTCCAAATACGGTTACTCGCGTGAGGCGTTTGATAAACTGGCCTCGTGGTATCAAGAGGGCGTGGCAATTCCCGAAAATAGATTGCGACTATTTTGCGAACCCGACACTGTTCTTAACACGGGCGAAGATAGAGTCGTAACCTACGAGCTTTTGGGCAAGAAAAACCCGCTATGTGCAGTGCTCGGGGACATTACAAATTGTTGTCAGCGCGTAAACAATGTCGGCGGAAATTGCGTAAAGTACGGAATGACCGAGCCAAATTCAGGTTTTGTGGTACTAAGATCAGGCAGTCAAATCATCGGGCAAGCGTGGGTGTGGTATGACGAAACTACGCACCAGTTAACGCTCGACAATATCGAGGTGCCTCGGGCTGTGCAGAACGTGATTCAAAAGGATAGCAACTACCAAACCGAAATCATTGACTGCCTAGATAGACTTGGTTCGGGCTTTGTCGCTGGAATGGAGAAACGAGGGTTAAAGGTTAGTAAAGTTACAATAGGAAAGGGTTATAATGATTTTAATAACATTCTCGAAAAACACTATAAAACGCTTGAGAGTGTTCAAACCTTGACTGAATATAATGGATATACCGATGCAGCGGGCGCGCAATTTTTGTTGACCACGCCCGAGCAAGAGCGAATAAAGAAAAATGCCATTTATAACATGATGGAGCAAACTAGGTAACTCAACAATTAAATAATTAACACTAAAAAAGGTTTTATTTATGAAAAAAGAAAAAGATAACGAAGAAAAGAAATTAAGCACAGGTTCGATTGACCTTGCAACGTCTGGCGGAATTATCGAGTGCGGTATGGACGAAGTCTTGCACACAAGCATGATGCCATATAGTGAATTTGTCATTCTCGACCGCGCATTACCTCGCGTAGAAGACGGGTTAAAGCCTGTTCAACGCAGAATTTTGTACGCCATGATGGAGTTGGGACTCACTCCAGACAAGCCCTTTAAAAAGTCCGCGCGTATCGTCGGTGAATGCTTGGGTAAATACCACCCGCACGGCGACACCTCGGTGTATGATGCCATGGTGCGTATGGCCCAGCCACATAACATGCGCGAGATTTTGGTCCAAGGCCACGGAAACTTTGGTAGTAACGACGGCGACTCTGCCGCTGCAATGCGTTATACGGAGGCACGGCTCGCTCCTCTAGCACTAGAACTGCTTCGCGACCTCGACAAAGATACCGTGAGGTGGAGCCTTAACTTCGACGACACCTTAAAGGAGCCCGACATGCTTCCAGGAAGATTTCCAAATCTCTTGGTAAATGGTGCCAGCGGTATCGCCGTAGGACTCGCTACGAACATTCCTCCGCACAACCTCGCCGAAGTCATCGACGGGGTAGTTGCCTATATCGACAACCCAAAAATCACCTTAAAGCAGATGATGAAATACATTAAGGGCCCCGATTTCCCGACGGGCGCATTGATGACCACTGACGAGTTGGAAAAGGCATATAGTACAGGTAAGGGCAAAATCATGATGATTGCCAAGTACCACATCGAAGAGGGTAAGAACGACAAGAAAAACATCGTAATCACCGAACTTCCATATCAGGTAAACAAGGCAAAATTGCTTCAAACAATTGTGGAACTCAGCGAGGAAAAAACGGGCGTACTCTCTGGCATTGCAGAGGTTAGGGACGAGTCCGACCGAAATGGTATGCGCGCAGTAATCTCAGTTAAAAAGGACGGAAATGTCCAGGCGATTATCGATAACTTGCTAAAAAGTA
Source organism: uncultured Clostridia bacterium (assembly GCA_944381215.1). Classification (GTDB taxonomy): domain Bacteria; phylum Bacillota; class Clostridia; order Christensenellales; family UBA1242; genus UBA7867. Next base: position 51,640 of record CALWKF010000005.1, read on the forward strand.
CTGACTTAAAGTGCAGTTTTGCCATTAACATGGTGGCAATCGCAAACGGCAAGCCAAAGACCCTAGGGTTACTTGAAATTATCAGTTATTATGTCGAGTACCAGCGCGAGATAATTTTACGTCGTAGCAAGTACGACCTCGAGGTTGCAAAGGAACGTAGCCACATTTTAGAGGGCTTACTCATTGCGATTAAGAACATCGACGAAGTCGTAAAAATAATTAAAAAGGCCGTATCGACTGCCGACGCGAAAATGAAATTAAAGGACCGCTTTGTGCTTTCCGAGAGACAGGCACAGGCGATTCTCGACATGCGCCTCGCTAGACTTACTCACCTCGAGGTAAACAAAATCACCGACGAGTTAAAGGAGTTAAAACTTTTAATCGATAAACTCACCGCGATTATAAAGAGCACCGCTTTGCAGTACCAGACCGTGAAAGAGGAAATCTTGGAGATAAAGAAGAAGTACAAGAACCCTCGCCGTACCCAGATTTTGGGCAAAGAGGAAAAGGTCGAGATTGAAACCGTGCAAGTCGACGTTGCTGTTCCCATGGTGTTAGGGCTGACTGCCGAAGGGTACTTGAAGGCCTTCGAGCAAAAGACGTACTCGGGCGCGCAAAAGGAGTTGAAGGACGGTGCGAGCCTCAGCCAAATTCACACGCAAATAATTCATGTCAAGTCGGACACCGACATTTTAGCGTTTACATCCCTTGGCTACTGCATCCGCTTTAATATGTCCGACCTCAAGCCGTGCAAGTATCGCGACAAGGGCACCAACCCGCGCGACATCTTTAACGAGTTCGCAATGGATGAGCGTATTGTAGCCCTTATCCCTGCCGAGTTTGAGGAAAACGACCCTAGGAACCTACTCTTCTTTACGCGTCAAGGCATGGTCAAAAAGACCGCGTTTACCGAATACAACACAGTGAAGAGTTATATTCAGGCGGTAAAAATTAAAGAGGACGACGTCGTTATCAATGTCGAATTCGATGTAGAGGGCCACGACATGATTTTTGCCACTGCTTATGGCCAAGTGCTGTTTGCGACAAAAGATGACGTGCCGATTCAAGGCAGAGTCTCGGGCGGTGTCCGTGGTGTCAACTTCTATGAGGGCGACTACTGCGTGCTGGCAGGCCTTACCCCTGATGAAGGTGAAATGGTCGTAGTTACCGAAAATGCCGTCGCAAAGCGCGTAATTTTAGCGCAAATCGACAAACTGCCAAGATACCGCAAGGGTGTTAGATTAATTCTACTAAGTAAAGAGGACAAAATCACCTTTGCCACTTGCATCACAGACCCCGCTGACTTAGCACTTATTACCGACGAGGGCGTTGTCGCTAAAAACTCCGAAAAAATCGACATCATCCCGCGCGAAAAGAAGGGGAATCCGTTGCCGAAAATAAAGAAGGTTACGACTGGCTATAAAATTAAAATATAATTATTAAAGTATGCGTAAAGTTTCAAATTCAGGAGGCAATATGCCAAAAGTTCGAGTAAGTCCAGACGGGGTATTAGAGATTTCGCCCGAGATTAGTGAGATTAGCGCGCTAGACTTTGCGCCAATTTCGACTGGCTCGGTAAAAAAAGTTGTAATACCCTTTAACATAAACAAAATCGACATTGGCGCGTTTTATAACTTTCAAAATCTCGAGGAGGTCTTTATCTCGGACGGCGTGATTGAAATCGGGCAGGAGGCGTTTAAAAATTGCCCTAAATTAAAGTCCGTGCGCCTACCTGTAGGGCTTAAAAAGATTCCTGCCCACTTGTTCGACGGCGACGTCTCCCTTGAAAAAGTTGATATGGGGCGCGGGGTAGAAAAGATTGATAGCTCCGCATTTAGTGGTTGCAAAAGTTTAAAGAGTTTTATTTGTCCCGAAGGGTTGCGCATTATAAAGGACAGAGCGTTTTATGAGTGCGAAAATCTAACAGAAATCAAACTTAATGATAAGTTGGAGCAGATTGAATTTAGAGCGTTTTACGAAACCAATATAAAGGACCTCTCGTTTCCTGAAAGCCTCAAAAAAATCGATAACCAATCGCACAAATTTGATTCAATAACCTCAAATTATCTTACCGACATTTCGAACGCGGTGGCTCAAAATTATGTCATTCATTATAAGTCAGGTGATTTGGCCTTCAATGATGACGAATTTGCAGTCGTAAATGGTGTCGATAACACGGGTGCTGTATGGATAGATAGGCAAAGAGGAGATTTAATTGTTGCCGATGCCGAGGGCGTAGTTAGAGTGATTGAGCGTGACCAAAGGCTGAGATTGGAGAACAAGTGGAATGAGCTTGATAGGCTCGAGATTGGCTATTTCCCGCTAATTCTCGATTGGTTAAAGTGCCGAAATATTCCACATCGGTCTGTCGTTCAGGCAATTCCTCGAGCAGAAATTCCGTACTTTCACGCGAACAATAACCCTAAAAACTGGGCGGAAATCAGTCGCATCGCAAATATGAAAACTATGGAAGGTAAGCAGGACCTTGCAAACCTTGCCCACGCGCTAGGCGTGTTTAGTAAGGACGGCAAGCAAAGCAAGACCGCCACAGATTTTATTAAAATGTACATACTCGACAATTACAATGAGGAGCAGTTCCATGCAAAGTTTAGTGGGTTCGATAGTGTTGAAACCCCCTTTAACCCGGAGTTTGCTAAGTTTTTTATGGAGTATTTCCCGAAAAACCCCGACTTTATGACCGTCACCGACTTTGAGGGCGAGACCTTCGACTTGCTGAAAAACTGCTACAATAACTTCGCCAAAATCCAAGAACTTTATCCAAATAAAAAGGTAATCACTCGCCACGACAACGAGCGTTTGACCCCAGAAATGGTGGCAAATGCATTAAGAGAATATAAGTACGATTCCGTGACTAATGAGACTGAATTTCTTGCTAATACTATAAGCAAATTCGGCTACTCACAGTCGGACTTTGATAAACTCAGCGACTGGTTTATGCAAGGCAAGGCGATTCGCCCTGAGGATATGGTGTTAAAGGTGCAGGGCGATGATGAGAATCAGCCTGTTACGTACGAACTTCTTGATAAATCAGACCCCTTGGGCGCAGTGCTAGGCGATATCACTAACTGTTGCCAAACCGTAAATAACACTGCCGAGTCTTGTGTAAGGTATGGGATGACCCAACCGAATTCGGGCTTTATCGTGTTCAAACACGGTAGCGATATTTTAGGTCAGGCGTGGGTGTGGTACGACGAGAAAGCCAAGCAGGTTACACTCGACAACATCGAAGTGCCTAGAAAGGTTTTAGAAAAGATAAGCACAAACCCTAAAATTGAGCACGAAATTCTAGATTGCCTAGATAGACTTGGCTCGGGCTTTGACAAGGCCATGAATAAAAAAAATCACACCCTCGACCGCGTAACAATAGGTAAGGGGTATAACGACTTTAATAAAATTCTAAGCTCTAAACTTTCGACCATCAAGCGACCCGTAAAACTTTCCAATTACCAAGGCTACACCGATGCCGAAGAGCAATACTTACTCGAAAATTTCAGTAATGAATTTACAAAAACTCCCAAGCAAAACGCCCCAGAACAAATTATGTAAAAGAAGCAGACTAATTTTAGTCCGCTTTTTTGTACTAAATTAAAAATTTCGCGAATACAATTAATTAAGCAACTTTTTCGACAAGTATAAATCTATTTCGTGAGTTTAGACGCATTTAAGTCAATTATCTCTTGGGGTAGAATCGCCGAAATTTGCTAAAATTATAGTGTGAGGAAATTATGAAATTTCTTGTATTGAAGAAGACAGTCGTTTTCGCAACTTTTGGCCTCATTGTGCTGTGCGCAGTCCTAGCAATGCCTCTTGGTGAAAATTCAATTTCAGCCGTGTTTTTCGGCGACAACCTGCGTAAAGTCCCAATATATAATGTAGATACCACGGAAAAGCAAGTTGCCATTAGTTTCGATGCTGCGTGGGGCGCAGACAAGACTGAGGGCATCATGGAAATTCTAAAAGAGTACGACGTCGGGGCTACATTCTTCCTAGTAGGCTTTTGGGCGGAAAAGTATCCCGACCTAGTTAAACAGATTCACGAAAACGGATACGAGATAGGTACTCACAGTAATACACACCCTGACCTTACAAAACTCAACCGCGACCAAATCGACCTAGAACTAAACAATTCGATTTCAGCAATTAAAACCGCTTGCGCTGACGTCGACATAAAGCTATTCAGGGCTCCATACGGCGCATATAATAATACCGTCATCGACTCCGCCGAGAATTTAGGCCTCAAAACCATTCAGTGGGATGTGGACTCCCTCGACTGGAAAGGGCTTAGCGGTGCAGAAATAGCCACTAGGATAATGGACAGAGTAAAGCCAGGCTCGATTATACTTTGCCACAACAATTCCGACCACATCCTAGATGCCTTACCAATTGTCTTAGACAGACTAAAAATGCAGGGATATGAAATAACTTGTATAGGAGATCTGGTTTACGGCGATAATTATACTATTGACAGGGCGGGTGTGCAACATCAAAATACTATATAATAGGAGGAAAGTATGAGTTTCGAATTTAACAACAACCGCGTGTATCTAGTCGGCAAGGTGGTGAGCGAACCGCGTTTTAGCCACGAGGTATATGGGGAAGGGTTTTACGATGTATTCTTGGAGGTTGACAGATTGTCTGAGCAAAAGGACATTATCCCAATTACGATTTCGGAAAGGCTGTTTTCAGACAACACCTTTACAATAGGCTCGACCATTGCACTTAACGGGCAGTTCCGCAGTTACAATAAATTTATCGACGGCAAGAGCAAACTAATGCTCACAGTCTTTGTCCGCGAACTCGTCGAACCAGACGGCGCACTCAATAGTAACGTAATCGAGTTAACAGGCTATATCTGTAAAGAACCAATCTATCGCACCACTCCCTTTAAGCGCGAGATTTGCGACTGCCTAATCGCCGTTAACCGCGCCTATAATAAATCGGACTACTTGCCTTGTATCGCGTGGGGGCGGAACGCAAGATTCGTTAGTGGTTTGAGTGTCGGCGATAAACTCTACCTAACTGGACGAATCCAAAGTCGTGAATACCAAAAGCGACTCGATGATGACTCGATTGTAACCCGCACCGCTTACGAGGTTTCCGTTTCCAAAGTGTCCGACCATGATAACATTGACTACATCCTAAAACCATTTGATAACACGCCGAACCTCGCCAAAGTATCTAATTAACCCCCTTAGCCTCGGGGGCTTTTTTATTTATCAAAATTCGTAATTTTTACGATTTTTTATAAAAAAATTCACAATAACATCCATTTTTTTAATTAATTTTTGATACTTTTTAACTATATTTTAATTACTTTATAAAATAAATTCAAAATAAAATTAACACAATCACCAATTAATAATGCTAGCATCCTCAAATATTAATAATTATACATAAAAAAATTGGTTTTTAATACAAGCTAATACAAGTAAAAGAAATTAAAAGTCTTAAAAAACACGATAAAAATTTAAAAAAACTTAAAAAAACGACAAATTTAGCAAAATTTTATAAAATTTACTAAAAAAATTGTCAATATAAAAGCGTAAAAAATTATGTTTTATTATTCATATTTTTTATAATTATGCGTAAAATAGCGCGTTTTTGGCGATTTTTTTGATAAAAAATAATAAAATATTGCATATTTTTTCTATAAATATTGACTTTTTTTAGAAAATGAGGTATACTAAATTAATAAATAATAAAGTAGGAGATTGTATTATGCCAGAAAATCAAAACACAGAAAACCGTAGACAGCGCGCGACCCGTAGGGCTGGAAATGCAATTAGAGGCGGTAGTCGTACTGTTGCGGATTTAGCGACTCTAGGTGGTCATGTTAGACGCTACAACATTGACAGAAACTTTGTCGAGTTTGACAAAATTCCCGATGCAAGGAAACGTTATGTAACCCGTATTATGATGAATGCGGACTTGCGTAGTATTGGGCCCGAGTTTGCTTCGGGTGCAAAGCACTTGCGCGAGGTGAGATTCACTCCCGATCCAGATAGAGATAGACTAAACCGCGATGACCCGATCGGCGAAAAGGAAGTTTCTCTAATTGCCGTCATTCCCACTAACGCTTTTAGTGGTTGTGATAACCTAAATGTAGTCGATTGGGAGGCCCTCGCAAACTTGGCTCGTATCGAATCAGGCGCATTTTCAAACACCGCCATTCGTGAAGTAGCGGAACTGCCAAACCTTACCTACATTGGCGAGGGTGCGTTCAACGAGTGTTCAAAGCTCCGCCACGTGTACCTTTCTGACGACGTAAAGTACATTGGTGCAAACGCATTTGCGGGATGTACTAGACTTGTAAACAATGATAAGGCAATTTTCGGTGGTCGTGGTGTGTTCGAGTTGCCTAAAAACCTTGAGTACTTGGGCGAAGGTGCGTTCGCTGGTTGTAAACGCATTAAGAAAGTTAAATTTCCCGAATCAATTCGCGAGGTTTCGGGTAACCCATTTATCAACGATTCTTGCTACAAGGAAAATGGTAAATTAAAACTAACTGCTCGTTGGCGCAACTGGCGCACTCAAATCGAGATTCCAGGCATTGAACGCCACCCAATTCGTGCTAAAGAGCTTCAAAAGATTGAGACCAACCTTGACGGCCTCCGTCACATTCAATTAAAAGACGAGCACTATATCGAGACTGAACCTGGGAAGTTCACTCAGGTTACTACCGAAAACTATGAGAAATGGTTGGAGGCGCGCAATGAAGCATACCAGTCGTTCCAGGTTACTCCCGAGGCATTCCGCGATTACTGTATGTCAACATGGGGCAAGGAAATCGACCTTGCGAACATCCCTCAGTGGAAATTGGATGCATGGCTGAATGGCGTCGCACTCGAGGATGAGATTAACATTACCTTCGGCGTCGGTGACAGCGTGTCTATTTCACCTAAAAAACTGAAAGACGCAATCATGGCAATGCAAAAGGCAAATGCTGTGAAGGAAGATGTACCGAGAGAGCCTACAGAGGAAAGTAAAAAAGCATTCGAGTTAAGTAAGCAACAGTTAATTGATGAAAGCTTTTACAAAGATTTGCCTCTTCCATTTATCTCTACTATGAAGCGTTTCTATAATATCGATATCGCAAACCAAGCAGAAGTTGATGCGTTTATCGCTTCAAACAAGGGTAAAGAATTGCTAGAGGGCTTTGTTAAACAGGAGGAGCAAGTAGCAGAGAACGAGGCTGAAGCTAAGACCTCCTCTGTTACTGTTGAGACACCTGAACAATTTGGAGAAAATGAAGTTATTATTCCAGCAGAAGTTATCACTCCAGTTGCTGATGAGGCAACTCAAGATGTGCCACGAATTCCTCCAGCATCTGAATTATATAAGTTTATTCTGGAAAACAACTTATCTCAAGAGTACTTACAGCAAAAGGCAAGAGAGGGTGTGGATGTTAATGATCTAAGTGATTTACAGGCTGCTGTGCAGGCTGATGTTGCTCGTGCCGATATGGAACAAAAGCAACAACAAGCGATTGTGCATGCTGGTGCTGATAGTGTAGCTGCGGCAAAGAGCGAAGAAGAGCAGGTACTTGAACAATCGGCTTCTAGGTAATATTTTAAACAAAAAACATACCATTTTGATGCAATTCAAATGGTATGTTTTTTTATTAAGTATTTAAAGTTTAACAATATTAATTGTCTATAGTTTTGTTTTCACGGTGCTTTTTGTTGTTGAAATGAATCACAATCGCGATAATTATTGCCAGCACAAGCGACAAACACATCAGCACAATTCCCACGATTTGCGTGGTAGTCAAGGTGCCGTCGTTTACAAAACTCTGCGAAACATAGCCACTCCGCGATTCGCCGTCGACTAAATACTCGATTCTGCAAACCCCGTCATTTGTCTCTAATACCGTGATACTATATCCTTTTTCAAGAGTATCTTGTTCCTCGGTCAAGCCCTCATCCGCATACACAATTGTCTCCGCGCGAGTGCTTGCGTTGCTGACAATCTCGTTGTCAATCGCGGTGTCGTGCTCAACTCCCACAGCAGTACGGCTGTCAATGTAGTAAACATTGCCCTCAAATTCCACCGCATAGAACGCGGTGCCCGAGCAGTCCGTTGGTAGGGTGGGGGAAGCCATAACATCGAGCACAGTACCATAATCAACCCTAGTTCCAAAAGGTGCCGAGATATCATCTTCTCGCATTACACTAAACGGTAGGTTATACAGCTTTGTTTGTTTGACCACCACGCGCACTTGTTCACTTCCGGGCACGTTTTGGGCCAAAGCGCAATCACTTTTTAGAATATATCCTAGCGCAAAATTTCCATTTAAATTACTGTCCAACACATAGTAAAAGTAATTGCTAATATCTTCAATTAGTATCACGCTTTTACTTTCAGTATATGCAATGGCTGGCGAATTTAAACTTTGAAATTCGTAGATTTTGGCCCCAGCAGTCACATTTAACACAGACACGACTTCAGTACTCGGTGCATAATTATACAAATCAATTGGTGCTTCAATCTCACTAAATGTCGTTACAAAATTCCCGAGACTACTCGATATCATGACGCTTTCGACATTATTATCCGTAATGATGTAGCAAACTCCAGTGGTGTAGTCTAGGGTAAAGCGCGAGTAGTTTTCTCCTAGCGCGACCGCTTCAATCGTGTTGTTAATTTTGTAAATCGAATCGCCCGCAAAGACATAAATATTGCCTAGGCTATCAACCTCAATATCAGTTATATTTTCTGTAATTTCGGTTGAAATTTGCGAAATTTGATTATTTTGTAGGTTAATTTCATATAAATTATTTAAAATACTAAAATACCCAAAGGTTCCAAACTCGTTTACCGCAAAACTTCCATTTGCAAATTCAAGCGGAGCCTCTTCAAATTCGAAATCGCAAATTTTGCTCAAAATCAGTCCGTCAGTCGTCTCATCAAAGGTTACTTTTGCTAGCACACTATCAGCCAGCATGTAAATCTCGCCCGTAGCACTGACCGCAATCGCGCGATTTTGAGTGGGGAAGGCCTCTACTACTTCGCCATTTTTATACACTGTAATCTCAGTTACATCATTCAAATTCTCAAGGTTTAAAATGTATAAATATAAATTTTCTTTTATAAATATTAATTTATTACCAGTTGCTTCAATTGCCGAAATAATACCAGTCGTGCTATTATAGATTGGCTTGTTCTGTTCATTATATATATTGGTGCCGTCAGTATAATATAGGTCGCCATTGTATTGGACCAAATCTCTTACATCCACACCCAAATCAAGTGTGGTTTTTTCTATATTATACGAAGTTGCAAATATCGGGGGAATGATACAAGCTGCGGTAAGTAAAATAAACAATACCATAGCACCCAAAAAAACCTTTGTTTTTCTCATATACTTTATCCTTTTTTTATATTATATCACAAATTCCAAATTAAAAAAACAAAAATTATAAAAAAGTTTAACATTTTTGCAATTTTGTACGTTAGGTGTCAAGAATTAATAATTATAATTAGAACAAATGTTCGAAATATTAAAAATCACCCAATAATTTTGAAAAATATAAAAAATTTTCAAAAATTTAAAAAAGTGTGGCACAAGATATTGACAAATACCAATTTCATAGGTTATTATTAATGTCGGAAGCGCGCGATAGGTGATGACATTTGAATTTTTTTGATAAAAAAAGGAGAAAGTATAATGAAAAATTTTATTTGGGCAAAGACACTTTTAGAAACTTACAAATATCTAAGACGGGTGATTGGTAGCATCGACCGTCTAGTTGTGAATAGTGGTGTGCATAGTTATTCTGTGCGCCAGTATGAGAGCACATTAGATAAAATGGAGGCGATCATCGACCTAATCCAACGCAAAAAACACCTACTCGCAATAAAATCCATGATTGAGGAGGGCGTGAAAAATCTAGACCCCGAGCAGTCTAAATTGTTAGTCCTTAGATACTTCGATGGAATTCCTTGCGGGGAGTTAGCCGAAGACCTAGAAATCCCCAGACGTACACTCCACCGAAAAATCAACGAGGCACTCCTAGACTTTATGGACAAGCTGTGGAGGCTGGGGTATAGTGTCAGTACGATTGAACATCTAGTTGAAGAAGAAAATTGGATACTAGGGGTTTATAATTCCTATGTCGCTAAATATCGAAATAGGGATAAAACTTTGGTTCCATTTTCATTGTCCAAAACTGGACGATTGGATAAAATTATAAATTCAATTTATTACTGATTAGTAAAAAATGTTTGCATAGTACTTAAAATTTGATAAAAAAGTGCATTTTTCTGTTAAAAATCAAAATTTTTATCATCTTTACTCTCTGGAAGAGAAAGTTTGTTGAGGTTTGCAATCTGCCTGGTGGCGACTTTTTTGTGCTTGCGCTTGCTTGGCCTGAATACAAGAATTAGCAAAATTATTGCTGGTATTGTGAGCCCTAGTATCAACAGCCAGTTACTGCCACTCTGTAATTCGGGTGCGATAATCGTATCTCCATTCACCGCCTCGCTAGGCTCAGTTTCAACGACCTCAGTGTTTGGTAAAATCTCGGTTAGGTTAGTTGTAAGTGGTGCGTATACGTAGCCTGTCAGTATCCCTTGCTCGAAACTTTTATAGCGGCAATAATACCACTCATCACCAAGGTCAGCATTCACAAGTTCGCCTCTAACCGCACCGAAGTATTCGATATCAGTCGCGTTAAACGGAATTGTTCCAATGTACTCGCTCGACGTATTCGGCTCGCTACGCATGACGAGATTCGCCACCCCCTGAACTCCAAACGTGATGTTATCTAGGTATGGTGTAGTCGGTACCGAATAAACACGTTCGACGTTATCTCGAAGTACATAACCCGAAAAATCTTTGTACATAACAAATAGAAATAACTCATCATATTCGCTAATTAGTTGTACAAAGTATGTGGCAGGTAATGTAAAGTAAACATTAGTCGCTTCGCTTGATTCAACGGGCGTGTGAAATAGAATCGTATTCTCACTCATAACACGATAATAGGTTATTTCTTCGGCTTTTGTAACTGGCACATTACAAAAATCGGTCAAACAGAAAATGCATAAAAATGCAGTTAAAATGTATAAATATGCACGCATAATTCACTCCTACAATATTATAACAAACAATGATTGTATTTCTCTTTGCAATTATTGTTTTTTTTACAAATTTTAAACCTAATGTTGGCATTTTTTAGAAAATTTAGTTGATTTGGTGGTGAAATGGATAATGAACTGTTAAGTAAGTTGTTAAGAATTGATAAAGAGATTGAGAGAAGAAAAAGTAATAATAAGTTGGCTGAGTATAACAAGACAAAGGTACATAAGAAGCAAATGGCTTTTCATAAGTGTACAAAGCGAAATCGTTGGGTATTTGGTGGTAATAGAAGTGGGAAATCGCAGTGCGGAGCGGTTGAGGCGGTGTGGCTGGCTCGAGGAATTCACCCCTTTAGGCAGAACAAAACTTGCGATGGGTGGGTGGTGAGTCTAAGTCAGCAAGTACAGCGTGATGTCGCGCAGAGCAAGATTTTATATTATCTTAATCCCGATTGGATAGTCGACATAATTATGCTGACGGGCCGTAAAGATTCCGCACAAAACGGGGTAATTGACTACATTTTGGTTAAAAACGTTTTTGGCGAGGTGAGTAAAATCGGCTTTAAGACCTGCGACCAAGGTCGCGAAAAGTTTCAGGGTACCAGCCTTGATTGGGTGTGGTTCGATGAGGAACCGCCCTTTGACATATATCTCGAATGTCGAATGCGTGTATTAGACCGTGAGGGCATAATTTTTGGAACAATGACCCCGCTAAAAGGGCTTACCTGGGTCTATGACAAGATTTTTTTAAATGAAAGTGCCGACCCTGACGTTTGGTACATCGAAATGGAGTGGGCGGACAACCCATATTTGTCGAAAGCAGAAATAGATGTCCTGTCTAAAACGTTGAGTAGTGAGGAGTTGGAAAGTCGCAGATACGGAAAGTTTATGGCGAAGGGTGGCCTAGTTTACAGCGAATTTGACCCAAATATCCACGTAATCGAGCCTTTTTCGGTGCCGAAGGAGTGGTTTGATAACATTAGCATAGACCCAGGACTCCATAATCCGCTCAGTGCGCACTGGTACGCTGTCGATTTTGACGGCAACATCTACGTGATTGCGGAGCACTACATGGCGGAAAAAACAATCGAGTTTCACGCGAACGCAATTATAGAAAAATGCCGTGCTCTCGGCTGGCCAACTGGCTTTGACGGGAGGTACTGTGCTCTTATCGACTCCGCCGCAAATCAAAAGACCCTTTCTTCGCCCAAAAGCGTCAGCGAATTGTTCTACGATTACGGAATAAACGTCAACACGAATGTCAATAAAGACCTCTTTTCTGGCATTTCTCGCGTAAAAAGTTATCTAAAAAACGCAAAAGGCGAGGCAAAACTCTTTATTTTTTCAAATTGTGTCAACATGATTCGCGAAATCAAAGGTTACTGGTGGGGTGGTGCCGATGTGCCGATAAAAAAGGATGATCACGCAATGGACGAACTGAGGTACTACATCATGTCGCGTCCTGACGCCCACGAACCCGAAAAACCTCAACTAAACGAGATTCAGCTTCACAAAGAAAAATTAATTGCGCAGAATAAACGCAAGCAACTTTTATCAAGGAGATGGTAGATTGGATGCAGAAAAAGAAAGTGAAAAACTAGCAAAATCATTATTGAAAAAGGCGATGGGGTATACAGTTGATGAAGTTGTTGAGGAATATGTTACGGAGGAAGATAATTTAAAATTAGTAAAAAAGAAAATTACGAAAAAGCATATTCCACCCGATATTAATGCAGCACGCGCATTGCTCGAAAAGTGCTTTGACAACCAATTTAATAATTTGTCGGAGTTGAGTGATGCCGAACTTCAAAGCCTGCGCAAGCAAGTCTTAGAAGAAATAAAAAACCAGGAGCAATCAAATGGAACTAAAAAAAGCAAATCGTAAATTAAAGTGCGCGGGTGAAGTGTTATGCAATGAAAAAGTTGAATTTTGCATTAAATTTAGTAAAAATTCAATAAATTTGTGTGAAAAATGCGCACGTAACTTATTTTCACAACTTGGGTCAAACCTTGTCCCAAAGTCTATAAAAAATAAATTTAATTACAAGGAGTAGAAAATGCAAAATAAAACAAAGAACATAAACAAATCAAAGGAAACGCGAGAAAAGGAGTTAGTGAGTGAAATTCGTGAGGACTTCGAGCGCAGACGTGAGGAGCGAAAGCCTTTTGACGCACAGTGGCAACTGAATATGAATTTTGTAATGGGGAATCAATACTGCGGTATCAACGCAAACGACACGCTCGATGATTTTGATAAGCAATACTTTTGGCAAGAGCGTGAGGTCTACAACCACATTGCTCCGATTGTCGAGATTCGACTCTCAAAACTTGCCAAAGTCCGCCCAACTATGACAGTGCTTCCAGCCAGTGGCGATGAAACCGACATCAGCAACGCTCACATCTGCAAAAATATCTTGCAGTCGATTACTTCTAAACTCGAACTCAGCGAAAAAATCGCGCAAGCTACGTATTGGAGCGAAATTTGCGGGACCGCCTTCTACAAGGTCGTGTGGAATGACGACGCAGGTGCTTTACTTGGCATGACTACCATAGGCGACCGAATTTATGAGGGCGATGTCGATATAGTCGTGTGCTCGCCATTCGAAATTTATCCTGATAGCAACTCATGCGAGGACCTCGACAGTTGCCGAAGCCTCATCCATGCTCGCGCCTACGATGTTGAGGCAATCAAAAAGCATTGGGGAGTCGAGGTAAAAGGCGAGGACATTGACACTTATAATCTATCAAATTCGCAAGTCGCTGGTGGCCTTGGTTACATAACTCGCTCCGCAAAAATGGCAAAAACGACCAAGCACAACCAGGCCATGGTCATCGAACGCTACGAAATGCCGAATGACGAACACGAAGACGGTAGGTTAGTGATAATCGCTGGCGACAAGCTTCTCTACGACGGACCTCTTCCGTACAAAAATATGACAAATGGTACCCGCGGTCTGCCCTTTATTCGCCAGGTCAGCATCACTCAACCCTCACTATTTTGGGGAACATCCATAGTCGAGCGCACAATTCCAGTCCAGCGCGCCTACAACGCTGTCAAAAATCGCAAGCACGAATTTATTAACCGCCTCAGTATGGGAATTATGAGTGTCGAGGATGGCTCAATTGATGTCGACAACCTGGAGGAAGAAGGGCTCAGTCCAGGAAAAATCTTAATTTATCGTCAAGGTGCCCGTGCTCCGCAAATTTTGCAAACCCAAAGTCTGCCTGTCGACTTTCGCGATGAGGAAGACCGCCTACTTAATGAATTTTATACCGTGAGTGGCACGAGCGACCTGTTTAGCTCCAATACTTCTGCACTCGCTAGCCTCAGTGGTGTTGCCCTGCAACTTATTCTCGAACAAGAAGATATGCGCATTTCCACAAGTGGCGAGTTTATCAAGTACTCAATTAAAGAAATCGGCAGACACATACTCCGCTTGTACAAGCAGTTTGCAACCTCTCAGCGCATGAACAAAATTGTCGGCGAAAACGGCACAAGTCGCTTGTTCTACTGGGACAACAGCGCAATTACTTCGGACGACATCGTCTTCGAAACCGAAACCGAACTTGGCGAAACGGTCGCGCAAAAGCGTAGCATGGTCTTCGACCTTTTGCAAGCAGGCCTGCTCCACGATGAGAACGGCAAACTTTCAAACGCAATGCGCCTAAAAATTCTCGAATTGTTAGGCTTCGGTATCTGGGAGGAAGCCCTTGACAACAATAACTTGCAGGTCGAAAAGGCAAAGCGCGAAAACATCGAATTTATCGAGGGCAAAAACCCCGAAGTATCCGAAATTCACGACCACGACCTTCACATTTCGAGCCACACGGCCTTTATGTTGAGCGGGGAGTTCGACAACTACGCGAAAAACCGCAAGGACTTGCGTGAAAAAATGTTAGAACACATCCGTACACACAAGAAATTTAAGAAACTTTCTCAAATGGCAGATACCACAACCCTAGGAACAGCTCAAACCGAATCTAATACTCAGGAGGCGTAAAATGTCTGAAAATCTACCTTTCAACTTGCCCGAATTCAATCTCGAGGAAATAAAAGATGACGGCTCGACAAATCTTGGCACGTTTAAATCAGTTAAAACACTGAAAGATGCTTACGACAGCCTGCGCAGTTGCTTTACCAAAAATGCTATGGAATTGGCTGAAATTAAGAAAAATATGTCCCAAACAGACCAAAATAACAAAAACACAGATATAAAGGCAGAACTATTCGCAAAACAAGACAATACACCCCCAAATTCCCTCGAAATTGACAAAAAAGGCGAAAATACCCCCGATTTAAACGCGATGAGAGACGAGATAAGCCAGGCAAACGAGCAAGAGCCCGTTCAAAATTTGCAGTCAGACAAGGCACCAGCCCCTGACACCTTAGTTTCAGACAAGGCCTCGGCCCCTGAAAACGAAAATTCGGACAAGGCACCAGCCCCCGAGCGACCGAACTTTTTGGATAACGCAGATTGGACCAAAAGGGCGGAAAAATTCTTTGATTCTTTTCCAACTGCACGCGCTCACACAAAAGAGATTGCTGAAGCACTCGCAAAAGACAAGAATTTTGTAACTAATGAAAATTCCCTTTTGACCGCTTGGGCAAAGGTGTTGGAACAGAATCGCTACAATGTTGAACTGACCGACGATTTTATAGAAAAAAACATTGTAAATAATCAAAAAATTAAAGATTTGATAATAAAAAACTACTTAAATAACATCAAATCTTTTCGATCTGCACCGCCAGTTATCGCTTCAAACGAAGGTACGACTGCGCAAGGTCAAACTCATACACAGCCTCGCGACATGGCCGAAGCAAAAGAACTGGCAAAAAAACTATTTGAATAGGAGATGAATCTATGATTACATTACAGACTGCACAAAATGCCTTGAAAACAATTTATTTAGAGGCAATTAGCAATCAGTTGAATTCACGCGTGGACCCAGTTTTTAATATGATCAAACAGAGTTCCGCGGATGTCTATGGCAGAAATATTATAAAACTTGTGCCATACGGACTAAATGGTGGTATTGGTGCTGGCGACGAAACTGGCGCGCTCCCCGAAAGTGCCGAGAGCAACTACGTCAACTTTACCACATCCTTAAAAAACCTTTATGGTATGATTGAAATTTCGGACAAAGCAATTCGCTCTTCTGCAAACGATGAGGGCGCATTTGTAAATCTGCTTACTGCGGAAATGGATGGACTGTTGCAATCAAGTAAATTTAATATCAGCCGTATGTTTTATGGCGACGGTAGCGGAAACCTAGTCAAGTCTATTAGTGCGGTTGACACCACGAACAAGGCCATGACTGTTAACAACTCATACGCTTTTGGTGAGGGAATGTTGCTCGACTTTTACCTTAGTAACGTGCTCGATGCCAGTATGAAGGGCGTCGAAGTTGTCAAGGTCGACCACGCGAACAAAAAAGTTTACCTGAGTACAATCTCGTCAACTTTTACCGACACTAACAAAGCCAACTACACTGTATGCGTGCAGGGTAGCAAGGACAAAGAACTCACAGGCCTCGGCGCGCTGTTTGACTCAGATGCCACGACACTTTACGGCTTAACTCGCGCAAACTACTCTTGCCTTATGCCAATAGTCTACTCTAAACAGAGCACTGACACTTTTGATGAAATGTTTATTCAAAAATGGATGGATTTAGTAGAAATTCGGTCGGGTTACCAGCCTGACATCATCGTTTGCGGTGGCGACACTATTTACGACATTATGGATATGCTGTCAGGATACGCAACCAACATTGATTCCTCGAATCTCACTGGCGGGTTTACCAGTATTTCGTTCTGCGGAGTACCTCTAATTCGCAATCGCTTTGAGTCCGCCGACAACCTAATGATGCTAAACACTGCACAATTTACACTTCACCAGCTTTGCGATTGGGAGTGGTTGACTCACAACGACGGCTCAATTCTAAAACAAAAAGAAGGTTATGCTACATATTCCGCAACTTTGGTAAAATACGCGGACTTAATCTGTAACAGGCCTAATGCACAGGCATTAATTACATTATAGGGAGGTTTTAAAATGATATCTTTATCTACAGCGGACAGCGCATTGAAAAACGTTTATCTCGATGTTATCACAAATCAGTTAAACAACAATCTTGACCCCTTTTATGCAAAAATTGATAAAACTACGCAAGACGTGGTCGGAAATGAGGTCAAAAAATTAGTCCCGCTCGGTATCAATGGCGGTATCGGCGCGGGGTCAGAGGTCGGCTCATTGCCAACTTCTAACGAAAACACCTACTTAGCTCTAACGTCGAAACTGAAAAACCTGTACGGAACAATCGAAATTTCGGACAAGGCTTTGCGCGCTAGTAGTAGCGACTCGGGTGCTTTCCTAAATCTCTTGAACGCAGAAATGGAAAATCTAATTGAGTCAAGTCGCTTTAATTTCCGACGTATGCTGTACGGCGACGGCACTGGTATTATTAGTATAATCAATGACGACCTTGCGGGGAGCAATGTCTACGGGGTACTTAATCCATACAGCTTTGCCGTAGGTATGCGTCTTGATGGTTACGACGATTCAGGTGAGATTGTCGACATTTTTAAAAACCAACCAGTTCTCGATGTTGACTATCCAAATGAATCAATTACTCTACCAAATGCTATGACCGAAGAACTCGAACTCGAGCCAATCTATCTCTACATCACTGGCTCAAAAGGTAAAGAGTTCGTAGGTCTTGAGGGAATTTGCGACACTACAATTAAAGAGCTTTACGGCATCGACCGTACAAATATCTCAGCCCTTAATGGTATTACCGAAAACCATGGTACAGTGTCAATTACTTCACTTATGAAAACTATGGACAATTTGAGAATCAATGCAAACGCAAATGTTGACTTTATTATCAGTAGCCACTTCTTTAGGCGCAGTTTGCAGAAAGTTTTGAAGGCCAAGAGCATGAACACCGACATCACCGTGCTAGAAGGCGGTTTTAGGTCGATTACGTTTAACGGCGTACCAGTGTACACTGTTCAGTTTATCGAACCAGGCTACGCATTCATTCTAGACTCTTCTGTTTGGCACATGCACCAGCTTTGCGACTGGACTTGGCTGTCTAACAACAAGGGCGAGGTGCTCCGCCAACGCGAAGGCTACCCGACACACGTAGCAACCTTGGTAAAATACTGCGATTTAATTTGTGATCATCCTAACACTGTTGCAAAGGTTAAAACTCTATAAAATGGCATTAATTAGCGTAAAAAACGATGCTTTTAACATTTGCGAACGAATAAAACGCATAAATCCATACTATTTTGTGGTATATAATACCGACAAAAAGCAGTATGAAGTGCATAATTCAAAGCAGTTTAGCAATACCTTTTGCATAACTTGTGAAAATGGGCTAAATTACAGCGTTATTTCGAAACTTTGGAAAACAAAAATCGAAAATATTGATAAAATAATTCAAGAAATCGATGAAAATAACGAAAAAATCGAAAAAAATGTAAAAAATGAAGTCCTTGACGTCGCAAATGTGAAAGTGCGCGAAATGTTTGATTATGCAAAAACTAAAATCGATGATTGCAATTTTGATGACAGTTATACGACAAAATGGGTTTAAAAGGAGGAAATATGACAGCAAAAGATGTTATAAAACACGCAGTTATGTATATAGGTGAAGGGAATCTGCTGTCGACCACAACTTTGGGAGGCTCGGGTACCCCCGATGACCAACAAACGGATAAGCTTGATATACTGCTAACTTGCGTGAATGATGTTGTAGAAACTCTTGCTTTGATGTATTTTCCTTTAAAATACGAGGAAAAAGTGCAAAATAACACAGGTTTTGTATCTTTTTCGGAGTTAAGCAAAGATTTAGTGGATTTAATAAAAGTCGTCGACAAGTACGGATATGAATTAGGTTATGACACTTTTCCAACATATTTTGAGGCTCCAAAAGGCGAAGTTACTGTTGTTTACAACTATGCACCCGCCGAGGTTGATGATTTTACGGATACTTTGGAGGTGGCAGGCGACAAGGTAACGCTTCGATTACTCAGTATCGGCGTCGCTAGCCGTTACTTCTTAATCATGGGAATGTATAGCGATGCTGAAGCTTGGCAAACAATGTTTGAGCGCGCAATTTTAGTAGCAAGTAGGCCTAAAACCGCTAAATTTATTAAAAAAAGAAGGTGGTTTTAGTGTTTTACACGGAAAATATACCCAATTTAAATAAAAATAGCCTACGTGTTAAGTTAAGCGACTTTTCAAATGGTATCAACACAAATGTTGCAGAAAACATTTTGCCACTTAACTATGCCGTGAATGCTTATAACTATGATTTTAACTCGGGTGCACTTACGCCAGGGCTTGGACTAAAAGAACTTGTGGTGGATAATGGCACAACTACTAAAACGATGTTTATGCCAGAAATTGGTGTTAGCATTCGAAAATTTTGGCATTTTAGGCGTTATGACAATAGTTTATCGCAATTTTCGCCGATTCTAATAGTGTATGGCGATAATGGGAAAATGTATATGGGCCGACTAATGACCGCCGATTACTTTTTCTACGATACAGGCTCCACGTTTACAGAGGAGCCAATTGGTATAAATTATAGACTCGGCGACACAGACAGCTTCTTATGTTGTTGTCCTAACGAAATTGTAGTTTTTAATGGTTCCACGACTGCCGATGAGTACACCGAAAACGTGCCAAGTATCACATCAGTTGCTTTGCACGCGGGGAGATTGTTTGCAACCACGGGTGGCGACCAAAGTCAACTTTGGTTCAGCGACGACCTCGACCCTACAAACTGGAATGTGAGCGCCTTCGAAGGTGGTTATATCGAGCTCACTGATGAGCGCGGAACGTTAAAAAAGGTTATCGAATCTAATAATTACCTTTACGTTATTCGCGAATATGGAATTACTCGCGTGTCAGGTTGGGGACTACAAGATGAGTTTACTGTAAAAAACCTATATCTTACTACAGGCAAGTTGTACTATAACAGCGCGGTTTTGTGTGGTGGCGTGATTTTAATGTTGTGTCGTGATGGTATTTACAGCTTTACTGGAGCAAGTATGCAAAAACTTGAGCTTGGCCTCGATAAATACTTCAAAAATGTCGATAATGACAACGCAATTGGTGCTTTTTTGGATGGAAAGTATTATTTAGCATGTAAACTTGACTTCGGCGACAATGTTGCGGTCGGGTGCGAAAGCTCGACTTATACCAACAACGCACTAATTGAGTACGACCTAGAAAACGGAAATATCAACATTTTGCGAGGCGTGGACATTTGTAGTATGACTCCTTTTCAAACGGAGTGGTTTAGTAAACTCGTAATTTGTCGCCGCGATGCAGAAACAAACAAACTTAGCGAGTTAACGCATGACGGCTTAATTTACAACACACCCACTAAAAAAGTGTGGACCAGTGCGCTAACCGATATGGGCTACCCAGCATACAAAAAGGCGATTCGCGCAATCTACATCAATACTACAAATGATATTGAAATTTCTATCAAAACCGATGAAAAGGAGTATAAATTTAGCGCAAAAGGCTCAAATGCACCCGTAAAAGTCCCGATAAATCTAATTACAAAGCGTTTTAGTGTTACTTTTACAAGTACGACTGCCGATTGTGAAATTTCAACCCCCGAGATTGAGGTGGCCTTATGCTAGGGAAATATGTATCAAATTTAGACAACTCAAGCCAAATTGATGACTTGGAAGAAAAAGTTGACTACTTACTCGAACAGATAAAACTCTTAAATTCTGCTAATACTCAGCCACAATTTATCTCTATATATTCAACTCAAACTCATACAATTAGCGCGACAGGCACGGGTAGTGGTTCGATTCCGTTAACAACTATAAGTGGACCGACTGGCGAAAAAGGCTTTGTGTTACTAACCGCAGTATTTGATACGGATAGCGCACACAGCATTATGGCGTCAATAAGTTTTGGGAGCAATTCGCAATTATTCAATCTCTATTTACCAGCAAATCAAACAACTGTTACGTTGTCGACTGAGGTAAATCTAGGTCAAAATCTAGCAGGTAATTTTAGTATAATTGCGGGTGAAGCCGACGTTAAGGTGTCTAACATTGGTCTCATTATTGTGGGTAAAAACATAACAAAAATTACATAAACTAGTGCATAGTACTATAAATTTCGTGTAAAAGTGGTGAATATTATGCAAAAATCAAAATATACAAGCAAAATTAAACTATTAAAACTTATTAAAAAAATCAAAAAAGAAGAATATTTTAGAAACGGAGGTTTTTATGCAAACGGAAGTTTTAGAGGATGAAGAAAAAGAAAAAGACGCAACCGATACGGGCGCAACTAATACTCAAAACACGACGACTAATACATCTAACACTCAAAATACGACAACTCAAACTCAGCCAGAACCTGTTGCTGAAACAAGTACTAATAACCAGCCACTGACATCAACAAAGGTTGATGTGGACGCGGTAAAGGACCATTTGCAAGAAATTGAAAACCAGTTTGCTTCACAGTATCCTGTGTTTGATGAATCGATATACGACGGGCTAGATTATCAAAGGGTCGAAATGCCTACCGCAGAGTCAATCGCTCAAATGGCGCAGGAGGATCTTAGTGATTACAGACAAACCCATGTCGAAAACATCAATACAGATTACATGGCGGATGTGAATTCGTTAAACAATCAGGAAAGCGAAGTGCAAAACGAGTTGAGTACGACCCAAGATGAGTTGGCTACCGAGCGCGATTACGGACTTGCAAGACAGCAGTCGGAAAACATCTCGCAAGGAATCGAGAGATCGAGCATTGCATCTAACCGCGCTAATACTTTTAACGCAACAATCGATCGCGAATTGGAAACTGCCTTGAATCAAGCAAACAACGAGCTTGCAGAAATTTCGTTAAAACGCGAAATTGCAGAGAGCGAGTTTAGACAAGCGTTGGAAAATTTCGACATTACTTATGCCAATAAACTCGAAAACCGCATTTCAGAACTGACAAAAGAATACTCAAACAAGCAGTCCGAGGCGCTTGAATACAACGAGCGCATCCAAAAACAGCGCGAGCAAGTATATAATGAGTGGAAACGTTGGGCTGACACTTACACCTCGCAACTCGATTCTCAAAAAGGCATGCAAAAGGCCTACTATGTCATCGATCAGATTAAAGGCCTGTCGCGTCGTGATGCTATGGAATTTTTGAAGGATGCTGACATCGTAAAGGCTCTGGGGATTTGGTATAATGCTGTTCTTGACTACGTCGAGCGCGTGTTGTAGAGGGTGATATAAGTGAGTGAAACCTTAAAAAACCGACTCAAAAGTTATAGTTTTTGGGTATCTCTTGCAAGTGCGGTTTTGCTACTTGTTCAAGCGATAGGTAAGCCTCTTGGTCTAGTTATCAATGAGGAAATCTACATGTCGATTGTCAACAGTGTGTTAGGTGTGTTTGTGGTGCTGGGCATAATTTCGCACCCTGCACAAAATTTGTTAGGCTCCAAGACTGACCAGACAACAATAACAGATAGTACAACGACGGCAACCGACAGTGCTCAACCAGGCGCAACTATTAAAATCGACAGTGCTCAACCTAGCGCAACTACTAACATCCAAAGCCCGCAAAGCGTCGAAAGTGTTAACCAAAATTTGCAAAGTATCGACCAAAATCAACAAAATAATAACAAAAATGCAGAAAATTTGCAAAATTTTAGTGATTTTTCCATGTTTTTACAAACTAACGCTTTAAACTCGCAAGAGGTAACTATACCAACAAGCAATGATCAATCGCCCTTTAACTTTAATTTTACAACCGATCAGTTTGCTGTTGATACCAGCTCAAATAACGCGACCCTAGATACTAGAACAACATCAAATACTCACGCGGACCTTTCGATACATAATGACGATATTACCAAAAGTGCGACACTAAATTCAACTCAAAGCGCTAGTATATTACAAACCGATTCAACCCAAAACACAAACATGATGTCGAATAATAATACTATAAATTCGGTATCAAATGCTGGGCTAAATAACAATGCACAAGGGGCAAATACACAATCAAACGACACTCGCATTATAAACGGAATGGTGGTAAAAAATTACGCAAATCACGGAGGCGGAGTAGAGCAGGACACCAAAAACGATAGTGCAAATTGTTAGAATTATTTTACTATTACTTAAATTAATCACCTAATATTACGCCGATTTTTATAGCACAAGAGAAGGGGGGGGAAGTACGCCCCCTTCTCTTTTTATTTTTGTGCTCTAAAATTTCATAAAATTTAATAATTTTGCTTGTATTTTTTAAAAAATATCAAAAATATAGCAATTTTACACTAAAATTATAGTACTATGCAATAGTTTTCAAAATTGCATAGTACTATAAATTTGATTCAAATCTATCTAAAAAATTCAACAAATTCTTGTGTTATATTACAAATTGAATAAAAATATATGTTGCTTTTTATCGGTAAAATGTTACTAAAATATAAAAATAAAAAAAGTGAGATGACTCACTTTAAACTAGTTGAATTTTAAGTTTTAACATTGATAAAGTTATATTAGATAGGGTAGAATAAGTATAAAAGATTTATCAATGCGTAGGTAAAATCTGCGGGTGCCCGCGTGGCTTCGTGTCCTCCACGAGTCCCATTTCTTCACGTTGACGTTGGAGCATGTACTCCTTTAGTGCAATTGCCAATTGCTCGGGACAGCTTGTTTCATTTTTGCACTTAATTCCATCACATATACTTATGACCTCGGTAATAGGTCGTCCAACTGCAAAGCGCACCAACGCCTGCAATGCTCCCGTGCAACCTCCTAAAAATTTTAGGTCGGTAAGGATACCACTGTCATCGACCTCGAATAAGATTTGCCGAGAGCAAGTACCTTGCGGTCTAAATGCTTCCATAATTTCCTCCAATTTTTAGCCGAGTAGGTTTGTGTAAACAAATTCATAAAAACTCGGCGCCTTGTCCGTCCAAATTTCCACAGCTTTCACAGCATCGGCACGCGTTTGGAAATTGATTTTGATTTCAAACATTGGCTCACTGCTGGCGGTCTCAATAATGCGTAAAGTTACCATGTACGTGCCATCGCTGTTTTTGTGGAAGTCCGCGACATATTCCTGCAACCTCTTGAAGTACATACGATTGGTTTTGCAAAATTCACTGATTTCCTCGCGAGTCTTTTCGGGGACCTCTTCGTAGTAAATGCTGAGACCACTGCGCCCCTTTGCGGTCAAGGTGTACCGACAACGCTTGTTATCCAGGGAATCGGGCGTGTAGATAAAACCATCACGCAAGAGGTCGTGAAAGACCGAGACGCACTCCATGTAGTTTATCCAGTCGTTTCTGGTCGTGCAGATGTCGAGAATGAACTGCTCTGTGAGCGGAATCTCGATTTGTTCTAGCATGTATAGTAGCATTAACTTTGTCTGAAAATCATCATTGCTAAACTCTAACTTCACTTTCAATCACTCCTCAAATTAAAAACATATATATTTTAGCACACGCAAAAAATTTAGGCAAATAAAACTCTATATATTTTTGTACTAAAATGCCGAAAAATCGTTTTTATTTTTTAATTAAATATGATATAATATGAATAATTATACAAAAGTTTAGGTGGTATAAAAGTGGAATTAAACGAGCAGTATCAAGCATTTTGTAACGCGTGTGATGATTTAAGAGCGTCAAAAATAATTCTTGCCGACGCAAAGGTGAGCAAAATTTTGAGGAGCGTCGTGTCGTGCCCGAGTTTAGTGGAAATTATCGGCGACGCGCTGGTGGGGTACAACTACGCAAACGAACTAGGTAAGTGCGTAACGACCGACCTCGAGGGGAACAAGCACATCAATCTCCCGCCCGAGCCCTACCGCGTGATTGCGCTAGTGTTTAGTATCCTAACCGAGTTCGACACTCGCAGACTCGATTTGCAGGAGTTTGTTGAGCAGTACTTCCACGCGGACGGAATTCAAGAGTCGTTTGAGAGATTTTGCGAAGAGTTGATAGTGCCTTTCCGCGATTTTCTGTGCGATTGGGTGGGGTACAAGACTGGTAAAAAGGAGGAAGAAAGCATGAATTCAAATGAGGAAGTTATGGACATGCGCGAGGAAAACACGGAGGAAACGGGTGACACGGCCGAGGCTTTGTTTGCCGACCTCAAAATTATCCTAAACCAAATAAAAGAAACCGTAAACCTCGACACAAAAATCAAGCCCGACCGCCTCGACGACCTAAATATCACGCTGGACGCACTACTCGAGAGCCTCGAGTTAAAGAATTTCAAAATCTTAAATGCGCTACTCATCAGTCTAAACAATATGCTGACCCCAATAAAATCGGTGAGATTTTACAACATGGAATTGCAGAACCGCTTGGCAAAATTCTACGACAGTTACCTATAAATTAAGGACACGAAAATGGTGTCCATTTTTTATTTTTATACATTTTTGTTATAAAATATTGCTACCATGCTGTTATATTAAAACCACTATGCCCTTGTGTTGTAAAAAGTATATATTATATAGGAATATATAAAAAGACGTTTTTAAATTTGCGTAGGAGTATGCTAAAAAACTGCCTTATATTATATATGAATAGGATTACAAAGGCTGAAAAGTTGTTAAAATAGCAGTAAAGGCTAAAATTGAATTTTACATAAACAACAGCACTAAAACAAGGCACACCAGCCCCGAAATAATGGCTTGCGTGAATTTTTGGAGGAAAAATACTGACTTCTTTATTCCGCACTTTGAGAGGAAGGTGAGGGCCTGGAAATGAATGCTGATTCCTCCCCACGAAATCAGCGCGCACGCGATTGGTGTGAGAACTTTGAGGTCGACCCTAGAGGTAGAAAGGTCTAAACACCCGCGCGTAACCTCAAAAATGCCACTCGAAATGCCCACACTCAAACTTTCGGGCAACCCAACCGCACTAAAAATCGTGCTAATTGCCCCCGAAATCGCGGATAGAATGCCAAAGTTGTTTAACACGTCGATGAGTATAAAAAATATCGCAATGTATCCGCCGACCAGCAAAATCGAGATTATTGAGTCGTACATGGTTTTGGATAAAATGTCCTGCGTGTCTTGGTTTAAGGTGTATGTGCGGTCGAGGCTCTCGCGCTTGTAGCCGTAGTTGCGGTATAAAATGCCGTTGAGTAGCGCGCCGATGTAGTGCGAAAACAGCATAATAAGGCCCGCCGTGTGGTCGAGAAACATGCTCACCCCAACAGCCCCCACGATAAACAGCGGGCCCGAGGTCGACGCAAAAGCATTGATGCGCATCACTTGCTCCCGTGTCAGCGCGCCATTTAGGTACATCTCGCTCGTAATCTTTGCGCCCACGGGATAGCCCGAAATTATCGAGAGCAAGTACACAATGCCACTGCTCCCAGGACAGTGAAAAAGCGTTTTCGTAAAGGGACTTAGGTGGCTCCCCAGTTTGTCCACAACCCGAAGCTTTATAAGTAGCCCCGAAAAAAAGAAAAAGGGAAAAAGGGCAGGGAGCACATTGTTTAGCCACACAAGTAGCCCGTTTGTAACCGACTTCATATAGGTGTCAGGACTCAGCACCAGCGCAACCATAAAGAACAAAATCAAGCCCACCAATGCCAAGTATCTCAGCCTTATAAACAAAACTTTCATGGTTTATTTTATTAAAAAGTTCCGCCAATTATAACGCGACCTCAAAAAGTGCTGGAAATGTTTGTACCTAAGAGAATAAATACGCTGCCAGAAGAATCTCAGCCGCTTTTGTTCTATCACATCTTTACGGTTTGTTGAGTGGTGTTTTAAGAGGAATAGATGCGGACAGCGTATTGCTAAACTTTTTTAAGAGGCAGGAATGAGATTCTTCGTCTCAGGCTACGCGGGGCGGGCTCAGAATGACCAAGAGAGATTCTTGTCTAAGGCAGCCTAGGCCCATTCCGTTCTGTTTTTTCAATAACCAATAAAAGTGCTGTCATCCTGAGTGTCGACCCGCAACGCCTTCGTAACTCAGCGCATAAGTAAAGCAATAATAGAAATATTTAGCCTGACGCTGCCCGAAGAATCTCATTCCGCTTTTTAAATAATACTTTTATATAAATCTTTTCATTTAAGGTGCAAAAATATCTTCGTGGTGCAGTTCGATAATGACCACCAAATTACTAGTAATTAGACAAAATAATTCATATTTTCAATACAAAATAACCGAGTTTAGCAATATTAACCCTCAAAACATTTGCTAAATCTCGGTTTTTACTTTATAATATAAATTATCGTATAATTGACGCAATCTAACTGCCCATATAAAAGGCAAATTTCCACAAATCGCATACTACGGCCTTTTGCTTGCTGGTAAGTAGCAAGTAACACACGTGGACAAGAATTTGCTAGTTGGTATTCGGTTAAATCTTGCTAACTAGCATTAGGTAGGCGCAAAATACGATACTAATCAACTTGGAGGAACAACTTTGGGTATTATAAATATATTTTTTTCTGGCCTTGATGCAGCGCATATTTTCGTGCTTCTCGGTGCGTGGCTGATTGCGATTATTGTGGCCATTGTGTGTCACGAGTTTTCGCATAGTTATGTGGCGGTTAAAATGGGCGACATGACCCCCAAATACGCAGGCAGGCTGTCCCTAAACCCCGCCAGACACTTCGACGCGCTGGGCTTTGTATTCTTAGTAATTTTGGGCTTTGGTTGGGCAAAACCCGTGCCGATTAACCCCAACAACTTCCGCAACGTGAAAAAGGGCGAAATACTCGTTTCTCTTGCGGGAATCATCACGAACTTTATACTATGTATCATCTTCACCGTTTGCGCAGCACTGTGCGTTTTGTATCTCGATAGTGGCACATTATTCTTCTACTTTTTACAGCAAGTTTTCTATTTTCTAGCTGCCACCAATCTGTGCTTTGCTGTGTTCAACCTGCTACCAATTTACCCGCTCGACGGCTTCAACCTCATTCGCACATTCTGTCGTTACGACAACAAATTCATCCAGTTTATGTATAAGTGGAGCTTTTTAATTATGCTAGTATTGCTCATCACTGGCGCATTCGGCTGGGTGCTAAATGCCTTCTCAAATGCAGTTATCGGCGGAATTTTCAGCTTGTTTGGCATAACTCTAATATGAAAACAAAAAAAGGAGTACAAATGAAAAAGGAAAATCTCGACCTTGGCGACTTCGAGGCGGTAAAGAATGAGGCCGACCTCGAGGGAATCACGCAGGACGATGTGTCCGAAGTCAGCGAAATGGTCTTTTATTTCGACAACCACGAAGGCCCGCTGGACGTCTTGTGGCGACTCGTAAAATCTACGAAACTC
The DNA here is from genome assembly GCA_944381215.1 of uncultured Clostridia bacterium. Lineage (GTDB taxonomy): Bacteria > Bacillota > Clostridia > Christensenellales > UBA1242 > UBA7867. The sequence continues at coordinate 80,053 of CALWKF010000005.1, forward strand.
GACATAAAAGACGTAAAAATCGCCGATATCACGGGGCAGTATCTCGAGTATGTGCGCACCTTAAAGGACATCGACATGGAGTCTATGAGTTGGTTCATTCGCGAGGCGGCAAAGTTGCTGGAAATCAAGTCGACGAGCCTTCTCCCGAAGCCAGAGACCGAGGACGACACCGAGGAAATCGACATGGAGGCCTTGTACAAGCGTCGTATGGAGTTATACAGGCTCTTCAAGGAAACGAGCGAGAGTTTAGCAACTTACGAGAACACGGACAGGTTCTACAAAGAGCCAGACAAGTCCGCAAACGACTACCGCATCGTATTAAAAAACATGAATATGCAAAACCTAGTCGATGCGTTCAGTAAACTGCTTACACGAATTGAGCAGAAAGCGGCACCCATTCAGGAGCGCAAGATTCAAAAGGACCGCTTTACTGTCCACGACTGCTTTGAGAACATCCAGCACAAACTCGAGACCAACAAAAAAATGCACTTTAAGGAACTTTTTGCTAGCGACTTTACCCGTAGCGAGATTATAAACACTTTTTTAGCCTTGCTTGAACTGTTAAAGAGGCAGTACGCTGTCGTCGAGCAGGACGAGATTTTTGGGGACATTTGCATCGAGAAAAAAGAGGGAGGAGAGGTTAATGCCGAAGAATTTACCGAGTATAATTGAGGGAATATTGTTTGTCGCAGGGAACGGCGTGAGCGTTGCCGAAATCGCCGAAAAACTCGAGGTTTCGGAAGATGCTGTTATGGAGGCCTTTAACACCCTAAAAGAGACCAAATATAACGAAGACAGCGGTATCAACATAATTCACTACAAGGACAAGATTCAGCTCTGCTCCAACCCCGACATCGCCGAGGATATTTCGGTCGTTCTTAACCCGATTCGCGAGCGCGCGCTTACCAAAACCGCCTTGGAAACTGTCGCAATAATCGCCTACCAACAGCCGATTACTAGGCTAGAAATCGAGAATATCCGTGGGGTGAGTAGCGACTACGCGATTCAACTCCTGCTTACGCACAATCTAATCGAGGTCGTGGGGCGCAAGGACGTCGTCGGCAAGCCTCTTCTTTTCGGCACGACCGACGAGTTTTTAAAGCGGTTTGAACTCGAAAGCCTCGACCAACTGCCAAAGTACGAGGAGTTGCTCGCCCAAATTAAAGTATTAAACGCGGGTATGGACAACGAGTCTATCTACAACGAATTTGAGGTAGTGCCCCTAGATGAAGAGGGCGACGCCGAGGCCGAACTCCTCAAACAGCAAGCCACCGAGTAAGCGGACAAAGTAAAAAAAGTCATCCTGAGCCTCGACCCGCAGCGCCTTTAGACGAAGGATCTCATTCTCTTATAAAAAGTTTAATAATACGCATAAACTTAGTAAAAAGTTGTAAAATGTGCGTATTTTTTTATTTTTTTCTCAAATAATAGGCGTATGCAAGCCATATTTACCCTAATTATCATCGCGGGGGCGGTGGTGTTACTTTTACTCTTGCCCATATTTTTTAGCGTCAGTGTGTATGTAAACGCGCTCGAAAACATGGGCGTCGTCATGCTCTCGGCCTTTGGGGTTACACTGCTTTGCTTTCAGGTAAAACTGAACAAAACGATGTTAACGATTATCAAGCGCAAGGGCAAGGAAAAGGACATTCCGCTAAACCCGATTGACAAGCGCGCGCTATTTTTCGAGTACTTTTTAAAGTGTATATTCCGCTACACGATTTTTCACCACATTACGCTTTTTCTCTCAATCGGGCGCGAAAACGACGCGACTGCCACAGCCCTTGGTTGTGGCGTGGGCATCGCGGGAGTAAATAGCATTCTTGCGTACTTGCTGACCAAAAAAGGCACAGTGCACGGGTATGCGAGTGTCGAGCCAAAGTTCGACCGCGACACGCTTACATTGCTCACAAAAACAAGCGTCGTGTTCAATCTATTCATAATTTTAGCGAGTCTAATTAGGGCAAAACGATTAACAAAGAGGTGGTTATATGTCTATGAAAGATTTAGAAAAAGAGCCTAATCCAATTGCGAGCCTTGTGTCCGAGGCCTTGGAGAGTATTAAATCTATGGTCGATATGGACACAATTGTCGGCAGTGCTTTGGAAATGGGGGACGGGGTCGTGTGTTACCCGATTATTAAAATTACAATCGGTATCGTGTCTGGTGGCGGGCAGTACGCAAACAAGCTGATTGTCCGCAAACTCAACGGCAATTACCCTTTCGCTGGGGGATTAGGCACGGGCTTTACGGCAGAGCCAATGGGCTTTTTGATTGTAAACAACGGCGAACACCAGATGATTACTATTCAAAACCAAAACGCGTGGGCGAATGTTATGGAAAAGGTGGGCGACTCGTTAGGGGAGTACCTCAAAAATATAAGTAAAAAGGAATTAAAAAAGAGCAAAGAGAGGGAAAAATGAGAAAAATTTTCTTTTTGTCGATGTTTGTGCTTTGTGTAGCATTAATTAGTTTTTTCCGTAGCGACTTAAATGTCTCGGCGATTGCAGACATGCTCCCAGATGCCTCAATTCCCGCCACCACGAGTGCTGCTAGTGCCTACGTATTCGACGCGGGGAGCGGTCGGGTATTCTACGAGAAAAACGCCGAGGACCCGCGCCCAATGGCAAGCACTACTAAAATCGCCACTGCAATCACGGTTATTGACAACTGTAAAGACCTTGATGCGATCGTAAGGGTGGACAAGCGCGCCGTAGGTATCGAGGGAACTAGTATATATCTGCGCACTGGCGAGGAACTCACTGTTCGCGAATTATTATACGGCTTAATGCTCCGCAGTGGGAACGATGCGGCAGTCGCCTTAGCCCTCTATACCGCTGGCAGTGTCGAGGACTTTGCCACCCTTATGAACGAAACGGCTAAAAAAGCAGGAGCCGAGCACACGCACTTTGCTAATCCGCACGGCCTCGATGACCCCGACCACTTTACCACCGCCAAAGACCTCGCAAAAATCACCGCGTACGCCCTAAAAAACGAGGACTTTGCACAAATTGTGTCGACCAAGAATATAAAAATTAGCGGGGTCGAGGGAACGCGCTTTTTGGCGAACAAAAACCGCTTGCTTTCGAGTTTTGAGGGCTGTATCGGCGTAAAAACGGGGTATACAAGTAAGGCTGGTAGGTGCCTAGTTAGTGCTGCCGAGCGCGATGGACTGCGTGTTGTGTGCGTCGTCCTAAACTGCGGGCCGATGTTCGAGGAAAGCGCAAATATGCTCTCTGAGGTCTACAAAAAGTACAAAAGTTACGAAATTTTAGCACCTTATCAGTACATCCGCGATATCCCAGTCGAAAACGGCGAAGTACCTAGTATCGAGGTTTACTCGCGCACGGGCCTGAAACTCACCTTAACCGAAGAGGAGCACGCGGGCATAAATATCGAGTACGATTTGCCCGAAAAGCTCGTTGCACCCGTAAAATCTGACGAAGTTGTGGGCGAAGTCAAAGTTTATAGCGGTAAACACTTGATTTTTAGTGAAAAAATATATACAATTAATGAGATCGACTCCAAATTGTTAAAAGACAAGGTCAAAGACATTATCGACCGTTGGGGCGTATGACTTACAGAAGGAAAATTTTATGAGATTAAACAAGTTTATGGCAATGTCGGGCGTGGATAGCAGGCGTAAGTGCGATGAGATTATCGCAAGCGGGAGAGTACGCATTAATGCTCGAGTTGTCAAAAAGTTAGGCACACAAGTAAATATTAATCGCGATATCGTAACGGTGGATAACAAACCTATTCGAATTAAGGGAAACTTTGTCTACTTAATGTTAAACAAGCCCTTGGGCACCGTTACGACTTTACGCGACCCACAGCACAGGCGCACCGTAATGGACTGCCTGCCACGGCTAAACCAGCGCGTTTTCCCTGTCGGCAGACTGGACTATAATACGAGTGGCCTTTTGCTGTTTACAAACGACGGCGACACCGCGCAAAAGCTCATCCACCCGAGCTTCGAGATTGACAAAAAATATCTAGTTACTATTACAGGCACGCTCTCGGAAAAGGAAATCGACATCCTTTCTAATGGCGTGGACATCGGCGGTTTTGTTACCAGCCCCGCGAGCATTACACTAAAAAACACCGCGCACGGACAGTCCACCTATGAAATCATCATCCACGAAGGCAAAAATAGACAAATCAGGCGGATGTTTGAGAGTATTAACAGGCCCGTGGTCGCGTTAAAACGTGTCGCTTTCGGTAAACTCGTGCTCGGCGATCTGCAGGTAGGGCACACACGCGAACTCACAAAAGAGGAAATAAAATACATCACCTCATTATAGGAGGAAATATGGCTGTTTTTTATAGGATACTATGGTGCATTGTTGCGCCCTTTGTGCGCCTGTTTTTCCCCACGCGCGTAATTGGTAGGGAGAACATGCCAAAGGACAAGGCGATACTTGTATGTAATCACCGCTCAGGCATGGACATCGTGCTTATTGATTGTTGTAGGGTAAAGAGGCCCTATGTCTTAGCTAAGCACACACTCTTTAAAGGCAAACTTGCTAGCGCGTTTTTCAAGGCGCTCGGCGCGATTCCAGTGAATAGAAAAGAGGTCAGCACCAAGACCATTCGCACTGCAATCAAGATTCTCGAGGAAAATAATCATTTAATTCTTTTCCCCGAGGGCACTAGAAAGGCGTCCCTCGATGAGACCACCGCCCTAAAAAACGGCATGGCTCTGTTTGCATTAAAGACCAATTCGCCGATTGTGCCAATGTATTTAGCTAAAAAGCCTTTGCCTTTTGTTTTTAATAAGCTTTTTATTGGCACGCCCCTATATTTTAGTGAGTACGCAGGCAAGCGCACATCAAAAGAGGTCTTGGCGGATGTTAGTAAGCAGGTTTTGGACGCTATGCAACGCTTGCGCACGGACTATGAGAACAGCCTCAGTCCAAAGGCTCGCGAAAGGCTCGAAAAGCGCACCAAAAAGGCGATTGAGCGGGACAAGGTGCGCCTTGCTAAAAAGTTTAAGAAAACGGGCATTTATGCCTTTGAGGTAGCACCACAAGAGGATGAAAAGCCCTTAGAAACCTTGGCCGAAATGGATGAACGCAAAGAGCACGAGGAGTTAATAAAAACCGCAATTTCCGCGGGGGCGGAGGTCGACACCACAAACCTACCAGCCTCGCCATTTGCACGCTCTGGGTTCGAATCTTCCTCCGATTCAAACCAAAAAGACACCAATAACGAAAACCATACAACAGATTTATAAAAATCAGTTGAAAAATTATTTCATTTGTGATAAAATACACTTATCAATCTAAAAGGCATATATATTATATGCCATATGCTACTGTGGCTCAGTTGGCGCGACGCGTTAAGAAAACTTGCCTGTGGCAAGTTTTTAGCCAAAGCGGACAAGACCTTTGCGTCTTGGCGGAAGTGCAGTTGATTCGTATAAAAATTAAAATAGGTGTTCATACACCTAATTATGCTATCGTGGCTCAGTTGGAAGAGCAGTTGATTCGTAATCAACAGGTCGCGGGTTCGAGTCCCGCCGATAGCTCCATTAAAGTACAGGTTGTACAGTGTGTTTTGTTAAAAAAGGGTCTAGTGAAAGGACTCGAACGGGCACGCCCGAAAAATTCCCCAGTGGGGAATTTTTAGTGCCCCGGCATGATAGCGAAGCGGAGTGAGTCCCGCCGATAGCTCCATTAAAGTACAGGTTGTACAGTGTGTTTTGTTAAAAAAGGGTCTAGTGAAAGGACTCGAACGGGCACGCCCGAAAAATTTAATTATTCAATACTTTATTAAAGGATATAGTATGGAAAATTTGAGTAAACGCATTACATTGACAGATGCGGAGAAGGCTATTCACAAGGAAAGAATAGCTTTTATTATAATTGATAATAAAATAAAGTTTAATAAGAATACCGAATTATCTCATTATTTGTGGGCAAAGCAACTCAAAATTCCTGAAAAAGATTTTCCAAATTTAGTGCGCGGTTTTTATAAAAATGGTAAAGCATCATTTTATAAAGGAAATTTTGATTATGATGACGATTGTATAAATTGCGCTAAAACTTTTGCTAATATTATAAAAAAATTTTGTGGAGTAGATAGCCTTGAATGTTGGTGCGGACACAAAGTAGGCAAAGTTGGAGAAGAATGGGAATCTATATATTTTGTCGGAAAGTTTTAAAAGTATTATCTCTTAGTTAGTTTACATTAAAAGGGCATTTTAAATGTCTTTTTTGTTATAAAATAAAATTCTTCCTTTCATCCTCAACGCACTCCTACATCTTAACCACCAAAAGTATATAAGAAAGTATACAAGATAATATACAAGATAGTTGACTTTAGCCTCGACCCGCGTAAGCTTTTAGACGAAGGATCTCATTCCATCAGTTTAAGAGAACTTTGGGGCTGGCGCGGTGCGAAGTCGCACACACGATAAGTAATTGCATAATTTATAAACAATAAAATAGGATGTAGTTGTATTTCGCAAGTATACCAATAAAATCACTGTCATCCTGAGCCTCGACCCGCGTAAGCCTAAGACGAAGGATCTCATCCGCTATAATATTATATATGGATAGGGAGGGACAACTTACAAATCCCATAAATTTCAAGGCCGAATTTTTCCGAATTTGGTCTTTTTTAATATACAAAAGTGTGAACACGCGGGTGGGTTTACGGCATTTTTTGCAAAAATGGGCAAAATTTGAGAAAAAATCGAAATTTTTTTATTTTTTTTAAAAAAAGTTGTTGACATTATTAATTAGTACTGGTATAATGGACATCGTTATCACCCGTGGTGGAGATAACAACCAGTACCTTGACAATTGAATAGTTTTTAAATAAGGTTTTTTGAGTTCTTGTCAATTCTGTACACAGTACATTAATTAACAAATTTTCAAAATCTCAAATTACGCAAGTGATTTGGTTTTGAGTCATAATTAAACATTAGAGTTTGATCCTGGCTCAGGACGAACGCTGGCGGCGTGCTTAATACATGCAAGTCGAACGAGGTATTTTCGGATACCGAGTGGCGAACGGGTGAGTAACGCGTGAGCAACCTGCCCTATACAGGGGGACAACAGTTGGAAACGACTGCTAATACCGCATAAGACCACAGCACCGCATGGTGCAGAGGTAAAAGGCTACGGTCGGTATAGGATGGGCTCGCGTACTATTAGCTAGTTGGTGAGATAACAGCCCACCAAGGCTACGATAGTTAGCCGACCTGAGAGGGTGATCGGCCACATTGGAACTGAGACACGGTCCAGACTCCTACGGGAGGCAGCAGTAGGGAATATTGGGCAATGGAGGAAACTCTGACCCAGCAACGCCGCGTGAAGGATGAAGGTTTTCGGATTGTAAACTTCTGTTATGAGAGAAAAATAAATGATGGTATCTCATGAGCAAGCCCCGGCTAACTATGTGCCAGCAGCCGCGGTAATACATAGGGGGCAAGCGTTGTCCGGATTTACTGGGCGTAAAGAGAGCGTAGGCGGTTTTGTAAGTCAATGGTGAAAGCCCGAGGCTTAACCTCGGAATTGCCGTTGATACTGCTTTACTAGAGTATGGGAGAGGAAGATGGAATTCCTAGTGTAGCAGTGAAATGCGTAGATATTAGGAGGAACATCGGTGGCGAAGGCGATCTTCTGGAACATTACTGACGCTGAGGCTCGAAAGCGTGGGGAGCAAACAGGATTAGATACCCTGGTAGTCCACGCCCTAAACGATGGATACT